>JBAQPP010000001.1:0-19127 GCA_049305865.1 Candidatus Absconditicoccaceae bacterium
ACAAACTAGTCTTTCCTAAGCCAGAGGTGGAATTAAGTTCTGTCGAAAGAGAGATTCATTTTCTAACCGATGCCTTTGATGGCAATGACTACGAGAAAGATAAGAAAAATCTACAAAAAGTTCTAAGAGAAGTAAATGAGAGTATTCCACCCTTGTTTAACGCCTATATGAACTTGTCTCCTGATATGAAATGTTTCGGGACGGCGGATAACCCATTCTTTGGGGGTGTTGAGGAGACAGGTATCCTCATTACCATTCAAAGTGTCTATCCTGAAAAAAAGGAAAGGCATATGAAATCATAGGTATGCAAAAGCCTATAAAAATCTTCCCGTTTTTTACGGGAGGATTTTTTTTTATATTTCTACAATCTGATTATCTCAATCTGGATCAATAAATTCAAGTTTATAAGCAGTCAATTGCATAGGAATTTCTTCCTCTTTTCAATATAGATAATCCCCTACTATAGGCAATCAATGTATAGATAGGTGATAACGGATCTGATGAGTACGTCAGGTTAAAATTTCTATAGTAAATGATACTTTTTTATCATCTATTTTTTTTAATGAAAGTATTTTGGTGATTCAAAGTTTGGGTATATAATGTGGGATCTTGGGAATTACCATTTCTTGTATGTAATATGGAAGTTGTGATGAAATATCTGCAATAAATTCTTTTCATTGATCTGTAATATAACAGGTTGCACGATAAAATTTTTTCAGAGGAGCAGATTCTTTATCTTGAACAAGATTAGATTCAGATTTTTGTTGAAATAATTGTTTAAAATGAGACAATCATTTTTCTGTCTTCGCTATAATCATTACTCAATCAGTATCCTTGTCTAACCTATGTAAAAGTCAGGCTCTGATAAAATTTCAGATGGTGGGTAAATTTTTATAATTATGATAAAGAAATCCGACTACCGATGGTTGAGAAACCTCTCGTACACTATTGGGATGAGATAATACTCATTTGGGTTTGTTGATGATTAAATAATCTTCTTTTTCTAATATCACTGGTATATGGATGTTTGGAGCTTCATCTAATATGACTGGAGACAAATATCTAGATAAATCATCTATCAAAATCTGATCTCCTTCCTTGAGTTTGTGTGATTTTTTGATTTGCTTTTTGTTAACCGATATTCAGCTTCTTTCTATGATATGATGAAAAAAATTCCTTGAATAAGAAAATTGCTTTGTAAGCCGAGTATCTATCCTTTCTCACGGTCAAGAGTAAGTTAAATTTTGCATTAAATAATTGATCTATTATAAATTTTAAAACAAGAATTATAGTCTGTATAAATATTCCTTGTTAAATTTGAAGCTATTTGAGCAATTATGAGGTAAAATAACTCAAAAAAACAGATATTGTATAATCTTTTACCAACAAGGCAATATAAAAAAGCTTTTGAATTGTGATAATTTGTTTTTTATAGCAATTAGAGTAGAATTATTATGTATAAATTTAATTATTTAAATTATAGTAAAAATGGTTAATGAACAAATTACAGCAAGTACTCAATGAGTGGATCAATTACCAGTTTGACAATCTAATCCTCTTAATCTTGTGAATGGAGAAACAACACAAAACAATAATCAACCATGAGCAGTTAAACATAAGAGTATTATAGATAACATTGTCTGATTAATTGCAAAAATAACTTGAAATCCAGATCCTTTCACATGAAAGTGAAATATTACTAGTACTGCAAAGCCAGAAGCTAATGTTGTAACACAGACCGTATCTCCTGAATTTAAACCAGAAAATCAAACAGCTACAATTCCAGTTAAAGCTGAAGAATCATGATTGTTTGGTAAATTTGAATCTACTTTAACAAATATATGAAATGCTGTTGAAAATTTATGAAACAAAGCAGTATGAGAAGCAACAAATGTTGTAAACAAAGGGCTTGAAGCAGCTGGTACAGTATGAGAAAAAACCTTATGAACAGCAACAAATGTTGTAAGTAAAGGATTGGAAACAGCAGGGAAAGTATGAGAACAAGTAGTAAATCAAACCCAACAAGTAGCTAAACAAGCAACTGATGATGTAAATAGTTTTGTAAAACTTGAAGAACCCAAAAAAGAATGAAATATCAATAATCAACAATAATATTTATCAGATTTAGATAAAAATGGATAAGAGAGAAATCATTTTACAAAATGATAATATAAGGAACTCTATACAAAAAAATATAGGGACTATAAAAAAATTAATTGAAGAATCTGATGATATCAAAAGAATAATTGAACAATTAAACAAACAAGAATTTAATAAACTGTTGGCACAGGATCTTGAAAAAATATTACAGAATATCAATCTTAGTATAAAAGATTTATTGGATCAGACTAATTTATTGTTTGATTCTTATAAGAAACTAATCCAATTTACATTCAAAAAATAAAAAATGCCAGATCTAGATTTAAAACAAAGTTTTGATACTTTGGAAAAGAAAGTAACAGATGATTCAGACAGTTCCAACTCAATAAAATTTAATGATCAGACTAGAGGTAAAATCTGAAAGATTTTTGTATGGTGATTTTTTGTTGCAATATTTGGAAGTATACTTGTCACTATAGGTTATAATATATTATTTTATTATATTACTCAAGATACAGAATTATTTATAAAATTAGATTCACTGCTAACATTGGTTGGATCTATTATATGAGCTCCACTATGATTTGTGATGGGTTACTATTTTAAGAGCGATAAGGATTAAAAGTTTTATATTTTAACTTGTTTTATGAATACAAAAGAAATATTAAATGAAAACAAATTACTTATGGATGAATTTATAAATACAGCTTCAGAAAAAGAATTACAAGAAGTTCTTAAATTTATTTCTCATTTAAATGTTAATATCAATATTGAAGATAGAAATATTAGCGGGAGATGAGAACAGCAAGAATTGGAAGAACCACGAGAAATGCAACTTGATACTTGAGTTGAAGTACAAGGAATACTAAATAGTCTTAGTAGCTTTGAATTAGCAGAAGTTGAAGATAAAATCAGATCCAATCTACAGAAAGGAAATACATCAAAAGAGGCTTTTGATATATTAAAAGTATAGAGAAAAATTATAGTAAAATATAATAATAAAAGCTGGATGAAAATTCAGTTTTTTTATTTAAGATTTGTAACTATAATAAACTAACTATAATGGATATAATCCAGCTTCATAAAAGAATACCATTTCATATTCTTTCTCAATATTTTATATTGATTGATCTACAGATATCGACTAAAGCACGTCTAAGTAAAAAAGAAAAAAGTATAAAATAAATACCTGGAATAATATGATATATCCAAGAAAATTCATTTATATTCTTGTCGAAATATTTTAGAATGTTTGATAGCTGTGAATAGATTGAGCTTATACCTATCAAAGAAGTTATAAACATCCGCTTTATTTTATCTCGACCAAATGCAAGAAAATAAAACATCAAAAAAAATAATATATATAATGAAGACATAATATATGATATAATTAATTTATTTTCGAAATAAGTTAAATAAAATCATAAAGAACTAAAAATTATGATTAGTATACTAATCAATATATAAAATTTATAAGAAGTTATATAATTATTCTTTCTATGCAACTTATTAACTTGTTCGACAATATCTCTTAGGTTATCTTTTGATTTAATCTGGGAAGTATTTTTCATATTTATTGTGGTTTGAAAATAATTATATAAATAAATTATAATCTGAATACTAAAATTTGTCAATTTATAATATATAGTTAAATATACTATTATTTATTTTCTTTATCCTTATAATCATAATCTCCTCAATTTTATTATTTCCCTATAATTATGTTATTTAGCGAATTAAATCTTAAAGCTTGAATACTCAAGGCTTTAACTGAAATGAAATATCATGAAGCAACTGATATTCAAAGACAAGTGATAGAAACAGCCCTTAGCTGAAAAAATATTGTCTGACAATCACAGACATGAACTGGTAAAACCGCGGCTTTTCTAATACCGTTATTACAAAGAATAGATACCAATACTAAATGATTACAAGCGCTGATACTTGCACCCACTAGAGAGCTTGTGAATCAGATTGGTGATGAAATTTTTGCGTTAACAAAATATTATAGAGTAAATGCAGCTTGTATTTATGGTGGAGCAAGTTTGGTAACACAAAAAAAACTACTTGTGAAATGACCAAGCATTATTGTAGCTACTCCATGAAGACTGATGGATTTTATGAATCAATGAGTCATAGATATCAGTACTGTAAATTTTTTCATATTAGATGAAGTAGATAGGATGCTTGATATGTGATTTGTCCGCGATATAAAAAAAATTCGAGCGCAGATGCGTCATATCCAACAGACTTATACTTTTAGTGCGACAATCAATAATGATATAAAATCTATTATCAAAGAACACGTCAATGAATATGAATTTATAAAAATATGAGAAGCTGTCACTGTCGATAAGATCAATCATAGTTATATGAGTATAAATCATGAAGATAAATTAAGTAACCTTATAAACCTGGTCAAAACACATTCAAATGATAAAGTATTGGTATTTACACAGACCAAAAGAAATACCAAAACAATCCGTGATATTGTAGAGAAGGCATGATATAAAGTAGGTATGCTAAATGGAGATATGAGTCAGAGTAAAAGAATGTTTACTTTAAAGAGTTTTAAAGATGGATTTATAAGAGTACTTGTAACTACTGATGTCGCTGCAAGGGGTTTGAATATGGATAATGTAGGACTTGTAATAAATTTTGATGTTCCCAAAGAAACTGAAAGTTATATACATAGAATAGGTAGAACTGGTAGAGCTTGAGCATTTGGTAAAGCAATCATGCTAGTATCACCAGAAGAAGAAAAATTTCTTTCTGATATAGAAAAAGCTCATAAAACAAGAATAAAAAAATCTGATCATATTACAGTATCAGATAAATGACAATATGCAAATATCCGTTTAAATAAATCTACAGACAAGACTGGTAAAGCAGCTAAGAAAGGCGTGTTGCTATGATGAAAAACTTCTTATAAGAGACCACCAAGTAATAGATCTGAAGATAGAAAATATGGAAGTAATAATCAAGAAAAAAAGAGGTTTTGATGAGATAAATATCGTTCTGATGAACCAGAAAGAAGTAGGTTTGAATGAAGAAAGTTTGGGAAACCATCACAAAACAGTAATTTTTGATGAGGGCAATCTCGCTCAGATGAACCACAAAGAAGTAAATTTGAATGAAGAAAATTTGGAAATCCCAGACCACCACAAAAATGACCCAATCAACATACAAGATTTAGATGAATGTGAAAATAAGAAATAAATTTTTTAGTCTTCAAAAGAAACGTCGATTCATACTGCACGTTGCAACTCCTCTATCATGATACTTGCATATGAACCTGATGGAAGTCAGAAATTTAATAATATATCATCTCCTTGGTGACTGATTTTTACTTTTTGAGGAAAGACCCAAATAGGTCTTCTAATTCAGAATATTTTATATTCCATACATAATTTTAATTTTTGTGAATTTAATCATTGAAGATCCAAAAAAGATTTTTCTCTAAGACCAGCTTGAGTCAATGGTTGTGATAATAATAGATTATATCATACAACTGGAGCTGTAATCATCATAGTAGATTGATCAAAAGGGATCTCTTTTTGGAAGTCTTTGGGATAATAAAAAAAATCTTGATTTCTTTTGGATGTATCAAATAATTTCACTGTATTGGATTTTAATTGATATACTCAAAATTGCTTTTTTATAAAATTTTTGGGATCTATAATTTCTATAATATCACCGTCTAAAATTGTTAATCATTTTTTGATTCTTGAAAAAATATATTCATTAAACATTTTACTAGCATAAGCCTGAATTTTAAATAAACGCTCTTGTTTCTCTTTAAGTTTTAGCTTACCGTCTAAGATATCTTTGCCTTGTCTAGGATTTATTCATTCTACACCGAATCTCTGGGATCAAAATAAATTTGGAAAACCTTTTTCGCATAGGCTTGTTATTTTTTGCTTAGTAGTTTCTTTTTCTTGTAAACTAAGTTTTTTATTGGCTCTGAGTCTAATATGGAAAAGATTTCTTATAGGTATAGTCATACCAATAGGAGTTTCGTTCCGATCAGTTTTCAATATTTTAACTTTTTCAGATAATCATTGTAGAAATATTTTTTCTCAACCAATCTGCTTTAAAGCACTTCTATAAATGCATATCCATTGTCTAGCAATAGCCTTTTTGTCTTTTAGTCCTGCAATACCAAGTGTAAGTCTAGATAAATTAAAAATATGGCAGAGATGACCTACAACGTCCATAGTATTTATATTTCTTTTTTCAAAGAAAACAAAAAAAGCATCTCATTTTCATGATAAAGAAAACGGTAGCTCCTCTTCTACAATAAAGTCGGTTGATTTTTGTTTAAACGAAAATAATTTATCTTGCATAAAAATAGTTAAAAATAAATAATTATTCTTATAGAATAAAGTAAATATATTTTTTTTCTATATTTTTGCTACTAAACATTAATTAAGATTATTTTGGGATAATATAATATTAACTACATTTGAGGATAAGCAATAGTGAGAGTTGCTTGATATGCTCATACTTCTTGATTGGTTGGTACAAGTACTCTCAGATCTACTGTATCAGTTCATATTTCTCCGACCGTTCAAGCTGACGAAGTTTTTTCAAATATTTTTCTAGGTGTAGATAAATCAGTTCATCGAGAAGCAAATGCTCATACCAAACCTGTAAATGAAGTACTTCATCTATATTTTGTAAGTGCCGCTGTTTTTATTTCTATATCTGTATTAGCAATAGAATATGAGGTTCCAGTTACTAGCAAATTAGTAGAAGATATTTGCATGCTCCAGGGAGCTTTTCAAGCAGTATCATTACATGATCGTCTAGTAGTACTAATATGATTTGAAAGGAATGTCCCAGTCATAGTGAATGCATTGTATGTTTGAGCATGATCTCATAGATCAAGATTGACTCCATATCGACATTCTCCAGTAACAGCAGTTATTTCTAAGCTTAGACATGCTTGTCAAGGTAATCAAGAAGTACAAGTTCATCATCAACCATTTGATAATGAAGTAAAAATTGCTGTACAGCTGTTGTCAGTATCCATATTAACCACATAATCTGTATTAATACCAGTACAATCTCATGTCCGATTAGAAAAAGTAGAATCAATATCTGCCAAGGCAGTTAAAGTAATATTATCTCCAGAAAAAAAATCAAAATTATTTATTCATCCTGAAGTATCTATTCATGATGGCGAACTTATAATGTGACCAAAACCATTTCATGACTTTGAGACTGTAAGAGTATTGTTTGCTGGGTTGGAAGTTCCTCATCTAAGATTTATTAGATAATCTTGTGTTCATCAATAAGGATAAGATCAACATAAATTTGGAGTCGCATTATATTGCATAATAATACGCATATATATGTGACCGTTAAATGCTGTTTCTGGGATAGTAATATTTCCAGTAAAAGTTTTAAGTGTCGTAACATCACCGCTGATGTTAAATACTAATTCTTCTGTATCTCCAATTATATTATTTTGATCCATATCAAGCCATATTTTTACATATTCTTGATATGTACTTCAATCTGTTGCAACATCTACCTCTACTGGGTAAGTAGTACCTGCAGTTAGGTTAGCAATAGGATAATCTGTATAATCAATATATCAAGTTTTAGAAGTAATTTGTTCTCAATTATTAATTTTAACTCTAGTAATCCATTCATAAAGTTGAGTATTTGCCCTAGACATACATAGTGGAGAACTTGCAGATGTATTTTGAGTGAAAATAAGGCTAGCTAATAATCAAAATATAAATATGAAAGATTTAATAACAGCAAAAATTCCTAATGCTCATAAAGTATAGTGATGTTTATTTTTTCATATGTTTTTTATTAAATATGGAATATGTTTTTTTGTATTGTACATAGACCCTTTTCTTATATGATTTTTATTCTTCATTTCATATAATATGAATTCTAAAGTATGTTAAATTATATTTGTTTAAAAATATTTGTCAAATTTTTGAATATATTAAAAGGGACAACAATACAAATTATTATTTGTAATAATTAGTTTAAATAATATATTATATTATATTAAATTAAATTACATTTGGGGATAAGCAATAGTGATAGTAGCCTGATATGCTCACACTTCTTGATTGGTTGGTACTAACACTCTCAAATCTATGGTGTCAGTTCATATTTCACCTACAGTACCAGCAGGAGAAGTTTTTTCAAATATTTTTCTAGGTGTAGATAAATCTGTTCACCAAGAAGCAAACGCTCATACTAAACCTGTAAACGATTCACTTCATCTATATTTTGTAAGTGCCGCTGTTTTCATTTCTATATCTGTATTGGCAATAGAGTAAGAACCAGCCATTAAATCAGTAGAAGATATCTGCATATTCCAAGGAGCTTTTCAAGCAGTATCATTACATGATCGTCTAGTAGTACTAGTATGGTTTGAAAGAAATTCACCAGTCATAGTGAAAGAACTATAAGTTTGAGTATGGTCTCATAGATCAAGATTGACTCCATATCGACATTCTCCAGTAACAGCGGTGATTTCTAAACTTAGACAAGCTTCTCAAATTCATCAAACACAAGATCAACCACCACCTCATCAATTAGGATCAATATAATTTATACTATCATTTGTTTCAACATCACTAACTTGATCGTTATTAGCATCAAACTGAGCGTAGACAGTTTTACTTCAATAAGTTCAAGGTAGAGTTCGAGACTTGGAAGTCGCATAAGTTTCTCGAGAAGATCGAGAAGATCAATCATCAGAGAATCTCATATGTGTAGCTTCTGGAGTTGTAGATATATTAAAATTTACAGAAGCTAAGCTTGTAGATATATCATCATTATTGATAGTAAAAGATCATACTCCTCATCATATGGCAAAGAAAGTTGCATGTGTCGTAGTAAATTCAACATAAGGTACTCAATCTCTATCTATAACAGTTACTGTTTGCCCTCGAGTCCAAGCAGGATTATTGATTCAATAAATATTTTCATCAGAACTATAAATTTCTACACTATCTCATATGTTTTTTCAAAGAGCCGGCATCCTGATAGTTACTGGTTGGCTAAAATCTATTCTATGATTTAAATCTCAGAATTTCATTACCGTTACAGCATTGCTTACTCAAGGAACGTATTGTGTATTAAAAAACTTTGGTCAATGTATGACACCACCAAAAGGTTGCCCATTACTAGTTATAGAAGTTCAAGCATTATATTGTACTTCTACAATATTTGGGTAATTTGGCTCTATAATAGATTGCATTATAGTATTAACCAAAAAAGTATCAGCCTTCTCGGTAGTCCAACCTACATCTTTATTTCATGATTGATAAGTACTAAAATTTATAGACTGATCTCATACATAGTAATCAGTATTTAACATATAATTTTTAGATTCTAAACTAGTTGTAAAATCTCCTGCATTAGAACTAGCAATAAGTACACAATTATTACTATCTATATAGGCATATTTATCGGGTCCGTAATTAAGAGTTTCATCTCAATTAGCATTACAGTTAGATGTAATATCAAAGGTTGTCAATTCAGTAAGAGGTTCGAAATAACCAAGTTCCACATAGTTAATTTGGTTATTATTAAGGTATAATTCGTTTAATACAGAGAGGCCATTAAAAGATCAACTTTCTATTGTGCTGATTTGATTGTTATTAAGGTATAAATTAGTCAAAGAACTAAGTGTATTAATATCACCATTTTCTATTGAACTGATTTGATTATTATTAAGGTATAAATAGTTCAAAGAACTAAGTGTATTAAAACTATTGCTTTCTATAGCAGTTATTTGGTTAGTATTAAGATCTAAAGTAGTCAATGATGTAAGTTGATTGAAACAACTATTTGCTATTGAACTGATTTGATTGTTATCAAGATATAAATATAGCAATGAACTAAGCCCATTGAAAGCATTACTAGTTATTGTATTTATTTGATTATAATTAAGATACAATTCCGTTAACAATGGCAACTCACTAAAATAACTATCTTTTATTGATGTTATTTGATTAGAACCAAGATATAAAATATTTAATGAACTCAATCAGTTAAATGAACCTTTTTCTATTGAACTGAGTTGATTATCACTAAGATCTAAATCTATTAATAAATTTAATGAATTAAAGGATCAACTCTCTATTGAGCTGATTTGATTAGTAGCAAGATATAAATACATCAAAGAATTTATACCTGCAAAATCAGTATTTCCTATAGAAGTGAGTTGGTTATTATTAAGGAATAAATTATTAAGTGAAGTTAATCAATCAAAACTATTACCTTGTATTGAGCTAATTTGATTTAAATTTAGATATAAATCAACTAAAGTAGTTAATCAACTAAAATCAGTATTTTCTATTGAACCTATCAGATTGTTTTGAAGATATAAGTATAGCAATGAATTCAATCAATTAAAATCAGTGTTTTCTATTGATGTTATTTGGTTGTAACTAAGATTTAAAGTAGTTAATAGATCAAAAGAAGTAAAATCGCCACTTTCAATGGAGCTAATTTGATTATAACTAAGATCTAGATCTATTAACGAAGTAATTTTACTAAAATCTATATTTGTTACAGAAGTAATTTGATTATCATTAAGATACAATTTATTTAATGAAGGTAAGCCATTAAACACGTCACTTCCAAGAGAACTAATATAACCACTAGCAAGATATAGAGTAGTCAATGACGATAATCAATTGAAACTATTATTCTGTATTGAAGTAAGCGGATTGTTACCAACAGCCAAATCTATCAAAGAAGTTAGTCAATTAAAATCGCCACTTTCAATAGAACCAATTTGATTGTTATTAATATATAAAGTAGTTAGTGCAGTTAATCAGTTGAAATCACTACTTTCTACTCAAGTGAGTTGGTTTTGTTGAAAATATAAAGTAGTTAATTTAGATAATCAATTAAAATCACCGCTTTCAATCGAAGTTATACCATTATATCAAATATTTAATGTCTGTAAGTTTGTATGGTTAATAAACGTATTGGTAGCTATACTACCTATATTTTTGTTATATAAATTACACGTAGTTGCGTTGGTCGCACAATTATAAGGTGCCTGTGTAATATTGGTACTATTGATTTCATTTCATGCAGCAAAAATATCTCCCCAATATATAAGACCAAAAATCCCAGCAAAAAATATAATCATCTTCATTATAGCAAAGAGTCCAAACATACCTAATAAGTAGTTTTTGTGATGCTTTTTTAAATGAGAATGGATACTGTGACGAGATTTCATGTGGTAAGATAAATATTTAAAAAACATATAATATATTTTACAAATAGATTTATTTAAAAATCATCCGCATAAAGTTATTGTATATCTTTTTTTTTGTTTGTCAAATTTTATAAAAAGAAAATAAGTTGGGTTTACTGATTCAGCTAATAAAATAATTCGATAATTATAATATTTAATTAAATTAATGGCTTAAGAATATTAATTGGACATATTTATAGGATTTTAAAGATATAACAATATTTGACAGGATATTTTTTTTGGTTATTATATTTATGTGAGATTTATTTACTTAATCCATAAAAAAATCACTAAAAGAGATTATCTTATAAGAGTTTTTGAGAAACTTGAACCTCATCGATATATAATGAGAGATCTTTTGGTATTATTGAGAAGCCCACAATGTACAAATGATGATATTGATAATATGTATACTATATTAGAAAAACATATAGATGATATACAAGATAAGAAATGGAAAATTAAAGCACAGAAACTTATTGATTTTATGAGACAGCTAAAAGAACAAGAAGAAATATCTAAGGCTCAGGATCAAAAAGATATAGAGAAATTAATCTTAATATTAGAGTGAATGTAGTATTTTATTTTTTTATTTAATCGATGGTAGGTGGTGATAATTTTGAATCAAGAAGTAGTAATATATCAGAACAAGTCAATTCCAGAGATTTTAATGAAAGCTGAAATGCTAAAGAATTTTTAAATACAGTAGATAAAACAGACTGAGCAAAAGAGATGGCCACAGAACTAAATAAAACAAGTTTTGAGAATGAAATAGCATGATATGCGAAAAAAGGTAAAGAGATAAAAGAAAATAATTTTTTAGAAAAGTATAAAGATTGTCCTTCAACTAATGTAAATGTTACTAGGCCCAGTAATTGAGAAAAACCAGTAGAAAATATAGTTAAAGGTATGTGAACTATGGCTGAAGATATTGGGATTAAAAATTCTGAATTTACTCATAAATGAATCGATAATAATACTGGTGGTACAGTAACGGCAGACTTACAATGAACAATATGAGATGAGATAAATACAGTAACTTATTTATCAGACTGTAGTTATTGAAAATGATCTGGTTCAGATGAAAAGTGTCTTATTCATTCATATGGAGATCCTGTATATTATGCTGAACCACCTGTTAATTTCGCGTAATTAGAAAAATATAAATTAGCTAAGTGTATATGATTTACAAAGCAATCTATTTGATTAGATTAGTGATTTTAGATGGAGTGTAAGTAATATCTATAATATTTTGAAGATATAACGAAATTCGACAGAATATTTTTTATAATAACCAATTAAAGATATACCCAGCAATCATAATAAATAAAGCTATAATACCAAAATAAGTAAGCAGCAACTTCATTTTCATTACTTTTCTAAGAATAAGAAATTCAGGTAGAGATAGACCAATAACTGCCATCATAAAGGCAAGAGCTGTACCTATAGGGATTCATTTTGTAATTAACGATTGAACAACAGGGATAACTCACGCTGAATTGGTATACATAGGTATTCATATTATAACTGCCAAGGGAATAGCAAGGGGGTTATTTTTAGTAATATATGATTCAAAAAATCACGTAGGGATGAAACCATGAATAAGTCCACCTACAGCAACTCATAATAAAACATATGGCATAATTTTAAATATCAAAGAAAAAGAATCAGTACTTATCTGTTTCAAAACCAGACTAAATTTCACCTTAACTTGATCTATCGTTGTATTTGTGGTATTTCTAGCCTGTAAAATAAATTTAGCAACTTGATTATCCATTTTCAACTTTCAAATAACAAATCATCATATTATTCAAAGCAGAATACCCGTAATTACATAAATAGCAGTTATTTTAAAACCAAATAATCATGCAAGTAAAGCTATGGCAACCTCATTAACCATTGGCGAGGTTATAAGGAATGTAAATGTTACTCCCAGCGGAATCCCCGCTTTAAGAAATCAAACAAATAATGGAATAGCAGAACAACTACAAAAAGGTGTAATAACACCAAATAGAGAAGCAAATAGATATTCTAATCAATAGAGTTTGTTTTTTACTAGAAAATCTCTGATTTTTTCAATAGGAAGATAGTGATTTATAAATGTCATAACATGTACAATCATTATCAATAAGATTAGTATTTTGATAGAATCGAAAACAAAAAAATTTAGGGCCTGAGCTAAATGAGCCGCTTTATCAAAATTAATAACTCAGTAAATTAACCAGTCAGTAAAAGATTGTAGTCGATTAAACATCTATTTATTTTTCATTCAATAAAATATGTTTCATTACTTCTTTACTAGGTATTCTACCCGTAATTACAATTTTTTCATTTATAACTAAAGCAGGCGTAGCCATAATATCATACTGCATAATATCTTCCATATTATTAATTTTAATGATATCAGCTTGTATTCATAATTCAGCAACTGTATCCCTTGTCATTTGTTCCAATAGTTTACATTTGGGACATCCAGTACCAAGAATTTTAATAATCATATATATTACATGAAAAAATAAAATTATCCTTTAATTAAATATACTTTAACAAAACTTGATTTTAAATCTGCTCATTGTTTTGCTAATAAGTCTAATTGATTATTTTTTGCCATATCAAAAATTATGTTTAGATTTTTCCTTATAGCTTGTATAGATGAATCGTTAAGTTCAGCTTCTACTTCTTTAAGTTTCTCATCAGCAATAGGATATGTAGATATAATCTTGGTGGTATCTTTACTATCCGCTCACTCGATTATAGTTTCCATAATATCGTGGAAATCTACCAATGTAACAGCTAGCATAGAGAATCAATTTCTCTTGAAAATATCCTGAAATATTGGTCTAATTTCTTCTAGTTTTTTGTGAGTGGCTACAAGATCACCATAATATACAGCTTCTTTTATATTTTTTAATAATATAGATATTGTTTCTAAATCAGAATTTAATTTAGTATCATTTTTGAGAACATACGGTTTATAATTGGAATATTTATCTTGAAACTGTGTATAAGCAGGAATAAGTTTTTCATAATATGAAATGGATTCTGCTCTTTTTTCTTTACCTGAATTGAAAAGTAACTGTTTGTAACTATCGTTCATATGAGCAAAATCTTCTAAGAAAAACTTTCTGCTAAAGAAGTTGCTAAGAAATGCTAATATTCATCATAAGATTAAAATAACAAGGATCCAGATCCAGATAAATATTTTTTTAATAGACTTGTTTTTATTTGTATTGATTTTAAATATAGAATACAAAGCACAAAATCATGTAATACTAGTAAACAAAGATATGGCAGATATTATATATAGAACAATTTGTAAAGTTCAATGTAGTCGGAAGTATCATCATATAAACGCCAAAATAGCTATAAGTAATCTGATCAAGCGGTCAAAATTTCATTCATTTTTTTTCATAATAATAAGTTTGATAAAATTAAAAATTATTTTTTTGTAATTGATACATTATAATACCCCCATCCATATTTATAATATTATATTGTGGTAATTGAGGTTTTAGTTGCATCTGGACATAGCCAGAAGATCAACCAGAATGACAATAAAGAATAAAATATGTTCACTTGGGATATTGGTTTCCAAAAAATAATTCGTTGGAAATAGGTATAGCGTTTTCTATAGGATGATTGATCATATCTACAAGAACAACTTGGATACCTTGAGATTCCAATTCTTTTTTATTATCAAAATATTCTGTCCGAGTCCATTTATCGGTTGATTTTTTGCCACGTATATCACATGCATCTTTTGAGAATAAATCAAATACACTCATTAAAATTTATTATAAATAATTAAAATATTATTTTTGTTGCTGGAAATATTTTAGTATCGTAGCTCTGAAATCCTCTGTTTCCAATACCAATCAGCTTAAGTTTTTAATATCATAAGTAATTCATATTTCTTTTAGTTTCATAGTCTTTTTAGTATCCATAGGTAACTTTAATTCACTTTGAAAATATTCAAATGGAACTTTGGTAGTGTCGATAACATACTGTAAAGTATTACTTCATCTAATATTGGCTACATCAACTATTCATTGTTCATTAATTATGTTTGAAACTGGTTTGGTCTGCCATATAGGCGTCAGAGTAACTATTCCAAGAGTAACAAAGAAGATACCGACAACTAATAAAATAAAAGTCTGTTTTTTAATGTTCTTGCCAAATATATATATGTCTAAACTATTTTTGGGACAATCATTTACACACTCCATACAACTAATACAATCAGGATGGGTAATCTGATCTGCGGTTTTTATTTCTAAATTTGCTGGACATGATTTGGTACATATACCACAAGATATACATGTATTGTTATCTCTTTTGAGTTTGAAAAAATTTAATTTCTTGAGTATCCCAAAAAATGCTCATAGCGGACATAGATATCTACACCATCGTCATTTACTAAAAAACGCCGTAATAACCACAAAAGCTAGTACAGAATAAGCAAAAATCAATTCTTCGAATTCATTACCTAAGTGTGCGAATGCTGAAAATGGATCATATGCATCAAATACCAAAGCAGTCTCTCTAAATGAAAAATAGATAATGACCAATAATATAATATATTTTATATATCTGAAATATTTATCTAATTTAACAGGTAGCTCAAAATCTTTTTTCATTCATAATTTTTTACCAAGAGATCTCAACCATTCGCTAATAGCTCATAATGGGCAGAAGAATCCACAAAATACTCTTCCAAAAAATATTGTTAAAAGAGAAAATATAGCAAACAATATGAAATTACTTCGATAAAGTTTGGTAATAAATTGTCAGCTAAAAATATAGGTTAATATCCCTTCTAAAGCACCAAATGGACAATATGCATGTATAGGCGAGGCCTTTTCTATTCCATATTGCTGATGAGTAAATGCAAGAAATATTATAATTCACAAAATTATAATTTGCGAAATTGTGCGGATTTTGATTCTCTTCATAACTGTTATTAAATATTAAAAACATTTTTAAGATTTGCTTTAAAATTATTATATATTTTTTTGTCTAATGAATAATAAATTTTCACTCACTCTCTTTGAGTATTTACAATGCCTATCCTCTTGAGCATAGATAAATGATGAGAAATTAAATTTTGTCTGAGTTTAAACTTTTCTATCATTTCGCAGACACTCAATCTTTCTACTTTACTAAGCATGCAAACAATTTGCAATCTAAGTGGTTGTGCAAGTATCTCTAGTACCTCAGATAATTTATTTAAATCTATTTTTGTATCACATTTGGTCATTTAATGTAGATTATATCAATAAATCAATATACATTGATATATAAGATAATCAATATATAAATCAATAGTATTTATTTTTAAAAAAAATCTCAACACAAGGTTGAAATTTATTAATGGAGCCAAACTTAAATGAGATACGAACTACCCTACTTGATTGGATCAATGGTCTAGATTGGAATTTAGGCAATATTTGTCGTATTTTGAAAACCTAATTATTTTGACATTAAATATTTTTTACTAATATAATTTTTATTGTTTACAAAGACTAATCAATTAGTTTCTCCTTCCTTTACCATTTTACCAATTCTTTCGTAATCTACTTCTACTTTCAAAATTCTATTAACAAAAACATAAGCTAATTTTCGTAAAGGTCATCGATATCTTCTATAGTAATATTCAGCTAATATTTTATCAACATTTATTCAGGACACAATTTTATCGTCTGATTCGTTATTTTTTATAAAATCACCTATATTGTAGTGTTTATTCATTTTTAGAATGTCTTTATAATATCGTAAATTTACTCAGTTTACTTGTGCTGTTTTCCGGGAATCTCCATTAGCCCAACTTGTTGTTATATAATATAAAGATAAATTTTTTCATAATTTTGCTTTTATTTCTTTAACCTTCTCTACAAAGTATAAAATATGCTCTTGTTTTACATGAGATTTACCAAATTTTTTACATTGTATTGCTATATTTTCATCTCATCTTTTACATCTTACATCTATACATCAGTCATTAAATCATCAAGTAACTAAAGCAACTTCACATTTTTCTACTATTTTAAAATAATCTCTAACATAATATTCAAATCAGACGTCTGTTAATTCATACATAAATCTGAGTAATATCATATATTGCTTTCTATTAATTCTATCTGGAAATCTTAAAAACTCTTTGTAGCGATCAACAATATCTGATTTTATTTTTATTTGTTGCCAAATCATTTTAAAATAGTTAATTTAAAAACATATAATTATTATTATATATACTTTTATTTATTTGTCAAATGTTTATGGCTTCTGATCTGATAATTCATCAATATTATTTTTGACAGTGTAAAACTACTATTATTATATACCTTATTCATAAGCTAATATTTTCTGTTTTGTCAAAACAAATATTCATAAAATCTCTTGATTTTTTTTATAGCATATTTATAATATAGGTGCTATAGTTGGATTTATAATATTAATATAATATATGAAAATTTTTATAACAAAAAAAACGCTCGTCAAACTATCGATTGGGGAATCAAATAGTTTATAGTTAGCGTTTCATTCTTATAGTATATAATTTACGCAGAAGTAGTTATATATAGAATTTAGGACACTATTCAAGACGATTTTAGAATATAACCATTAAAAACATGTGATGTAAAAATGATGCTCCTTGAATGAGAGGCTGTAGATCTCGTACTAATGATTGAACTTTAAGAGAAAAAAGAAGCGATACTTTAATTTGAACAATAGAAAAACAATATGATGTTAATTTATGAGTTCGTTCTGATATGGAACTTTGAACTTACAAAAAACAAAAATGATATAATTCTTTAAATGATATTATAGAGGATAAAAACTAATTTTTCTACCCCCAAAAATATGGGGGTTTTTTATAATATAATATATACAGATGACTAAACCTAAAAGAAAAACAAATAAAAAAGGAAAAGAAAAACAAATAATACAGGTTAAAATGCAAAAAATTCCAGAAAAATTTAAAGTTTTTGAAGATTGTGTAAATCGAGTTAAAAAGTCTACCTATATGATAGTGAGAGGTAAAAAACAAATTCAAGATTGAAAAGAAACTATCAATTGGAAAACACTTTGAACTTGAGTTGTTGTGGCACCACATAGAATGATTACATGTTCTCATGTCATAAACGATCCTCAAAGTAATTCATTACATGCAGATTGAGATTTATATTATTTAGTAAGACACGATGATGATGATCATTTTCACATAAGAGTATTCACTCCCAAAGTTAATAAAGAATTATTTTTATATCCCGAAAAGGACTTATGAATAATATATTTAGATAAAGAATTTTATCAATTTGATAATAAAATTCTAAAATTGGAGAATGAATTTGTAAAAATATCTAAAGACATAAAAGGCATTTGAACAGAAATATGAATATTGTGATATCCACTATGTAATCTTGGATTTTTTAATTGAGATGTAAGCAAACCAATTATATGAAATATTTTATTAAGGACAGATAAATGAATTATAAATTGTTCATATAAAGATCCATATCAACTAAAATTTTATGAATTTACGTTACAATTTAATTCTGGTAACAGCTGATGACCAATTTTTGACATTAATACATGAAAGTTAGTTGGTATAATACAATGATATAGACAAATCGCAATAAAAGTTTTACCGTTAGAAATAGAGGAAGAAAATAATTGAATAAAACAAAAGCATAAAAGCTTTGATATTCATCATGCATATTATTCTAGATGAATTAGTGTATTATCTTTTTGAGATATTTTTATCAAACATAAC
>JBAQPP010000002.1:0-2124 GCA_049305865.1 Candidatus Absconditicoccaceae bacterium
AGTTACTGCTGATACAGATATTGCATATGTAAATTATACAATATGTCCAAATATTTTAACTGCTAATACAGTTAGATTATGGTGCATTGATTCTTCAGATACTCCATCAGCACCTGTAAGTTCAATAATAACTCTTTTCGTAATATAAGGAGAAGCAATGACTGGTAAATTTAGTTTATTGTTTCGAACTGGTGCAGAAGCTGATTCAGCATTCGAACAAATATTACAATCATTAAATCAAGCAAGAGGAACTGCATATGCTGTAGAACCTGGAACTGCAATATATGTAGAAAACTATGCATTTGCAAAAGCTATTAATGATTTGTGGATATCTAATCAGCGAATGGTTAATCAATTTGATCCTCATAAAATGGGTGTATTTATTGATCGTTGGGAAAAGATTTATGGCATTACTACTCATAGCAATAGTTTAGAAAAACGTAAAGCTGTAATTGCTGCTAAAATGTCTTTAGCTACAAACGCTCCTATTACGCAAGTAGTATCTGACCTTTGTAGAGCTTATTTAGGTGATTTGTTTGTTGAAGTAAATCATTACACAGCATTAGATAATGAAGGTGGAGTTCCTGGTGGTGCTACAGTTGTTGGTGGTGTTACATTACCTGATGACATATGGTTTAGTCCTATTTCGTTAATATCTGTTAGAACTTGGCAGAAAAGAGATAAATTAGATAATATAATGTATGATGAGAGACAATACCAGAAAGATATTAATGATTTATCTGCTGTATTGGATGGTTTTCTTCCTGCTTATATGATTGTTAACACATATAGATATACACACTCACAAGCTGGGACTATATCTTATGGAGCTTATAACTTTTTTGTTGGTGATGGTACTGCATTTTCTGGTTTACAACACAATGATAAAATTGAAGTAGTAGATAACGATGGAAATGTAAATACATTTACAGTTGATTATGTTGATGATGATTTTGATGTATATATAATAGAACCAATACCTAATAACTTTACAGGTTGCACATATAGGACATCACAGTTTATATTAGACCAAGCACACAATTTAGATAATGAAATCTTTGGAGTATTATAATGACTATACCTCGCGTTAACACATCAGGCTGGTTTAAAACATCCACCTTAACAGCTACTGAACTTAATCAATTAGATACAAATATTACCTATGGTATAGATAAGCGTAATGGTGAGACTGATGTAGTTTCATCTGATATTACAGTTAATAGCCTTGGTTCAATTACATTTGAATCTGGAGCTACATTAAATTTTGATAATCCAGCTGACCTTGTATTACCTGATGGTTATTTATCTGTTGATTGCATACTACAAGGTAATACAAAACCATTACGAACAGGATTTATTGAATGTCCTGTTGGTGGATTAGAAGATTATGAAATGGGTGCTGCTTATTATACAAATAGTATTATAAAACTTACAGGTGAATTAACAATTGATTTACTTATTACAATGCCAGCGATTGCAGGTTATTCAAAGATTATAGATAATGCTTGTACATCTCAAGTTGGTGGAACTTATAGAGTTTTTATGAAAACTACAACTGGAGCATTATCTAAAGCTGTATATTTACCTAATGGTAAATGTTGTGTTGTATATTGTGATGGAATAAATATAGTATTAGGTCCTGCAAATACAGCAAATAATATATTAAGTATTCAATCAAAAGCAGAAACTGGATCTGGATTTGGTGTAACTCAACAAGCTATTACACACACTTCAGCAGCTCCAGAAATAGTAACTACAGATACTGATTATTATTTTACTTTCTATAATATTCAAGCTGGTGATCAATTTGATATTTCATATACTACAGGTTTAGAAAGTACAGCTGGTCATTTCGTAGCTGTCAATGTGGTAACTACTGATTATGATAATGTATTACTTGAAACTGAATTTAAAAGTTATGGTGAAGCTCAAAGAACAACCACCATGTCATCTTTATATACAGCAGTATTTCAAGCAACATATGTTAGTTTCTATTTATCTGCTTATTGTGATGGAACTACAGGATATATAAATTCACCTTTATCATTTGTAGTTAAACACATTAGACCTTAAGGAATTAAAATGGCAATAACGAGCGTAAATACTTGGGCAGCTAATGATAGA
>JBAQPP010000003.1:0-25541 GCA_049305865.1 Candidatus Absconditicoccaceae bacterium
TTAAAACCATTAAAGAGGAACACCCAAATAAAAATAGAGATTATTATAAAATGTTTTTATCAACAGAATTTCTAAGATTAGTCGTAGATAATGAACGGCTCAATCAATCAATGTTCTCAATACATAACAAGAAACCCCCTAGAACCAAAGAAGATAGAAAATTTTTTAGAACAGAAACTGGTTGATTTCAACGACAAGAAAGGGTAAGTAGATTTGCGGAAAGAATATATAATCTCCAAGATATAAAAAATATCGATAATATTTTATCAAAAATTAAAGAAGGTAACGTATCTTGATGTTTTGCAGAATTAGAAGCAGGTACCCATCTGCATAGAAGAGAAATTCCTTTCGAATTTGTAAAAGAGACTTGAAATAAATGATTAGATTTTGATATAAAAATCACCTCAAATCCAACAGTTAACTGTGAAGTAAAACACAAAATGGAAAGTACAGAATTAAGCGAAAAAACTCTTGAAAGAAGTTTAAAAGAAGCTAGAAGCCAATTACCTGATAATGAAGCATCTTTGATTTTTCTAAAAATACCGGAAGAATGGACAAAACAAGATAATATTTATGAAGTTTTTCAAAAGACAATAAATAATTTTTTTACTTCTTCAAACAGTCAAAATGTTATTGGTATTGTATTAAGACGAGAACAAAGAAACATACATAACGAATGAATATTCTACTGGATGTATAAATTATTAGAAAACGATAAATCTAAAATAATTAATGAAGAAATAAAAAATTTACTTACAAAAATATCTTCCAAAGCAAATGAGAATAACCGAATTAAATTTACAGACATGATTGATTAATCAAGATAAGTTTCATAAATAGCTCAAAGATTCAGCCTTATCTAATAGCCACTATCTGACATTGTTGCTTTATTCAGGCTATCGGCAAACGTTATTGTTATTTCCTCTTCTGAAATTTCCTAATCAATTTCTTTTCACCTACATTCATCACACTTCTAAATACCTCTGATAAATTGAAACAAAACTCTGCAAGTAAATACACTTGATGCAAAGATACGATATCAAATACTTTTTGTCATTCTTTCAATTTTCCAAAATCAATCTCTATATCTAACCCATAATCTTTGCCTCATTTCCATTCTACAAAATAATCAGCATATTTGATATCAAATTTTATTTTTGAAATCTTTTTTTCCTTTAATAGAAAATCTTTTTGCTTCACAAAGTCCTCTATTTTCAGAGTAACATCAGCAGTTTCTATATGGTTAAGTACATTTCTAAGGAATCTAATAACTTGCTCAAATGCAAAAGATTTGTCTTTCAATTTTTTATTTAAAAATATTTGGAAACTTTTCTGTGTATCTATAATCTCTCTCATCACAGAAAATATCCCTCTAAAAGAGTTTATCTCTACCATATATCCAAATATATTTTTTTTCTCAGGATGAGAATAAATATCAGATAATATCTTTTTTACTACTGTTCATTTCAAAACAAAGTTTTTCTTGTCTCAGGTATGGATCCTGCAGTCTTGAGCATCTACAGACATATCCTTGATTTTGATCTGCTTTTCCAAAAATTTTCATAAATACAAAAATCTATAAAATCACTGCAGTAATTCTATATTTTGCTGGATTTTATTATTTATCATAATACAAATTTTAAAATAAAATCTGATTTATCTAATCTGAAATTTAATATTTAAAGTCTTACCACTGTGATTCTCATTTATCCTCATCTGATAAAATAAGCCATTGGCAAATGGTGAAACAAAATATTTGTTATTGAAGATTTCTCACTTCACATCGAGGATATCCATACTTAAAGGAAAATATACAGTGGCTTTTGTTTCCCGCCATTTTTCTGTTGGATCCGGTTCATAACGTGCTGGTTGAAGTCCCAATATAGATTTTTCTCTATCGCTTAATGTGATTCAGTATTTTTTTTCTAGACTTGCAATAAAATCAAAATATTCTTTTGGTATATCAAACAGATAAGTAATCTGCATATCATAAATTCATACCGGCAAATCTTGGATATTGATCACATCACCATATTTTTCAAGTAATACATCTCATATATTGTTTTTTATCTGTATTCTTTTGGTTATAAATCCATCTACCTTATTAAAAGAATTATTGGTATCCCATGCATAGATATTACCAGTAGAAAAAACAGTTTGTATATTATTGGTTTTTATAAAAGCATTTAGTCATGTAGAGACGTTAGAAAGATATATTGAGAATAAATTTTGATCTAAAATATCCTGAAACTGATTAACAAAATTTTTTGCTAAACTTGATTTATTCTGATCAAAAAATTCTTTTATTTCTTTTATATATACTTCCTTCTTATTACCGCGTACTTCTTTCCTTATAAGGTCGACTGAAGCATTGAGAAATTGTCGCTCCCATATCTTTTGTTTGATTCACGGAATTAATTTTTGAATCAGGTCTAACCTAACAAAAATCACTCATTTTATATCCTTGTGTAAAAGTTTATCATATAACTCAGGCGTCATTGTCTTTTCTACTTTTGCCATATCATATGTTTCATTAAACATCTTCTCATAAAGATCTTTTATATTTTTACCATCTACATCACTAAATCAAAATTTATTTGCAGATATAAATCCTATCTGAGGATCAGACAAAAACGCATTAGACCATGAAGGTATTTTCAAACGCGTATTATAAGCTATGAAATCAGGGTAATATGAATCTACAATTTCCAGAGTTTCAATATGTCACTGGTAGACTCTAATAAACGCAAACGATCAAAAAAATCATCAATTGGGTCTTTTTTCATTTGTATTTTGTAATAGTACAAGATAATTAAATGGTTTATCCTTACCTAGCAATGTAAATATTTCTTGTTTATAATTCCACGCTTTAGAAATAAAATTCATCAAATAATCATAATTTGAAAATCATAATTTACGTAAGTAACCTCTATGGGTTTTGATATATAACCAGATCTCATCAATATCATTTGCTCTAGTGATAAGTACATTATCTCATTTTACATAATCCTGTACTACTTCATCCAGTTTGATAATAAAGTTTGAAACCTCTTTATCGAAATTCCAAAAATAAAAAGCAATCTGATTGAGGTCTTCTTTGAAAACATCTATTTTATCTTTTGAAAAAACTATTTTAGTAATATTGGAATAGAATGAAAATATAGAAAAACATATAACAAGAAAAGCTATATAAATTCCACTAGTAAATTTAAATCGATTCAAAAACGGCTTATCTTGCTGTTTCTTTATCCCAAAACCACGCATCAAAATTTTACTAATAAATTAATAATTAACAGTCTCAATATAGTATTTAAAAAATAAGATTCAAGTCAGATTAGATTTATATTATATTTTCTAAAATAAAAAAAGACGCCTTTCGACGCCTCAATATTTTATAATGTTCTTAGATTGTCAGAAACTTTGTCTATATCAAATTTTTCATATCTTTGCATTAGTAGATCAGCTTGTACTTTATTCATAATATCTTGTACCACTCATACAATGATAATTACTCATGATCATGTAACCACAACTGGCAATGAACCTATACTTTGTACTATATCTTGTATAAATGGAAGATAATTTATAAGATAACTATAAGATCATATCATAGCAAGTCATATACCTCACCACAAACATAGATGCATAAGTATACCATTTATATATTTTGCAGTTTCTTTTCATGGTCTAATACCAGGTACAAATCATCATCTTTTCTGGATATTGTCAGATATTTTATCTGGACTAAATGTGATCATAGTATAGAAGAACGTGAACGCTACTATCAAAATAAAGTAGAATACTATAGCCCAAACTCATGGTTGCTGAGAATATATATTTAAGTTCATTTCTATTCGATTTGCCATTCATACCAATTTTGTATTCATTGGTTGAAACTGGACTATCATTTTGGATAACAAATATGGGAAAGATACAAATGCTATAGAAAAGATAATAGGAATCATTCATACAGGATTCATGGGTATCGGCAAACTAGATGTCTGTTCTACCTTTCATCTCCTAGCATAAATTACTGGTATTTCTTTTATAGACTTCAATATAAATATAGACAAAAGTATCAACACAAGTACTATTACTAGCATAAATACAATTACTCATATAAGGCTACTAGATCAACTCACATCGCTATAAACCTGTTGTGTCATTCACGCAACTATAGATGAAAATATAAGCAAAGAAACTCAGTTTGAAATTCATTTCTCTGTAATAAGTTCTCACAATCGCATAAGCAATACTGCACCTACGGTCATTACAAAAGCAGACAACAAAACGTTTGGTAAAGTAGTCTGTATAACTGTAGTTCACAACATATAATTTATAAAATATACCATTCATATTCATTGTAAAAATGCCAATGGTACAGATAAGTATCTTGTATATTGAGCTATTTTAGCTTGTCATGCTTCACCTTGTTCAGTAAGTTCTTCAAGTTGAGGTATCACAGATCACATAAGTTGCATAATAATAGATGCGTTGATATATGGAGCCAATCATATTGCTATAATAGAAAAGCTATCCAAAGCTCATCACAAAAGCATCACAAAATAACCAAGTCATCAACTAGATGGTGCGATTGTTCTCTCCATCAAAGCAGAAATATCCACAAAAGGTACCGGTAAAAATACCAATAATCTATATATAGCCAAAATAATTAAAGTGAAATATATTTTATCCATAATGTACTTATTTTTAAGTACAGAACTAACTGTTTTTGTAAATTTATCCCACATTGTAGTCTTTTTTTTAATAAAAGAAAATCAGCCTAAGCTGACTTTTTATCCAATATTTTTCCTCATGCTTTTTCAATTTTATCTATAGCTGTTTTAGAAAAAGATTCTATTCATTCAAAATCCAAAGATTTTGTAAATTCTCAATTTCAAAGTATTTTCACCATCAATGATGCTTTTTTGATATATCACAAATCTTTCAAAAGCTGTTTATTAACAATTCATTTTAAAATTCTCTCATCGTTTTGTAAATCAGAAACATTTATAACAACATATTCATCTACCAATTTATAATATCTCTTAAATCATCTACCTTTAGGTCGTCTCATAAGAAGAGATGTCTGTCCTCATTCAAAACCAGGAGTTTTAGAATATCATGATCTGGCTTTTTGTCCTTTATGTCATTTTCATGAATAATTTCACTTACCAGAACCATTTCATCTTCACAATCTCTTTGATTTATCCTGTAGTCCAGTACTTCTTTTTAAATTATGTAACTTCATTTTTTACAATGTTTGTGAATAAAAGCTTTATTATTTATTAGATTTTGTTGTTTTACTAACAGTTTTTTTAACAATAGGTTTAACTTCAGTAGTTTTAGCAGTAACTTTTTTTTCAACTTTTACAACGGCCTCTTTAGATACTTCGGGGTTTAAAGTTTCTGTAGTATCCATCATCTTTACAACTTCTTCTACTTTTTTTGATCAAGCATCTTCAATCGCCACTTGTTTTTCAGCTTTTTTATCATGTAAAGCATTGAAGTGATCTGAATGTTTATATTTTGATAATGCCATTATTGTAGCGATAGCGTTATTCAATTTATTATTTGATCCAATAATTTTAGACAATACATTTCCATATCATGCAAGTTCCAACACAGATCTAACAGAAGATCATGCTTTTAAACCAGTACCAGCAGAAGCAGGCAAAAGTTTAACAAAACAAGCTTTATAATTTAACACGATAGGGTAAGGAACAGTATCTGCTTTTGTAATAGGCACTATAAACATATTTTTGTATGCTTCATTGGAGGCTTTTTTTACAGCAGAAGTTACATCATTACCTTTTGATAAACCTATTCAGATTTTTCATTTTTTATTTCAAACCAAAACGGTCGCTCTAAACGACATTCTTCTTCATCAAGTCGTAACTCTAGTAACTCTTCTTACTTCCAATAAAATCTCTTCAAATTCTTTTTGTGTCTTATTTTTTCCTCAAGTTTCTGGTCTCATTAAAAATAATTATATAATATAAAGTTTATCTGCTCTTGGCAGGTATTATAATTTTACTCAACCCTTTCTCATTCACTCTGCAAATGCTTTTACTCTTCCATGATAAAGATATCAATTTCTATCAAAAGATACTTCTACCAATCATGTTTTAACCAATTTTTCTGCTAATGTCGTACCAGCACTTTCTGCTCTTTGTGTCTTTGTATCTCATTTAGCACCCTTATCAGTAATACTAGATAATACTTTTCAATCAATAGCAATAACTTGTGCTTTTATAAACATATTTGATTTATTGATTACAACTCTAGGATTATCAGTAAATTTTTTGATCTTCAAATTTATTCTATGCTTTCTTCTAGAATATTTAGCAGCCTTTTGCTTAATTTTTTTCCCTAAATTTCTCATCTAAACTAAATTACAAAAATAAACTATTTTTTAGCTGATTTACCAGCCTTTAATTTAATAACTTCATCAAAATATCTTATTCCTTTTCATTTATATGGTTCTGGTGTTTTGAGAAATCTAATATTAGCAGCTACCTGTCAAAGATGTTCCTTATTTATACATTTTAGAGTCATTACATAATTTCATTTCGCATCCTGTTCTACGCTGATTTTGATATCAGCAGGTACAACAAAATTAACTTTGTGAGCCAAACCAAGTGAAAATGTCAATTTTTGTCATTCCAATTTTACTGAGTATCAAACTCACATCAAAAGAAGTTTTTTTTCATATCAATTTGTAACTCATTCAACCATATTATGAATCAAAGTCCTAGTCAATCATCGTATATTTCTTTTATTTTCATCTGATACATTTACAATAATCTGATTTTCTTCTTGTTTTAGATCTACACAATCAAGAAAATTATATGATAACTCTCATTGTGGTCACTTTATCTTTATAATATTTTTTTCTATTATAACCTGTACTCAATCTGTTATAATAACAGGTTTTTTTCCAATCTTTGACATAATACTAATGTTAAATCATTAAAGCGTTTAAACGTTCTACCTCAAAATATAGAGATTTTTCGTTTAATATATTTCAGCAATCAACTCTCATCAAAGTTGCTTTTTCTTAGCCAAATGTGCAGGCATAAGTCATTGACTAGTAGATATAATACCTATTCATTTACCACCAGCAACCAACTTGATATCTTTATAACTTATATACCAAGGTCTAGACGGTTTTGAATAAAATTTTATCTCAGGTATGTCATTTACTGGATTCTCTACCGGTTTTAGAAAAACCTTTATAAAAGCTTTTTTCTCTTCTCTTATAATTTCGAAATCTTTTACAAAACCATATTGTTTTAACAACTCCAAAATTTTTATTTTGAAATTTGAGAAAACTACTCACTGTACGACTGTTTTACGAGCCATATAAGCGTTTTTGATTCTAATAAGAAGATCGTGAATTGGGGCATTAACATAAGTCATAACTTGTTTTTTAATAATAAATTAAACCAAAAAATTACCAACTAGCTTTTCTAAGTCACATAATCATTCATTCTCTAGCGTATTTTCTAAGACAAACTCTACATATACCAAAATCTCTTATAAAGGATTTTGATCTACCACATAACCTACATCTATTGTAATATTTTGTAGGTTTTTCTAATGGTTTTCATTTTATAAATCTCTGCTCATACATTCTCCACTGTTTTGCTTTCAAAGCTGCCTTTGCCATCAATAAATATTATAATTTAAATACGAATCATAAACTTTCCAACAATGCTTTTGATTGTTCAGTATTTTCACCAGTTGTTACTATAGTTATTTGTATTCCCATAGGGATAGTAACATCATCCAAATTCAATTCCGGGAATATGTTATAATTTGGAAGTCCTATATTTAATATTCAGCTAGGATCAAAACTTTTTGATGATACTCAAGTGAAATCTCTAACTCTTGGCAATACCAATTTTACAAATCTGTTCAAAAAATCTTTAGCTCTATTTTTTCTAAGCGTAACTTGAAGCATTACATGTAGTCATTCCCTAAGTTTAAAATTTGAAATAGCTTTTTTTGACTTTATTACACGTGATTTTTGTCATGTAATTTTCCTCAAATTCTTTTCAAATTCCTCAAAATCTTTTTGTCACTTTCTAGTAACTAAAGATCATATTCCGCAAGCAACAATTACCTTTTCAATTCTTGGAATAGCATTAATATTTTTGATCTTAAGTTTCTCTTGTAATTGAGTTAACGCCTCATTTTTTTCTTTAGTCGTCTTTGGCATAATTTTTTTAAACAGTATAAAACTAGTCTAACAAAGAATTAAATTTTTTAGATTTTCTAACATTTTTTCATTTAGAGTTTTTTTCTATCTTTATTTTAGTTCATTTTTTTTCAGATTCTACATAATACATAATATTTGAGATATGTATTGGTAATGTTTTTTTTATGAATCACTTACCTTTAGTCGCTCTTTTCACTTCATTTACTCATTTAACATAAACAGAATCTCAATCTATAGTTTCTAT
Organism: Candidatus Absconditicoccaceae bacterium; assembly: GCA_049305865.1. GTDB lineage: Bacteria > Patescibacteriota > Gracilibacteria > Absconditabacterales > Absconditicoccaceae > UBA6263. The sequence continues at coordinate 8,469 of JBAQPP010000003.1, forward strand.
AGTAGAAATTTTTCATTTATTTTTTCATGATATAACGATTACAGGATCTGATTTCTTTAATTTTTTCATCTTTTTTGAATGCTAATATAAATTATAAATTGATTAAAGCACTTCTTCTGCCATGTTTGTAATATTTTTGTATCACAAATCTTTTAATTCTCTAGCTACAGGTCCAAAAACTCTCTTTCATATAGGACTAAGTTCTCACTTTGCATCTTTTGTTAAAAGCACAATAGCGTTGTCACCAAATCTTATATAAGATCAATCTGATCTTCTGGTTTCTTTTCTTGTTCTAACTATTATAGCTCGAACAACCTGTCATTTTTTAACTGATCAAGTAGGCGTAGCCTCTTGAATAGCCACAACAACCTTATCTCATATTTTTGCTTTTTTTGCCATAGAAGACTTGATTATCCTTATTATCTTAGCTTTCTTTGCTCAGCTATTATCAGCCACTACAACAACAGACTCATTTTGTAACATCCTAAAAACCTAAAATATAAAAACTATAAAACCTTAATTAATTTCCATTTCTTCAACTTACTCATCGGTGTTGTCTCTCTTATCAAAACTTTATCTCATAACTTTGATTCATTTTTTTCATCGTGAGCATAATATTTCTTTTTCACGACAAATCTTTTTTTATACAAAGGATGAGTTTTAACAGACCTAACCAAAACTACACGAGTTGTGCTTACCTTGTCACTCATGACTTCTCAAGTAAGTTCCTTGATGTTTTTATTTCATATTATCGTCATATTTTTCCTTTATTTTAGATTTTAAAACAGTATTTACTCTAGCTATTTTTTTGCGAGTATCACCGATTTCGTTTGTTGTTTTTAGTCAACGTATAGAATTTTTCATTTTTAAAGCATATAATTCTGATTTCATTTTTTTTCTCATAGATACGAGTTCTTTTGGTCATTTATCAGACAACTCTTTCATAAACAATCACTTACCTTTCATTTTCTAATAATGTGAATAAAATAAAATACTATCTAATCTCTCATTTCAAAATAACCCTAGTCTTTATAGGTAACTTTTTTCATGCAGACGTCAAAACTTTCATAGCTTGATCAGCTGGCAATCAAGTCAACTCTAGAATTATTCTTCATTTTCTAACAGCAGCAGCATATATATCCACATCTCACTTTCAGGTACCCATCGGCATTTCCAATCATTTCTTTGTAAGAGGAACATCAGGAAATACTCTAAACCAAAGCTGTCACACCTTTTTAATGTGTCTTATAACAACCTTTCTAGCTGCTTCCAATTGTTTATTTGTAAGATATCAGCTCGTAGTTGCTTTGAGTCAATATTCTCAAAAAGATATATAACTTCATCTTACACTTTTACCTTTCAAAGGTTTAACATGTCTTTTTCTAAATTTCCATCTTTTAGGAGTTAATAACATTTTGCTTAGTTCATATTATTAAAAGTTGACTGGTTTTTTTGATTTCTTTTTATTTCAATATAATGTTCACTTTTCTATCCATACCTTTACTCACAACACTCAATATTTAGTCATAGCTTGCATATAGTGGTAGTCTATATCAGACCTAAATGTCTGCAAAGATACCCTTCAATCAATAAATTTTTCTGTCCTTGCTATATCTGATCCATTTAGTCTTCCTCATATCTGTATTTTAGCTCACATTGCTCATTTTTCAAGTATTTTTGCCAAAGTGTTTTTTGCTACTTTTCTGTAAGGCATTCTAGCTTCTAGTTGTGTAGATATAAATTCAGCCATTATTCTTGCAGATAATTCTGGCAATCTAACTTCTTTTATATTTATTTTAAACTCTTTTCAAAAAAGCTTTTTCAAAGATTCTTCAGCTTTTTTGATTTTCTCTCACTGTTTTCACATGATTACACCTACCTTTGAAGCAAATATTATAATTTCTCATTCTCTAGCAGTTTTACGTATAACAACTTTTGATATACCCACTCTTGGAAATGTTTTATCTATAAAATTTCTAAGTTTTATATCTTCTACAAAAAAATCAGCACCAGCCATTTTTGTTTTTGCAAACCATTCGGCAGGCCAAGATTTCATTATTCATACTCTCATTCATATTGGATTGACTTTTTGTCACATAATTAAGTTTACTTAGTATTTAAAACGACTTTCACAAAAGCTCTATGTTTTATTATATAATTTACTCTCGATCTAGATGCAAATTTTATTCTTTTAATTTTTGGTCATCTTCAAACATCTATAGTTTTGATAAACAAGTTTTCTGTTTTCAATCATGCAGTTATTGCATTGCTCATAGCAGATTTTATAACTTTATATAATATTTTAGCAGTTCTTTTTGGAATAAATTGCAAAGCTTCCAATGCTTCTTGTGCTTTTTTTCATTTTACCAACTTTGCCATCAAAGACAATTTCTTATCAGAGGTCAAAGCATATTTCAAAGTAGCAGCAGCTGTATTGCTCATAATCGAATATATAAATAATAAATTAATTTTAAATTCTGACTTTAGGATTTATTAAATTTAGAACGGATGTCATCTAAATGTTCTAGTAGGTACAAATTCACCAAGTCTATGTCATATCATATCTTCTGTAACATAAACACTTACAAATTGCTTTCAATTATGCACAGCAAAAGTAAATCAAACCATAGGTGGTACTATATGACACGCTCTATCCCATATTTTAACTACTTTTTTTTCTCATCAATCCGTCATCTTAGTAACCTTATTCAAAATCTTTTCGTTCACATAAAACCCTTTTTTAAGAGATCTTGCCATTTATTTAGCAGTCTTAAACAAATAAAATTTGTATCTTACATACATATTCGCAATAATTATTTTTTCGTCCTTTTAGAAACAATAAAGTTTGTAGATCGTTTCTTTTGTTTTCTAGTCTTAATTCATGAACCAACCAATTTTCAAGTAAATGATTTTGGTCATTTTTTTGATCATATCGGAGAATGTCATTCTCATCATCCATGTGGATGATCAACTGGATTCATATTTTTTCAAAGTATATGAGGTTTTTTTCCAAGCCATCTCTGTCTTCAAGCCTTTCCTATAACAACATTTTTATGTTGTTCATTTCATATTTCTCATATAGTAGCTCGACAATTTTCATTAAATTTTCTTACTTCTCACGAAGGTAATTTTACAAAAACCAACTTTTGTAACTCATCTTTTCAAACAATACTAGCCATTGTTCAAGCAGATTTTATAAGTTTTCATTTACTAAATGGTGTAATTTCCAAACAAAATACATTCATACCTTCAGGAATATCTTTTAGTTGTTTCCTACTTCATGCTTGTATAGGAGCGTTACTTCAACTCAATACAGTATCTCAAACTTTTATATTTTTCCAAGCCAAAACATATCTTTTTTCTCAATCAGCATAAGATATCAATGCTATTCTAGCACTTCTATATGGATCATATTCTACACTCAAAATTTTTGCAGGCACATCCACTTTATCGTAACCTTTAAAATCAACCATTCTATAGAGTCTTTTGTGACCTCCTCACATAAATCTAGATGTAATTCTTCATCTATTGTTCCTTCATCACGTTTTACCCAAAAAAACCGTTAATGATTTTTCTGGCTTAGTTTTTGTAATATCACTAAAATCATATCATACCATAAAACGTCTAGATGGAGTATAGGGTTTGTACTTCTTTATTGGCATTTAATCATTTCATATATTTAAAACTTTACGCTCAAATCTCTATTTTATCTTTCTTATTCAAAGTAATAATCGCTTTTTTATAAGATTTTCTCACTAACTTTTTTTGACCTCTTCATTTAAATGTTACATTAACAACATTGATTTTTAATGGAGTCACCTTATATAAATAGATGATTGCCTCCTTAATGTCGTTCTTATTTGCATCTTTATGAATCTTAAAATAATATTTATTTACAGATTCCTGCTGCTTATAAGTTTTTTCTGTAATCATAGGAGCAAGAATAATATCATAAGGAGAAAACTTTTTAATAGCTTTCGTAGATAAACTCTTTTTTGCTCTTTGTTGTAGTATCTCTTTAAATGTCATTTATATATTATATCTGATAAATTATTTATTTATTTTTTCCAAAGCTGACTGTAAGAACAATATTTTATTATAATGCATCAAATCATAAGGATTGATATAGTCTACCAATATATATTTTACATTAGCTATATTTTTAAAAGACTTTTCTGCTATAATGTCTCTCTTATCCATAACAAAAAGAATCTTATTCTTTTCTATTCAGATATTTTTTAGAACAGAAATGGCTGTTTTTGTTTTCATTTCTTTTACATCAAACATATCCAATCATATAATTTCATTATCCTTTGCTTTCAATGCAATCAATCAATTTATAGCTAATCTTCTAGCTTTTTTATTCATAGATTTTGAATAATTTCTATTTGATCTAGGACCAAAAGCAATTCATCCTCATCTTCTAATCGGAGATCTTTTTTCTCATGCTCTAGCGTTTCAAGTTCATTTCTGTTTAAATAATTTTTTATTTGATCAAGCTACTTCTCATCTAGTTTTCGTGTGAGCTATGCTAGCACGAGCATTAGATATTTGATACAAATAGTGTTCATGTAACAGATTTGAATTTACAGGAGAATCAGAAAAAATACTCTCATTTAATTGTACTTTTGAGACAACCTTTCATTCTTTGTTATATATATCTACAGAGTATACCATTTTCATAAATGCAAAATCATAAAATATTATTCTATAACAAACTTCAACAAACCATTGTAAGAACCAGGCAAAGATCATTTAACAATAATTAAATTTTCTTTATCAGAATCTACAAAATCAAGTATTTGAATATTTTTCAATGTTATTTTTTCATCTCACATATGTCACGCATGAGGATGTCCTTTCAATGTTCTTCTAGGTTTTCTATTTCACATAGAACCTACATGTCTATGAAATTTTGAACCATGTGTTTTTGGTCATCAATCCAAGTGAAATCTTTTTACAGCTCATTGGTATCATTTTCATTTTGAATATCATATTACACTAACAGTTTTAACATCTTTTAATAAATCCTGATTTATAACTTTTCAAGCTTCATGTGATTGTACAAATCAATCATCAACATCAAACTCAGTTACTGTAGTATAGTCAAACTTTTTTCATTTTTCTTTTTTAGTTTCTTTTTTTTCTACACCAATAACTGCTGAAATATATCAGTCTTTTTCTTCATTTTTATATCTTATAATTTCTTGAGGCACAATCTTAACTATTGTAGCTGGAGTATGTTTATCCTCAATCCACAATCTTGTCATTTCTTTTTTTTGTACTACAAGACCTCACTTAGTATTTTTCATCAGCAAAATTCATTAATTAAAATACTTTAACATCAACCAAAACTCAAACAGGAATAGACAAATTTTGTAGGTATTCTATCGTTTTTGATCATGTCTCTACAACATCTATAAGTCTAGAATAAGTCATTCTTTCAAATTGTTCTCTAGCATCTTTATACTTAAAATTAGATTTCAATACAGTGTAAAGTTTTCTTTTTTTAGGTAATGGTATAGGTCATTTTACTGTTGCTCATGATTTTATAAGCAATGAAACTACCTTTCCCATAGAAGATTCCAACATTTTGACATCATAACTCTTTAATTTTATTCTCAATTTGGGAGTTTGATCTTTCTTTGTAATTGACATAGAAAACAATTATTTAAAATAAATATAAATTTTTATCTCAACAAAAATAAGAAAAAACTGTCCCGGATTGCTCCGGGGCAAGTCTATATATTATTCATTAATTTTTGTAATCACTCATGCTCAAACTGTTCTACCTCATTCTCTAATAGCAAATCTCAATCAATCTTCCATAGCTACTGGATATATAAGTTCTACATCTATTTTTGCATTATCTCAAGGCATAATCATTTCTGTACCAGCCTTTAGAGTAACTGTTCATGTTACATCAGTTGTTCTCAAAAAGAATTGTGGTCTATAACCTCCCATAAATGGAGTATGTCTTCATCCTTCTTCTTTTTTCAAAACATATACCTCAGCTTCAAATTTTTTATGAGCTTTTACTGTACCTGGTTTACACAAAACTTGCCCTCTCTCGATCATCTCTTTATCTATACCTCTCAAAAGCAATCATACATTCATACCAGCATCTGCTTGGTCAAAAGATTTATGAAACATTTCTACTCAAGTAACAATTGTTTTTTTTGCTTCCATACCAAGACCAAGTATTTCTACTTCATCGTTCATTTTTACAATACCTCTTTCTATTCTTCCTGTAGAAACAGTTCATCTTCCTTTAATAGAAAATACATCTTCTACTGGCATCAAGAATGGCTTATCAGTATCTCTTACTGGCATAGGAACAAATGTATCCAAAGCATTTAACAATTCCAAAATAGGCTTAGCTGCTCATTCTGCATCTGTTGGATTTTCCAAAGCTTTTAAAGCAGATCCTCTTATAATAGGAGTATTTTTCCCATCATAACCTTGTTTTGTCAAAAGATCTCTAATTTCTTCTTCAACTAGATCAAGCATATCCATATCCTCAACCATATCGCATTTATTCAAAAATACAACTACAGATGGAACATTAACTTGTTTAGCCAAAAGAATATGTTCTCTTGTCTGAGGCATCGGTCAATCTGTACCAGCAACAACTAGAATTGCTCAATCCATTTGTGCAGCTCATACTATCATATTTTTAACATAATCAGCATGTCCTGGACAATCTATATGTGCATAGTGTCTAGCGTCAGTTTCATATTCTACATGTCTTGTATTGATAGTAATACCTCTAGCTTTTTCTTCTGGAGCATTGTCAATTGCATCATAAGCCATAAATTTAGCTCATCATTTTGTAGCACATACTGCTGTAATAGCCGCTGTCAATGTTGTTTTTCAGTGGTCTACGTGTCCTATAGTACCAACGTTAACATGTGGTTTGTTAGCCATTTTAATAATAATTATAGATTAAAAAGAAAAGTTCTGTATAATAAAATAATTCAGAAACAAAATCAAGTAACATACTAAATACGAATTCCAAAACAAATTTCAATAGATTTTTTTAAAAAAATATCTATCTCGGATAAACGATAGTCATTAACTGATGTTAAGCTACACATTTATTTACCGAAACTTACCCTACAAGTAATTAATCTTTTAAATGAAAGATCATTGTACTCATAGATATAACGTTGATCTTCTTATACCCATACTATCCAAGTAGACTTTATAGTCAGACCTAGACGACAACGTTTATAAGATTCTCATTCACCAAATTCAAAATAGATTTCCAATTTTATGTTACCACAGTGTATCAATTTCGGGGATGCGGGACTCGAACTCGCGACCCCTTGGTCCCAAACCAAGTACTCTAGCCATCTGAGCTAATCCCCGATAATTTCCACTTTAATTTAGTGGTGGGCATAGGTGGACTCGAACCACCGACCTCGTCCTTATCAGAGACGCGCTCTAACCAGCTGAGCTATATGCCCATATACCTACCAAATTCTTAGTTTTAACTTCAATTTAATGGTGCCAAGAGGCAGAATTGAACTGCCGACACAAGGCTTTTCAGGCCTCTGCTCTACCACTGAGCTACCTTGGCTTATAACATATTTTTTTATACAAAAAAATAAGAAACGTAATGCGTTATATAATTATATGTATTTAGATTTCAAGTCAAAATGCTTAAAAAAAATCTGATTTGGTTTTTAAGTTTATAGTAATTTTAAAATATGTAAATTTTATCTTGTTTTTTTTTATAGAAAACTTATTTTAAAAGTCACATTTAGACTAAATAACAAACATGACAGACATCGATCCAAAATTATTAGATATCAAACGACAAAAAAAATGGAAAGAAAGTGGAATCTACAAAGTCGTTGAAGATAATAATAAAGAAAAATTTTATATTCTTGATATGTTCCCGTATCCATCTGGAGCTTGATTACACGTATGACATCCAAAATGATTTATGGCAAGCGATACAATAGCAAGGAAAAAAATGCTTCAATGATATAATGTATTGCATCCTATGTGATTTGATACTTTTTGATTATGAACCGAAACTTACGCAATTCAAAAAAAAATGAAACCACAGATAGTTGCACAAGAAAATATAGAGACATATATTAAACAACTTGAAATGTTTGGGACCACGTATGACCGAGATAGAGTGGTAAATACTGCCGATCCAAAATATTTCAAATGGACACAACGAATTTTTCTAAAGATGTACAATCATTATTATGATGAAAAACTAAATAAAGCTATGCCTATTACAGATCCAAGCAAGCAAGAACGCTTAGCCTATGTAGATTACAAAGCAATTAATCGATGTCCATCTTGTATGACATGACTCGCCAATGAAGATCTTGATGATGGTAAATGTGAAAGATGTGGAACAGTAGTAGAACAAAAACCCATGAAGCAACGAGTACTTAGGATTACAAAATATGCACAAAGATTGCTCGATGGACTAGATAAACTAAACCGAGAAGAATCTATGAAAGATCTCGAAAGAAACCGAATATGAAAATCTGAAGGTACTCAATTTAAAATGAACATTGAAAATTCTGACTTAAATTTCGAAGTATATACAACTCGTATAGATACAGTATTTGGTATGTCATTTGTAGTAATGGCTCCAGAACATCCACTCATAGATCAAATTACAACTAATGAATTTAAAAAAGACATAGAAAATTATAAAGAAGCAGCAAAACATAAAACACAGCTTGAAAGAACGGAATTACAAAAAGACAAAAATTGACAATTTACATGAGCTTACGCAATCAATCCATTTAATAATTCCAAAGTTCCCATATATATAGCTGACTATGTATTGGCAAATTATGGTACCTGAGTGGTGATGGCCGTACCAGCACATGATGAAAGAGATTTTGAATTTGCAAAAAAATATTGAATCAAAATCACTCAAAGTATAATGCCAGATAGTCGAGATAAAAAAAACCCACCAAGAGAATGAAAAAAAGATACAGAAAGAAATACTGTTCACGTAATCCTGCGCAATACCCAAGATAAAACAGTACTCGTTCACTTTTTGAAATGAGAACAACGATGAAACTTAGCTCCCAAAAATTTTATCATAGGTGGTATCGAAGATGGTGAATCTGAACTTGAAGCAGCTATCAGAGAAATCAAAGAAGAGACATGATATACAAATATCAAATTTATTGAAAAAGTTCCTTTCGAAATCCAAGCAAATTTTTTCGCTGCACACAAAGATGTAAATAGAAAAATCCATGTTAACACACTTATATTTGACCTCATATCAAACGAACATGTTGAAATAACTGAAGATGAGCATTTCACCAAAGATTCCCATGAACCGCATTGGATATCCTACGATAAGATAGCCGAAACTATTAATATCGTCGATGATGAGATGTCTTGGAAATATTTTTATGAATGATGATTTGCCTATACAGAAAAATGAATATTAATGAATTCTTGAGAGTTTACATGACTCACAAGTGAAAATGCAATCATACAAATGCAAGATCGATTATGAAAAAATAAATTATGATGAAAAAAGATAAATTATAAAATGCAGGATCGAGTCTTCTCTCGTCAAAGATATCGATGAGAACCATTCCCAATCGTATGGACAAAAGATGGTAAGGCAATCGCTCTAAATGAATCTGATTTACCACTTACATTACCAGACGTAGAAAATTATGAACCAACTGGAACAGAAGAGTGACCCCTTGCTGCAATTGATGACCGAGTAAATGTGACACTACCAGATTGAACTACTGCAAAACGCGAAACCAATACTATGCCAGGTCGAGCTGGATCTTCACGATACCGACTAAGATATATGGATCCAAATAATGAAAACGCACTTGTAGGAAAAGAACAAGATGCTTATCGAAAAAATGTAGACGTATATATATGATGAGCTGAACATGTTACTAGACATATGATATATGCTAGATTTTGGCAAAAATTTCTTTTTGATTTATGAATCGTATCTCAAGATGAACCGTTCCAAGAGTATCATTATGTATGATTGATTATGTGAGAAGACGGCCGTAAAATGTCCAAGAGACGATGAAACGTAGTCAACCCAGATGAAATTATAAATGAATTCTGAGCAGATACATTGAGAACTTATGAAATGTTTATGTGACCTTTTGATCAAGCAATCGCACGAAGTACCAATGGAATCAAATGAGTAAAAAAATTTCTAGATAAAATAGTTGCTTTGAAAGATAAAGTAAGCAATGAAACAATGTTACAATGAAACAGTTTAACATTACTACATCAAACAATAAAAAAGCTTACTGAAGATATCGACAATTTTAGGTTTAATACAGCTGTTTCTCAGCTTATGATTTTGGTAAATCATTTAACAGATATTGAAAAGATAGACAGAAAAACATTTGAAACATTGGTTATTTTAGTCTCTCCATTTGCACCACATACAGCAGAAGAATTGTGGGAACAAATATGAAATAAATATTCAATATTTACAAAATGAAAACGACCTCAATATGAAGAAAAATATTTAGTTTCAGATGAAGTGACTCTAGCAGTACAAGTAAATTGAAAAATGAGATGAACAATATTGATAAACAAAGATGCTGATCAAAATCAATCTCTTGAACTTATAAAAGCAGATCCTAAACTATCATCCTACATAACTTGAGAGGCAAAAAAAATAATATACGTACAAGGAAAAATTTTAAATATCATTTTATAATATGCGAATAGTTTATTCAATCATAGTAGCTATAACTCGATGAATACTTTATGCTCTATTGGATAAACTGCTTCTCACAATGCCTATAGTAATCCTCTGTTTTGCATCATCTGTTTTCAATAGCATATTTTTTGCAATTATTTTTTGGTTTGGGAAATACAATGTAGGATTCAAAAAATATTTTGAACAGTGAAATAATTTGACACTATTTATTATAGTTACAGTTTTATTTTTAGTTGCAAACGCTCTTATATTGGTAGCTATAAAAAGCAAAAATGCTACAGTAGCATCTCTTATAGAAATTTCTTATCCGATTTTTGTGGTATTATTTTCCTATATTTTTTGGAAAAATATACACTTAAATTTTTGGACAATTATATGATGAGTAATGATTTTATGATGAATAGTTTTGGTATATTTATTTAACAAATAATTTTATGATAAATATTCTTGTTGTTGATAATGAAAGTTTGCATACCAATCAAATCAGTGATTTATTCCCTGGTAAAAATATTACTTTTTGTAAATACAATGAAATCCCAGATACAAAAAAATATGATCTTATCGTCCTATCCTGATCATCTCATTATAGTGTCTTACATAAACCATCTCATTATAAAAAAGAGATATCTCTTATAAAAAACACCAATATTCCCATATTATGAATATGTCTTGGATGTCAGTTAATAGCACACACTTTTTGATCAACATTGACACAAATGTCAGAAAAACTTGTAAAAGAAATTGAAATTAGAAATAATCTAGATGAAAAAGATTATAAAGTATTTGAAGCACATAAATATGCAATTACAAAATTATGAGAAGAAATAAAATGAATATCAAAATCCAAATATGGTTATGAAATTATACATCATAAAACTAAACCATTGTGGTGATTCCAATTCCATCCTGAAGTAGATATGGAACATACACAAGGTAGAAAAATATTAAAAGAAGTAATGGATATTATATTTTAATTACTCATAGCAAATTTTATTAAACCTATTTTTTACTCCACAAAATAGAGATAAAAATTTGGTTCTTTACAAATTGTTTGAGCTCTGATCATTAAAGAAAAGCATACTAAATAATAGTAGCGAGTCTTGTAAAGAACTAGCTTTTTTGCTAACTTTTTTGGCAATGAAAAAAAGTTAGCCTGCGGAGCAAAATAATTTATATTTGAATCCAAGTCTCTTTTCACTAAATACACTACCACTATGGAAGGTTGGCAGAGTGGTCGATCGCGCATCGTTGGAAACGATGTGTACCGCAAGGTACCGAGGGTTCGAATCCCTCATCTTCCGCCAGTATATATCACAGTTCAGAACTGTGTTTTTTTTTATTTAAAGAAAGAGTGGATTATTCTCCACTCCTTTTTTTATAAAATTTCTTTTAGTTCCGATAGTTTTTTTCTGACTATCTCCATTTCAGATGAGCTCGACCTTATATAGAACTGATTCCAATCATAGAACGAATCTGCTTCCTGAATCATTCCTCTTTTGGCTTCTTCTTTTTGTACTTCGGAAGAGCTTTTATCATCAAATATATCAATCCATTCTTGAAATGATTTTTTCATAATACATTTGTTTATATTTATATATAATATATGTTATATATATTTATGTATTAATGTCAAGTTTATTTTAAATCTGATACCTCAATACTAAAATACTTTCTAACTTCAGTCAGAAACTCTATTATTGTGTTGTAAGTAACTGCCTCATCTTCCGCCATTGAATTTCATAGTTTAGAACTGTGAGTTTTTTATTTTTTCTAATGGATCTGGACCATATTTATTATCTCAGATTACTCCGGATTTAAATAGAAGAGGCCATTGTAAAAATATAATACATATTCAAATAATAAACATTAATGATCTAACAATATAAACATATTGTAGAAATCAAAAAGATCAAAAAACAATTAAAGATTCAAATAAAGAAACAAAGTAGAACAATATAACTGACAATATTATTAATTTAATCCTGTATCTTCCATCGCTATTAATATCATGTTCTCTCTTATATATAAGCATCACCAATAAATAAAGTCATAATCAATTTATAAATACATTAATAATTATACTTAGATAAATAGAAATAATAGATATTCCTAGAAATCTCAATGCTAAAGCTACAAAACTAGATACAATTATCAAAATAGGTATTATCAAAAGTTCATATAAAAAAAACTTTAGCCTCGATAATCTACCATCAGAAGAAAAATAAATGTTTTTTAAATTCATAATATTTCATACTATTAAAACATTAACTTTAAAGTAATAATTTATGTAAATAATACAATGTTTTTTCTAGAAATATAATTACAACAATAAAAATTTACTTCTAACGTGAGTCAAGAACTCTATTATTGTGTTGTAACTAATCGCCTCATCTTCCGCCATTAAACTTCACAGTTATAAACTGTGATTTTTCGTATAGGGATATAAGGGAATTACAACACTCATTTCACTTGTGTTGTGATTTATTTTATGTAGAAATTACACATCAAAAATATACATATGCTCATATAACATGCTAAATTAGGCAGTTGTAGTATAAACATATCGCACAAGTGCAAGTTGTCAGAAATAAAAAAAATTTAACACTTAACAAAGCTAATATGAATAAATTAACTTTAGAGCGTTCATTCTTATTCCCAATAGAAAAGGTTTGGGAAGCATTAACTGACGCGAATAAACTGAAGAAATGGTGGTCCCCAACTGGTTTTGAAACATCATATATCTCAGTTGATTTAAAAAAGGGCGGAATATTTAGATATTGTTTTAAAAATTCAGAAGGTCAAGAATTTTGGGGCAGATGAATTTATCAAGTAATTGAGAAGTCTAAATTTCTATCTTGGCTAGATACATTTACTGATTCAAAAGGAAATCCAGTTCCACCATCACATTATGAGATACCGGGTGAAGAAATAATAGAGGCAATAGTAGAATTTGATTTAAAAACAGAAAATGACATTACAAAAATGAAAATGGTCGGAGACAATCCATATGATGATTCTATGTTAGAAAATATGAAAAAAGGATGGAACGGTATGTTTGATAAACTTGAAGTATTTTTAAAGAACGAATAATTTTTTACATCAGACATCAGCAGACGTTATATAAGAGAAACTACATCAAAACAAATCCTAATCTTAGTCAGAAACTCTATTATTGTGTTGTAAGTAACTGCCTCATTTCCATCAGTAGATATCACAGTCTTGAACTGTGATTTTTTATATTATATCTTATAATAGATATTATTAATCTTTTACATCTTCTTTAATTTGTTTAGCTGCATGAGATACTGTTTCTTTAACTTTCCCAGATGTTTTGTTGTACTTAGCTTTAATGCTATCTCTATAGAAATATAGAATTCACCCAACAACAACAAGAACAATAACTAAAATTAGAATAATTGAATCTTTCATAATAAAAAATTTATGAATAAAAATTACAGTGCATTCTATAAATTACTGTTTATTTTTGTATATCTTCAATTCCTTCATTCACATCGTCTTTTACATCTACTATTGTTTCATTAACGTCTGTTTTTGTATCTATCATTTCTTCCTTTACTTCTACAGATGTATTGTCATATATATTTCTCACATTGTCTCTAAAAAAATATAAAACTCATCCAACAACAAGTAGTATAATAACCAAAATAATAATAACGCTGTTTTTCATAATAATATAGGTCAGTAATAAAAATTATCTAACAAAACTAACAGTACCCTTAAAAATAATCAAGTCAACAGACAATTTTTATTATGATAATAATAGTCAACATTACTTTCTATTGAAGTAATTATTTGATTTCGACATCATATCGACTATTTTTTATATTATCTTCAGATATTTTAAAAAGACCACAGCAAGGTGCCATGGTCTTTTCTTGATTGTAAGATATATTAATTTTTTTTTCGTTGTTCAAATTTCATACCTATACCAGCTGATATCACAGCAATACATACTCCCAACGTCCAAATAATACTACTTGCATACACAGGATCTACTGATACTCTTTTGATGATAATACCTATAAACGCCCATATTACAACAAGAGCAAAAATAATATTATATTTTTTATACAGACTTATAAGCGCCAATAATGCTGCAACAATTATAACTACAATAGTCCAAAATATATCCGTCATTCATCGCATAGTCCATCATGTATTTACAAGCCAGGCTGAAATATTTGCTATAGTAGCAACAGATATCCATCATAGATACAAACTAAATGGGATCTGAACCAATAATTTATCCCACCAAGTTCATAATTTTTTTCCAATTCAAACTTTGTTTGCAATCACTATCAAAACTATCAAGAAAATAAGCATAACAACGACTGATAATAATACTTGTTTATAATGCCAAGAAAATATCCAAGCTATATTAGCTGCACATGAAAGTATAAACCAGATTCATATTTTCTGTATAATAGATTTGCTTTGTTTTTTATATAGATCAACTATTTGCCATATTACAAATCAAAGTAAAGATAAATAGATTAATCCCCATATAGAAAAAGTAATTCCCGCTGGCGTAAACAGATTTGGATATAAATCTGATAATGCTCCAGTAGTATTTCATCATATAGGCAAACTGGTAGCCAAATAATTTATTACTATCACAGCTACAAAAGCTAAAATATTCACGATGCCCAAAACAACTAACCACGATTTTTTTTGAGATTTATTGACAACCTTCAAGACTGGTGATTTTTTCGCCACAATTTGTTTTGCAGGAATTTTTTTGTTAACGATTTTTTTCATAGAAAAATATTAAAGATAAAAGATTTTAATATATATAGTTATTTATTGGGAAAATCAAATTATTTATTTTTTCCAAATATTTTTACAAAAAGATATACTACACATATAAACCATATAATACCGTAAATCCAAGGATTAACAGTAATCAATACAGGGACAACAGTTGCAAATCGCACACCAAAAACAAATAAACAAAGTTTTAGAATTCAATAATCCCAAATATTAAATTTTTTTGCTCTTTCTAGCATAAATTTGATGAGATGTTGCATTGTATTTTTATAAAAAATAAAAAATTACTTGCTATATTTTTCTATAATTGCTTCAGCAACAGCCAATCCATCTATTGCAGAAGATGCTATACCACCAGCATATCATGATCATTCTCAAGCAGGATATATACCAGCTATATTTGATTGATATTTTTCATCACGTACCAAACGTACAACAGATGAACTTCTAGATTCAATTCATACAAGGATAGCGTCAGGATTAGCAAATCATTTTATTTTTTTATCCATAAATGGAATAGCTTTTTTGATAGCAGAAATAATATATGACGGTAAGCATTGATCCAAAGATGTTAAATTTATTCACGGTCTATATGTACAAGACATTGAAGCTATTTTTGTAGATGCCTTACTTTGTAGAAAATCTCCTACAAGCTGAGCAGGTGCATTATAATTACTTCACCCAGCTACAAAAGCTTTTTCTTCTCGCTTCCTTTGAAATTCTATTCATGCAAGTGGATGATCTGATCAGAAATCGCTTGGATTTACTCAGACAAGCAAGGCGCTATTTGACATAGGACTATCTTGATTATATTCACTCATACCATTGATTGCTAGTTTTCATTCTTCTGAACTTGCTGCTATTATATATCCTCCAGGACACATACAGAAAGTATATACACTACGATCATCTTCCTGATGACTAACTAGTTTATAACTAGCAGTAGGTAGTCTACTATTTGTACAATCATCACCAAATTGAGCATGATTGATGAGCTCTCTGGGGTGTTCTATACGTAGTCACATCGCAAAAGTTTTTTGCTGCATATTGAGTTTATTTTTATACAACATTTCATAAGTATCTCTTGCGGAATGTCATATAGCAAGGACCAGATCATCGGTTGGTATTTTTTCTGTTTTGTTAAAAATTGCAGCAATAATTTTATTATTTTTTATCTCTATATCTGT
Source organism: Candidatus Absconditicoccaceae bacterium (assembly GCA_049305865.1). Classification (GTDB taxonomy): domain Bacteria; phylum Patescibacteriota; class Gracilibacteria; order Absconditabacterales; family Absconditicoccaceae; genus UBA6263. The sequence goes on from JBAQPP010000003.1 coordinate 25,152, forward strand.
CAGACAAGTGGCAAATCTTACTCCTCATCATAGAGCAATTATTTTTTCTCTAAGATTTTTTACAATATCTTTTAGCTTATCTGTACCTATATGGGGATGTGCATCATACATAATTTCTTTGGGCGCTCCAGCTAGTATAAGCTCTTCAAAAATATATTTTGTTCTAGGATTATTGACTCATGTATATAATTTCCCATCAGAAAATGTGCCTGCTCATCCTTCACCAAATTGCACATTTGAATTAGTATTTAATTTCCCAGTATGTAAAAATTGTTCTACATCTTGGGCGCGGGTATCCACATCTACTCCTCTCTCTATAAGCAGTGGCTTCAATCATGCTGTAGCAAGCACAAGCGCAGCAAAAAGACCACTAGGTCAACTACCCACTAC
>JBAQPP010000004.1:0-13361 GCA_049305865.1 Candidatus Absconditicoccaceae bacterium
TATGTTATGAAAAAAATATTATGGATGCTGTTTATTGCTATCATTATTGTCGGTGGTGGATTATTTGTTATCAAAACTCAGACAAATCGATTGACTGTTATACCAACAAACATATCAAATTTAGCAAATCCAGCTTCAGTTTATTGTGAACAACATAGTGGAACTCTAGAGATTATTACCGATGAAAGTCATGCACAATTATGAATCTGTCATTTAACTGGTTGAATTGATTGTGAAGAACGAGCGTATATGAGAGGTGTATGTCCTAGTACAGATAATCTTGTTGAATTAATAGATAATCAGTGACAATATCTCTTGGTATTTATACAAAAATCTACTGAAAATGGTCTTACGATATATGGAGATATTTATGATAAAGATAATCTTAGTAATCCTGTTCGTTCATTTAATTTACCCAATTATGATACACTTATTAAAACTTATTTTGAAATGGGATATTTCAATTCGAAATGAGAGTATTATATTCTTACTTATGCTCCTGATGGGTATAAACAACATCTTTATAAGATACTATTAAGCTGAACAATAGAACAAGTACCTGTTACATTACCAGATTCAATATCTGGCGATGAAGTATTAATAGGATATAAAGCTTTTATAGACCAGGAAAATCTAAAGATAGCATATGTGGTAAATGATTCTTATATCACTGGAGAAAATGATAATGTAATATCAGAGAAACTTGCAATATATGATATACTAACAAAAAAAAATACCATTACATCCTATGATACCCAAAATATAAAAAGAAAAGTAACAGCAACAACAACCCCCCTTCCTTATCCTGATTATGCTATACAGCGATTTGATAATTTTAAAAATTGAATAGTCGAGTTTTCAGTAGATCATGATGCTGTGGATGGACAGACATCGGATTATTTCACTACTTGTTTTGATATAAATAAAAATATTGAATTGTCATCAGAAGAATGTACTCAATTATTCCCTAAAGATAGAATATCTTACAAAATAACTGAAGAAGATTCTATTAATGGTACAGAAACGCCTCTTATAATTGATGGGAAAGATATTTGAATATTTACATGAATATTCTTTATGGATATTGTATGAGATTCAGTATTGTGATATACTGAATCAGACTATAAATTTTATAAATTACAAGATGTTCTAAATTATAATATCAAATAAGCTAAAGCCATAATACTCTATATACATCAAAAAGAAGAAAACTCACGACCGAAATCGTGATTCTATAGTTATTAACTTGAATTTCTTAAGTTGGTGGAGATAAGTAAAAAAATGTTAAACTCACTTAAAGCTAGTTTGTCTAAGCTAAGTTATGATTTTTATCGTATTTTTGAGATTGTAGAAAGAATGTGATATTTGGATTAATCACAATGGTGTTGACAAAAACTTGATTATAATTAAATATATAAAATTAATAAAACTATTGCTTATAAAAAACTTTATATATCTAATATTATATCTTAATGAAAAATATTATTAGTTTGTTATTTAAGTCAGGTATAGGAATATCTAAAGAAGAATATTTGTATGCTTCTTCTTTGAACCTTATTATAAATATAGTATTTTTCTTGTCTTTTTTAATGCTTTTAGAAGCTTGAAACTTAATATTTGCTACTATAGTACTTGTGATTATGATAATAGTTCCTGCTGGATATATATCAAGCAACTTAAGAATAAAAAGATTACATGATTTATGATATACTAAAAATACGTTTAACTTTTGGTTCAGATTTTTCTGATTAACAGCTAATTTCATATTTTTTTTGGATGATTGAAAACAAAAAAATAACATAAAGATTTCGTTCTTTATGTGGATTATAATTGCTTTTGTATCTATCGTATTATTCTATATTCTAATAATGAAAATCATTAAAGATCTTTCAATATTAAATAATTATTTTGTTTTGATTAGACAAACTATAGGTATTTAATTAAATTATTTTTAAAAAAACCTCTTTTTAACTATATTTTTTTAATTTTTGGAGATAAGTGAAAAAATGTTAAACTCACTTAAAGCTGGTTTGTCACAGTTAAGTTATGATTTTGATCATATTTTTGATATTGTTGGAAGAAAATGATATTTGGTTGTGGTTAGTTAACAGGATAGGGGGAACAGAACTATATAGTAATGATAAGCTAGAATTTGACAAATTGTCAATAAAAATATATAATATAGAATAATTTTTATATTCATTAGCATGGAATAATGTCTTATCTTTCTAATTTACAAAAGGGAATAAGAGAAGAAAAAGAAAAACAATTTAAAAAAGTATCAGAAGTAAAACCATCATTATTTCGTAATCTGAATCTAACTAATCAACAAGTTTTGCTTAGTAAAGATACTGAACAAAAATTAGATAAACTATCAAAGGAAAGAAAAGAATTGTATAAAAAATTATATGAGGAATTAAAAAACTCTATAAATATTGTTGATGTAAAAGATGTAATAAAAAATGTAGAATTGCCAAATAATAATAAAATTTCTTTTATCTCTTTATTTGAAAATGATTTGTGAGAAAATCATTATGCATCAGTTTATTTAGATTTAATATTGGAATATGAGGTTAAATGAGATATTATACCCTGAAAAACGAAATTATTTGAAACATCATCATGAAGTTGATGAATTGCTTGTTCTAAAGTTGCAAAAGATTTATGATATTCTTGTTTGATAGCATTACCAGCATGATGAGAAAAAGCAAGAGAAGATACTATTAAACAAAATTGAGCCGAATTAGAATTAACTGATGCTCAGCAATATACGAATTGATTTCCAATGTTTGTAAAAAGATTTTTAATAAGGAATAAAGATGCTGTTAACAATAAGGAATTATTTTTTCTAAGTCATAGTCAGTGAAAGTTAAGAGAAGATTGAACTTTTGATAATAATGAAATTACAATAAGGGCTTTATCTAAAATATGATATAATATTCTACAATTTTTTAATAATAATGGTAGACATTTAGATTATTTTATTAGTTGAATTGGAAATTGAACAAATACTTTATGAATATGAGGTCCATTACATCTTCACTGAACTAAAATAATTTGATTTGAAACTTTTGAATGAGCAAATATGTATGATAGAATTTATCCTTGAAAATATGAAGAGAATTTTAATATAAAACCTTGAGAATTATGAAGACATTCAATGCCAGGTTTATCACCTAGTAATAATAAGATATATTTTCCTCATTTTGAAAATTCTGTTGATATGATTGATTCTGTTTATCTAGTTTGAAATAAACAAGTTAAATTAAAATATCAAGAACAAACAGGCAAGCAAATTCCAGAAAATATAATATATTACGATAATGATTTGTATGCATTATCTGATTGGGGAAGAACAACTAAAGCATGATTTTATGTAGCTATGGAATTAACAAGTAAAGTAAAAGATAAGGAAATATTAATGCTATGATACGATAAAGCTAATAGATATGATGACTATTTAGTAGAGAAAATATAATAATTGATATATATTATTATTAAATAAAAAATCACGATTTTGGTCGTGATTTTATATGGTTTTTAACTAGCTTTTTTGAAATTTTTGGAGATAAGTGAAAAAATGTTAAACTTCATTAAAGCTAGTTTGTCTAAGTTAACTTATGAATTTTATCGTATTTTTGATATTATGGAAGAGAGGAGATATTTGACGTATAGAGTAAATTAAATATAATTAGAATGTTTTATAAATAACAGATATTATAAATGAATATTTCTAAGATCAACGAATTATTTGAACCTCTTTCCGAAGAAGATCTTAAGTGGTATTATGAACAAAGAAAAAAAGAAAAGATCAATCACATTGACATAAAAAAGAAGCAAAGAATAAATGAATCAATCAAAGATGATTTTGATTTAACAAAAGACCAGATTTATCAAGAATTAATACTTGAATATGAGAATGTTAAAAATATGGAAGGGTGATTTGAACCTCTTTCCGAAGAAGATGTTGAGTGGTATTATGAACAAAGAAAAAAAGAAAAGATCAATTACATTGACATAAAAAAGAAGCAAAGAATAAATGAATCAATCAAGGATGGTTTTGATTTAACAAAAGATCAGATTTATCAAGAATTAATAATTGAAGAACACTTAGATAATGTCTCTAAAAACGAAAATAGTAAAGAGGCTTTTGATTTTTGAAAAATTTATGATAAGCAATATCGAGAAAACTATCGAGAGGCATATGAAAAAAATAATATACTCAATCTTGATTATATTATAAATAATGAAGTTGAAGAAAATATTGATCATTTAGTTGAGATTAATATATATCCTTGATCTGAACAAACTATTTTAACTGATTTAGTTAAAAAACATCCAGAATGTCAGATAATTGTAAATCAAGAAAAAATTTCATCGCTAGCTACTATCTTAAAACGCTTTAATCTCAAGGGATTTAAGGCAGAAGACTTGATAAAATATTTGCTTGTAAAATATCCAGAATTTCAAAATACCTACGAAAGAGTTTGTTTACGATCACCTATTTCTGCTTTACAACAGATTAATGTAGAGTATTTTGTTAATAATCGAATGTTAAAATTTCCAGAACTTAAGAGAAATGATATTAAATTTAAAAATTATTTACCTAGTACTAGATTGAGAGAAATTAAATCTCAATATTTTGTAAATGTTTTAATTAAAAAACATCCAGAACTTAATCCCGTAGCTGATAGATTTAAAGATTGGGAACCAAGTGCTAGATTGAAGGAACTTAAAGCGCAATATTTTGTAAATGTTTGGCTTAAAGCTCATCCAGAATTCGAAAAAATCGCAGATAAGCTTAAAGATTCCCAACCAAGTATCGTAAATAATTTCATGAAATTCAATAATGGTTAATAAAAAAAACACGACCTAAATCGTGAGTTTCTATAGTTGTTAATTATTTATTCCTATTTGGTGGAGATAAGTGAAAAAATGTTAAACTCAATTAAGCCTTGTTTATCTAAGTTAACTTGTGATTTTGATCGTATTTTTGATATTGTTGAGGGAAAGTGATATTTGGTTGTTATTAGTTAACAGAAAATGTGAATAGAACTATAAAGGACGTATTTACTTTGATGTCTCAATCTTTATATACATCGCATATTGTTTTATTATTAATTGTATGTTATGAAAAAAATATTATGGATGCTGTTTATTGCTATCATTATTGTCGGTGGTGGATTATTTGTTATTAAAACTCAGACAAATCGATTGACTATTATACCAACAAATATATCAACTTTAGCAAATCCAGCTTCAGTTTATTGTCAACAACATAGTGGAACTCTAGAGATTATTACCGATGAAAGTCATGTACAATTATGAATCTGTCATTTGACTGGTGGAATTGATTGTGAAGAACGAGCATATATGAGAGGTGTATGTCCTAGTACAGCTAAATTTGTTGAATTAATAGATAATCAGTGACTACATATAGAATAGAAAATAATCTTAACAATAAATGATCAATTTAAAATGTAATAAATTATTATAATTTAAAATAAAAAAAACATTCCTGTTATTGGAGTGTTTTTTTATAATTATCAACTTGAATTTCCTATTTGGTGGAGATGATGGGATTCGAACCCATGTCTAAAAGGCATAAACAACAATTTCTACCGCAATAGCTTATTTATTAAGCAAATTTTTAATGTTACTTTTGAAGCTTACGTTAGCCGACAAGCAGGCATAGGTTTTTACAAAAGCAACGGGCTTTCCTACTTAGGTCGACCTCGCGGTTAGTAGGAGTCACTTGGCGAGGTTAGTTACTGGCTTGATTAAGCGTAAGCTTTCACAAGTGCAGCTCTTCAAAGAAGAGATTTTCATGCGTTTGCATTTTTTTTTGAACGAAGATTAATCTCATTGCGCTCATAGAGTAGCGGCCATCATCATCTATGTGATCCTCCTATCAAATCCAGAAGCATCCCCATATATTTTCATTATAATTATATGATGTGGAAAAACAATATTAACTTTATTATTGACTTTTATATAAATAAATGTAATAATTATATTATTAGCTTAAAAATAAAAACCTAAAATCAGATTACTATGAAATTTGAATTCACAATTGGAACGAATCTTCTTGTCGTTCTAAAAAAAACTTGCTATATTGAGTTATGGCGAGGAACCAGGGAAGTAGATATTATGTCTTTGGAAACAACTAAGCGAAAGCTTGATTGTCCTGATGGACTATCTATGGAAAAGCTTAAAGAAGAAAATATAGTGGCTATTAAATGTATTGTGGGTCGCTATGTAGGTAGTCGTAATGAAAATAACGGCGGAAACCCTAACAAACTTAAAATTATTAAGATCGAATCATGTTTCGGTCTGATGAATCCAGATTCGGAATATTTAATTATATATCCCGAATATATCGAAAGTATCAATGAATATACCTTGATACCAAATGAATAATCCGGAATAGATGAAATTTAAAATGTACTTTTGGTTTTCTGAGAGTACATTTTTTTTATTCATCCAAAAGATCGTGAATTTTTTGGAGGTGTTTATCATCTACGTGTGTATAAATCTGTGTCGTTGTAATAGAGGAATGACCAAGAAGACTTTGAACAGATCTAATATCTGCTCATTTTCTTATCAGGGTAGTAGCAAAGCTATGACGCAATGTATGAGGTGTAACTTTTTTTTTAATGCCAGCTAAATTAGCATATCTCTTTACCATTTCTTCTATACTATTTCTACTTAATGATTGTCAAAATGAATTTTTGGATAAACTTATAAATATATAATCTGAGTCATCAGCTCTAGATAATAGATATTTCTTGAGTTTCTCTCTAGCTTGATTGGTCATAAATATAGCTCTTATTTTGGATCATTTTCATATAACAGAAAATTGTTTTGAATCAGACTTGATACTAGTTTTTTTAAGAGAAATTAGTTCTGTTACTCTGAGTCATGTTCAATATAAAAATCGTAATATAGCTTCATCCCTGGCTATTTGAAGTGGATTTTTTCAAAATTTACTTGGCATTTCCAATACTGATTTTACTTCTTCGTCTTCAAGATAATTTACTTCTCTCGCTGGTATCTTGGATAGTTCTAGTCTATCTGGACTAATACAATCAATATCATTTTTGAGTAAAAATTTTAGAAAAGATCTGATGGCGACTATATGATAGTTTATAGTTTTGATACTTAATCAAGTATTTTTGAGATGTATCCTAAAATCTAATGCGTGCATACTTTTGATCTTATCTACATCCATATCTCCGATATATTCAGAAAATCTATTTAACCAAAGAGAGTAATTCTCTATGGTTTTGGGACTTACATTTTTTTCGTATTGGAGATAGAAAATATATTTTTCGATTAGATTGTTTATATTGTTATAACTGTGTGTTTTCTCCTGTATCTTGTGTTCATGTTTGATTTGAGGTAAATCCTGTTTCTTCTTGAGGTTGTGGTGTGGTATTTGAGGCATTTTCTAGATCTTGTAATGTTTGTAAATATCATGAAGATTGTGCAAGGTATCAATCTAAAGATGATATATCCAAAATTTCTCAATTTTCAATCTGATTTATAAAAGTTGTTGATTTATTTGTTAGAAATGCTCAGAATTTCATCATGTCTGATATTTTTTTTTCTTTTCATAAATTTAGATAATATTCTCATTGTGTTACAAATTCTTTTAGTGAATCTATTGTTGCTTGTTTTTTTTGTTCATCTGATGTCTGTAAGTTATCTAGATCTTGAAATGGATCTGTCTGATCTGTTATATTGTGGTCTTGGATATCTCAACTAAGATTTAATATATTTCAAGTAAGTTCATCAATATTTTGATCTGTTCATGTGATTTCTAAAACTTCACCTGTAGATATTATTTCTTCTGTTGATGGAGGAGTAGCTTCTTGAAATGGATTTGTTTCTTGAGTTGTATCGATATTGGTTCATGATCATCAATTACTTGCTCCAAATTGCATTGGATACATAGTTTTGAGTATAAAAAATCCTGCTATTAAGCAAGCTGCAACTATTCATATCACTATAATCAAATGTTTTTTATGTCAGGATATTTCTGTTTTTACTATTGCTTGTGAAGCTATATCATAAGGATTTGTAGATTGTTGTACGGACTGAGGAAATTGTACTTGAGGTATATCTTGTATAGGACTCTGTGTTTTTATTTCTGAAGTAGGCAAAATATCATCCAAATTCATTGTTCAGATAGGGATTGTATTTTCTTTTTGTGTCTCTTGTTGTGTGATTTTTGCATCTATTGTAGATGTTGTGGGTATATCATTTAATTTGTTACTTGTAATTATTTGTTTTCATTGTTCTTTTGCTTCTTGTAATTGTTCTATAGTTTCGTTTACAGATTGTAAATCTGGATTATATGAAGATGTTTGTAATATTTCTGTATTATTGCTTTGAATCTCTTGTACTGTTTCCTTTTCTTCTATTTTTACTTCTGGCATAGCTATTATTTCTTGAGTCTCTTGTATAGGAGATGTTAATTCCTTTATTATTACTTGTTCTTTTACTTGAAGTTCTGGATTAAGATCAAAATTTAAATCTGAATCTGATCTTTGAATGGTTGGTTTGGAATCTTCTTTGTTTTTATTAGATTCTTCACTTTGATCTAAAATAATATCAAAATCTATATTCAAATCGTCGTTTGTATTTTGATTTATAGGTTGTTTGGTATCGTCTGCCATGAAAGATATTTAAATGTTTAAATGTTACATTGTAACACTGTTTTCTTGAAACAATGATATACATTAATTATATTTGAAAAACATTATTTTGCAAATTTTCCTAAAGAAAATTTTACATAAGATATAAAAATTATATTATATCCTTCACTTTCCCGCCATTGCAGGACAGGCTGTTCAGGATGACAATGATTGATTTAGAATTAACTATGGTTTTAGCTATTATGTCTTCATAAAACTGCTCACCATATAGAAATTTTGGGATATGTTTTTTTAATTGTCTTTGCTATTTCGTTTAGAGTAGATCAAGTAGTAGTGACGTCATCGACGAGTATTATGGTTTCATTTCATTTTAGACCTGAATTTTCTATTAACTGGAATGAGTTGCTTAGATTGTCTTCTCTTTGTACTTTTGTTAGGTTGACCTGTTGACGTGTATTTTTTGTTTTCTTAACTATTTTTATTAGATTTAATCTTAGTTTCTGTGCTAATAATTTAGCTATTTCACCAGATGGATTATATCACTTAACAAAGTGTTTTCTGTATCGATGTGATGGTACATATGATATCAATATATCTTCCTTCAAAACATTTGTATGATATTGTAACAATTGATTGGTTTGTATAACTAGTGAAAGTCTTTGAGCTAAAAATTCTGCTATATCTTTTTTATGAAAATATTTTAATTTGAATATAAGATTTTTGAGAACCTTATCGTATACAAAAGCTATTATAAGTCAGCTTAGATAATTATTTTTTTTATTTCTACATGTAAAACATGTTTGATAGAATCTATGATATATATGACAATAGGGACACATTTCTGGGTGGGCAATAAGCTTTTTTTTACAATCAAGACAAAGATATTCTCATGGTTGAGAACAGTTTATACATGTTTTGGGGAATAAGAAATTTAATATTTTCATGGTAATTATTTTGGTATTATACCTCTAGTTACTAATTCTTTTGAGATATATAATGGATCATTTGCATTATCTATTGCGTCTTGAACTGTAATTTTTTGATTGGCTACGAGATTGATAAGTTCTTCTTCCATAAGTTGCATTCAGTATTTTTTATTGGTAAGTATAGTATTGTTTACCATATTCATTTTGCTTTCTCTAATCATATTTTCTATAGCTGTATTGTTTATCATAATTTCCATAGCTACTACCATAGACTGCTTGTCTAGTGATTTTATAAGCTTTTGAGATATGATAGCAAGTAAGTTTTCCGCTAATTGAACCTTAATTTGATTCTGTTGCTCTGCAGGGAAAGATCATATTATCTTATTCAATGTTTGTACTGATGATCTTGCATGAATAGATGCTACTAATAAATGTCATGTTTCAGCCAATAAGATTGCGTTCCTAATTCATTCCAAATTTCTTATCTCTCCAAATAATATTACATCTGGTCTTTGTCTAAGAGTAAATTTACTTGATGAGTCAAATCATAGTATGTCTTTTCATAATTCTTTTTGCTCTATTATAGATTTTGCTGGTTTGAACTTGTATTCTATAGGATCTTCAAGTGTTATTATATGCTTGGAATAATTTAGATTTATTTCTTGTATCATCGCCGCTAATGTTGTAGATTTACCTGATCATGTAGGACCAGCAACCAATACTATTCAACTTGTTTTGGAAGCTAGTTCTTTGAGAACAGCTGGTAATCATAATTGATCTATTGTAGGAGGAGTTTCCATAAGTAATCTTGAAACTATCATAATATGTCATTGTTGCTTGGATATGTTTATTCTATAACGTCTTCCATTATTGGATATTCATAAATCTATACTTAAATTTTTTGTAAAATATTCAGCATTTTCTGGCTTTATAAGCTTTTCTTTTATTTCGTTCAAAATTTCATCAGTCATTATAGGTAGTTGTTGAACTCTAAGTAATTGATTGTTGATCCTTAGAGTAGGGCATTCTCAAAATGTTAAATACAAATCTGATGCCTTTTGCTCTGCCATTAATTGGTGAAGATCTATGTACTTATCGTCTCCTGTTTTTATTTTCATTTGGTTTATTTATAAGTTATAAACTATATTAATGATAAGTATTTTTTATAAATTTGCAAATTTCTAGAAGAGAAATTTATACTCCTGTATAATTCTCTCATCTAAAACTTTTTACAAAATTTTAGTGTTCGAAATATAAACAAATTTTACTTTGGAAAATTTACAAGCAAATGATAAACTTTTTAGAATAAATTATAAGTTATAAACTATTTTTTAAATGCAAAAAATCCCGGATAAAAAAACCGGGATTTCTTATGTTTTAATTTGCGCTTAATGTTGTCATTAGCGCAGCTGACTCGAGCGTTTCCGCAAGCATAATAATACTTGATGGGCATTCAGCAATTCTCATGATCTTTCTGATTTTTTCAGAATTTCCCACAAACAAACACTTTGTGTTAAAGTTATTATCTAATTCACACATTTGTTTGTAATGAGACAATATTTTATCCACTGCTGATGCTTCTTGATCGCTCCAAGGCCTAAAGGCTCTCAGAAAATCAAAGATTATTTGTTTCCCTTTGGTTTGTGATATTCCCATTTTACCCAATTTGGAAAGAGGTATGTTCTGTAGAAATACTCCGTCCACATTTATAAAATTTTCTACATCGTTGTTGAAGGGATGCAGAACGATTGGAACCTGTCTGAATGTTAACTGTTTTTTATTCATACTTTCTTTTTTTTATTTTTTGTTTGACATTTATTTTTAATGTTTTATAGTATAAATTCAAGAGTAAATAAAATTTCTTGAAATAAAAATGTAGAAATGTAGAAATGCGGAAGCGTAAAAACGCAAATGTTTTTTAGTCACTCAGAAATTTGATATGTGAAATAAATATAATCCTAGGGAAGTAGAGAAAAGATGGCAGAAATATCGGGATGATAACCAGACTTATAAATTTAAAGAAGATATATCATTACCGATTTATAGTATAGATACACCACCTCCTACAGTTTCATGAAAAATACATATAGGACATCTTTATTCTTATACTCAGGCAGAGGTAATAGCAAGATATAAAAGGATGTCTTGATACAATGTTTTTTATCCTATGGGATATGATAATAATTGAATACCAACAGAACAGCTTGTAGAAAGAGAACTTGGTATCAATATCAAAGATATAGAGCGTAAAGATTTTATTGCGAAATGTCTTGAGGTAGTAGAAAATTATAAAGTCATTTATTCAAACCTTCGAAAATCTATCGGATTGTCTGTAGATCGATCTAGGTCTTATACTACAATTTCTCCTGAAGTTCAAAAAATATCTCAAAAGACATTTATAAAACTTTATAAGGAATGAAATATTGTTTGTAAAAATTTTCCGGCTCTTCGATGTACCAAAATGCAGACTACAGTAGCCCAAGCTGAGACTGAGGAACAAGAGTTTAATGAATTTTTTAATTATCTCAATTTTACATTAGATGATTGAGAAAAACTCGTGATAGCTACTACTAGACCTGAACTTTTACCAGCTTGTTTGGCTGTATTTGTTCACCCTGATGATGAGAGATTCACAAAATATATTTGAAAAAAAATAACTACTCCTATATGAGTGACGGTTCCGCTTTTGGCTGATGATAAAGTTAAAATGGATAAATGAACTTGAGTAGTGATGTGTTGTAGTTATGGTGATGAAGTAGATGTTTATCGGATAAATAAACATAATTTGTGAGAAAAAATAGTTATAGATAGATATGGTAGAATGTTAAATTCTGGAGTGCCAGAAATTGATGGTATGAAAATAGAAGAAGCTAGAAATAAAATTATGGAAATATTTGAATCAAAATGAGATATAGTAATCAAAAGAGATCCGATAATACAATCAAAACAGATTTCTGAAAGGTGAAAAGTACCTGTTGAAATATTACCAGTTAAACAACGATTTGTAAACTTACTTGATAAAAAAGAAATATTACTTGAACAAAATAATAAAATGGACCGATATCCAGGGTTTATGAAAAAAAGATCTGATGATCGGATATGAAATTTACAACGAGATTGGAATATTTCTAGATCTAGAAAATTTGGTATACCTATTCCTGTACGATATGATAAAGATGAAAAGATAATATTGCCTAGTGATCAACAGCTTGAAAGTGGTGTAGTAGATCCTACTGTTGATTGTCCGGAATGATATACACTAGATCAGGTAAGACCAGAAACTTTAGTTCTTGATACTTGGTTTACATCATGATTAACTCCCTATATTAATCAAAGATTTCTTGAAAGAGATGGATATAAACAAAATATTTTTCCTATGGATTTAAGGCCACAAGCTCATGATATTATACGTACTTGGCTACTTTATACCACGTTACATACATATTTTAGAGATTGAGCAATTCCATTTAAAAATATAATGGTTTCTGGATTCTTATTGGCTGCTAAATGAGAAAAATTTGCCAAATCCAAATGAAATGCTAAATTTGATCCAGAATCTCTGATAGAAACTCGATGAGCTGATGCAGTTAGATACTGGGCTCTTGGACTACAGCTCGGGAAAGATGCTTTTTTTGATGAAAATGATTTAAAAAACTGACAAAAATTGATTACTAAACTTTGGAATGCATTTCAATTTGTGAAGATGCAACTTGCTGATGCTGATATTGCAAAACTTCAAAGCTGAAACATAAAAATATTGGCTACTGATGACTGG
>JBAQPP010000005.1:0-3212 GCA_049305865.1 Candidatus Absconditicoccaceae bacterium
CATCCGACATCGGCGCGGAAGCCCACGGCTGGTAGGGACCCATCGCGAAGTACTCACGCATTTCGGCAGTCGTCGGGGTGTAGTCGTCAATCACTTCTTGCTCCCTCCTGTCTCGGCGGTCACACGCGCGAGTGCTACGACAATGGCATCCACCAGCTCAGGCTTGCCGGTCATGTTCATCGTCAGCACGATGCCGGGGGCGTCCGACAGGGCTTCGTAGAGGTACTGAGCGAACCGATTGACTTGCGTGTCGGTGAACTTGATCCCGACCTCAGCGTCGTGCTGTTCCAGCCAAAGGTCGAACCGTTCTACCAATTCAGCGTCGCTCGCGAACGGGTTGTGAACCCTGCGACCATCGACGTACCAACTCCGCACGTCTTCGAGTTGAGGGTCGGCGGCCCCCTCGTATGTCGGGGTCCACTCGATCCCGGTGGTCGGCATGTAGTCGTCGGTCATCGTTCTACCCCTTCCCAGATGCCGACCCAACGGCGTCGAAGTTCCCCACCGCAGTTGTGCTCGGGATCGACTGCGTGCCATGACCCAGGAGTGCCATCCGAGAGCAGTGGATTGAGGCGGCACTGGTACTCCCACTCGCCCGGTTCGGGGCGGCACGCTAACCGGCTCTGGGGGTTGTCAGTCATTGCTCTCCTCCTCTGGTGTCCGAGGCCACGGATTACCCTGCGCTGTAACCCACTGGTGCCTGAATCCTGCAATCTCGCGCAGCAACCCAATATCGGGCTCCCCAACCTCCCGCCACATTTCCCCACCGATCCAAGAATCGAGACCGTTGTAGTAGTCCTCGTAGTAGTCGTGATCGAACTTGTTGACCCTGACCCGGAGTGCGCTGCACCGCTCACACGCCCTGTTGATGAAGGTCTCGCCTTCCCACGTCCCGAAGTAGTAATGGTAACGGGTGCCCACCGGGATGAACCGCCCGCACTCTTCACACCTATGAGGCCTGCGCGCTGTCGGATGGTGGTCTTTGATTCCCGTCATGGTTTGCTCTCCTCCACGTCTTCGATCACTGTCCTCCTCCGCTCCATGAACGTGACCGGCTTACCAAGCGACCGAGCGTATGCGATCTCCCGCGTGGTGCTCTCGCCGTAGTAACCACCGGGGTTCACCACATACACCGAATCGGCCATGTCGATCTTCTGCCGGTGGAGCGCATCGAGCATTGTCTTGAGTTCGCCAACGTCGGTATCCCAGTTGTGGCCGGGAAGATCGTGGTGACCAAACACCCCAAGGCTTATGACGAGCTTGCCCTCCATTGTGAGACGTGCGACCTCGGCTAGAATCTCCGTCTTGAACTTGGACGAGCCGCAGATCGTGATGACCTCCGCACGCCGTTCGAGACTAGGAATTTGGTTGATGTTCATTGCTCCCTCTCCTCCTCCCTCCCTGGGGCGGATTCATGGATTGGACCATCGACCCGCTCGTGGTTGTCGTCATCGCCGATCCACCCGTCCTCCGAGTTCAGGCGATACGTTTTGCCGCCGTCCTTCGAGAACGCGTCGGGGTTGCGCTTGTTCTGCCACAGGTGGCCGCCGTGATGAATCCACTCGTCGGGTGTGCCCCTGGTTAGCAAACACTTCGAGAAGTTCGAGGACCGCCTTGGACGTCATATCGCCGTAGATATCTTCATCCACGCCAGACAGTGCCAGTTCACGGGTTGCATGATCTACGAGGTTACTCATGGTTGTTCTCCTTCTGGGCTGGTGATGCTTGTTTCGGTTACGTCTTCGATCAGCTCGCACGTCCGGAACGCGGACAGGCGCTTGGTGCCGTACTGCGCCCATCCGTGCCCGTTGGGCCAGAGCACCTTCGCACGATCGGATGACACGCGGAGCACCCTGAAATGCTCCCAGCCACCATCAGGCAGCCACTCTGCCCACATCTGGCCGGGGCGAACCTCCACCCAGTCGTCGCCAACGTGGACGATCGTCCTGTGCTCGTTCATTATGCCTCCTCCACATTTACCTCAGCACGGAATTCAGCAAGGTAGGCGGGGTCGTCCATGCCGTGGTCGATGAACCACTGGTCGGACTCAGTGGCGTGCTCGCTGTAGAACTCAACCCGTTCCGCGTCGCAACACTCCGGCCACCAGCCGGGCGACGAAAGCTCGCCCACGTCACCACAATGCGAGCATCGCGTCCTCTTCTCGTAGGCCGTAGACACCTGGCCCGGAAAGTCCACATGCCTGTTTATCTCAGCCACGATGCGCTCAGCCTCGTCCTCTGCAAACTTGGCGTTCGATTCCGGTGTTCCGTACCTGGTCGTGCTGAACATGCCGAAGTCGCCCTCGTGCCGGGGGTAGATGACGACCCTGATGTCATCCTTGAATACTTTCCTGCTCATTGTGCCTCCCTCGTCTCGTGTTCGGGCCGCAGGTAATGCTCCCACTCCCGCTCGCCTCTCGTGTACACGCGCCCCTCGGCACCGACCTCGTCCACCGCCTTGTTGACTCGGAAATAGTCAGCGACCTTTCTCAGTGTCTCGTGCTCTCTTGCCAGCGGCGTGGTTGCGCTGTGTGCGATGTCGATGTCAATGTGCATTCAGACCAGCCTCCTCCCTGTAGAGGTGTTCAGAAATGTACTCGTGCAGGTTCTTCTTCTTAGGAGCGTACTCCGGTGTCGGTGACTTCGCAATATCCGCGTCAACTTCTTCTTCGGAACCCATTGCGCTGGCCGTCCTACCGTTCGATGCAACCCACGTCTCCGACTCGCCGGCAGACACAAACGCCCGAATCGCGGCAAGCTGCTCCGGGGTCAGGAACACGACCTCGGGGACATACCCTTCCCGATAGGTAGTCAACAGCATGTAGACCGGAGAGTCAATCATGGTACCGTCGCTGAACTCAATCCGCGCTGCAACGTAGCCGTAGTCAGCCGTGTACCCGTTCAAGGACAGGACGCGGTAGCCCTGCTCAATGGCGACCTCCGGCTCGCGGAAATGCTCCGTCATGAACTTCGACCACGAGAGCCAGTCCAGCATTTTGGCCGCTTCGCGGGCGCGAATCTTCGGAACCTTGATGTCCAGCGCCTCCTGAATCTGACGCGCCAGCTTGTCATCCAATTGGGTACGCCTGAGCTGCATCGCCCGCCGAATCTCAGCCTTGACGGTCGCTTCGAGGTTGTCAATCTCGGCCCGAACCTCGGCAATCTGGTCGATCTTCGCGTTCTGTGCGTTGTTGAGTTTCATTCGTTTACGCC
>JBAQPP010000006.1:0-3422 GCA_049305865.1 Candidatus Absconditicoccaceae bacterium
TATATATGTAAATTGACGATGAACTATTTTCAAAAACTGAAGTAATATATGAACAAGCGGGACTGGAAGTAATGGCGATCAATTCTATATTCAAACAACTTCTAGTAGTAACTATTATACTATTAGATCTTGAAGTTTAGTAGTATGAACAACATCTGCAGATTTCACTATAACTACATTACAACAAATCATAGATGATATACCAGATAATTTTTCTTTTGATAATATAACAGATGCCGAATTAAATCAGATTTATACGTCTAATATTATTACACTTACCTGAATGGCTTCTCAAGCAGAAATTAATATTTCTGTGTCATGACGATGAACTATTTTCAAAAACTGAAGTAATATATGAACAGCAACAACTTGAGCTAATGGAGATCAATTCTATATACAAATAACTTCTAGTAATAATTACAACGCACTTAGATCTTGAAGTTTTTTAGCTAATGTTGTTGCATCAGAATTTATTGTTACTACAAAACCAGATCTTATATTCCCAATATTCTCATGAGTAATTACTTGAACCACATATAGTGAACCTGTAAGTATAATATTTTCTGATTCTAACCTCTCATGAGCGACTCTAAATGGAAATGTATATACAAATTGAACCGAAGTATCTAGTGTATGAGATTATGTATTTGAAGTAAGTGATACTGCGTGAAATGTAACTTGAGCGAGTTTTAGAATTTCCATACCTAAGACCATAACTATTACTTTTGATACAAATATATCTACATGAACTGTCACTAAAGCTCCAGTGAAATATAATAAAGATATTGCTTACGGTATGGTATATGATGATTGATTGGACGATGGATATCAACCGGCATTTAAATATTTAAATGGATGACAGATATCATGATGGAATAATAATTTTATAGCTCCATGACTTTATTATACAGATTGAGCATGAAATGATGTTGCTTTTAGATGATGATACGCACGGTATTCTGTTAACTCAGCTTGGAATGATTTACACCTTACAACTCCTAGTTATATAAAATGGACAGAATTAAAAGATACATATATCAATTGACGAGATGTACTTAACCATGGACGAAGTAGTGCTGCATATCCAAGTTCTTGACAATTATACAACTATCCTGATAACCCGCCAGGAACAACATGACTAGATTATTCTTATGAAATAAGCAAAGCTTATGAATATGTGAGAGATCATATTTGATTATCTTGAGTATATATGACTCATTTCATATTGCCTAGTTGAGATCCTGCGTATACTCAACCAGCTCGGGAGCAATGATATAAATCCGTTTCGTCTCAATGAATAAACAACTGAAATAATTGAATAAATATATATGATAATGTTGATTTATATCATTTCCAAATGCATAGAAAATTTGTAACTTCTCAAAATTCTGATTTTTCTAATATAATGAACGATATAGATACACTAATGACAAATAGTTCCAATGCTACGACAAAACTATGGAGGCAATCATTTACACACTGAGTTATATTTACTGGTAATAATAATGGATGAATAGACTTCACATTATGGAAATATTTAATGGATAATATAGCTGATAATTATGGTAAAAATTGATCTGATAAGATATGGTTTGCTTGACCGCAGGAAGTTTATGAATATGTCGCTACTAAACAATGAACCAATATAAGCACTACTGTTAGTTGAAATCAATTAATAATCAATCTTGATACTTTGAATGTCCCAACTGATCTTAGAAGAGAATCTTTATCATTGTTAGTTACCTGAACAAACGCTAATATATCTTCTATATCTTACCAAAACTGAGCATTTAGCTATCATACTGAGAATAAGGTAGATTGATTAATAAACCTAGAAATGTGAGATTATTATTTAACAGATAGGAATCCAGATTCATTTAACTTATGAAATCAAACAAATGCTAGTACATGACAATCATATAATTCAAATACTATAACTCTGACTTGAATGAGTGCATGATTAGACAATATAATATATTTGAGTTGAGCATGAACTATTTATAAAAACTGATCAAGTATATGATCTTCCGCAACAGGTAAAAACGGTGATCAATTTTATGTAAGATTAGCTGCGAGTAATAATCCATGAGAAACACTTTCAACTGTAATGAAAATATGACTTCAATCAAAATTATATTCTATTACTACTCAAGCAAATCAACAACTAGATGATATAATAGACCTACCCAGTGGAAATACAGTACTAGATATGAATACTAGGTTAATTGCTAGTTGATATAACAGTTGAACAGGAAGTATAAGGACTAATATAGAAAGTTTTGTGGTGGGTAGAAAGAGTATAAGAACAAGAGATAGTTTAGGTAAGATACTAGCTGCTATGATTATGCAATCTTCTGGGAATAATATAATAGAGGCCCAAATACCACAATGGACAATAGTAAAGACAGCTAACAATAATCTATATACTTGAATAATAAATAGACCAGAAGAGTTATCTACTAATAATATATCCTTAGCAAATGTAGTTTATGCAGCAAGCTTTGGATCTACGTGAGAAAGTATAAATTTTGAAGACATGGATTATATGCCCGTAAATGTAACGATTAGATTACCAGCGCCGTGAAAAAATGAATGAGATCCTATAGATATATATTATTCTGAAGATAACTGAGGCTTATGGAATTTTCATACAGGTACAAATGTAGTAATAATATGATGAGAACCATATGCTGAATTTACTACGAATCACTTTACTGACTTTGCTGTGACTCTTCCAGAATGACAATGAGGAGGTTCTTTTACTTGAACATTTGTCATCAACAACGATGCTGCTTCTACATCTTCCACGGGGGTAACTTTGAATATGTCTACAACTCCAGCAGCGACACATATGAGATTCTCTGATGATTGATCTTCTCGATCTTCTCGAGAAACTTATGCGACTTCCAAGTCTCGAACTCTGCCTTGAACATATTGAACTAAAACTGTTTATGTTCAATTTGATGCTAATAATGATTCATCTGGTGATGCCCAAACTAGTGATAGTATAGAATATATTAGTTGATCAACTTGTGGGTGATGATGAATTTGAGAAGCTTGTCTAAGTTTAGAAATCACCGCTGTTACTGGAGAATGTCGATATGGAGTCAATCTTGATCTATGAGACCATACTCAGACATATAATGCATTTACTATGACTGGAGCATTTACTGGAAACAATTGAACATATCCTCTGAGACGATCTTGTAATGATACTGCTTGAAAAGCTCCTTGGAATATGCAGATATCTTCTACTGATTTAATAGTGACTGGGACTTCTTATTCTATTGCTAATACTGCTATAGAAATGAAAACATCAGCATCTACAAAATATAGATGAAGTACTTCATTTACAGGTTTGGTATGAGCGTTTGCTTCTCGATGAACTGATCTATCTACACCTAGAAAAATATTTGAAAAAA
>JBAQPP010000007.1:0-114710 GCA_049305865.1 Candidatus Absconditicoccaceae bacterium
ATATTATATTTATACTATTATAAATTTATTATTTACTTATTTTTATGAATAAAACTGTCTCATTGGAAAATGATCTATGGAAAGCCAGTATAAAAAAATCTGATCTTACAATAAACAATCAGGCTAAAGATTTTTTGGATTATTTATGAAGGATATGAACTCTAAAAAATGATACAAAGAAAAATCTTATGGAAACTATAAATATAAGTAGCTGATTTAGAAAACTTATAAGTATTTTTGAACTTGGTCGTTTTGATATGGATAAAAAAGAACTAATTTTAATGTTATCCTCTGTAGAAGACGATGTTTTGAAACAAATGAAAAAAGTTCGTTTAAAAAATGCTAAATCACAAGAATATTATGTAGGTAAAATTAAAGAAATTTATTGATCAGAATGGAATAAGTATAATATAGATAATTTGGTAACCGCATATAGATTTTATGAAAAGTACAAAGAATTTTTGGCAAAAGAACAAGTAAATAAAACTACATTATGACATACTTTAAAATATAATACAAGTGTGCAACATATAAAACATAGGATGCCAAATGGTGAGTGAAAGTTTGGAACCTGAGATTATTTCTTTGATACAGATGAGCAATTTGTAATGATGGATGAAAATAAAAATAATGCAAAAATGAGTATAAATAAATATTTCGGACCTATATGGATTAGGATAAAAGAAGCTACTGACAATACTATAAATAATGTAGAAGAAATAAATAAATATAATCCTGAAAAAAAATGAATAAAAATAAATAAATGAGACTATATAGTAGAATTGGACATCAGTCCACATGAATTTAATGGATGAAAACCACTTCAGGAAGCGTATAAACAATTAGCGGAATATTTGAAAAATAATGCTTATGATGAAATAATGCAGAACAATCTAAGTAAATGAAGAATAATGACAGTAGATAATATACATATACCATTTGTGTTTGGAATAACAGCATTGACTACATTTGCAAAAAGATGATGACGAGAAATAAGAAAAATTCCTTTAGAATTAGCAAAAAAGACATCAACCTATATGTATGGATTATTTAATCCTCATGGAAAATATACAGAACAACCAGCTCTTTTGAAGTTTACTAACCCATTGGCATACAGACAGCTAGAAAGAATGTCTGATAAATATGACGCTAGAGATATATCTTTTGTATATATAGATTCAAAGAAATTTATTTTAGAAAATAACTAATCTCATATCATATCCAAAATTTCGTCCAAATGTTTTCTATCGTTGGATAGTTTGGGTATTTTAAATTGTCATCAGAGTCTATTTTTGGATTTCATCCAATTATAAAAAGTTCATTGATTAACTACATGCACAATAGGCTCTCATAATATTTTAGTATCATGTCTTTCGTCAAAATAATATGAATTTGCGTTTCATAGTTCTTTGTCCAAAATTTTTGCAAACTCATTGGCATCTTTGGGAGATTTTGTAAATTCTACAATCCGTTCATATGCTCATCTTATAGCTCATCATGAATAGGTAATAGGAGCAGCATGATAATCTGTTGCTATTGTATCTGTCTTTTTACATGCTTCTAATATAGCTTTATCTGTATAATCTGATGTTACACATTCCCCTACTACATCTATATAATATTTTGTTCTACCGGCTATTACTATTCTCCATGGATCAAGGGATGTGAATCTTACGGTATCTCATAATATATATCTTCGCAATCAAGAATTATTTGTAATGACTATTACATAATCTTTACCTATTTCTACTTCTTCGAGAGTAAATATTGTAGGATTTTTTTTACCGTATTCTTCAAATGGTATAAATTCATAGAATATCCCATTATCTGTAAGCAACAACATATCTGTTGCTCAATTGGAATCTTGTACTGCAAAAAATCATTCTGAAGCACTATATATCTGATAATATTTTACTTTCCTAGATGGAAATAATTCATTAAATTGTGGACGATATAAATCTATGCACATTCATCACCAAAAGAATACTTCAAATTGTGGCCATACCTCTAATATATTTTTTTTACTGGTATATTCTAAAACACTATAAAGAAAATTTGATCACCATGATGGTTGTCCACTTAAAGAGGTAATATTTTTATTTACTGTAGATTCTATTATCTTTGGAGACTTTTCTTCTCGATTCTCCATAAAAGATATTTTATTGTCTGGTTCTCTAAAATGTTGTCATATAAATGGAGATTCTTTTTGTATAATAGCTGATAAAAATCCCACATTGTCTTCTCATGTGTATGGATTCTTTGTAAATGATCATCATATAACTATTGATTTTCACTGAAATAATCTACTTCTGGGATTATTTTTGAGATAAAACGTAACCGCCTCTACTCATCATTTGATATGTGAATTTTTTATAAAATCTTTTGACATAGGAATATATTTTGCTGTTCATCATGTGGTTCAAGAAGAAGTAGCAAACCACTCTATTTTACCTGGATAAGTAATATCTGTTTCTCATTTTAACATATATGTGATCCATGGCTCCATATCTTTATAATGAGATATAGGAGTCTGTTTTTGAAAATCTTTTATTGTTTTTATGTTTTTATATCAGAATTTTTTTCATCGCACTGTGTCTTTAGATTTTTTTATGAGTTTTTTTATGAGTTTTTCCTGGTCTTTAAAAGATGGACTATTTACGTGGTAACGTAAGATAAATCATGATTTTATAAATTTATTTACAAATATATTATCTATTATAGAGTTTTTCATCATTATCGAAAATTCTTTTAGATTCTTTATATTTTCGAATTTTTTCATTTCTTTTTTATTATTATAAATATGTTCTAACTTGTACAAAATAGAAAAATAAATGCAAGAATAAAAACATTGTTTTTTATATGTGTTTGAATATGTTCAGTCTTAAGTCCTTTATATGGTTATATAAATATGTCATATAAATTTTACACTACTACTGAAAAAGCTCGAAGTTGAATGATGCAAGCTATCAGTATAGCAGAAAAATCTATCTATATAGAGATGTATATTTTTTTGGATGATACAAAACTTAGTCATGATTTTCTGTGAGAAATAAGAAACAAACTTAAAAAATGAGTGGAAGTGGTAATTATAATAGATATTTTTTGAAGCTTTGCACTTTCTAGAAAAACAGTTGATGAACTACGTTTGCTGTGAGCCGAAATATATTTTTTTAGCCATTTTTTACGTCGTACTCATCGCAAAATATTAATTGTAGATAATAAAATATCTTTTCTATGATGAGTAAATGTCAAACGATGAAGTAGACATCGATATGATTTACAAGTAAGATTAACATGACTTATAGTAAAACCATTATTAAAATCTTTTGCCTACACCTATAAGATGTGTGGATGAAAAAATGAATATTTATTAAATTATAGCAAAAGATCTTTTGTAAAAAAAATAAAATGATGGATAGTAGAAAATCGATGAAAATCAAATAATATATATCATTTGAATAATTATTATAAGAGGAAAATTCTGGAAGCGGAAAAAAATATAACGATAGTTACACCATATTTCATACCCCCTCGTTGGATGATTGCTTTACTTCATGCAGCAGTTCATCGTGGTGTTACAGTAGAAATTATCATACCCAAAGATACAGATATAAATACTCTAAATTATATAAACTACTATTATGTTGATAAATTATTTCAGTTATGAATAAAGTTTTACTTTATGCCCAATATGAATCATGCAAAAGTCATGATTATAGATGGTAAAGAAGCCGTAGTATGATCTCAAAACATAGATTTTTTGTCTTTTGATCTAAATGCTGAGGTATGAGCATTTTTCTCTGATAGAAAAGCTATTGATGACCTAGAACATATAGTCTCTAAATGGAAACATCAATCAACCTTTTTTATACCACACAAAAGAAAACTCTGATTAACTTCATGGATAATAAAGACAATACTGAGATTATTTTTCCCTATTTTATAATTTTCTCTTTTTTTTTGTTATTAAAACTGTAAATAATATTTATGTTTTAGGGACATAGTTTTTTAGACTTTAAAAATATTTTATGAAGTATAGTGAAATTTTATTAAAAAAGTTTATTTCTGTTAAAGATGATCCGGAAAATATAGCAAATAAGCTGATACTAAAGACTTGTGAAATTGAAGAAATTACAAATAGAAAAATTTCAGAATCTATTGTAATATGATATGTAACTAAGTGTTATAAGCATCCAGACGCAGATAAATTAAATGTATGTGAAGTTGATTGTTGAAACAATAGTCAGTATCAAATTATTTGTGGATGAACAAATGTCAGAGAATGAATATTTGTCCCTGTTGCTTTGCCTGGTACGCGTTTTGAAAAAGTTGGTATAACTATAGAAAAGAGAAATATGAGATGAATAGAATCTAATTGAATGATATGTTCTAAAGAGGAGGTATGAATAAACGAAGATATAGAACTACATTCTATATGGGATTTAGCTGAAGATTTTGATGATATAAGTCAGAGTGATTTATGAATAGCTTTGAGTAAAAAATATCCACGATTGGAAAGTTATGTTTTTGATGTTGATAATAAATGACTAACAAATAGACCAGATTTAACATGACATTTTGGAGTCGCTATAGAATTAAATGCAATGTATAAAAAAGAAGTTTCTTTCAATAAAATAAAAGATTATATGTGACAATTTAGAGATACAAATATTTTTCAATTACTGGATAACAGTAATAAATCAAATAGAAAAATCGTTTGAAAATCTGAATGATTAAATACCTATATCCTTCTCGAAATAAATAATATAAATATCAAAAAATCTGATTTTTTTACAAGATTGCAGATTATAGATTTATGATCTAATCCTATCAACAATCGAGTAGATTTTTCAAATTTATTTATGAACATCAGTTGACAACCAATACATTTTTTTGATGCAGCAAAAGTCGATGGAGATATAATCACTAGAAATGCACAAGATGGAGAAAAATTTGTAGATTTATTTGAAAAAGAACATGAGTTAAAATCTACAGATATTGTGATCTCTGATAAAAAAAAAATATTAGCACTTGCATGAGTAGTATGATGACTAGATAGCTGAATAACAGATAGTACTTCAAATATTATTGTAGAGATTGCAAACTTTGACCCTGTAGCTGTTAGAAAAACTTGAACAAGACTAGGTTTGAGAACTGATGCTGAACTGAGATATGAAAAAAATATAAATCCTTTATTTAGTCTGTATTGTCTTATATTATTTTTAGATGAACTCAAATATTACTCAAAAGATTTATGAAGTTTTGAAATATGATGATTAGATTATTATGTATCTAAAGAAGTAAAATCTGATGCAAAAAAAGAAAAAGAAGTTGATATAGATTATAAGAAAATGGAACAATTTATTTTCTGAAAAGAAATTGAAAATTTTGAAAATGATGCAAAATCTATACTTGAATGATTGGGCTTTATCGTAAATAAAAATAATCTTATCGTGCCTATTTGGAGATGACCTGGAGATATAAATATAACTCAGGATATTTATGAAGAGGTTGCAAGGATATATGGTTATGAAATGATTAATAATTCTGCATTGATGACTGAAATGAGTAATATAGAATATGGTGGTTATGTCTCAATTCAAAGAAAACTTGAAGATATAGTAGTTAAAAATCTGAATTTTGATCAGGTGGAGACATATCCTTGGATATCAGACAAAACTATATCATTATTTGGTATAAATAAAGAAACTTTGTATTCGCTTCAGAATCCTGTAAATCCAGAAGCTCCATATATGAGAGATAGTATGATTTATAATTTATTATCTTTTGTAACAAAAAATAGTAAATTTTTTGATGAATTTAAGATGTTTGATATAGGTAGGATACGAGATAAATCTAAAACTGGAAATCAAAATGAAGATGAAAAATATGCATCATCATTTGTTTGAGAAAGTTGAGAAATAGGTATGGTTATATATAAAAAAGATATTAAAAATCGAAATGATGACGCTATTTTGGATGCAAAAAATTATATAAATATTATATTTAAAGAACTATGAATAAATACAAAACTGATTTATGAGAATACATCAAATAATGTTTATCATCCACAAAAACAAGCTAATATATTTTGTCGAGCAGGCAAAGAAAAAAAGCAAATATGATTTATATGAGCACTACATCCTATTATTTTAAAATCTCAAAAAATTTCTGAAAATTCTGAGCTTGTATATATTTCATTAAATCTAGAATTATTATTGGAACTAACATCAAATATATGAGAATCAAATTATAGTTATCAAACATTACAGGACCAGATAGTATATAGGGATCTTTGTTTTGTTACAGATATCAATAAAGATTTTGGTGAGATTTTGGATGTTGTGAAATGAATAAAAGAAATAGATGAAGTAGAAGTTTTTGATTTATACAAATGAACCAATCTACCTGAATGAAAAAAATCTATTGCATTTAAAATTAAAATATTGGGAGAAGATATGACTACAGATAAGATTAATGAAGTAATGAATAAGGCTATTAAAGCAGTGGAAAAAGTATGATGAATACTTAGAAATTAAAATATTTAATTTTAAATAATACTATTGACAATATATATTAAATAGTTATAATAAATTCACTATAATTTTTTATAATTTATATAAAAGATGGCTATAATAAAACCTACTGAAGGATGAGATACTCCTGTCACTCCAAAAGAAGATATTGTTTCTTGAACAAACAGCTCTTTGAATAAATCTTTGAATTTGGGAGATTTATTGGATGAATATAATAAATTTGATAAAAGCTTAATAGAAATTAGAGGAGATCTTAGAGATACTACTGATTATAAATCAGAAGCTATTTTATCTCAAATGTTTGAATTAGCTCAAGTGTCTTGATATACTGATATTAAAATTTCTGATAAAAAAATTGACAAAGATGGTAATATCATATCAATATGATTACAATGAAAGTCTATAAAATATGGCGGGTGTATAGGTCGTTTAAATTTTATTAGAAATTGTAGTTATTGAGAAAAGTGATGATCAGATGAAACTTGTATTATTGAAGAATGTTATGATGAAGGAGACACTTCTTTTGAAGATTGTTTTGATGCTGAAGTAGTTTACAAATATTAATAATATAAGTTTCAAAAAACTTTTTTTGATGGGACGATTGTCCCATTTTTTTTATAAAAAAACTTCGGATTAAAAACCCGAAGCTTTGGATGTGATAAAGTTTGTTTTAGAGAAGTTTAAGATAAGGATTATCTGTCCTTCTCTTTTTAACTTCGAGGAATTGGTTACGTGACATTGACCCCGATCTCATACCAAGGAAGCAAACAAAAGCTTCGTCCAATAACTCAGGAAACCCTGAGAATGAGAATATGAAGTATTTGCTGATATATACCGCTCCACCCCAATGCCCCCATGGTTCGATGCGGTTTTCTTGTCCTACACAAACGTTGCCAGCTGTATTCCTGGACTCATAGCTAGTCAAGTGGCCATTCCGAAGATTTTTCTTCAATCGAAGTGATTTTTCCGGCGCAAGACACTGGTACTTTTCTTTTTTTTCTGGATCTATTTTTCCTATCTTTTTTGAGACCACGGTGTCGTGATCATCAAGATATCTTATGGAAAAATATCCACCAGTTTTGCCTTCGAGAGAGTCTTTACCAACCTTTTCAATAAAAAGTTGAAATAAGCCATCAAGACATCCGTTGTTAAACAACGTTTTTAATTTTTCTTCTCTGTTCATAGTTTTAGTTTTTAATTTTGTTTTTGTTTCTCATATTTTAGGTTTTCACTAGCTTGATTTCAATACTTTTCTTGGAAATAAGAAGTATGATAAATATTTTCTCTACTAGAAAAGTCTTCTAAAAATATCAATCTTCATTGATTAAATTTATCATTTGTTAATCATGGTATGTTTTTTTTATATTCCTCTCTTATATTAGCAATATATCTATCATAAAAGTTTTTATTCTTACCTAATATCGCAAGATCTATATCTATAATAATTTTTTCATCCATTGTTTGTGGCAGTTGATCGTGTTTTGTCATCATAATTAAATGTTTTACTTGGGCTATAAAATTAGCGTCATATCATAAATTACTTAGATATTTATCTGCAAATTCTGCACTTTTTTCTTCATTATCACTTGCTCATGGCAGATATATTATATCATGAAAAATAATTGCTCGTTCTACTGCATCAGGATTTTCACACATATTTCTAATTTTATAAAAATCATTTAAACATGAAACTATGTGCAATCGATGATGATAAAAATTTTCATTTTGGAAATAGAGACTCTGAATCTCTTTAAAGATTTTATGATAGTCTCATGCTATGTTATTTCTTTTTAGTAATCATTTCACACGCAATCATCAATCGATATCTGATGCTATGAGAGTCTTAAAAAATAACTCTGAAATATGTTGTGAGTCAGCATTATCATAATTTTGATAATTGATTGCTTTTCATCGATTATCTTTTTTTATCTTTTCATCTAATAATATTTTCTTTTTATCTGTATCATATTGGCTGCCTATTCTTGTTTGTATTTGTTCTTCATTTAAATTATCTCTTTCACCTATCCTTTTAAATTGGGTCTCTTTGTCTGTTTCAACTATGATTATATTATTATTTGTACGATATGTACTATCTGCTTCTATAAGTAATGCTGCATTTACCAAATGTAGTCATGATGATTTGTATCATAATCTTTCAAATCTAATCGCAATGGGGGTTTGCATAAATTCATTTAATTTAGACATTTTTTCTGGATTGCCAAATACTATTTTCCCCAAAACTTTTTTATTTATAAAATTGTTATCAGGCAATAATCTGACTTCTTCTCAAAATTCTTTAATTATTTTTTCTCTAGTACTCACATATATAGGTTCTTGTAGTTCTCATAATATTTCGTGTCATATTTTATCCATTTCTATATTTTGAGTGGGTACGCCAAATGAATTTCCAAATTCCACTAATTGTTTAGCTACATAAGATTTTCATGATCATATTTCTCATGTAATACCTATACTATAATATCAATTCATTTTTGCTTCCATTGCTTGTTTGACATTTAATCTGACGAATTCATGTATTTTTCAATTTTCTTTTAATATTAATTTTGCTGCGCTTGAACTAATATGTTCTTTATCTGAACTACAAAAAAGAAGTATGGTATCGACTGGCATTTTCTGTGTTTTTAGAGCGAGAAATAGTTGTTTCTCAATTTCCATGTCTGTCGTATTTCTAATTCATCTAACAATAAAATCTACATCTTGCTCAGCAGCAAAAGTCGTAAGTAATCATTTGTAATCTACCACTTCTACGTTTAATATATTTACCAAAGCGTCCTTTGCCATTTCTCTTCTTTCTTGTAAAGAAAAGAAATATTGTTTTTCTGGATTAACTCATATTCATACAATTACTTTATCAAATTTTGGTGCTATTCTCTTTACAACATCTTCATGTCAATATGTTATAGGATCTCAAGAAAAGGTATATAGTGCAACACGTTCTTTTCAATGCATATAAAAAATAACAAGATAAACTAATATCTTATAATTATTTAATAATTAATGTCAATAGTAGCTAAAAATTATTTCATTTTTCTCAAAAATAACCTTCTATGTATAGCAGATATTCAGTATTTTTTGATGTTTTTATAATGAAGTTTAGTTCCATATCATTTATGGATATCAAATCAATATTGCGGATATTTATTGTGTAATTTTTTCATTAATCTATCTCTAGATACCTTAGCTATAATAGAGGCCATAGAAATATAAGGAACTTTATCATCTCATTTGATAATAGTTTTAACTAATATTTTAAGATCTTTTGACAATCAAAAATCTGTATTACCGTCGATGACTAATTGTTTCAATGTTACAATGCTACATTGTTTCATTATTTTTTTGAGTCAGGACTTGATAGCAATATTGATTGATTTTGTGAGTCAGTATTTATCTATCTTGGTATGAGATACTGATCATGTAGCAAAGAATATCTTTCAATCTGATTGTAATTTTTTGATTTGACGAAAACACTCATCTCTTTGTTTTTCTGAAAGTTTTTTACTATCTTTAAATCCTTTTATAGAAAACTTTTTTAATGGAATAACCAATCAAACATATAATGGTCCTGCTAGTGGTCCCCTACCCGCCTCATCTATGTAAACTTTCATAAAAATATTAATTTATAAAAAAACACTAATTAATAAGTTTTGAAAGAAATAATTCAAATGAAAAATATACTATCACATAGAAATTTAATAATTTCTATTCCCCTAAGACTTTGCTTAGGACAAGAGCAAGCTGCATTGTTCTCTCATCCAACCATTGTTGGCGGTCGAACAAAAAATGACGTTGAACTTCTTGTGAAGTTCTAGCGTCTTATTTTAAAAAAATCAGAGCTCGTTTCAATTATTGTCGTAACACAAAACGTGTTCTCAATCTGTTGTACTATATCATTCATCAGTCATGACTATGTCTCATTTTTGAAATGGTACAATACCTAAGTGTTCATGATAAACAAAAAAATGATGCTTATCTATATTTTCTGCTATCTTTATATTGCGTGTGTGTGCAAATTCTATTGCTTCTTTTTTACTCAATAATTTATTATTGAAATAATGGCGATTTGCATCTTTTCATTTTTCGTCATATGGAAAAATATATGTTCAATCTGTTGTGCGATATCATCATAAATCATCCATAATAAAATCTCATTTTTCAAATGGAATAATTCACAAGCTTTTGTGATGAATAAAGAATTTATGCTCACCCGTATTTGCGGTCATTTTTATTTTACGTGTTTTTGATAGTTCTACTGCCTCTTCTTGAGTTAATAATTTATTATTAAAGTAGCAACGATTGATATTTTCTATGCTTGGCAAAAATATAGTCTCTATTCAATTTTTCGCATCTTCTCTGATTTGGGAGATATGGTCTAAATGTATGTTTGAAAATTTTTTTATTTCAGGTACTATCATTGAATAACTAATATTATAAAACTCTTCTCAATTCGTCTAGTGTAGTTTCTCAGTTAAGAATTTTAATTATTCAGTCTTCTTGCAATGTAAGATATCCATTTGACCTAGCTGTTGAATATAGATCCATCGTAGATTTTCATTCCATAATTATTTTTTTTATACTTTCTGAAATCTCAAATGTCTCTACTATTGAGATTCTTCATATATATCAAGTTTTGTTACATTTTTCACATCATACTGCTTGTAAAACAGTTCAATCAAATTGTAAATTCATACTAGGGTTAGCTTCGTTGATCCTTTTTACAGATTCAGCAATTTCTTCTTTTTCTCAATACGTAGCTTCTATCTTGGCTGCACAATGAGGACATATTTTTCTTACCAATCTTTGTCAGACTATTAGATTGATTGCTGGCGCTAATATATATGGTTTAATTCACATATTCATAAGTCTTGTAATTCATTCAATAGCCGAATTGGTATGGAGTGTAGTAAGCACAAGATGTCATGTAAGAGCTGCTGTGATTCATATTTCTGCTGTTTCTTTTGATCTTATTTCTCATATCAAAATAATATCTGGATCATGTCTGAGAACAGCTTTGAGTCATACTTCATAAGTATATCACTTAGCAGCATTTATCTGTGATTGTTGTATTCATGGAAGCTGATATTCTACTGGATCTTCTAGAGTTATTATTTTTCTTTCACCATTATTTAAGTAATTTAAGATAGAATAAAGTGTCGTAGACTTACCTGATCACGTAGGTCAAGTAAATATCGTCACACCTGTATTTTTTGCAACATTTCTTTTGAGTATATCATAACTTGTTCATGTAAATCAGATTTCTTCGAATCATTTTAGTCACATTGTAGCATCAAGGAATCTGATTACTGTTGAAGGTATTTTAAGTCATGGTAACAAGCTGACTCTGGCATCTACATTTCTAGTATTTCATTCATTATCTATTGCTTCAAACGTAAATCTTCCATCTTGAGGAATATAATCTACATTTAATTTTGATCAGGATATAAACATAATCTTTTGCAGATATTTTTGGAAGTCTTCAATAGAAAATTCAACTAATTTTTGTAATACTCAGTCTATTCTGATAAGCATTTCCACATTATTCATTTCTGGTTGAAAATGTAAGTCTGAAGCTCATGTCTGAAATGCTAATCTAATAATCTCCGTAATAAATTCTCATGGCTCGATTGTAGATCTTGTTTCAAATAATTTTTTTATCATTGCAATTGCTCATTTTCAACCTGCTTGTCTTTGCTCTTTGATAATATCTTCTGATTGTTTTTTACTTGCTTCAAGTTGATTGTATCGATTTAGCGCATAATTAAATGCATCTATGGATGTATAATATATTTCGTGCTTATATCATTTTTCTTCTAAGATTCACATTATTTTATTTAGACTTTTTGTATAATTATTTGTTGTAAGAACTTTGAGTATATTTTTTTCTTTTGCAAAAACTAAAACCTGGATTTTACCTGCGGTTTCTTGATTAATAATTTTTAATTGTTCAAAATCTGGTTGGATTTTCTGTATATCCTCCAGTTCTAGAATAGTTTTTTTAAATTCTTCAGCCATATCACTAATGATTAACTAAAGTACTAAAGGTTTATTTCTAGTACAGTTAGATTATATTCCCAAAGTTTATTTTTGCAAATAGCATGATTTATTGTTTCGTATGTTTGCTTGACTTATTTAATTAAATTTATATAAAACCCTAAAATAAAAACTATAGTATGGAAACTAACAAAAAAAACCTAGCTATCGGTATTTTGATAGCATTTGTTGCAATATTGCTTTATGTTTACGTTCCTTATGAAATAAAGGAGAGAAGAGGGCTAAAGCACAAAAAAGAACTTATTGATTCGTTGAAGTGTGATCTTCATCAGATTCCAAGAGCCAAAACCTATGCTCCAAAAGAAAAACTGTATTACTCCAAAGTAAAATCTTCTATTTATACAAAGGAACCTCTTGTTATAAATAGCATTGATGGCAGTATGGATATTGTGTACAAAGATACTGTCTATATGCATGCTAGTCAGGAATTATACATAAATTTTCTTATGGATGTTGCCCAGTAAATGAATTTATTTTAAAAGAGAATGGCTTTATTGGCTATTCCTTTTTTTTATTGACTTTTATTCTAAAATATGTATATATAATTGTAAACAATAACAAAACTTGTCTTATGAAAAATTTAATTCTTTTGATTGCGATGATTGCCATGTTTTCTTGTTCCACAAGGAAACGTGATGCCCCTGCAGAAACCAAAGAAAACTACACTATTGGGCTGAAGTGCTTTATAACGTCCGATGGTAAAGAGTGTGCGAATTTTCGCAATGGTTTGTTTAACAATTTTCCCAAGGGCACGTTTATTGTCGCATCTGTCTTCCAACTTGGGACTGACAGTGTCCAGATTGTGTATTCATCGCCTGAATATGGTAATGGTACATATACCTGGATGACAAGCATAAAACATTATAACGAATATGAATCACTGAGGATCCGTACCCGTGTATTTGAGGTTAAGAATACCTCTCCTGTTACGAATGATCAACAGGCAAATCCTCCGGTTGTCTTACCAATAGATTCAATAAAGAATTAATTAGTTTTTTCTTCTAAAATTGAGAGTGCAATAAACACTCTCAATTTTTTTAAATTGAAATTGTAAAACAAATTCGTAAATTGTAAAGGATTTAAAGTTTTAATGATTAATATATGACTTTAACACCAGCTATGCAGCAATATCTAGATATGAAAAAACAATATAGTGATTGTATATTATTTTTTCGTATAGGTGATTTCTATGAAACATTTCGGGAAGATGCTAAAATATGTAATAAAGTACTTGATCTTGTCCTTACTAGTAAAAATAAAAACGCTGAAAATCCTATTCCTATGGCTGGTATACCCTATCATAGCGCAGATAAATATGTAACTAAATTGGTAAAAAACTGATTTAAAATAGCTATTGCAGAACAAACTTCAGAAGCTACACCGTGAAAAATAGTACAAAGAGAAGTAACAGAAATTATTACTCCTTGAACCTATATCCAAGAAAATAGCAAAAACTATACTTATACACTGTGAATATACTTCCAAGCGCAAAAAGATATGAACAATTTTCATATTGCTTGGGGAGATTTTGGTGTGGGAACTTATCAAACAAAAAGTTTCAGAGATATAGGTCAGATGCAAAAATTTATACTATCTATTAAACCAGTAGAGATAGTTGTAGACGTAGATTTTCCATCTAAAGATGAGGTGGTGGGTATTATGAAAAAATATATTCAAAGCTTGATTTCAGTACATGATGTCCCTGTAAATGTGGACCAATATATAGCAAATCAATGTAATGTACAAACTATTTCAAGCTATTGAAAAGCACTGGAAGATGGGAGATTACAAGTATTTGGATTACTTATAAGTTATCTCAAAAATACTCAGAAAAAAAATCTGAATAATATTGTGCGTATATCTTTACATAATCAAGAAAGTCAGGTTTTACTAGATGAAATTACTACAAAAAATCTTGAAATATTTTCTTCAAGTTATGAACAGAGTGAAAAATATAGTTTAGTGTGAATACTGGATAATTGCAAGACAACAGTAGGATCTAGATGTTTGCGTTATATTATATGACATCCTATAAATGATATGCATGAACTCAATTATCGCTTAGATAATATTCAGTATTATTTTGATAATCTAGAAAAGACTAAAGAGATTCATCATAATTTATCAGATGTAAAAGATATTTCTAAACTTGTAAGTAATATTTTATATAGAAGATTGCTACCATCTAGTTTTGTAAAACTTAGACAGACTTTGGAAGTGTTTTTTGGAGATTGATATATAATAAAGAATGAAATAATGAGGCTATGAATAGCGAAGGAATATTTTGATAATGTATCAGATTTATATACCTATCTTGTAAAGTTGATAAAGAAAGATGAAGAATATAAGGACGATATAAATTTTGTAAATGATAAATATAATACTGAAATAGATGAATTAAGGAAAATAGCTTATCATTCGGATGAATTATTACTAAATTATCAACAAGAACTTGTAAAATTAACTGGTGTAAACAACGTAAAGTTAAAATATGTAATGAATCAATGATATTTTATAGGGATTACAAATAAGGATATAGAAACTTTTGAAAGTAAGGCCTTCTCTTCTAAAGATGATAGCGAATGAAAATTTAACCTTATACGTAGGAATACACTCAAATGAGAACAAAGATATGTATCTGATTATTTGGGTAATATAGAATCTAAAGTATTGGAGGCAAGAGATATTTTAGCAAAAAAAGAATTTGAATTGTTGGAAATAGCTAAACAAAAAATAGCTGGGATTTCTATAGCATTAAATGAATTTAATGAAAAAATATGACGACTCGATATTTTTAGTTCACAAGCACTGTTGGCAAAGGAAAAAAATTATGTAAGACCAGATTTTATAAATTGAAAAGCCACGGAGATTATAGGATGAAGACATCCTGTAATAGAAGAATTTTTAGCTCAAGATCAACAATTTATCCCCAATTGAATAAATATATCTAGCGATGATGATACCAAAGATGAAATATGATTTTTGCATATTATTACTTGACCAAATATGGGTGGTAAATCTACCTATCTTCGTCAAAATGCTTTGATAGTATTGATGGCGCATTGTGGATTATTTGTATCTGCTAAAAAAATCAATATGTGTCTTGTGGATTGAATATTTGCACGTATATGAAGTGGAGATATTATAGCAAAAAACCAATCAACTTTTATGACTGAGATGATAGAAGTGGCAAATATTTTGAATAATGCTAGTGATAAAAGTTTTGTAATATTTGATGAATTAGGTCGTGGTACTTCTACATATGATTGATTGGCTTTAACAAAAGCAATTCTTGAATATATCACGATGAATATCTGATGTAAAACTCTGATTGCGACACATTATCATGAATTAATCGCACTAGAAAATAATTTAGCTTGAGTTAAAAATTTTTCTGTAAGCGTATATGAAACAGACAAAGAGGTTGTATTTATGAAAAAAATTGTGAAATGATGAGCTAGTAAAAGTTATGGTTTGGATGTTGCTACTATTGCATGAATACCTAGAACCATAATAGATAGAGCTAGGGAAAACCTATGAGAACTAGAAAAGAAAAATGAAGATAAAAAAGTCTGAATATGATTTCGTAGTCCATCACTACCATTGGGAGCATTTAGTACTAGGGTAGATCCGCAATTTGATAAGGTAAAGAATATAATTAAATGATTTGATATAGAGAATATAACTCCTCTTCAAGCTATGGATATATTAAATAAAATCAAAGAAGAACTAGGCCGTGGATAAAAACTTCGCGATAAATTTAGATAAAATTTACTAAAACAACTAGTATATAATTATTTAAGCTTGATAGATTGATTCCTATTGACTTCTTTTAGTAAATATTTATAGTCAAGATACAAACCAATAAAAAACAAATATGAAAAATCTTTTTGTGATCATTTTGGCTATTGTAGCCATTTTAACTGTATCGTGTAACAAGAAAAAACTTCCCGATCCTGTATTGGACTTACCGGTACAATACCAGTGGGATAGTAGTACTGTTTCCTTGATTGATTCTGTCTCTGCTGCTCCTTCAATTGTTGAGGGAAATAAGCTTTTACAGAAGAGTAATCTTGGGACTCGGATACTTGACTATCTTGGAGTTAAAGAAGGAAAAATCGAGTACTTTATTGTCAAAGCTGGCGATACTGTAAAGGTTTTAACTAAAAAGGCTGATACTCTTGATGGTGTTTTAAGTAAAAATCAACTCTTGGTAAGGGTCACTCCTAAAGGAGGCATATCTAATATGTACTTCGTAAGATGTATGAATGGTATGGTATCACCAATTGATGGTTCAATGTTTCTTGGCGAGGAGCTGTATATTCTCTCTGAAGGCGAAGGTCCTATGCATCACGGAGCAACTTACGAACAAGTTTGGGAAATGGCTGGAAGATCGCATTTAAATCTCACAGCTTATCGTATTGATAAACGTGGCTTTAAACACAGAGTGAGGAATGCCGGCACATTGGAAGACTTCAAAAAGTTATCTGCAAAGTATGGTTTGGTGCGAATAAACACACTTCAACCTGGTGATAGGTTAAGAAAAAACATTGATAATAGTTGGGATTATTTAGGAAAATAGTTCTCGTTTATCGAGACAAAAAGTCGTGGATTTTTATCTGCGACTTTTTTTATTTAAAGAATTACTTGAAACAAGAATAATTAAAGATACAAGAAAATTAGTTTTATAATTAATATATATATAAATGAATCAGATTATAATTTGGTATTTCGTTGTAATAAATATTGCGACTTTTATTGTTCGAGGAATAGATAAATGGAAGGCAAACAATGCAAAATGGAGAATAAGCGAAAAAAATTTACTAATAATGACTGCTGTTTGATGACTTATAGGAGCTCTTATCTGAATGCAATTATTTCGTCATAAAACCATTAAATGAAAATTTTTAACATGGTTTTGGCTAATTGTATTTGCTTGGATAGTAATTGCTATTATTTTGATTTATAATTTTGCATAAAAAAACCTTGTTATATTTATTTTATGAATATATAAAATTATAAAGTAATGTCAATGATTTTAAAAAAACCCGTCCAAACTATAAATAGTTGACGGGGGTTCCACTTAAACAGTGAAATCTATGCTTACCTCGCCACATTTTGAATATATTTCAGTGGCTCATTAGCTATTTACTTCTAAGAAAATTGAGTTTTGTTTCAAGATTATTTTAACAAATTGTTATATAATTTTTTTAATTTTTTTACTTTGTCTTCATTTATTTCATGATGAGTGTCTTCCAATATATGTGCTAATTTATTGCTTACTTGAGGATTGCATTTATCAGCATGATGTTTGATAGGTATAATATCTTGTCTAGTTATTTTTTCTTGCTTAAGTAATTTCTTTAATTTATCTTTCAGCTGTTCCATCTATATATCAAATGCTATTAAAAAAAATAGTGCT
The DNA here is from genome assembly GCA_049305865.1 of Candidatus Absconditicoccaceae bacterium. Taxonomy (GTDB): domain Bacteria; phylum Patescibacteriota; class Gracilibacteria; order Absconditabacterales; family Absconditicoccaceae; genus UBA6263. The sequence goes on from JBAQPP010000007.1 coordinate 18,028, forward strand.
TGTGTTTTATACATAAAATTTTATATTTCAATCAGATTTTTATTATTATATTTTGATATATGTTGTATTTTATACCGACACCAATAGGAAATAGAGATGATATTACAGTTCGTGCTTTAAATTTATTTAAAGAGCTTAAATATCTAATATGTGAAGATACTAGAACAACTATGAAGCTTCTAGCTATGTATGAAATAGATTATAAAGATAAACAATTTTTGTCTTTAACTAGTTTTACTACTCAATCAAAATTTAATCATTATCTAAATATTTTAAAAGAAAATAATGTCGGCCTTGTCAGTGAAGCTGGTACTCCATGACTATCTGATCCATGAAAAAGTATGATAAAATTGTGTAATGAAAACTCTATACCCTACTCTATTTTACCTTGAGCCAATGCACTTGTCCCTGCTCTAGTATGATCATGATTTGATAGTTCAGAATTTATTTATCTATGATTTCTACCACAGAAAAAATGAAGACAGACCGCTTTAAAAGGGATTCTAGAATCCAAGATACCAGTGTTTTTTTATGAATCTGTACATAGAATAGAAAAATTATTAAATGAACTACAAGCATTAAATTTTAATTGACAGATGAGTATTGCTAGAGAAATAAGTAAGTTATTTGAACAATATTTTACTTGAAGCTTGGAAGAAGTAATAGCTTTGGTAAAAGAAAAAAAACTCCCATTGAAATGAGAGTTTGTAATAGGATTGAAAAAATAATTATTTTTCTTTGGGGAATAGTAAATCATATGCTTGTTCTCACTTTTTTGTAGCTGATATTCTTTTTGAACTAATTGCTATATTTAATACATTTCATAAATTAATTAAAAAATCTTTTGAAGAAGTAACTTCAAAGTTTGCTCAATTTTTCAATAGATTTGCTTTCTCTTTGTTGTCTTTCTTTTGGTGATTTGGAGCTTTGTCATCGTATTCGTTTGTCATTTGATTTCACATATATGTCGGTACTCATTCGAGTTTTACAAAAACACGATTACCCTTCCTTTCTAAAATAAGACTACATTCGTGGTCATTAGATTCATAAGGGAATCTAACTTTACCGTTGGGTAATTTTTCTACCTGCTTTATTTTTTCTTGTTCTTGATCATCAATTACGTCGTCTTCTAAAATTTTCTCTTCTTCCTTAAAACCAGAAATTGCTTCTTCAACTTCTTTATCTAATGCACTTTCATTTGAATTTAATACTTCTACCATTTGAATATGTTTATATAATAAATATTACAAGTTAATAATAATAATAATTATACATATATTTATAATATTGTCAAATTTAGAATGATTTCTTGATATTATCTATTTATCTTTGCTTTTATATAAACAATATCCCCTTCTTTTATATTATTCACTCCTTTTCAATTACGTTTTACTATATTTAAATTTCACGTATTTCTGTATTTATCACCATTTTCTTTATCTCGTTGATCAAATATATTGCTAATCTTTGTTGGCGTATCTCATGACTTCACTTTATAACGAAATAATAAGAATCACTCAGAATTGTGCTGCCTAGTATTTACAAATTCAGATTTAATCATAGTATTTTTTATTTTTTCTCATCTTTTGTCTGATTCCTCTTTAGGAGTATCCTCTTTTTTTATTTTACTAATTCTATATTCACCAAGCGCAACGTATTTTTCTAATTCGAAATTTTGTACTGATTCTTCAAAATATGCTAGATATTCTTCGTAAGAAGCTATCTTTCAGTCTATATTAAATTTTATATTATTTAATTTTTCTTTTATTGACTGATTATTTGTTTTAGCATCTTGTATGTCTTGATAAACATTTCTTGAAAAATTATCTGGAAATCAATCTCAAGTAATATCGTTTATGATTGCTCGATATTTTATTACATAGATTCCATATCATCATTTACCTCCATATTTTCTTCCTGAATATTTTTTTAAAGCATGAAGCCATTCATCTTTACCTGATCATGCACGTCTTTTACAATCCATCAAAAATCTTGCAGCACAATCAACTGCCATTACAGGATGGAATCTATCATCATATTCTATCAATTTAGAAATATCTTTATTACAACTATTTAGAGTATCATTTATAACTTTACCATGTCTTGTATCTCTCATTCAATCTGTATATCTTGTAAGAGTATTAAGACCAAAATCATGAGCATTTACTGCTTGTATATGTATCAACCCTAGTCATCAATCTCATGATAAATTTGGCATTGTGGGGTCTCACATTCATTCTTGAGCCATCATGGCCATAAGTAATCAACGAGGAATCCCATAACGATCTTCAACAGCATCAGTAACTGGCTTCCATCTTAAACATCTAGATACTCTAGAAAGAGTACTAAATTTATTTCATGTAGAATTTATAAAATCAATATCTCTATCTTTTACTATTTTTTCATATCATAAATGTATTGGTTTTTCTCTTATAGAATTAACAGTTTTATTTATTTCATCTTTTGGCTCATCATTATCTGTAATCAAGTTATACAGTAATTTTCCTCATGTAGCCAAAACAACAGTTGATCAAGCGACTATTCATAATTTCTTTAGAAAGTTTCTTCTAGATATATTATCTCATTTCTCCAACATATTGATTTGCAAAAAATAAAGCTATCATTATTTTATCGAAAATGACTTTATTTGTCAAAAAAACATGAAACAAATAAGATTTATTTGGATAGTATTGGCTACATTATTTTTGTCTGCTTGTGTACAGATAAAACCATGAGATTGATATTATCATAATGAAAATAACGCAGTATTACGAAGCTTATCTTGAATACAAAATATTACTTGAGAAATATATATTACTCCCTGAAATTTTCAGCCTTATTACGATAGTTTGGCTGGGGCAAAAAACTGATTAAAAATACAGGTTTATGAATTTACAGAGAAAAGAATTAGAAATCTGATCATTAATCTTTTGAAAAAATGAACTGATATAAAAATAATTATTGAAGATAAGAAATTTCAACAATATAGAAATACATATAAAGATCTTATAAACTTATTTACTGGATATAAAAATATTGCAGTAAAGTCTGATAAACAAATGTGAACAGAATACATACATAGTAAGGTTGATTTATTGGATAATAGTTTCTGGATAAAAACAAATAATATTACAGCATCAGCGTTTGAGTCTAGTCGTGAATATATGTTCCACAGTTATAATCTGTGAGTGAAAGAAAGTTTAGATATAATTTTTGATAAAGATTGGAGTGGAGATAAAATTGAAACTACTGATATACATCCAAATTTAATAATATGTAACATCAATTGTAGAGCTATAATTGAAGATATGTTAAATAATGCAAAAGAATCAATTTATATTCAAACTCAGTATATTACTGATTTTGGCGTTTTTGAAATATTAAAAAATAAGAGTAATTTATCGTGATTCCAAATTATAGTAGCAGATACTGATGATAATGATGATTTATTAAGTTATTTCGGTCCAGCTAAAGTAAAAAAACTAAAAAAGCCCTATGTGCATGCAAAGATGATTTTGATTGATAATAAATATTTAATACTAGGAAGTATGAATCTTTCACAGTACTCTTTGGATAAAAATAGAGAAATATGAATAGTATTGATAGACCAGTCTTTAATTGATCAATTTAAGAAGCAATTTGATAGAGATTGGAAAAATCAATAGAAGATTTTGATTACTTGACTTATATTATCTGACAATTATAATAATAAAAAATAAAAACAAAATATACTATGAAAAAATTTATTATTATCATTTGTAGTTTATTTATCTTTACTGGTGTTTATTCACAGAATGAGATAAAAGGAACATCGACCTACTCCCCTGGAGATTCTATTACGTGTAGCGTAACTGAGCTAAACTATCTCATCAGCAGATCTTATGTCGTATGCTCCAAGATAGATACACTAGATGATGGCGCGATGATAAAGACAGTGGAACTTCAAACTAATGATACAATATTTCGTTTCATTAGTGCCTATTTGGAATCTAATGTATTCTTTCCGGAAGATATCAAATTATCTACAGAACAAGAGCCCATGAAATTGATTTGTACTTTTGCCCTGGTGGATAATGGAAAGCTTTATGAATCCTATGAGTTGGATTTGTTGGGGAAAAAATATTTTGAACGTATCCTCAATAAAACTTCCCTTGTCTGTATAAACCCTTATGAATGAATTATTTCAAATTAAAAACTCTGGTCTGTTTTTCAGTCAGAGTTTTTTTTATTTGAATTAAATAAGTAATTCTTTAATCTGACTTTTGTTTTAAATTAAAATTTGATGATGGAGAAAATTATAGGAGTAGATTTGGATGAGGTACTATCTGAGACTATTGATGGTGTATTGAAATTTCATAACTATGAGATAAATGGTATACCCGCTCATAGGGAAGATATTACAGATTATTATCTTTGGGATATAGATAGATATAATTTAAAACAAGAAGAAGGCGTAAAATATTTTAGGACATTTTTGGATGAAGCACAAAAGAGCGAAGAAATACTACCAGTACAGTGAGCCAAAGAATGACTGGAAAGACTAAAACAAGATTGACGAAAAGTAGTTATAGTAACAGCAAGAAGAGAAGAGATAAAAGACTTTACAATCCATCGATTAAATGAACATTTTAAATGATTGTGGGATGAAATATTATTTGCTAGTCATTTCACAGCAAATGAAATAAACAAATCCCAGCTTTGCAAACAGCATTGAATAAATATTATGATAGAAGATAATCTAGATTATGCTATTGAAATGGCTAATGCATGAGTAAAAATGTATCTGTTAGATAAACCTTGGAATAAGATATTTGATCCTGAAATTCATCATGGGATAACTAAGTTTTATGATTGGAATGAGTTAGGATTATAGCTATAGATTTTAGATAATAAATAGACAAAAATGAAACTTTCAATGATAGTCGCTATGGCAAGAAATAGAGTGATATGAAAAGATAAGGAGCTGGTATGGCACTATCCTGAAGATTTTAAATATTTCAAAGAGAAAACTACAGGACACCCTATAGTTATGGGACAAAATACCTATGAATCTATAGGTAAACCATTACCCAATAGAAGAAATATTGTTTTAACCAAGGAAGTCGAAATACAGTGAGTTGAATGTTTTCATAGTATCTCTGATTTGATAGATAATTTAAAAAAAACTACTCCAGAAGATGAAGAAGTTTTTATAATATGATGAGCCTATGTGTATAAACAATTTCTGCCTTTGATTGAGACTCTATATATGACTGATGTAAAAAAAGAATATGAATGAAATATATATTTTCCAGAATTTGAAGATGATTTCGTAGAAGTAAGTAGAGATGATAGGTGAGAAATTGATTTTGTAGTGTATAAGAAAAAATAATTATTTCTTTTGTTTATTATCCTTACTGACGTTTTTGTGAGGATAACAACAAAGTACATTATCTAAATATTCAACTCAACAAAAATAAGGGCAGATAGAAATATTTTTGACTGCACATTTATGTGTGTCTGTTTTTTCTGATTCATTTCGAGGACATTGCATCTGTTTCCAAGATGTATCTTTTGATGAAGTTAGGTCAATATCCATATTTGCTCAGTCTAAGATTTTAATTTTAGATGAATTCATAGGTTTTATAAAATTACAAAAGTCTTTTCTGTGCCATAATATTCTGGTCGATTTTCATTGTAATATTTGAACATTCTTTCTAATCTATCCTGAGGCAACTCCTCTATTCATAGTGAATTTAGCTCATCTCTAATCGATTGTTTAGCTTGGTTTATTTGTTCAGCATCTGAAATTATTTTTTCAAATTCTGCGACATAACCGTATCAAGCATTTTTATCTATAGAAACATTGAAATCTTTGTAAGCGTAATCTTTTCTATTTCTTGACCATTTAGATTGATATTCAAAACCGTTATCTAAAATAAGCTTATCCAATTCATGTATACTTAATCATGGTGTTTCATGTTCAAACTCTAGTCTAGCCGTACCATTTTCACTTGTAGTATCATCAGCGGTAGCTTTGATAACAAAAAGTACTTTACCATCTGCATCTCTTGTGCGTATAGAATGTTTTTTTCAGTTAATCAAAATATGTTCTAATTTTTCGTGATGCTCTGGATGTATATATTCTTGTAATTTATTTTTTAGATCCTGGAAATTACCGTTTGCTAAAAAATAATGATTAAGCTGATTGCTTCATCAAGTTTCTCTGGTATCTGGATGAGATAATAATTTTTGGATTAAACTATTTGCATTTTCTTCTTCTCAGAGAAGTATTTTGATTTCAATTTCAAAAGTATTCATTAGATTTTAAATATATTTAAAAAAATTGTCATTTCGACTGAAACGAAGTGTAATGGAGAAATCGCTTAAAGGGATCTCTCGACTACGCTCGAGATGACATCTATTCTAAGAACCTCCTATATTTGCTATAGGAGCTTTGATAGCTGGATGTGGATCGTAATTTTCAAGAGTTATATCTTCAAATTTAAAATCGTCTATATTTTTGATTTCAGGATTTAATTTTATGGTTGGAAAATCTTTGGTTTCTCTAGAGAGTTGTAGTTTAACTTGTTCAAAATGATTTGAATAAATATGAACATCTCCAAATGTATGTACAAATTCACCTGGCTGTAGTCATGTTACTTGTGCCACCATAAGCAATAATAATGCATAAGAAGCTATATTAAATGGTACTCCGAGGAAGGAATCAGCACTTCTTTGATATAATCATAGATTGAGTTTATTATCTTCTGTAACAGAAAATTGGAATGTCGTATGACAAAATGGAGGCACTTCACTCTTATTTCACTCTGATGCCATAGCATAGATAAAGTCTGGATTCCAAGCTGAAACTACATAGGACTTTCTAAAAGGTTTATCTTTGAGTCATTGAATCACTCGTCCTAGTTGATCTATTTCACGTCCATCAGACGCTGGTCGTCTCCTCCACATTCTACCGTATATAGTAATGAGTTCTCATCGGTTTTTTACAAAATCACTATCCTTATCTTCTGCTTTTAACTTTGCTATAAAATCTGGTTGAGATAAATCTGCGCTAGGATCGTTTTCTAGACAATGTTTATGATATCTTTTCCAAGCTCGTTCATCTCGTATATGAACATCATTATCTACTAGATATTTTACATTGGAATCTCATTTTAGGAACCAAATAAGTTCATGTAAAATTCATCTAAAGAAAACCTTTTTAGTAGTAAGTAATGGGAATCATTTAGACAAATCAAATCTAATCTGACGTCCAAATACTGAGCGTATAAATGGTGGTTGTTCTCAATCTTTTTCATATTGAGCTAGTACTTCTGGCGTAAAGAAAACCTTTTTGTCGGAACCATTTTCCATGATATCCTTGAGTAGATCAAGGTATTGGTATTCAGGATGTTTGGACATGAGAATAAATTAAAAAATAAATCCTAATCTGTTTAAAGTCTGTTTAATAATTTTTTTTATAAAAGCAATCTCAAAAAGTTTAATCAGTTGAAAATTATATTGTAAAAAACATGAAAAAAAGTAACATAATTTATCTATTGATAAATATTAATTATATACTAGATAATAATGGATAATCTTATAAAAAATCAAAATCAAATAAATAATATTCGTGAGTCATGAAGATATCTCAACGAGCTTTTGCTGATGCTTTGAAATTTTTGCAAAGCTTGAGTATCTCTTATAGAATTGGAGATTATAGCCGAGGAATTTATGAAAAGAAACTCAATTAAATGAGCATTTATGTGATATCAATGATTCCCTGCTAATTTATGTCTGTCTGTAAATGATTGTTTGGTACATGGTATACCAGATGATTATGTACTTAAAAATTGAGATTTACTTAAGATTGATTCTGGTATAATTTATAAATGATGATATTCTGATGCTGCAATAAGTGTAGTTATATGATGAGAAATGGCTAATCCCCAAGCATGGCATCTGATACAAGCTACAAAAAAAGCACTTGATGAATGAATCCAAAAAATAGCTAATTGAAAAAAAATATATGATTTCTCTAAAACTGTAAATGATACTATTAAAAAATGATGATTTAGTATAATCAAAAAACTTACCTGACACTGAGTAGGTAATAATGTACATGAAAGGCCATACGTTTATAATCGACCACACCCAGATACCACTAAAACAAATTTTAAAAGTTGAATGGTAGTAGCTCTTGAACCTATAACTGCTATATCTTCAGATGATTTTGTGGAATGAGGTAATTGATGGAATCTATATACTCAAGACTGAGATTTATGAGCTCAATGGGAATATACTGTAGTAGTTACAGATAAATGATGTGAAATATTAGCCTGAATAACCGAATTTTTTTAAATAAACAATTTTTGAAGGACAATAAGAAAAATCTACACCCCAATAAAGGGTGCAGACTTTGTATGAGTTTGAAGAGCTTTTATTTTTTCTCTTCGATGGATTTTTTGAGTTGTTTAAACTCTTTTTTCATTTGCCAGTTGCTGGAAGAAAGATCATTAACAAGGTTGTTTAATTTCTGGTTTTGATCTATTGATTCCTGATAGGCATCTTCGAGTTTCTGTATCGTGGGGTTGATCTCTAACTCAAAGAACACCCTAACATAGGCTTGTGAGTTATCAAAAACTGGCACGATTTGATAGCTGGTCACCTTTACTTTGAACTGTTTCTGGAATGTGATCAACATACCTTCTACCCATTTTATCTGTTTCTCTTCAAGTATAGGCGTGCCATAATTACCATTTTTAGCAGCCTTAAACCCGGTTGGCATTGTTGTAAATCCTCCTGTTGTATCAACATTGGACCAGTCATAGCCAATTATAACACCCAGATTTGTGGAGTCGAACTGTATAACTCCAACCGGGCTTTTTTCATCACCACAAAGACAGGCACAACTCTGCAGAGTAAGAGAGCTAACAACTGCAAGGCCAAAGAAAACGAGAATAAAAGAAATTCTTTTCATAAAATATTGATTTTTGTTTAGCTACTCTGTTTACGGTTTTCGCTAACCCGTTTTTTGTTTTAGTAAAAATAATATAATTATTTGCTAATAAATGTCAACTATACTTATTTTATATTCTTTATAATATATGCTAATCATAGAGCATCAGCAGTATCATTATATTTTGGGAGATCTTTAAGTCAGTATAATTTCATAATAAATTTTTGAACTAATATTTTGTCTGCTCTACCATTTCAGGTAATGGCTTTTTTGAGTTGAATGGGGGTAAATTCTTTTACTTGGATATTATTTTTCACAAAAAGCATTATCAGAGCTCACCTGATACCATATACAAATTCTGCGTTTGATTGGTTAAATTTTGTAAAGAAAAGTTTTTCTATACTGACTGCTTTTATTTTATATTTCTTTATAAGTTTCTCAAAATAATCATAAATTTCTTTTATCCTTATAAATTGATCTTCCCTAGTAGGAGATTTTTGGTCCTGCAAAAGTATACCTGCATCTATGATTTCAAGATTGGGAGTGATGATAGCATATCACAGTTTTCTAACTCAAGGATCAACTCATAAAATCATAAAAATATTCAAAAATTAAAATTAAGTTTTGTATAAGCTATTTGTATTTTTTATCAAGATTAATTTTGAATTGAAATTTTATACTTATTTTCTTTTCCAAATTTTCCATCGAGGTTTTTTGTCCGTAGAATTATCTTGTATCATCTCTTCTATTTTTTCTATTTTCTTTCTATTAATTTTTACTGATTCAACAGTTTCGTCTATTTTTCCTTCTGTCTTTTTTTCTTGTTTCATTACATCTCATAATTCTTCTCATACTTTATCCTCTACTTCTTGAAGTTCTAACTCAGCGGCATGTAATTCTTTATGAAAATTGGAAATGTATTGTTTCAAACGTTTATTGAATCTAGATTCTAATATCAATCAGGAAAGAGATATAAATAATGGTACTCACATAAAGGCATATATCATAACAAATATTTTTCATGTAGTTGTTTGTGGGGCTATATCTCATAATCATATAGTTGCCATTGTTGTTGTAGTGAAATATATTGAATCTATAAAGCTCAATCATTCTATTTTCCAAAATATAAATCCTCATATAAGTATAATAAAAAATACGAGTAATATTTCTCGGAATAAAACGTTTTTCAAGAATGATTTTCAGGCAGATCTATTTTTCATTTCTATTTTTTATATAAATCCTCCGTCCGCTAAAACGGACACCTCCTTTTACAAAGGAGGACGTTTAAGGAGATATCTTAATTTTAACTGAAATCTCAAAAAATGCAAATTTCTAACTGAAATTTATAATTCTCTCATCCAAAATTTATTATAAAACTTTGGCGTTTGAAATACAAATTTATTAACAAAATTTACAAGCAAATTTTGATAAACGAGAAAGGGGTCGGATAAACCGCCCCTGTCTTTTAATTAGTTAATAATTTTTACTTCTTTTCCCTTCTTGGGGGAATGAACTCTACTGAAAACCCGTTAGGAATTTCTCCAAGGATAATTTTCTTGGCAGATTCTCCTTCCTCTATGCTTAACTTTCCATTCTCGTCAGACAAAACAGCAATCTCAACTGCCTTACGTTTGCCTAATTTTTTGGGCCAACGTAGGGTGTGTTGATAATCCTGCACTTGCGCCTTTGCAATAATAGCAGTGGCACGAATGCCTTGAATTATTTCTATTTTACCGCCTTTTTTTTCTATTATAGCGGTATCATACCGCTTTTTAGATACTGCATAGGGGGAGATGGTTGATCGTTTTGCATTGGCATTACCAGAAGCTGTCCTTGTAAAGGTGACAGCGACCCCATTTGTGTACGTCGTTTGACTCATCTTTTTTTTATTTTTGTTTAATGATTATTTAATGATTTACTTAGATATGTCAATAGTAGTTACTAGCTTCTAGCAACCATTTTGATGAAAACCCCCATAAAATGGGACTCTTTATGCTCGCATCCTTATCACCTAGCTACCATCTTTATAAATACATCCGATGGAACATTTACTGATCAGATGGCTTTCATTTTCTTTTTTCATTCTTTCTGTTTTTCCAAAAGTTTTCTTTTCCTTGTTACATCTCAACCATAACATTTTGCTATTACATCTTTTCTTATTGCTGAAATATTTTCTCTCGCTATCATCTTGGTTCATATTCATGCTTGGATCGGTATTGCAAAAAGATGCTTAGGTATAAGAACTTTAAGTCTATCTACGGCGTCTTTTCATTTATAATAAGCGTTGTCTTTGTGTACAATCCAACTTAGGGCTTCAACTTTTTCGTTATTAATAAAGATATCCAACTTAACTAAATCAGCTTCTTGATAATTTTTAAATTCATAATTCATGGTTGCATATCCCTTCGTCGCTGATTTGAGTCTATCATAAAAATCAATTATAATTTCTCACATCGGCAATTCATAATGTCGTACCACTCTAGTTTCATCTATATAATCCATTTTTCATATTTTTCATCTGTATTCTTGGCAAAGAGACATTATATTTCATGCATACTCTTGTGGTCAGACTATCTCTACATTTGCAATAGGTTCTAGTATAGTATCTATCATTCAATAATCTATCATATCTACTCCTGAACGAACTACAATTCGTGGAATTAATTCTTCTTTTATGTTTTTATCTAAATCCGATGCTTGTATCTGATCTTCAAGCAATTTAGGATCCGGAATTGGTAACTTAGAGTAGGATAAAATGTGCTTATAAAATCAGGATTTAATTAAATTTTGAATATTATTTCCAGATTTGATTTGTGGTATAGTAAGAAGTTTGGATTTTACCAAATAGACCACGGTAGGTATTGTAAAAATTGTTTCTATATTATATTCTCTAGATAACCTTTCTTTGATGATATCCATATGTAACATTCATAAAAATCCACAACGAAATCAAAATCATAAAGCCTTGGAATCTTCCATTTCATATTCTACTGCACTATCATTTAAAGATAATTTTTCCAAAGAATCTTTGAGCTTATCATAATCATTATTATCAATAGGGTAAACTCATGCATAAACATAAGGTTTTACCTTCTTAAAACCTGGAATAATAAAATCATCCAAATTATTTGAATTATTAATTTCTTTACGATCAATGACAGTATCTCATATCTGAGCATCACGTACGGATTTTTCTCAAGTCACTATATAACCTATCTGACCTTCTTTAATCTCTTTATCTGCTACATATTCAGGAGAAAAATGACCAACTTCAGTAGGGTTAATATCTTTTTGGGTATGTATAAGATGTATTGTTTTTCAAGGCCTCATATGACCATCAATAACTTTTACATAACATACTACTCCTCTATAAGGATCATATACAGAATCGAATATCAGAGCTCTTGCATCAGTATCTTTGTGAATGGTATGTGTGTCTTTTCGAAATTTCTTTTGGTGTTGTTTTTTGAAAGTAAATGGATCTTGAATCCTCTCAATAATAGCATCCAATACCTGTTCTACTCCATCCCCTGTTTTACCAGATACCAAAAGTATTTCAGATTTATCTATTCATATTACATTTTCTATTTCATGAGCTACCCTTTCTGGATTAGCAGCAGGAAGATCGATTTTGTTTAAAATGGGGATAATCGTCAGATTTTGATCTATTGCTTGATATAATACTGATAATGTCTGAGCTTGTATTCATTGGCTTGCATCGATAAGCAAAATTGCTCATTCTACTGCAGCAAGTGAACGAGATACTTCGTATTGAAAATCAACATGTCATGGTGTATCAATAAGATTGAATTCATATCATTTCCATTGCATTCTTGCTGGAGTAAGCTTGATGGTGATTCATCTTTCTTGTTCTATATCCATACGATCAAGCATCTGGTTATGATCAATTTTCCTTACTGTTCATGTAATTTCTAGCATTCTATCTGCTAAGGTAGATTTACCATGATCTATATGTGCAATTATGCAAAAATTCCTTATCTTCTCTATCATATTTTTGTTGTAATTAAATTTATACGCCTGTATAAAATATGGATTCTGACTTTTAATTCAAGCAAGAGATTGTAGAGAAAATTAAATATATCAAAAATCCTCCGCCAAATAAGCAAGAGGATTACATCCGTATATTGTAATTGTAATATCAAACCGAAAACAGTCTAATAATTAGCCTTTATTGATTAGATTGCAAATATCAAATCATCAAGCAAGGCATAGTATTCTTGAATAATTGATTTTCCACCTTCAGCTTCACGCCGTTGGAGGAATTCCCGATCATACTTACTCAATTCAGATCCTCTTCCTGATAAGTATAATTCTATAGAAGTGCGTGCTGTGAGTAGTACATCTCTTCTATCTTTGAACTTTATCACAAGCATCGGCTTGTAAAGTTGATAGATAGAGTTTAAATTGTCGGGGTCTGATAGATATTCCTTAGCTATCTCTATGATAGAGTTTCTAAAGTTTTGGAATGGCCTGGCAATTGCCGTATCGATTCCACCGCTTTTGAAATAATAGTAAGCATAACTTTCAGGTGTGATTGAACTTTTTCCGTCCCAAGCAGTGAAGGTTGCATAAGCAGCCACTCTATATTCTTCCATATTCCAGGGAGAATGAGCTTGGAGGAAATTTTCGCGAGCAAACCAATTGAGTTCTTTCAACTGTGGCTGATAATAACCATTTGACAGGAAGCTATCAATCGTTTTTGAGACGATTTGGTTTGTAATCACTTTTGAAAAATCTTTTTGGGCTTTTTCAACTACCCCATCCCAATTGTAAGGGATTGTGAATGCAAAGAATACAACTAATAAACCACTGAAGATAAACAAGTTTAACAAGTTACTCTTTTTCATACATTTAAGTTTTAAATTTTTGTTTTTAAATTAATTATTGATAATAGAATTTTATATATGTTTTTATTTAGTGTCTATTTTATATATATTTCCTATACAATGTCAAGCTATTTTTATATATTATATATATTTATTTTTATTAATCATTATACGATAAATATTTATATGCTTGCAATATAATAGTAAATTTATACTTAAAGTTCTATAGGAAATTATTATGATGATATTATATTTTATAAATAAATTTATTTTATGGCTATTAGAATAACTTATTTTGTTCATGGATCTACTACTGATAATGAAGAATGACTTTCTTCATGACGATATGATGTAGAACTTTCAGAGGTATGAATAGGACAATCTTTAGAACTGAGAAATCAGATTGATACCTCAGCTTTTGATATTGTTTTTTGTTCTGATTTTAAAAGAGCTGTAGACTCAGCAAAGTTAGCTTTTGAGGATAAAGTAGAGATTATACAAGATACAAGGTTAAGAGAATGTAATTATGGCGAATATAATCAAAAGGCTTCTGCTCTAGTAGAACCCATACAAGAAAAAAGTATTCATAAAAAATTTCCTTGATGAGAATCTTATGAAGATGTAAAAAAAAGAATAGAAGATTTTTTGAATTTCTTAAAAATAAATTATGATGATAAGCATGTTGCTATCGTAGCGCATAAGGCGCCTCAACTTGCATTGGATGTTATTATAAAGGGAAAAACTCGAAAAGAAGCGTTTGCTGATGACCGGAGAAAGACAAAAGAATGGCAGCCTGGATGGGAATATGTTTTAGAATAATTATTTTTATAAAAGTTTATTATATAATTAATTAAATATGTGTGAAACTAGAGGTCATTCAACTCCCCAAATATATCCACAACAAAAAAAAGCAGATTTAACAGAATTATTTGAAGATGGTAAAGATTTTAAATTTAATAATACTGATTGGAGTCATAACAAGATATCAAAAGACATAAAAAAAATGAGACTAAGTACACAACAAGATATTAGAAAAATAATTGAAACAGTACCAGCTGAAATAACATTTAAAATATAAATATCATTTTATGGTTTAAGGATAAATAATGTTATATTTTATAACCTGAAATAAAAATAAATTTAGTGAAGTACAATCAATATTGCCAGATATTGAACAAATGAATATTGATTTGGTAGAGATACAAGAGATGGATCCATATAAAATTATACAAGCAAAACTTATCGAAGCTCGTAAGCATCATGATGGAGAATTTATAGTTGAAGATACTTCACTTTATATGGACTGTTTAAACTGACTACCGGGGCCATTGATTAAATGGTTTTTAGAGAAAATGTGAAATGAGTGATTATTTGAAATTGCTAAAAAATTTAATAACTACAAGGTTATTGCAAAAACTTTGATAGGACATATAAATAATAATTGAGAAATTAATTTTTTTGAGTGAATGTTAGAATGAAAAATAGTTTATCCTGATACTGAAACAAACTTTGGCCGAGGTCCTATTTTTATGCCAGATTGATTGGATAAAAGTTTTGCTCAAATGAGTAGAGAAGAAAAAAATGAAATGAGTATGAGAAGACTTGCTTTAAATAAGTTGAAAGAATTTTTGAATAAAAAGAATTAAGATGAATAAGAAAATAATAGTAAATGACAAAATGCAAAAATGATATATTTATTATCTAGTAGAAGATATTGGTAAAAATTTTCGTGAAGATTTTCTTCCGCAATTAACACCTCAAGAAATGCTTGAAGCTTGAGTATTTTGAGGTAAATATATGACTGATTGTCAGGAAGAATTCCCTATAGAATGGTTTGAAAATGCAAAAATAGCTCCTGACAAAAAGGATCAGAAGCTTAATTTTTTTTGAGTAAATGCTTCCATGGATTTGAAATATTGGAAAGAAAAGTGACGAATTTATCCTGATGATCCTAGATGATGGTTTCAACGATATTGTAGATATTATATATGAAGAAGGATAACAGATGAAGACAACAGACAAATTAAAAGATGGAGAGCAATTAAAAGACATTGGATGGCTGTAAAAAATAATTGCTATCCTATGGATTGGAATTGTAGAAAAAGACAGAGACAAGCTCTGCTTCATCGAGCATATGATTCTAGAAAATTATAATTTATATGTTGGATATTATTCGCTTGATAACAGTTGGAATATTTTCTTTTGTAACTTTGCCATCATATTTTTGTAAGGCTCTTTTTATAGTATCAGCCTCGTAGCCAAATCATTTAAGAGATGTAATAATTGATTTGTATAACTTTTGATCAATATCTAATTTTTCTAGATCATCCATGTCAAAATTTCATTTAAGTTCAAGTAATATTTTTTTTGCAGATTTGGGTCAGATTCAAGGTATAGATTGAAAATATTTTACATCCAGAGTTTTGATAGCTTTTTGTAGATCAGCCTTGGGTAATTTTACTATTTGAAAAGCTGTTTTGGGTCAAATTCAAGATATTTTAAGAGTTTCTTCAAACATTTCTTTTTGATCAGCAGTATTGAAACAATAATAGAAAACTGATTTTTTATTATCATCCAAATACGGATAAAGAAAGAATTCTCATTTCTTTTGGGATCATAAATAATTTACTTGAATACCAAATAGTTCATTAACTAAATATTTTTTATTTCATATAACTTTTAGATCTCAACGGAAATAATGTAACATAACTTTGATTATTTTAAATGGTAAATACAAAATTATAAATTAATTAAGGAAAATTAATCAATTTGCAATTATAAGTTTGATATTGATATTAATTAAAAAATCACTATTGTAATTTCGAAGTGCTTTTTTTGTTAAAAAAATAAAAGCAGAACTACCTATAGTTAAGTAATCCTGCCTTCAATATATTAGCGTGTTCTACTACACGTGTTATATTATATATAAAATTGTATTATTGTCAAGTTTATAATTCATTTTCGATGTTTTGGCTTATGGCCTGCTTTTAATCTATATTAATAGCTTTATGCAAAAAATGAAACAACAACTTTGGGAGAAATTTCAAGATGATATAGCAGAGTTAAATAAATCTTTACAAAAATTATTGGAACAGTGAGCAAAGACATGAAATGTAAAAGAAGCAGATATAATTGCAGAAATTGATGATATGGATTGAAGTGCAAAGCTTCTAGAAAGGTTCTATGATTTGTGTGATAAGCTTTGAATAAAAATTATTACTATTGAAGAACTATTGGAATTGGAAGCAAAAGAATCAGTGAAAGAAAGTAAATTATGAAAATTACAACTCTATGATAAGATATATACAGTAAATGATAGTCAGTATAAAGATTTTATAAAGTTATATTTCAACGATATTTCAAAAATACCGTTGTTGTCTGCAGAAGATGAAAGAGATGTCGCTAAAAGGATTAAAAAATGAGATGAAAATGCTAAAAGAAAACTGATTGAATCCAATCTTAGGTTAGTGATCAGTATTGCAAAGAGGTTTTTTGGGTCTAGACTGAGTTTTTCTGACCTGATACAAGAAGGTAATATATGACTTATCAAGGCTATCGAAAAGTTTGATCCAGATAAAGAGTTTAAGTTTTCTACTTATGCTACACGATGGATTAAACAAAGTATTACAAAAGCAATTGCTGATATGAGTAAACACGTAAGGATACCAGTGCATTTGATAGATGAGATAAATTCTTATAATAAAACATATCAATTGCTATTTCAAAAATTATGAAGAGAACCAACATCAAAAGAAATATGACAAAAACTATGATTTCCTATCAAAAAAATTAAAAAACTTGAAGAAGTTATATTTGGTAACGTATCACTTGATAGAGAGGTATGAGATGAATGAAGAGATACTTTAGCTGATTTGCTCGAGGATCCAAACACTCTTAGGCCCGATCAATTTGCAGAAAAAAATGCATTGAGAAATAACTTAGATATGATACTTCAGATGCTTGATGAAAGAGAAGCTAAAATTGTAAAAATGAGATATGGAATAGATTGACCTAGATATACTTTGGAACAAGTTTGAGAGGAATTTGATGTAACTAGAGAGAGAGTAAGACAGATAGAGCAAAAAGTTATACAAAAATTAAAAGAACATGCTTGATTACAGAAAATACTTGGGATAGAAGACGATATAGCAAAGATGGAAGCCGAATGAAAGAAAAGAAAGAAAAGTAAGATTAAAATTAAATATAATGATGATGATGAAGAAGATAGTCGTTATTTGGATGATGATTCAGATGATGATGAGCTTGAACCAAAGAAGTTAAAGAAATGAAAGAAGATTAAAGATGATGATGACGATTGGAAAATCGATGATGATGAAGAATAAAAAATTTCAATTAATGATTTATAATTTATAAAAGAAAATTATGTCAACAGTAAGTGCCGCAAAGCAATATGATGCTTCACACATTAAAGTACTGGAATGATTGGAACCAGTAAGACAAAGACCTTGAATGTATATTTGATCAACTGATGCTAAATGACTTTATCATATGATCCAAGAAATTTTGGATAATTCAGTTGATGAATCATTAGCTTGATTTTGTACAAGTATAAATATCATTCTAAATGAAAACTGATCTGTTACAGTATCTGATAATGGTAGATGAATACCTGTAGATAAGCATCAAAAAACATGAAGATCAGCACTAGAAACTGTCTTTACGGTATTACATGCTTGATGAAAATTTGACAAAGAGACTTATAAAGTTTCTTGATGACTTCATGGAGTATGAGCTTCTGTAGTAAACGCATTATCTGAATGGTTGGAAGTACAAGTACATAAAGAAGGCAAAATATATCAACAAAAATATTCTAGATGAATACCACAGTGAGAACTAGAGATTGTTTGAGAAACTGATAAAAGTTGAACAACAGTTACATTTATGCCAGATGATCAGATTTTTGAGACGCTAGAATTTTCTGAAAATATAGAAGTATCTAGAATAAAACAAGCGGCTTATCTTACTCCTTGAGTTACATTTACTTTTATAAGTCAAAAATCTGGCTTACGTCAGAGATTTTACTTTGAAGAATGAATAAAAACTCGATTAAATAATTTGGTATGAGAACAACAACGCTTGTCATCAGCTCACTATATTAATAAAGAATGAGATAAATGTTGGGCAGAAATTTCATTTCAATTTGTAAATACTACCAACGATCATACTTTATCATTTGTAAATAATATACCTACGAAAGATTGAGGTACTCACCTACTTGGATTTAAGTCAGCTTTGCTTAGAATAATAAACGAAATTTGAAAAGAGAAAGAAAAAATAGATAAAAAAATATGAGAATATCAATACAGTGATGTTACCGATGGATTATATGCTATAGTTACTGTAAAGATTCCAGAACCACAATTTGAATGACAGACAAAATGAAGGTTATGAAATAGTTATGTTAGAGCTGCGGTAGAAGATATAGTATATGATTATTTAAAAGATTTTTTCTCCAAAAACGAATCAGAGTTTGATAAAATATTTGAAAAGATAGATTTGGCCGCTAGAGCTAGGTTGGCCGCTAAGTTTGCTAGAGAAACAGTTCTTAGAAAAAATACTTTAGTATGATGAGTATTACCAGGTAAATTAGCAGATTGTGCCAATAAAAAGAGAGAGTGAACTGAACTTTACATAGTAGAGTGAGATTCTGCGTGATGAAGTGCAAAACAAGGTCGTGATAGTAAATTTCAGGCTATACTTCCACTTAGGGGTAAAATATTAAATACAGAACAAGCGGTAATACAAAAAATGATGGCAAATAATGAAGTAAAAGCGCTTATAACAGCTATATGATGTGGAATAAAAGATGGTTTCGATTTGGAATGACTCAGATATGATAAGATTATAATAATGACCGATGCCGATGTCGACTGAGCACACATTAGAACATTATTATTAACTTTTTTCTTTAGATTTATGAGACCGCTTGTAGATAACTGACATGTATATGCTGCATGTCCTCCTATATATAGATTTACTGAATGAAAAAAGGAAGTTTATGTTTATGATGAAAATAAGACGCCTCAAGATATGTGAATGGATAATAATAAAACCGAAGTGCAAAGATATAAAGGTCTTGGAGAAATGAATGCAGAACAACTACGAGATACTACTATGGACCCCTCAAAAAGAACGTTAAATCAGATTACTGTTGAAGATGCCGAAGAAACAGATAAATTATTTAGAATATTGATGTGAGAAGAAGTACAGCCGAGAAAACATTTTATATTAACTCATGCTAAATCAGTAAGAGATTTGGATATATAGAAATGTATTAGTGAAAATAACTAATTAAAAATATCTTTTAAAATTTTTATAGCTAAAGTCTGATTTAAGAAATATGGTGATGTTGCAATTGTAACTAAGCTTGCTCTAGAAATCAGATTTTTTGTTATTTCTATAATTTTGGTATATTGATCTATTCACATTTGGGGATGTCGAAAATCTAGGTCTATGTCCAGTATATAGTTTCAATATTTCATTGTTTCATTGTTTCAATAGTTTAATAATTTATATTCAGTATTGATCTGAGTTACGTTAGAAATTAATCAATCTTGGATTGCTGGTTGAATAAAATTTCATACATTACATTTATAATTTGTGAAGTGAAAGATTTGTTCTAAACTATAAGATAGCTTCGCTTCGCTCGCAATCATATTTGAATTATTATTCATATCCGTATGCTGATCTAGGTGAATTAAATTTATTCATTTAGAAATATTTCAGTTAAATAATTCTTGATATCGAAAAAATAATGCATGATTGTGATTGTCGAAAATATATATTGGTTTATCTTGTCTAAGTTTTATGAAATATTTTAATCCAACAAAAGATTGTACCTCTAATTTAGAATCTATTTCCTCAAAAACAATTTTATCTCAAATATGAATATCATCAATAGTTCATTGAATTAAATTTGTAATGTAAATTTGTGGCTTGGAATTTTTTAATTTTCTAATATCATAAGAAAATGAATTATTTCATGTATCTTCTTTAATCCGAAATCATTGTTTGTACATAATAAAAATTAATACTAAAGTTTATTCTATTTGTTTGGAACAAGTTCTTTTGGAATAAATATATCATATCAATATGAGGATTGCTACTAATCAGAATGGAGAAATATTTTGATCTATCATATATCATCATACAATCGGTCATATAATACCTGCAAGGTTGGTAACTGCAGTCATATTTCAATTAATCGTTCATACATCTTTATGTTGTCACAAAACTATATTTTGGAATACTGGACGAAAAAGTCATTGAAATATCGAAGATAGAGCTACAAGGATTATAATTACTCGCATATTTCAACTTAAAAAAGCCAATAGATAAGTAATGGCCATTCATATAATACTTATACTTACAAGTCTTTTACTAGAAAACGATTTAATCCATAATTTGAGAAACAATCATTGATTGATAGCCATCACCAAGCCAAACAATGCCAATATATATCAGCTCATTACTCAAGATATTCCAAAACGTTCACTTAGGAATAATGTAAATGAAGTCTGATAAACCATAATAGCAAGATTTATAATGAAGAAAATTATATAATACTTTTTTTCATTTGATACGAACATTTTTTGGAATATATGTACTATATTTACTTTAATTTTTTTAACCTTATCCAATAATTTATTAGTCTCTGGTAGTCGAAGTAAAATAAAAATAATATTGATAAGACAAAGTAATATGCTGACTAAAAATGGAGCTTTGATTCACCACTGTAATAAAAATGCTCACAATCATGGTCATACTATAAATGATATTCAAAATATAGCTCAGAACAATCATAAATTCAAAGTACGTTCCTTATGATCTCTTGAAATGTCACTAAATATTGATTGTATTGCTCATATATTTCAAGAACTCAATCAATTTATTATCCTAGATAACATATATACTCGGAAAAGTGGGGAAAAATAAACCATCACATATGATAAGAGGCTTCAAATTACTGAAAATAGCAAGATAGGTTTTCTACCATATTTATCAGACATAGCTCATAATATAGGAGTAGAAAATAATCATACAAATGCAAATACTGTCACTCATATAGATATCATAAAATAACTCGTATTGTAATATTTAACCATATCAGGCAATGCTGGTATGACTATTGTAAATCAGAGTATATCTATAAATAGTGATAAAATTACAGTTAATTTTATTTTGGACATTATTGTTTTTGGAAAATAAATTTTACCAAACTTTCCAACTTGGACATTGTTGTTTTATATCTATATGAGCAAATCATGGATGTAGAATTGCTTCTTTAATTTTTTCTTTTAATCATTTAATATCTTTGTCCGGTAATGAAAAACTAAATTCACATCAAGCTGATTTGAGTAATCATATGGGATCAAATGGTCTAGTTTGATTTCAGTCTGGAGTAGATTTGGTTTTGATATCTATAGGTGTCGTAGGAGAGGCTTGTCATGTAGTAAGTCAATAATTTTCATTATCACAAGTTATATGAACTAGATTTATATTCCTTCTTGCTGTGTGTAATAAGTGTCACAGTCATATACCATAAGAATCTCAATCTCATGCAATAGAAATTACAGTTAGATCAGGATTTGATAATTTTATTCCTGTAGCAAAAGGCAATCCTCTACCGTGTAGAGTCTCTGATCCATATCAATCTAAATACTGACTCATTTTGGAATTACATCCAATTCATGTAATGAATACAAGATTATGCTTGGGAATATTAAGTTCCTGTACGGCTTGTTTGATTGCTAGATGTATAAGGTAATCTCAGCATCCAGGGCATCGTTGGAATTTATTTAATCATGTTCTCATGGATTTAATAGTAATTTTATAAATTTATTTTATTCAATAATAATATTGAATGACTTCATCTTCTCACAATATGAGATTTAATTTAATAGTATCTTGGGGAGTATTCCGAACTTTATCTATGTGTTCTCTATTATTTAATATAACATCAGGTTCTTCGTCAAGGATGAGCTTGAATTTGTGATATTCAAAATCAAAATCATCTGGATATTTTACGTAATGTTTTCATAAATAAGTTATTTCTTTCTTCAACTTCTCTAAGTCTATTCAAGTTTCTTCTATTAGTTCTCTATAGGCAGCAGATTCCAAATCTCTATCTCTTTCTAGTTCAAATTTACCGGCTGGTCAGCCTCGTGTATTTCATTGAAATCTTTCAGGATTCCTAAGTAGAGATAATATTTTTCATTTACACTCACAAAATATACTAACAATATCAGCCTTCTTATCAAAAATTTTTGGTTTCTCTAAATAGGAATATTTATTCATAATTATTTTTTAATATATAAGATTGCTTCGCATACGTTTACAATTACTAGGTAATATCTTCTTGGAAGATTGGATATAAATCGTATTTTCTAATATTTTTGATTTTTTTATTTCGATCATTATCATTTAATCAACATATATTTGTAAGTAATTCTTGTAGTTGTCAGGTATAATTCATTTCTACAAAAGTCAAACTTTTGATGTTTTTTTTATTATCATATAATCGCGACTTTAATCTCACATCAAACGGTTGCATAATTTTAATTATAATCAGACCATAGTCTTTTTTATCTTTTATATAATCTTTTAGAACATATGAAGTAAAACCAAATGTTATATAGAAATTTTTAGCTTCTGGATTGATAATCTCATATCAGTAGAAATCTGAATTAAATTCTTTCTGAATAAAAGTCTCCATTTTTTTGAATCTTTTATCCATCATTTGTTTTTTAATAGCTGGTTCTTCGTTGGTAGCTCAATATTCGTCATGCTCATAAGAGCTTGCTATAAACTCAGCATTCTCTGTTCCTGGAATTGTGTATGGAGATATTCAAGAATCTGTAAATGCATATCTCTTATATCAATCTTGTCCTTTTGTAAGTTCTCATCTATTTATATCTTCAGCTTTAAATTTAGCAGAATCAATTGACATATAACTTTCTGAATATTGTTTATCCAACAATACTATTACTGGATGCTGATACATATCAGATCGATTAAGTGCTTTTCAGATTAAATTATATCAATCTTTATATGATGAAGGAGCAATGACTATTGGTGATGTTTCTCAAAAAGTAGGAGTTAAACTAAATTTTAAATCTCATTGCGAAGTAAAAGTTGGCGTTCAAGTGCTTGGTCAATCACGCTGTGATAGTATATAGACTCATCATATCTCTGTTTGATTTGAAAAAGAAATACTCTCTGTCATCAGAGCAAATCATCAACCACTAGTTCCACACATTGCTCTTTTACCAGCAAATTTTGCTCCAAGCATAGACATTGCTACTGCAATTTCATCTTCTCATTGGAAAAATATTACATTCTTATCTTGGACAATGACATCTATCAAAGAACTAGCTGGAGTCATAGGATAGGCACTATACCGCTCTAATCAACTCGCTATTGCTCACTCCCCTATTATTTGATTTCAAAATTTAAATTCTTTGTGATTTCATATATTTTTTGATAAATCAAAATCTGATTTTGTAATATAATTGTATCACCCCTCTAAATCAATTAAATTCTGATTTAAACTTTCTTTATTTTTAAAATTTTCATTGATTATTTTTTTTCACTCTTCAATAGCTATTCATAGCACCTTTAAACTAGCTCAGAATGAATATGTATTCTTGTATTTACAATCACAAGACTTTAAATTATAAATATTTTTCAATTCATATATTTTTTCATTTTTGGAAATTGCATAATCATCTTGTGCAAAAAAATAATCTATTTTTTTTGAAATAAAAGAATTATCATCAGAAATATATAATATAAAATCATTATTATCTCATTTGATTATAGAGGCATATTCTTTATCTCAAAGGACATGATATCATTTGTATGATAATAGATTTCAAAGCAAAAGTCATGCTGTATTTACTCATGTTCATGCTGGTCAAGAAAAACATATTGATACTTTCATTTTTATGTATTTTATTAATTAAATTTTACCATCCTACTCTGTCATCTCTAGCTTGTCGAGAGATCACTTTTTTTATTTCAAGAGATTCCTCCACTTCGCACCTCGCAATGACTAGGTAATTTGTTCAATTCTAACTCAAATCGATTTTAATTTATCTACTATATCATCATATCATCTAGCAATAATTTCTTCGCTCATGATATTTGTAGTTCATTCTGCCATGATTCATGCAAGTACCATAGCTCATCATCATCTGAGATCTGTACTGGTAACATATCATCACTTTAATTTGGTTGGTCATATCACTATTGCTTCATGAGGGTTCAGAATTTCTGTCTTAGCTCATAGATTTTCAAGCTCTGAAAGATAACTAAATCTTCATTCATAAAGAGTTTCAAATATTTTGGATATTCAATTGGCTTGTGTCAGTAGTGTTCAGAAAATCGACTGTAAATCGGTTGCAAATCATGGATATATTCTAGTCTCAAACTTTGTAGCTCTATAATTTGCTTTATTATGAGAATCTACTCTAATAGTATGTTTGTCCAATATCTTAAAATTAATTCAGATTTTATCTGATACACTATAGATTGAAGATAGATCATCTACATCAAAGTCCTTTATGATAATATCACTATTATCAGCTCAAGCTCAGATAGCAAAATAAGTACCAGCTTCTATATAATCAGATATTATCTTAAATTCAGGATTATTTATTTTGATTGTCGATGGAGTAAGTGTGATTGTATGGTCTATTCATAGACGGATATCTGCTCAAGCATTATTTAAAAATGCTATCAAATTTTTTACGTGTGGTTCTGTAGCAACCATATAGATATTAATATCATAATCTATTCACGGCAAGAAAGCCAAATATGTAATCAAAGCTTCAACAGTTGTAACTGAAAATTCTTGAAGCATAATGTTTTTTTTGGGCTTGCCTGTAACTTGATATGTTTTGAATTCATCATTTGTAATAGTAATTCATGCCTTTGTAAGCGCATCATCAAAAGAGTCTAATGGTCTTTTACCTATTTTACATCATCATGTTCCGACAAATTTAACTTTACCATATCTATGTAGACCCAAAGGTATAAGTAATATAGAAGCTCTAAATTTGGTAGCTAGTTCTGATGTGAGATCAAAAAAATCTTGTGATCTTTCCAAGGCATCTTCCGCTAATTTTTCCATATTAGCAATATCACTTATTCATGGCTTATTTAACAGTTTAATTTTATTCCCAATTAAATAATTTGCTACTACTATAGGTAAAGCAGCGTTTTTACTTCATGATATAGAAATTTCTCATTTAAGGTTTGGCGAATAAGATATCTGAAACATAACTTTTATAATTAAATAAAAATCTGAATGCTATTTTTTAGTGTTATTATTTTTTGTTTCAATGGAAAATTTGGGTTGAAAAATTAGATGGGTTTGATAGAGTGAATTGGTTATATTAATAATATGTATTATATTTAATTTATGGCAAATAAAGTATAATTATGGATAAAAAACGAGAAAAACTAATAAAAGTATTTTTAGAGAAAAATAATCAGATTAACTTAAGTGCTATCAGAGATGAAGAAGGTGTATATAATAAGCATATTTTGGATGCTCTGGAAGTACATAAAGTTTTTGATTTCCAAGAATGAATGCAAGTATGTGATGTGGGTACATGAGGAGGATTCCCATTATTACCGTTGGCTGTTGAATACCCAAATATTAATTTTACAGGTATGGACTCTGTAAGAAAAAAAATTGATGCGATCTGAGATATGACAAAACAACTTTGAATTGGGAATATAGAATTACTCTGGAAAAGGGCCGAAGAATACAAAGACAAACAATTTGATGTCATTACAGCTAGAGCTGTTGCTTATATAGATAAATTATTACCCCGAACAAAGCATTTGCTTAAACAATGAGGAGTATGGATATTATTTAAACAAGTAGATGAACAAGAGAGACAAGATTTATTACAACTATGCGCTTCGATGAATTTAAGATTAGAGAAAAGACATAATTATAAACTTTTTGAATGAGATATTGATAGAGTGATATATGTAATAAGAAGATTGGGATGAACTTGGAAACCAAGGTAGAAAATTAATTTTTAATTTTACATTTTATATATGGATTGAGCATTATTAGCAGATCAACCATTGGGTCAGAAGTTAATAAGTAAGTGATTCTGGTTATATTTTTTTACTTTTATTATAGCGCCAGCTGGATATATAATCAAAGTTGTTATATCAAATAAAATGTCTGTAGAGGATGTTGGATTATTCTATTCTATAATGTGACTTATATACATTATATCACTATATAATGATTTATGACTAACTGAAGCTCTACAATATTTCCTGCCCAAGTATCGAATAAGAAAGGAATATAATAAAGTTAAAACAATAACAATATTAACATGGATAATTCAATTAATATCGGGCATTATCATAGCATGAGCACTTTATATATGATCAGACTGGCTAGCTATAAATTATTTTCATTCTCCTCAAGCTGCACATATTATAAGATTACTCTGTTTATATTTTTTTGGAATAAATTTTATTCAGGTTTTTATGAGTTTTTTTATAGCATTTCAAGATACATTTAATCAAAACTTAGTAGAATTTGTAAGAATATATACGACTCTCATATTTGTTTGAGTATTCTATTTTACTACAACAATAACTCTAGATAATTTTACTTGGGCTCGGCTTATTGGGATATGAGTTTCTATTATAACATGAATTATAATATTCTCAAATAAATATTTACATATATTCAAATTATGAAAATATAATTTGGAAATCTGACTATTAAAAAAACAGCTAAAATATGCTTGACGAGTATTTTTATGAGCAAATGTATGACTATTATTTTGGCAAGTAAACCAGCAAATGGTTATGTATATGTTATGATCAGAACAGGCTTGATATATTACTAATTTTTGGAGTTTATTTGCTATGTTTAATTATGTTATAGCTCCACTTTCTATGTTCCTATTCCCAGTATTAACTGAGATGATAGAAAAAAAAGAACATGAACAGGTTACAATATTTCAAAATATTTTATATAAATATACTCTATTATTTTCTTTTATATGTTGAGGCTTCTTTATGATATTGGGACCAGAGATAGCTTTGGTGTTTTTTGGTAAAAAATTTATATATTCTTGAGTATTGTTTTCTTATGCAGCTCCATTTGTTTTCTTGAGTACATTATTAACGGTGAGTTTTGCAATTATTGGAGCTATGGGTATGGTAAAAAAAAGAGTTAAAATATTATCAATATGACTGTTAGTAAATATATCTATTTCATATATACTTATACGTTATACCTCTATCGGCATCGTATGATCTATTTTAGGTTTATTAAGTGGTTGGGGTATATTAACAATAATGGTTTTAAAAGTCGTTAACACTCAATATAAAATTAAGATAGATTATATGTTTTTAATAAAAAATGTAATATTGATTTGAATAATGATATGGGTTGTACGTTATACGAAAGATTATTTCTTTATAATGGAAAATTACATGAGATATAGAAACATTTTTATTCTATGTATTTATCTTATGATTTTTTCTTGAATTATAGGTTTGGTAAATTATAAGCAAATAAATTTATTTTTAACAGAAATTAAAAAAATTAGAAATAAATAAACAAATTATTTAACGCTTTAATAATTATCCTGATTATATGGTTAATAATAATAAATTTTATTTTTTATTGTTTTTATTGAAACTTTTTAAAAAAGAATCTTTAATAACAAAATTATATTTATGTTTTAGAATAATTATATTCCCTGTTAAATTCCTCACCAGACTTACTTGACTTATAAAAGATAACGATCGCGTGTTAGATTTATGATGTGGATATGGAATCATTTCTTTATATCTTATTTTTGCTTGATATAAAAATAAAATATTTGGCTTAGATATTGATAAAAAGAGAATACAAAATCTGAACAATATTTCTAAAATCAATCACTTTAATGAGCTTCGTTTTGAAATAAGAGATTTTATCAACCAATGATTTGATGGTTTGGACTTATATAATGTTGCTATTTTAGTCGATTTTCTACACCATATAGATAAAGACACTCAAGAGTCTCTTCTTAAAAATTTATCTAAATATATAGATAAAATTATAATTAAGGATATAGATAGATATCCTAAATATAAATATTATTGGAATATTTTTCATGATAAAATTATTATGCAAAATAAAATCCTTTGTTTTCAATGATCTTCTAAGATACATAAATATCTTGTCAGTCTTTGATACAAAGTTACTTATCAAAAAATACCATCAATATTTCCCTATCCTCATTTTTTATTAATAGCTGAAAAATAAATGATATATGTATTACTCGTATTATCCGGTCTTATGAATTGATTAGCTCAGGTGTTGCGGAAGAAGTGACTAGTAGGATTTTCTTTTGAAGGGGATATTTTTAAGATGATTTATATGTGGTTTAAAAATCCATATCTTGTATGATGACTATTATTATATGCTATAAGTTTTATTGTACGACTTTGGGTATTATCAAAAATCCCCGTAAGTTATGCATATCCATTCTTGGCTTTATCTTTTGTGGTTGTTATTATAGGATGATATATTTTAGGAGAACAGATCAATTTAATAAGAATTATTGGTATTTCATTGATTGTTGTATGAATTGTATTCATATCTCAATCATAGTTATAAGTACAAATAAGTAGTGAAAATAAACTAGATTTGTTAATTTAAATGTATATATCTTCTTGGAATAAAAATTATTTGCTATCTATAATATTTATTATTATTTATTCAAAAAATGTACAATAATCAAAAAGTTTCTGTAATCTTTCCTGCATATAATGAAGAAAAAAATATTTTTAATGCGATAGCGGATTTTTTGGCTACATGATATGTTGATGAGTTAATAGTCGTTGATAATAATTCTAAAGATAATACTTATCAAGAAGCAAAAAGAGCTTGAGCAATAGTTATAAAAGAAAATAATCAATGATATGGACGAGCCAATAGAAGGTGACTAAAAGAAGCCACAGGAGATATTATAATAACAGTAGAGCCAGATTGAACTTTTGTAGCAAAAGATATTATAAAACTACTTATTTACTCTGATGAATTTGATGCGGTATTTGGCACTAGAACATCAAAGGAACATATATGGAGCTGAGCAAAAATGAATCGATTACTTAGAATGGGAAATGTTTTAGTAGCTAAACTCCTTGAATATTGTTTTAATGGAACTTGTCTAAGTGATGTTGGATGTACTTTTAAATTAATCAAAAAAAAAGCTTTACACAAAATTATTGATAAATTCACAGTTGGAGAATCACATTTTTCTCCAGAATATATGATATTAGTCCTTAAGAATCATATTAAATGTGTTGAAATACCAGTAAATTATAAAGAAAGAATCGGAGATTCCAAAATCACAAGTGACAATCGAAAAGCTTTCAAACTTTGACTTATAATGGTCAATTTAATACTAAAATATAGGTTTGGTTTAAAATAATTTTTTATTTTTATATGTTATATATTATAAATGACTAAGGTGCTAATTACTTGAATTGCTGGTCTCATTTGATCTAACTTTTCTAGATATCTTTTGGATAAATGATATGAGGTAGTAGGTATAGATAATTTTTTTTGATGATATATTGATTTCGTAGATCCTCGTGTAAAATTATACGAAATAGATTTATATAATGCTATGTATGTCGACGATATATTTAGAGAAGAAAATTTTGATTATGTATATCATTTTGCTGCATATGCAGCTGAATGACTTTCTCCTTTTATAAGAAACTTCAATTATACAAATAATGTTTTGTGTTCAATAAATATTATCAATAGTTGTATAAAATATAATGTTAAAAAGATCATATTCACATCTTCTATGGCTGTATACGGAGTGGGCAATCCTCCATTTACTGAAGATCAGAAGCAAACCCCAATAGACCCTTATGGTATAGCAAAATATACAGTAGAGATGGATATAAAACAAGCAAATGAACAATTCTGACTTAGATATACTATAGTTAGACCACATAATATAATATGAATTTATCAAAATATTTGGGATAAATATAGAAATGTAATATGAATATGGATTAGACAAACCATAAGATGAGAAAAATTATCTATTTTTGGTGATGGGACACAACAAAGAGCTTTTTCTGATATTCATTACTATATGGAAATATTTCATAAATTAATGGATGAATGAGATTTAGAGACGTTTAACATATGAGCTGATAAACATTATAAGATAATAGATGTCGCTAATATTGTTAAAAATATTGGGAAAAGTAAGTGATATGAGACTGATATTATTCACTATGAAGCAAGACACGAAGTAAAAGATGCTTATTCTGACCATACAAAGGCAAAAAAGATATTAAATTTCAATGATGAAACAAACATAGATGAATTGATTAAAAAGATGTTTGATTGGGCTTTGACACAACCAGATAGGCCTACAAAAATTATGGATTATGAAATTGAAAAAAATATCTATAGTTACTGGAAAAAATAATCTTTGTTTTTTTACGTTTTATCTTACGATTATAATGATAAAAAAAATAAGAGATTTTATATTGAGTAACAAAATTTTTATTATTATATTAATTTTGTATGTTTTTATAAGGTTGTATGTAATTCAAGATTTTTTTCGATATGAAAGTAGTCTTTGGATCAGACAGATAGCTGAATTTATCACACTAAAGTGACAGGTATTTAATCGAATCCCCCATTTCCCGTTAACAGTTATTATATATAAAATTTGAGTATTATTAGTGAATGATACTATATGGTGAGTTAAAATAATACATCTGCTAATCAGTATTATTATATTTTTTCTAATTTACAAAACATCATTATTGTTTTATAAAGAAAAAAAAATAGCAAACTGGGCAATATTGATATATACAATATCATTCTATGCTTATGCTAGTAATTCTATGTGAATTGATCAAGATTTATGAATAAATCAATTGTTTTTTATATCAACTTTATACTTTTATAAAAAATCCAATATACTGTCTTTGTGAAATATATTAAAAATAGTCGTTTCTAATTCTTTATTAACTCTTTCAAGACCTATACTTTGATTGATAATATTTTTTATCATATTCCTAGATATGTTTTGAAATACAATCGTAAAATATGGTAAAGAGATAAAAATCAAGTATATTTTATGAATGTTATTACAATATATTAAAATATTTATACCCTATCTAATAATAGGAGGTGGCTTGTGCTATGTCTTATATTACTTACTTCCAGATCCTATAGTGAAAAGTATAAATACTTATATTACATTATTTAATTTAGATAAGTCAGGAATTACATTTTTAACAAGATTATCTTTTGTTGGACAGATATTTATGTATATAACGCCTCTTGTATTATGCATATTTTTATTGGTAAAAGATTGGTCTAAAAACCAACTTATAATAATTTCTTCATTTGTTATGTTTCTATATGGATATATGTGATCATCATGATGAGATCCAGCTCGTCGGATGATGCCTATACTTCCAATATTAATGATAGGGATATGATATATATGTAACCAATATATAAATAAAAAAAATATTATTTGGGTTATAGTAATAGCGATTGTTATGCTAAGCATAAATTCAAATATAAATTACCAAACTTTACCATTGAATGTAAATGATTATATTTCCGACCCTTTAAATAAAATATTTATTCTTGCAAGTACCATTATAAGACCTATATATCTATCCAGCAAATTAGTTTTTTTTATTGGATGATTTAGTCTATTAAGTTTTTTATCTATATTGATATTTAAAAAAAATATTTTCAAAATAATATTTTTAATATTTGGTCTTGGGATAAATATATTTTTAATAAGTACTGATATATTAAATATATGACAACCAGACATACCAACAATTTCTAAAAAAATGTATAATTTTTGTTATCAAAATTGTAAAGTATGAGAGAATATATATACTGATTATATATCAGATACAGTACTGTTGGCTGTTTTAAATAGAGAGGTATGACCATATTTTTCTACTTCAGTAGATCAAAATATAAAAGATAAAAATCAGATTATATTGAATCATTTTTATAATTTTAAAAGTATTAATCTATTTTCGGATAAAAAACCTATAGAAGATTATCGACGAGACCAGATAAAAAAGAATTGATCTTGATATGTATTTTTGACATATTATTTTTGAAAAAGAAATGATAATATATTAGATATCTTAAATAAAAATTGTAATTTAAAAGAAATATTTACTGGTAATAATTATGTAAAATGATTTGCATATTATTGTAATATTAACTCAAATATATTAACAAACTAGTTAACTTAAATAATTCTTAATTTTGTAAGAAAAATAGATATTCAACTATTTCGCTTTAATTGTAAATTATGAGATAATATGATTTCAAAAAAAAATAATAAAAATGATAAAATAAATCTTTTTGAAGATTATTTTAAAAATCATGATGGATATGCTCTTTTTAATATAGATTTTAAAAAACGAGATTTAATCTTAAAGAAACAAATTGGAAAATTTATAAATAATTTTTCTAGAAATGCAAAAATACTTGAGATATGAGTTTGACAGTGAAAATTTACTTATTACTGCAAAAATAAATGATTTGTAAATTTTACATGATTAGAGTTAGACAACAATATTATTGATCAACATAAAAAACAATTTAAATGATATAACTTTTATAATATTGAATGATCTGAATTTTTAGAAAATACAAAAGAAAAATATGACATTATTTTTATGGACAATGTATTTGAGCATTTGACACTGGAAGAATGAATATACATAGCAAAACTTATAAATAAAAAATTAAATGTGTGATGAATTTGGATCAATATAATGCCAAATGCTGAATCTCTATTTTGAGCTTGTGCCTTAAGATATTGTGATATAACACATAAAAATTTATATACATCTAACTCTTTTTCTCAACTTTTACAAATAGCATGATTTAAAAACGAAAAAATAAAGCACTTTAATAATATGGATAACCCCAACATTATAAAATTAATAATATTCAAAATAATAACAGGTTTCTTTTGAATTTTGGGAATGCTGCCTAAAATTCATACATGGGCAATAAAAAGTATAATATATAAATAATAAATTAATTTTCTTTTGAGGAATATGTTTTTTAGTTATATTTATATATATTATAATCATGTATTTGCCAAGTTATTTGATTAATCAACATAAATGAATTCTAAGATGGACAAATCGGGCAGATTTTGTGAAAAATGAAAAAAAAATAAGATATAAGAAAAAAAATAAAATAGCAATTATATCTTTATTTTACAGTTCATTATATAATATAAAAAAAATTGCAACATATGTTTTATCAGAAAAATATGTTGACGATTTTGATTTTATTATAATAAATAACTCGTCAAATGACTTTATTAAGTTTGAAGACGAACTTATAAATAATAATATAATAGTACTTACACCTATTATAAATCTATGAACAGATTGATGATATGCAATATGACAGGAATATGTAATAAAAAATTGATACGAATATTCATTTATCATAGAAGATGATGTTATTCTTCTTGATTTAAATACATTCTCTGATGTATATGAAACAATGAATGATAAATCAATTGGATTTATTAATTGTCCTGTAAATCGAGAATATAAATATTCTTGGTATGTTCAATTTGCATGTTATCCTATAAATTTTTTAAAAGACTTTGGCGTTATAGATCCTAGATTCTTTACTAGATGATGAGATGGAGACTGGGCAGAGAAAATAGATAAAAAATTAGAAAAAAAATGATATAAAAGAATAATCGTAAACAAAAAACATATACATCCATATCTTAAAAAAAATAACTGGAATATATGGTGGACGTATTTTGAAATTAGGAATCTACTATGGCGTAAAGACAGAAAAAGTATATTGTATTTACATAATCTATTAGAAATATTTATATGTATATGGTCAGCAAACAATAAAATATTTCATATAAAATCTTTTGCTATAGTGATTTCTCTTTTTTATGCTATTAAAGATTTCTTATTATCTTCTAGAGATCTTGAAATTTCTTTGGACAGGATGAAAAAACTAGCTAAAATTAATTTACCATTACCTGTTAATATAAAAGAAATTAGTACTAATACAAATAAAATTGATGAATATACTAAAGGCTTATATGTACTTGGCACATTTTCTAAATATGACTTAAATAAATTTAAATGATCAAAAAAATTATCAGATTTTTTTAAGAATGGTATGATTACTACAAATATTAATTGTCCAATATCTATCTTTTGATTATTGTCAAAAAAGATTATAACAATTAATGAATGTAATTTTGAAGATAATACAACTAATATCTATATAATAAACAATAAAATTAGTACAATAATGTATAATTTAATAAAACTATTGGTGTCTCTAATTATGACGGCAATAATCTATATAATAATTCTTTTTCTTGTGTTTTGTAAGTTTATATATTATATTATTATGAACGTTATTTTTAAAAAGATTTAATCTTATTTATTTTATTATGTGTAATGGATGAAGAAAATTCTAATATTATCATGATTTAGCCCAGAGAAATGATCAGGTGTTGAGAAGGTAACTTTAGAATATGGAAAAAAACTATCAAAAAAATACAAGATTTTATACTATTTTATGGATACTAAAAAAACCTATAAAGAGATGTATAATATGCAACTATATTGATTTAATGCGACTATGTTCCCACTTATAAGTTTTATTATTTATACAATAAAAACTTTCTATTTTATAAAAAGATATAAGCCTGACCTGATAATTGATAATTTTGGAGTTTCGTTACTATATAATATTATTTATAACGATATAAAAGTAATATGACAGACCCACTGAACGTGTCGATCTTTTATAGATAAAATAAAATTTAATAATATTTTTGAAAAAGTAAGATATTATTTATTTTTTTGATTTTTATCTATATTTGAAAGAAATTTAATTAGAAAATCATATAAAATGATATTAATATCTAAATATGTAAAAGAAGAGATTATGAAATATTATAAATTAAATATAGATAATAAGTCAGTGTATATATATAATTGATACGATTCCTTAGAAAAAGAAAAAAAGATTGATGAATTTAAAAAGCAAAGCGTTTTGAAAATATTATTTGTCTCTAATGCCCATAGGGCAAAATGAATAGATATTTTAGAAAAAGTAGCAAAAACTTTAGAAAAAGAAAATATTATGTTCTATATTATTTGAGCGAAATATATAAATAATAATATTCAAAATATTAAATATTTATGAAAACTCAGCAGAGAAGATGTATATAGAAATATGGATAAATCAGATATATTTTTCTTACCATCTTATCGTGAATGACAGCCTTTGGTTGTCCTTGAGGCGATGTCAAATGGATGTATACCATTAATATCATGAGAATGTCATATGGATATGATAGAAGATACTGAATTAAATGAATTTATATCATATGAAAATGATTATGTTTTCTATATAAAAAAAATTAAGTCCCTCTTGGATAATCCGGATATTATAAAAAAATATAAAGAATTGGCAATGCAAATTATAAAGCCATATTCTTGGGATAATCAGACAAATATATATTTAGAAGTTATCAATAAAATATTAAAATAATTTTTTTATCTTATATATTAAGTGTATACAAATGAAAAAGATTCTTATTTTAACTATCAAAAGGATATTGCCAGACAATATAATAAAAAAAATACTTATAGTATTGATAGAGAGATTGTTACCATGATTTTTAATTGAATGGATTTATAATATAATCGTAAAGCCAATTAAATATATTAGATATCCTTTTTTGATATTTAAAAACAAAGATATCAGTAATGTATTTACCAAGATACATCAGACAAACTTTTGGAGTTCAAATGAAAGTGTATCCGGTTTATGATCAGAGAAAATTGCGACTAGACATACAAGAAAGGAAATACTAAATATTATTAAAAAATATAAGATAGCTAACCTCTTGGATATACCTTGTGGTGATTGTAACTGGATAGAACCAGAAAATCTAGGAATAGATTATATTTGAGCAGATATAGTAAAAGAAGTTATTAAAAGTAACAAATGAAAATTTGATTGAAAAATTGATTTTAGAGTTCTTGATTTAACTGTAGATAACCTACCTAAAGCAGATCTTATACTATGTCGTGAATGCTTACAACATCTATCAATGGATAATATTAAAAAATCTTTAAAAAATATCAAAAAATCCTGAGCACACTATCTACTAGTAACTAGCCATAAAGATTGAAAAAATATAAACATAAATAATGGTAACTTTTTTACTATAGATCTTGAAAAAGCTCCCTTTTTGTTTTGAACTCCAATCGAAGAGATTGAGGAAATTGATTCAAATATTAGAGCAATTAGAAATCATAAACAATATTTATATTTATATGATATTAATAAATTAGATATCTAAATAAATTTTTTAATCTAAATTTTTTTCAATTTCCAATGAATTTCAGACGCTGGGAAAATATAGCTAAATAATCGAATATATAATTTAGGATTGATTGTATAAAATATTTTCGGTAACATGTAAAATATCATCAACAAAAATTTATTTATTCATTTTTGATATTCATAAAAAAATGTTATTTTCCTCGTTATTAATTCAAAAAACGGTTCTGCTATGTCCATATTATCATAACTCATATTGGTACAATATTTATCATAACTGTAAAAATTAAAAAAACATTTATGGTCAGCGAAAAAAGCTCATGGATTAGAGAAATAAGGCACTTTAATTATAGCGATTCATCATTTTTTTAAAATTCTATGAATTTCTTTTGTCGTTTTAGCAAAATCTAGATGCTCTACTATATTATCACAATAGATTTCATCTACTACATTAGATTCAATATCCCAAGGATAATTATCTAAATCCATTATCTTATCAACTCATTTTCATGGTATATAATCAATATTTACATATCATTTAAATGTTTTATATCCACATCATAAATTTATTTTCATTTATATTTATTAGTAATTAAAATTTCATATTGTTTGTAAATTTGCTTACTGATAATTTCCCATGTATATTTTTTCTTAATAGTTATATATCAGTTATAAATTATCTTATCTAAGTCTTTATCTTTTCACTTAACAAATTCCACTATTTTTGATGCTAAAGCTATATAGTCATCTTTTTTTACTAAGAATCAATTTATTCAATCTTGGATAATATCTTCTGGTCAACCTGATTTTGTTGCTATGACAACGATACCACTAGCCATGGCTTCTAAAATAATAATACCAAATCATTCTGCTCTGCTAGGTACTATCATAAGATCAGAATTTTTATAATAATTTACTAAATCTTTTCATTTTTTTTGTCAATGAAAAGCAATATAATTATTTAGTCAGTATTTATTAACCATATCTTTATACTTTTTTTCATCGTACCCATATCATACTATATCCAAGAAAATGTCTTTTATGTTTAAAGTCTTAACTATATAATTTATTGAATCAATCAAAACATCAACACCTTTAGTCCATTCTAACCTTCAAACAAATAGTAGTTTTTTAATATTTTCATTCTTTTTGATATTATTTTCTCACTCAAAATCTTGCGTATTAACTCAGTTTCATATATTTATAACTTTATTGATATTAGAATATTCTAGAAAATTTTTACCGACACAGATTTCCAAGTTATATTTTATCTTAGTAAGTAATATTTTCTGTATATAATAAGAAATATTCTTATTTCATATATCCATAATCTGAGAACCGTGTATAGTTACTATTACTGGTATTTGAGTTATTATTGAGCATATTTTCCCGACCAATAAAGGTAGATATGTATGTGCGTGGATTATATCATATCTATTAATTTTGTTGTATTTAATAAAAATGAATAGCATTGAAAATAAAGAAAAAAATCTTTCAAAAGGATTAAAAAATGTTTTAGGTCTACCGCATCTTATGATTTTTAATTTTCAATTAAATCATTCTTCATCATTGTCTTTGATAACTCATGAATCTGTCATAATGGCTCTCACAAAAAGAGTTATAGTGCAATTATGTTCAATAATCAATTGTTTACAAATATTTTCTACATGAACTCTTCATCATCATAAGACATCCCATGAATCATGAAACATAGCTATTTTCATAAAAAATTATTTATTAAAGTAAATATTTCTTTATGAGTTATTTTATTAATGTTATTTTCATTATCTTTTTTAAATATTCCCTGATGTGGTTTGATATAAATTTCACCATTTCATTTATAAAATCATATATTTTTATCTAATGGCCATGGGCCAAAAAGTATTGGTAAATTT
Organism: Candidatus Absconditicoccaceae bacterium; assembly: GCA_049305865.1. Lineage (GTDB taxonomy): Bacteria > Patescibacteriota > Gracilibacteria > Absconditabacterales > Absconditicoccaceae > UBA6263. The sequence continues at coordinate 57,154 of JBAQPP010000007.1, forward strand.
GGACCAAAAAGTCATATTGTCTTTGTTCACATAGCTGCTGCTAAATGCATTGGTCATGTATCATTGGATATCATCAAACTACACTTTTCTATTAAATATGCAAATTCAAAAAGATTAAACATTCAGCATATGTTTATTATGTTATTATGCTGACCTAAATTAATTATTATTTCTTTTACTCATTTTTCTTCAAATTTTGTTCAAGATAATAATATAATGATTTCATCTCAGTATTGTTTTATTAAATTTTCTATTAATTTAATCCGATTATCATTTGATCGAAATCTATCTGGCGCTGTTTCGGCTCATCAAGTATGTAAACATATTATTTTCTGATTATTGAATTGTTTGAAGAAATTATCAATATTTATTTTATCTTTTTCTTTATAAATTATTTTTTCCATATATTCTGGTTTATAAATATTTATTCAAAGTTTAGTTAATAAATTCAAGCAATTGATTAAATTATGCTGTTTTTCAGAATATTTGCAGGAGCCAACATATACCAATCATCTTAGTTTTATATTATTGTATCATATATTTATTTTACCTAACCACATAGACATAAAGGCTGATATCATAAAATATTCTTCTACATCTATAACAATATCATATTTTTTAAAACTAAATATCAATGTTAATATGTCTTTTATTTTAAATAAATTATAAGTTTTAGAAAAATATAGTTGATTTTTAAATACACCTATGTTTCTAGAAGTAGCTAATAGTGAATATTGTACATTTTTTCAATAATGATCTTCCAATTGTTTAATCATTGGAAATGTTAACAAACTGCTTCATAACGCCCAGAGTCTAATCACTAATATTTTCTTAGGTTGTTTTATTATTTGTTTTTTATGATATGAAAAGAGGTATTTTAATCGAAAAAATATTAAAATCATAAATCATACGATATATTTATCTATTATCCTAAATAATTTTATTGGCATTATAAATTATATACTATAAAATTCATAATTCTTCTTTTGTAATAGTAGCAGTACCAACTTTTTCTACTACTATTCAACTGGCTTTGTTTGCTAATTTTACAGAATCTTCCAAAGTATATCAATGATCCAGTGCATATGCAATAGTAGCTATAAACGTATCTCCCGCTCAAGTCACATCAAAAACTTTACGTTCTTCTGATGGTTGAATATGGAATATATTTCAATCTTTTGTTATTAATGAAGATCACTTAGATCATCTTGTTACAACCAGATTTGTGCTGTATTTTTTGGTAAATTCTTTTCAAAAACTAGCTATATTATCGTCCGTATTATCTATTTTCTTTCATATCATTTCACAAAATTCTTTAAAATTTGGTTTAATAAGATAAACTCAATTAAATAAAGCTAAATTTTGCGGCTTTGCATCAACGAGTATTTTAGTTCAAGTCTCTTCTGAAAATTTTTTTAGAGAATCAGTTAAATATTGATTAATAATTCATTTATTATAATCTGAAATAATAATAAATTTTGGTTTTTCTATTATCAATGTCTTGATAATATCTTCAATATCAGAATCTTTAATTAGTATTTTCTCTTCATAATCAACTCTCAGAAGTTGTTGTTTATATTGAGAGTCTATAAATCTCATTTTAGTAATGGTTGGTTTATCTGAAAGTATAGGAATTAAATTAATTTTATATTGTTGACACAATTGTTTAAAATTATCTCCATTAAAATCATTTCATATAACACTTATGAGATTTGCTCATCAATTTAAACTTACTATATTATTTGCGACGTTAGATGCTCATCATAATCTATACTCTTCTTTTTCTACACTTAGTAATGGCATTGGAGATTCGGGGTTTTTTCTATCTGTATTTCAATATATATATTTATCTAACATAGAATCTCATATTACTGTAATTTGTGACATTTTTGGTTATTGTATTAACTAAACACTAAGAGTTGTTTGATTATTTTCTTCTAAATAATCAATATTTCAATATGCATAATATGGCTCTTACTCAATCTTTCCAGCCGATTTTTTTTCAATCTTCATAAGTCCTTCAATAATACGATATACCAACTTCATATATTCTAATTCATTTTATACGTGCTAATTTGTGTGTAACTTCTGGTTCAAATCAGAATCTATTTTCTTTTAATTTTATATTTTTTATAATATCTGATTTAAATAATTTATAGCAGGTTTCCATATCGCTGAGATTTAAATTTGAGAACATATTTGAAAAGAAAGTTAGAAACTTATTTCCTATAGAATGCCAAAAAAATAATATTCTGTGTGGATTTCATCAAGCAAATCTAGATCAGTATACTACATCTGCAAATCATTCAATTACTGGTTTTAAAAGTAGATTATATTCTTGAGGATCATATTCTAAATCTGCATCCTGTATAATGATATAATCTCATGTTGCTTTCTTTATACCGGTATGTAAAGCTGCTCATTTTCATTTATTTACTTCATGTTTATAGTATGATATTTTTACATCTTTATTATTTTCTATATACTTCTTTATAGCAGAATCAGTATTATCTTTTGAATAATCATTTACTATTAGTATTTCTTTGTCAATGTCTTTTATTAACTTTACGTTTTTAATTTTATCTAATATTAAGTGTATAGTGTTTCATTCGTTGTATGCGGGCACTATAATTGATAATTTTTCCATTCTCTAATTTTTAAAATTAAAATAATAATTTGCTATATAATTTCGCAAAAATACAACTCATTTGGCTAAAATAGCTACAAACATATAGTGAATATACATAATATCAACACCTATTCGCAAGAACAGCATATAAAGAGATTGCCCTACAAGCTGAAACCCAAGAAATAGCGACCCCTGTAATAAATGTTTTTGCGAATAGTTTCTAAATGTAATATATTTTTGAAAAAAATACGCGAAACTTACACTTACTATAAAAGCCAATATAGCAGAATATAGATAATATATACCAAATATATCCGTAAAAATATAGAGTAATCATAAATCTAATAGAGCCGCTAATCCGCCACCAAGAGAATATCTAATAAATTTATAATTATAGAGTTTCTTTATTAATCTTTTCATTCTGAATATAACAAAAATCAACTAAATGACAATAATATAACAAAAGCCATTGTAAATACCCTATTTATAGTTGTTTGATTCATAGCAAAAATATAGTTCTCTGTCAACAAAAACACTAATATAAATATTAGTAATATAATCATTGGTGTAATATAAAGAAATTTTTTATTATAATTATCTTTAGGTACTTTATATAATAAAAATCATATAATAAAGACAATAATTAGAACTACATTATAATTATCCATATTGATAAATATTGGTTTGAATTGGTTAAAAACTTCTGTATGGATATTAGATGATATTCATAGTCCTCCCTCACTAGAAACAGATTGATTGAATCATAAATTGTAATATTTTTTTATTATAATAAATGGCAATAAGAAAAAGATTAAATAGAAAAGATTGAATAATAAATATCTTTTTTCTTTAATAAAACCTTTCAAAATCTCATTAAATTCTTTTTTCAATATAATAATAATTAGAAATCAGATTACTATTCATGCAAAATATCAAAGCAATCAATCATTTTTAATATTAGATAGTATAAATCCAAGTAATAATGCTAATGACATATATCCATAATCTTTTCCCTCAAGAAATTTCCAAAAAGACCATATAGTTAATATAGAATACGCAGCACAGGCAAGTTCCATGTATCACTCATTTGCATGAAAAAACACTAATGGTAGTCACATAACACCAACAATAGGAAGTATAGAGTAAAATACATTTTTTGTTTTATCTCGAGTAATTTTAGCAACAAATAATATTAGTCCCAAAAATACTAGGAATTGCCACATATTGATGTAAATATCATTGAATCATCATGTAAAATCAGATATAAGAGCTTTATATACTGGAATATATATAGGATATCCCAGTCTTCATCTTCACAATATTTCTGTTTTATCTCCGAATAATTTTACTCATCAATCTTGATATATATTAAATGCTGGTCAATTCCAGTTACCAAAACTATCATCTCAATATGTAGGAAAAGAAATCCTATAAACAAAAGTTGTAATCAAGAATATAGATGCAAATATAGCTGATAATATAAAAAACTTTTTTTCTATTCTTGGTAAACCGTTGTAAGAATCATTCAATTCTTGTCTATTTGAACTAATTTTCAACGTATTTATGTAATCTTTTAGACTTATCTTTTTTAATATAATTTTGGTTATAAAAATGATTACGAGCAATAGTAAAATAAACAAATATTCTTTTATTCATATTCAATAATGTATAAATTGTAAATTAAATATACTAAATGCGATTACTCATACTCATACGAACCATCACATAATATACAATAAAATTCACTGTATTTTTTTTCAGTAAAATATTCGCAAAAATATTATTCATGGTATCAAAGGCAATAAAATATTTATTAACGATGATTTTATCATCAAAAGAAATGACGTTTCAAACATTTATATTTATTTATTTTGTAAAAGAGTATTTTGTAATAAATAACTTCCATTGAAATTTACAAGTATAGATTTTTGGAGATCTCAACTAATTATTGGTTTTTTATAGTATATAATATAGTCTGATTCATTTCCAGTAAGTATTACTTTACATGGCTTAAGATATAGAGAATCTCGATGAGATTTAAATGGTCGATCTTGATAGCTGTCTACATATATTTTACATTGTTTATTTATGTTTGTATCTAGATTTAAATTTTTTCTGATTTTATCAGTAAAAACTATATAATCTCACAAATCAAAAAAGGATTTATTATCTATAGACTGGAATGTGTAATTTTTTAATCATTCATACGTAATATTTGTATATGTTATTAAATTTCTAGCTCATATAAAAAGAAACAATCATAATCATAGATATAGTAGTTTTGCATGTTTTTTTTCTTTTTTATATCATGAGAATAAGAATAGCCATAAAGAAAAAACAATAAACATTATGTATCATAATTTAACTATTGAAGTTCAAAACAACTGTATTCAATATCTTAAATTGATACTATATGGAGTCAGTGGCTCTATTTTTCGAAAATGATTCCACAATAGTCATATATTATCAAAAATATCCATTATTCATCAATTAATAATAACTTGATCTCATATAATATTTCATTGTAATAATAATACTAATTGTGCATCTCAATTCATTTGTCAATACACCTTCGCATTAGATAATACAAATTTTTGATCTATATTTCATCATCAATTAATTTGTATAGTCTCTCCTGGATAAATCTGTTCTCAGACTAAAAATCAATATCATAATATTCCATTTCACTGTAAATTTCAATTTATATTGATAAAATCATTTTGAACAACTGGTCATATCAAAATAAAACATTGAGTAGAACATTGAAAATTTAGAGATCAGTTAAGCTCATTGTAGTTATCAAATCACTGTTGTTGATATGCGAAACTAAATCAAATAAAAGAAACCAATCAAATTAAGATAAAAATTATTTTTTTCATTTATATTGTATTTAATGTAAATCTCGTTTTTTATAAGAAATCATTATTTGAAAGCAATTAAATTTAATATAAAAAGATATTTATTAAAAGATGTTAATCAAAAAATGGTCAAATAGAACTTGAAAAATACTATCATATTATTAGTTTAAGTAATGATTTTATATATTTTTTTATAATATGAAACAAAAGATATTCCTTGGTATTATTGTTATTATCTTGATTATTTTCTGAGTGTGAATTTTTAATGAATATTGGATAAATCATACTTATTATGCTACTATGTTGGGCTCTAAAGAAAATTGGAAACTATTTATTGGAGTTATCGTTTCTAGTCTTATACCTATCTATTATCTATATAAGGCAAAGGTCTTTTCCTTAAAAAAATTTATCATCTATATAGTTGTATGATTACTATTATTTAGTGTTATCCATGTAATGATTAAAGATACTATATTATGATGATGATTTGTTATATTACTGATCAACAATATAATAATATTTGCTCTGGGAGCTTATTTCATAACATGAACCTTGTCTCTAGGTACATGGATTTCAAATAAGATAATAAAATTTCAAGAAACAAGACGACAAGAAATGTTTTTGAATTTTGGTATTTGATTGTGAGTTATGTTATTGTTAGTATATGTATTAGCGTCATTTGGTATATTATATCCTATACTTACTTGGATATTTTTTGTATGACGATGATTTATAATATATAAAGAGAAAAAAATATTAATTAATTATAAAAATATTATTTCTGAAAATATACAAGACTTCAAAGCTAACGAATTAAAAAATAATCGATGGAAATGGATATGATTTGTTCTACTTATTATATCTATAATGTATTATTTTTACTGATTTGAACTATCATTTATACCATATTCTACTGCTTGGGATGCTAATCATGCTTATATGTATGAACCAAAAATATTGGCTGAAAATTTCGGAGTTTTGTGGTGAAATGTTTGAAATGCAAATTGAGCTCCTATGCTATGGCATGCTTTTATAACATTTTGGTTTAGTCTTATACAACCTATCAAATCATGGTTTTGGCTCTCTGCTGACAATATAGCTGTATCTATGAACTTTTTGAGTTGAATATTCGTATTATTATTTTCACTTGGTGTGATCAAAGAGATATTAAACTTTTTTGAAAAAAAATTGGAAACAATAAAAGATTGAAGTCTGATTAAAAATATTTCTTTTTATTCTGGATGGTTTTGGATCTTGCTCTGGTTAACGAGCTGAATGTGAGCATTCTTAGTATTTGTAGATAATAAAACTGATCTATGAGTAATGGCAATGACTATACTGGCTATACTATCTTGAATCATATTTATAAATCATATAAAAAACCATAAAGAAAAATGATTAGAAATAAGTCTTAATAATTCTAAATATGTTATAATCTCATGACTGTTTTTTACTATTGCTAGTATGTCAAAACCAACAGCATTCCTTGATATAGCATTGTTTGGATTACTATTGGTATGATTTTGGTTTAACTGGATTATGGCTACATGAGCTTGAATATCTATAATGTGAATGATGTGAGTATTACAAGTAGGTAATGCATTTGATTTTATAAGTGTATGACTTGGTAAAGAATTAATTGTAATATGACTTGTAGTGTTTGTGGTTTGAGTTGTGATATTATGATTAAAAAAATGATTAAATGATAAAAAAATATATATAAGAAATATAATTTTATGGATACTATCTTTTGGAATTAGTCTTTTGATACTAAAGGGACCTACCCTACTTTATAAACAAGTTATAAATTGAGATTTCGGAGTGTGAAATTTTGCTAAGTGACTATTGATGTGACAAGTAGATAGCAAATCTAATAATAAATTATTAGCTGTAACTGAAGATATACAAACAATAGAAGATCAGAAAGATATAGATTTAAGTATAGTTAGTTGAGATTCTATTATACCAATAAAGCTTAATTCTATATCATTAGATAGCTGTAAGACTCAAAACTTTACAAAAGATGATTTAGATAAGAATCTTAGAGATGCTGTTGAAGGAAACGAAGATGTATGAAGATATGTATGATACGGATGGAAAGAAATTACAAAAGTAAAATGATTAAACTTATCGTATAACATATTAAAACTTATATATCCTAAAAATAATAAATGTTATGGAATAAATATTGATGCTAAAACATTATGTAGCAATAAATATGCTATAGATGGATTTGATGTTAAATATTTAAAACAAATATTCACAAAATTAGATAAAGATGGTAAAGCTTATGAAATATTAAGCTGAGCACTACAGGCATTTGAAGATAAAGGATATAAGGAATGATCATCTTATAATCCATTAGAATTTAGAGATTATACTGTATGACTTAGACAATATTATCAAAATCATAGTATCAAAACAGAACCCGGTAAAATTAACATACCTTACAGATATATTATTCCATTCAATGTAGTTTACAATCGATCTCTTCAGAATCTAAGTAGTTATTATACAGATATAGGATTCGTATGGATGATTATGTTTATATTTATAATACTATCTTTGATTTATTGATTTATAAAAAATGAAAAGAATCTTATTAGTCTGTCAGTTGTAGCTATTATCTGACGATGAATATGGTGGCTTATATGATGATGAATCGTCCGATATGGAATATGACTTATCATGTGGAGCACAATGCTATTTGTAATATTTATAAGAAAATTATTTGAATATTCTAAAAACGAGAATGAAAGAAATATTTTATGGGTTGTTATAGTTCTCCTTTGATTGCGATGATCTGTTCAGTTTTTATTTAATTTTATAAGAATATCCTCACAATGAGCATGATGACCATTCTTATGGTACAGAATGAATGTTGGTAAGGTTTATGAAATAAATGAATGATTACAATGACAAGAAGTTTTGAAATATTGATATGGATGGAAAAATGTTTTTGACTTACAATTCCCTCATTATAACAAATTTATTGATCTTGTAAAAGATAGACCAAACAATGACTGAGTATTAATAGCTTGAACTTATATCCAGTATTTTCTAAAAAATCAGCATAATATTAAATGAGATGGAATGCTTGGACGATTTTGGGAACAGACATCTGATAATGACGTATGTAAATCATATCAAAGATTAAAAGAGGATAAAATGAAATACTTTGTTATAGACCCAAATATATGAACTGTTGTAATGTGAGAATGAAATGAGTCTTTATTTAACAGATTCTTTGCAAAGAGAGACCCAATAGATGGAACAATACAAGATCATTGAGCACTAAGTATGATTACAAAAATGGTTAAAGATGGATACATGAAATTACTTTATTCTAACAATATATGAGCAAAATATGCATATACACTTGATGATGCTTCATTGAAACAAACTTTTGGTAATATGACTGATGATCAGATATTATTTCTAAGGACAAAATTAGCTGTGGCGAGGTTCTTCCCTGACTCTAATCAATTAATACAATTTATAGCTGATACTTTTTCTCAGAGAATAATAAATTGAGAAGCTATATGAGATATTGCTGATATTATGTGAAAACAGATTGATGAAAATAAACTTTTGCCTATAGCACAATCTTATATAGAGAAACAGGAGACTCCAGAACAGACCCAAGCTAAAATAAAAGAACTCAATCAAGATGAAAGAAATGTATTGGGTCAATATCTATGACTCTACAATATATTACAAGCTGGCAATCAAGAACAATACTGACAAGCATTGAATAGCTTATTATGACAGAGTCTTGGATGATGAAGTCAACTTATAGTATTCCAACTTGCTGATTAATTATAATATACAAAAATAAAAGCCTACAAAGTTAAATAGCTTTGTAGGCTTTTTTTATACTGTCATTTCGATAGGGATCTCCTTAATTATTAAGTAGTATCTCTAATAAGATCTAAAAAAGAGAACTTTGCATAGGCGTCTGTAATTTCTTTTTTAATTCATCCAACTGTTTTTCAAAAGATGAAAAATTATAATCGTTAACTAATATCTTCTTATATTTATCAAAATCTAAATCTAATTTTAAATCTGAAATACTTTTTTCTTTTAAATCTTGGATATTATGTAGTTGTATCAAATCTCTACTGTGATAAGCTTCTTCTTTACAACTAATAAGTTTATCTTTTATATCTCCAGTAATTTCATCGATATGTAAGTAAATATTATCTATAGTCTGATATTTTTTTATCAGATCTAAAGCTTTTTTTGGTCAGATTCACGCTACTCATTTTATGTTATCAGCACTATCTCCTGTCAAAGATAGATAATCTAATATATACTGTGGTTGAAATGTGAATTCTTGTAAAAATAATTTCGTATCCATTCTGATTCATTTCATAGGATCTATACAAAAAACATTGTTACTCAAAAGTTGTTTAAGATCCTTATCTGAAGAATATATATCTATTATTAAATCAGCATTGCTTTTAAGATTATTTGCCAATGTCGCTATTATATCATCTGCTTCATATGAATTGACTACCAGATTTGGAATTCATAGTTGGTTAACTATCTCTTGAGTGAGTGGTATTTGATTTTTAAAATCATCATCCATTTTTTTACGGTTGGCTTTATATTCTGGATAAGATTCATGTCTAATTGTCTTCACTGGAGAATCTCGGCAGATTACCAAATAATCTGGATTTTCATTAAATATTTTTATCAGCATGCGAAAAAATCCATAAATAACATTTACATTGTGTCAGTCTTTATCAATTAATTGGGGGAATGCATAATAAGCTCTATAAAGAAAACCCGATCAATCTATTATAAAAAGTTTCATAATTCTGATTTAAATTAAATGTTGAATGTATATAGTATTTTTCTTATAAGATTTAAGATATCAGATTCAAGATTAAATCCCGCTGAAGCGGGACTAACTTAGTTCGGATTAAAGATTTAGATAAGGTTTTATATAAATTTACAAAACATTATGTTAATAAAATCACCAGAAGAAATGTTGAAATTTTGAGAAAAATTAGCTTTGGAATCCAAAGTTTTGTTATTGGAGTGAGATTTATGAGCCGGTAAAACTTTATTAACAAAGTGATTTGCTAAGTGATTGTTAATAGATTTAAATATGGTACAAAGCCCAACTTATGCATATATAAATATCTATAATAATAAATTATTACACATAGATATGTATAGAATAGAAAAATATGAAGATTTGATAGAAAAATGAATACTTGATCAGATAAATCATTTTGACTATGTAGTGATTGAGCGACCAAAATTTATTGAAAAACTTTGATTGAAAAATTATTTTAAAATAAATATTACAAAAAAATCTGAAAATGAAAGAATGATAAATATTGTTAAACATTGATTAACATAGAATTTTATTCTATTGAAATTTTATACTCTTCTAATGTTTTTTGGAACAATCTAATGTGATAGTTAGAAAGATTTTGTTTGCATTGATTGTCATCATCTCTTACAAGTTTTAATATTATTAAGAAATCATCAAATCTATTTACAATATCATCTAAATCTGATTTTGTTAAAGTGGATTTTTGTAATTTATCCATTATCACTATTGTAAAAGAATTTACTATCTTTCTAATGTCACTTTTATCAAAATTTGGCATATTTAGTTTTATATCTTGATTATTTACTTTTATATTAATATTTGTTATTTTTATATCTGATTTACAGTTATTAAATTTATTTATTTCTTGTTTTATTACGGTTGCTATAGTAGATCATGTGGCAACATTTACTACTATATTTGAAGTAAGTGTTATAGTCTGATGCGTAAATCATACCTTTCATCATGTAATAAAATATATATCACCACCTATAGCAAGTATGTTATTTACGGGATCTGTTAATTTTAAAACAAAATGATAAACTTTATTTTGAACTAATCATGTTATATTTAATAAACCAGTGTATAAATAATTTAATCCGGTCAGAGTAATTCATGTTTGACTTCATGATAATGTATATGTAAATGTGTATTTTGTTAATTCATTTCAACTTCGCAAAATATCTACTCATGTATAAGTTCATGTAAACAATATATAATTCAAAACTGGGATTGTTTTATCAAAGAAAACCTGCGATGTAAGATATTTAGATCATGTATTTAATGCTAGGTCACTAAATGAAATATTACTATAAACTGTACTTCAAGTATTTTGACTCGAAAGAGTAAGGGAATATTTATAAGTAAATCATGATTTACTTATAAAATTTGCATTTAATCATAAAATATTAACTATTATTCAAGTGATATCTTCTGTAGATGTAAAATTTAAATTTACTATTCAACTTAATCATATATACCCTAAATTATAGTTTCAAGTAAATTCTATTATTATTCATGTAATTTCAGGCAATTGATTATCTATTGTAAAGATATCTCATGTATAAATTATATCCTGATTTTGATCTATAAGTTTGATCTGATAACCAGTGTAGAATTTTGAATTTAATCATGAATATTGTCATGTATAAATTATATCTCAATTACCTGACAATATATTATAGAATCATGAATATAATTGAGATGAATTAAATTGAAATCGAGTATTGAGATATGAAGAAGTTCCTATCTTTATCCATTGACTGTTATGATCGTACAAATATATATCAAAGTTTTTTCAAGAACAATCTGTTCAAGGATATGTCCGTGAAAAATTTATCATTCATTTTAACTTACTTCAACTTAAAGGATTTATAAAATTAAAATCTGAATTGTTACATATAGATAGCTGATTAACTGGCTCTTGATTAAATCATCAGCTGATAACTTCTCATGTGTTAGTATCTCATGTAATAACTTCTCATGTATTTGTATCTCATGTGATAACCTCTCATGTATTTGTATCTCATGTAATAACTTCTCATGTATTTGTATCTCATGTAATAACTTCTCATGTGTTAGTATCTCATGTAATAACTTCTCATGTATTTGTATCTCATGTAATAACTTCTCATGTATTTGTATCTCATGTAATAACTTCTCATGTAAATTCCTGAGCAAAGGTACTATATCATTCATATAATCATATACTAGCTATGAATGTAAAAATAAGTTTTATAGCTATTGCACCTCATACAATACCAAAAAGATATTTCTTGTGATGTTTTTTAACATGATAAACTACTGTTTTAGAGTGTTTTTGTAAATGTTCTTTAAATGTAGCCATAATTAAAACAATATATATAAAATTGTTAATTTCTTAATTATATTCACAAAAACCGACTTTGTCAAATTTTGTTATACTTTTTAAAAAAAATACTGTTGCTTATAATATATTTTACCAAATACAACAGTATTCCTAATATTAAGTTTCTACAATTTTGATAATAATTTTGATGATTTTAATCGTCATGAGATTTGTTGTAATAATAATGATGTTGTATCTGATTTATTATTTTCAGTAGTATTTGTTATATCTTTATCTGATCAATTATGTAAATCAAATCAATCTACAAGCATATCTGCAAATTCTCATCTAGTTACTAAATCATCATTTGATTTGGCTTGAAAGTTAACTTCCTTATTAACTAATTTTGATAAAATACGATTTATTTCTTTAATTGTGATAAATTTATTTGGATGTACTGATGGTTCTCATGTTTGAGGATTAAATCAATAATCTAAAAATCCATTATGATAAGCATATTCAAAATACTTTGTATAAGACGCTTGTGGATCTAAATCAGATATGTTTGATGTATGATCTAGTACATATATATTTAGATCCTGATTTTCTTTTTTTAATATGGTTTTGGTAAGCATTATAATAAATTCGTAATTACGGAGATAATTATCAGGATAAAATTTATATGCATGTGAACTTATAATTCATAAATCAGCCAATAATTGAATATCCTCTTTATAATCATGATTCATTACATCTGAAAAATTATTTTTCCAATCCTCTGAACATAAAGTCTGGATATCAGATAATTTAAATGCGAAAAAATTTACTATATATTCTGTATATTTTCATCTAGTTATAATATCTTCTGAGTTTAGTATATTATTTATAGTTAGTCAATCTACTAATAGTGGGAATTGTTTATTTATATTTATAAGTATTTGTTTTACTGTCTTATACGAAGTATTTTCCTGAAAATAAAGATTAGAAGAGACATCAAAATCGGTTATTCAGCTTAAAATTCCTAATTCATAAGCAGTATTTAAATATTTAAGAGAAATTTTATCTATGTCAGATCAAGCATCTATAAAATAATTTCTTTGAGATAATCATATTTGTGTTTTGATATCATATCATATTTTTGAACGATAGGAATCAACTATAATTTTTATCATTCAATAAAAACGCAAATTATCATTTGGCATAAATTTATTAGTTGATCATATGACTATTCACTTAGAATATAGTGTCGTTATATAATCTTTATATACACTATCTTGGATATCTATAAATGGTAATGATGGTTTTTCACAGGTGGTTTTATCTGTGACGATGTTAAGATTGGATAATTTTTCTTGTACATTAATTTGAGAAGATGATTGTTCTGAAAAAAAATTGAATACTTTTTCTACAAAATCTGATAATTTGCTTGTTTGTTGGTAGTCTTGATCCAAAGTTACTGGCAAATCCTCGTTTGTCCCTAGAGCATATGTCTGAGGAGCAGAGAAAAAGAAACCAGCCATTAGTGTGATAACTACTACACTAGTTATCGGCATTGAGAGCCACTTTTTATTGGTATCGAAGGTATCATCCATGAAGGATGTTGGTTATATCCTAAAACATGATGTATTATAACCCTAAATATAGATTTGTCAATACTAATATATAATAAAATAATATATAAAATCTGTTGTTTTAAAATAAGAAATATATAGTTTAAATCTGAACTATTGATAATAGTAATGTTTTTTTATTTATATTTATTAATTTATGAAGTATTTTATAGAAAAAATTAATGGAGTAGAATTTATTTTTGCTCCAATGGAAGACAGTAATTCAGTAACTATTGAGATTATGTGCAAGGCATGAAGCATATATGAAAATAAAAAAAATAATGGTATAAGTCATTTCTTGGAACATTTATTTTTTAAATGAGGTAAAAAATATCCTACACCAAAATCTGTAGCTGAAGCTGTAGATAAATTTGGTTGAGAATTTAATGCCTATACATGAGAGGAATATGCTTGATATTATGTCAAATGTGCTCCAAATTTTGTATATAAAGCTATTGATGTTCTAGGCGATATGATGATAAATCCACAATTTCCAAAAGATGAACTCGAAAGAGAAAAATGAGTCGTGATCCAGGAATTAAAAATGTATGAAGACAATCCTATGGCTTTGGTAATGGAAAAGCGACAAACATATTTTTATGGAGACAATAGTTATGGTCGGCCTATAATATGAACAATAGATAATATAAACTCTTTTGATCAAGATATGTTGAAAGAACATAAAACTGATCTATATAGCAAGGATAATCTAATAATAGTAATAGCTGGTAAAATAGAAAATATTGATGAATTAAAAATTATATTAGCTGATACTTTTGGATCTTTACCAGAGAAAAAGAGAATAAATAAACCTGAATATAGACATATTTTACCTACTGAAAATAAGTGATTCTGGGATAAAAAAACTGAACAAAATCATTTGGTTATATCATCTGTAGGATTTGATTGAAATGATGACACTAGATATGCAGCGACAGTACTTGCTACTATACTTGGATGAAATATGTCATCAAGATTATTTCAAAATATAAGAGAAAAACAATGATTATGTTATTATATCAAAGCTGTACATAATAGTAGTCAAGATTTTGGTACATTTGTTATAAGAGCTGGTATAGACAAGGGAAGATTTGACTTTTGAATAGAGACAATATATGAAGAGATAGAAAAAGTCGCTAATGGAGAATTTAGCCAAGAAGAATTTGATAATGCTATATGATATAATGTATGACAAGTACAGATGTGAATAGAAAGTTCAAATGAAATGAGTAGTTTTATATGATCCCAATATTTGGTTTATAAAAATATAGAAACCTTGGACGAAATATTACAAAAATATAAAAATCTAACTATAAACGATATAAAAAATATAGCATGAATGCTAAGTAAAGAAAAATTACGTTTGTATTGGATTCAATAATTACTTTATAATTATACTTTCAATATTCCCTATATTATCTTTTATGTGATCAAAATTTTTGAATATTTCTAAATCTAAACTTTGTCAGGATAGTTTTTTTTGATGTTCATCTATATAAAGATCGAAAAACATTTTGATATAATTCAAAATCTTTGGAAATATTATTTTATCGTTCTTATATTTTTTAATCAGCTTATAAAATGTATCAAATGGTGATATAATACCATATTTTCTTTCTAATCTACTATATGAATTATCGTAATTTTCTCGACTTATCGATAAATTTGCGAATTGTATTTGATTTAAGAATAGCTCTAATGAATTTTGATATTCAACAAGTATATTTTCTAAATCATTTAATTGATTTTTTACTATTCATATAATATTTTGTAAATCTTTGAATCTTTTTAAAAGTTTATTTTTTGCTCACTGCAATAAATTGGAATCTATAGATTTATTTGTGAAAGTTAGACTCTGTAAATTTTGTAAATTAGCTCATAGCACTCTAAAATTTGTAGCTCAATTGATTTCTGAAATAATAGAATCTAATTTTCTTTTAAATTCTCAATCTTTTGTTTCAAAACCTAAAGTTTGAATTTCTTGAGCTAGTTTCAAAATGTCTTGCTGCAAAATTTTATAATCGTCCTGCTTTTCTTGAGATGATTTAATAGTATAATATTGGCTCCTAATAGCATCATATATATTTGAAAAAGTATTGAAAGTTGTAGATATTTCTGTGCGATGTTTTTCTCATGAAGTAAGTCATGTACTTGTTTTATGGGTTAATGTCTGTTCATTTCTAAATATAACTATTTTATCATCTACAAAAACTACTCTAGCTGATTTTTTGTCTAGTAATCTAGCTTTTTTAAATATTTCTTCTACATCGGATTGTACGGTGGGAGACTGTGTATCTAAATCAAATAATTTAATAAAATTATCTGGTAACTTATTTGGATTAAATACTACATAACTTTGAAATAGGTTATATATTTCTTTGTTGTGTTTGGGATTGTTTTTTTCGAATAAATTATTATTTCATTTAAAAAAGAAATCGTTTGGAGAAAGAGCTCTTTGTAAGTTCTCATATAATTGAGATGAAAGTATTTCTTTCATTTGCGTCCAAGGGAAAACGCTCTTTAATGGAAAAATGTTTCACTTTTCAATACCATATTTTTGTTGTAATATTTTTTCTTGCATTGTCATGTATATAATATTTCAGAAATAAAGTTATAATTGGGGGTTTTCTATTTTATTTTTACCTTTTCATCATAATATTCTTTCTGGGCGATTCTTGGTTTTACCTATCTTATATATAACATGTTCTTTGGCTCACTCATATTTCTCAAATTCTGATCTATAGGTTTCTACTCTGACTACTAAATCAGTAGAATTTGCATGCTTCTTTCTAAATTCTTCTAATGTTTTTAAAAAATCTTCATAAGTTTCGCAATTATCCAACCTAATCTTATCTATACAATTATTACGGCTGGGAAAATCATTTATTTTATGTGCGTAAACATATAATTCTTTTCAATGCTCCTTAGCTTCTTTAAATCAAGATAATCATGTTGTACATCTCTGATTTAAAATAACTATTGTATCTCTCTTATATTCGAAATTTTTTGTTATTCATGTATTTCTAGGAATAACTATAGTCCTTGGCATATCAGGATTGATTGTGATAATTTTCAATCATTCTTCGTTCAATTGCTTCTGAGGTATAGCTGGAGATATCAATTCTTTGGGAGTTGTAATGATACAATCATGATCTCTGTTTGCTTCCATAAAATTATAAAATATATATGTTCTAAGCATTTCATAATTCTTATCTCATATAATATATTTTAATCATTCAGAATTTATTCAATCAACGGAAATTTCAAAATTTTTATGTATAAATAACGGTGTGAATTCTTGTAAAACGATTCAATTACTCATAAGATCTTTATCTTTAAAACACATTATATTCAAAAATTTATTTATTTTTTCATTTTCAGTTAGATTTGATCAATTATTGGAAATCATATTTTTTATTTTTTCATATTGTTTGAAATCAGAAAGATTAAACATCCTAATATAAGCCAAATATTTATCTGAATCTGATATATCATAAGATTCTAACATATATTCTCAGTTTCAAATACCAAATTTATCTGGAGATATTAAAATAGGATCTATTCATGGTACTTTAAAATCCTTAGATCAAACATATAGATCTGCACAAGCTTCTCGATCTCAATGTTCAATAGTATTTTCTAAAAACATATTATTTGTGATATCATATATATTTTTACAAACTATAAAATGAGTTAGTTTTTTTAATATATCTGATAAACAAAATATTCTAGATGATTTTTCTTCTATTGAAGATGGTTTTTTATCTTTTATTAACTTTTCTTTTATATCACCATCTAATTTATCTCCAGTTATATGATATTTCATCATTGATGATATATCATCATATAATAAGAATAAGTTATTCTTTTGTTCTATATCATCTATCATACTTTTACTAAATGTTTCAATATACATTTTTTCTACAATATATTCCATTATTTCATTTAATACACCTCATACATTAATATTTTGAGATGAATAGAATTCTTTGAAATAAGTATATATAGTCCAGATAATATTTTGGAACATAATCAATTGTTGTGAAACATCTTTTCATATATTATTTTGTTCTACTAAACTCAATAAATTGTCTACCAAACTATTTAGTTCATCATTGTTGTTACTAGTAATTTTATTCAATATACCATAAAAAGAAGTGCTATTCTCTTGATTTAAGTCTTTGTAAGATTGCTTTAATAAATTATCTATAGAAGAAATAATATTTTCAAATCATTTGAAACTTATAGTTTTTTTTTCGTTAAATAAATTGACTATTTTCTGTAACTTTTTGATTTCTTCTTTATCAAGCATAATATATTTGGCATAATTTTCTCTTAACTTTGGATCATCCATTATTTTATCTCGTTCTTCAGCAGATTTTGTGCCCTCTATTTCTTTAGAAATTTTTCAAATAGGGAGATTATATTCTAATATAATTTTATTTAACATCGCATTTAAATTATTGAATTTTTTTGCATCTGATCTTTTTGTAATTCCATTTGAATATCTTTCTATATTTCCAAAAGATACATCTCATTTTCATTTAAATAATGGATGACATAAAATTTCTCTTATATCTTTTAAATGAGGAAAATATTTCTTATTTCGATCTATAGTAGATTTATAAATAATATCTAAGTCCTTATAGTTAACTTTTAACTCTATATTTTCTATATCTGTTGGTATATTTAATAATTTTTCTGATTCATAATTATTTATAATTCCGTTCAAATTATAGATAATATCTTGTGAATGTTTTAATGAGTAATCTTTCAACTTAGAATCTACAAAATTATTTTTCTCGACTGAAAAAGTCACTTTCAATTCATCTAAAATCTCCGGCATATCTTTAAAATCATCAAAAGGATACTGATCTTTTGTTTGAGATTCGAATTCTGTTCAAAGTTTAGATCTATAATTATCTGTTTTAGCCTCATTATTTGAAAGTATCTTTTGAATTTGAGTTTTTTTAGATTGGATATAAGTATCTAATATATTTTGAAATTCTGGCTTTAAAGATTGTTCTAGATTAGATTTTTCATTTTCTAGCTTTTTTATACTTAATTCCATTTTATCGATTTGTACGTTTATTAATGTTTTATTATTTTCTAATTCTTCTATATCTTTTTCTAATCTAGATAGATTTTGAGATAATTTCTGAATTTGAGCTTCAATACCCCTGGTTGATAATTTTTGACTTAAAAAATCTGCTAGTTTTGTAATTTGATTTTTCTTCTCTGCCATCAAAGGTTGTAAGTAAGAAAGTTCCTTATTTTTGGATAAAATATCATCTTTGATATTATCTATATGAATATGTATTTCTGAAATTTTATTATTTATTTCAGCTTTATATTGTTCTTGATCAAATTTTGTATCAGAGCCTCAAAAATTATTTATTAAATAATTAGCCAAAAATCTATTATTCATTTATTATATATAAATTATAAATATATTGTTTTGTCAATATAATAAACTGACAATAAAATTCAAGTTATTATTGACTTTTTATAGTAAATAGTTATATGGAGAAAAAATAAAAAAAATGTTAGTGGTAGCTATATTAAAAATTAACCGCGATTTGCCTTTTTACAACTATTACTTAGATCTAGCAAATTATTTAATAGATGAAAGTTATCTACTATTAAATGATGAGGGATGCCTGTTGAATACTGATGATAAAATCAACGAAATCGAGGCAGCTATTGCTAGCGCAATAACTCACTTCTTAAACGAAAAAGATCCAAGTAAAAAAAATGAAGTAAAGGTTAAGGGGTTTGTTAAAAAAAAGATTAGAGTTCAAAATAGACTGTCTGAATTAAAGATCTGTTTTGAAAAAAGAAACCTACTGAGGGTTTCTAGAGAATGATGGAATGGTTTTTAACTGTTTCATTTTTTTTATAAATCCAATTCTAAACTGATTGGACAATGATCAGATCATTCAACTGAAGTATGATGAATAATATTTTTTATCTTAGGTACTATGTCTTGAGATACTCGAAAATAATCTAATCTCCGACCTATATTTCTGTGTCTAGCTCATGCACGATAAGATCGTCGAGTATATTGATCTTTCAAATCTGGGTTAAAATAACGAAATATATCAGTATATCCATTCCCCAATAATTTATCCATTTCTGCTCTCTCAATAGGAAGAAATCAGATTGAATTTTTATTTTCTTGTGGTCTAGCAATATCTATCTCACAATGGCATATATTAAAATCTCAAGTAGTTATAATATTTTCTCATTGGGCTCTAAGTTTATTGATATAATGGATAAAGTGTTCATAAAACTTCAGTTTATAACTAAGCATTGGGGTTCAATCAGATTTATCTCATCAATTGGGGAAATATATGTTTAGTAGAGTGAAATTGTCAAACTTAGTCTCTACTACCCTACCATCTTCATGGAAATGTTCTATATCTTCAAAATGAGACTTGGAAGAAATCAAATTTAAATTTTTTTTATAAAATGTTGCTGTGCCAGAATATCATGGTTTGGTTCAAACATGCCAA
The DNA here is from genome assembly GCA_049305865.1 of Candidatus Absconditicoccaceae bacterium. Lineage (GTDB taxonomy): Bacteria > Patescibacteriota > Gracilibacteria > Absconditabacterales > Absconditicoccaceae > UBA6263. Next base: position 77,920 of record JBAQPP010000007.1, read on the forward strand.
ACTCGGTTGTAATCTGCCATATGATAACGAAATTCTGCTGGAAGCTGAGATTCAAAAGCCTTGGTTTCTTGTAGACAAATTATATCTCGATCGTTTTTTTTGACCCGATCATAAAATCATTTTTGTACGACTGCTCTTATTCCATTTACATTTCGTGAAGCAATTTTCATTGTATAATATCTAATAGTAAATTTTAAATTTATTTTTTTAGAAAATATTTACGTAGTATAATAAACGTAATATAAGCTATAACAAAGCATAATACAAGAAATAATGGATAGGCGAATTTTCGATTATCTGGACCAGTCATCATACTTCGTTCTGACATTCATCATATACCAGCTATCAAAGTTAGTGGCATAAAAATTGCATTTACAAATGTTAATCTAGTAATGGTATCATTATTTTTTATTCATACAAATGTATCATAAGCTCCCATGAGAGAATCTATTCTTTCTGATAATACATTTATAATATTGATTACTTTACGAAGCTTCACCTTAAGACTATTAAAATACATATTTAGATGCTTATCATTGAGATTTTTTACATGAGCAATCAGATCAATAATAATATCATCTTGTGAAAGAAAATTGTGTTTGATAAATATTTTATTTAAATCATGATTTAGTAAATCTTCTACTAATCACTTTTCTATCTTTCTATCGGCAATATTATTTTGTATTGTAAGAAGTGCTTTTGAAGAAATAGATAAAGATTTTATAGTCTTATCATAAAACATGTCTATAATCCTATATAATATATAATATGGAGAAGTCTTGTATTCTTCGCCAATTTCTTCTGATTCAGATTTTATGGATTCACAAAGATAATTGAAAGTCTGAGATTCTAATGAGGTTGTAGTGATAATATAATTATCTCATATAATAACATCCAATTCGTTTAGAATGTATTTCTGCTCGTTGGCTACATATTTTGTAAATGTAAGAGCAAGAAAAAAATGTTTACTATTATTGTCGATTTTGGATTGAGCATTGATTTCCATAAGATCATCAACTATCACCTCATGAAAATCATATTCTTGAGCAAGTTTATTTATTACTTCTCTATCAGGCTCCTGAATATAAGTCCATTGAGTTTTACCAATCTGGATTGTCTGTTGCATATTTATTTCAAAGAAGATAAATTTGTTGCTTTATATTTTTCAATTAATCATTTCCAATTATCTAAAGATAATCTATCCATATTTCAATGTAATACTTCTCATGAGATGAATTTATATAACATATATGGTACCGCACATTCAGAACATCTTGTTCATCATCAGAAAGTACATCATCAATTTTCTTCTCGAAGATTTAAACAAAATTTTAATTCTCAAATATATACTGATTGATTTTGCATAATATCATAATTATTTTAAATTTTTTTCTACTTCAATTGAATATCTATTGATTTCTTTTCATCTATGATAAATAGAGAATCTAAGTTCTCAGGGTCCCTTGATTTCAATACCCTGAAAAATATTTATCCACTTATGTTTTAATCTATCGTTAAAATCTACCATAACTTTATCTGTTTTGATTAGGTTTTCATTATTAGATAATTTCCATTCTATCTCAATTTTAGATAGTTCTTCCTTAGTTCTTTCAAAAAATGCTAACATAGCGATTTTATTTACTACAAAAGGAAATTCAGCACCTGAAAATTTTTCTAAAACATTGTATATAGAAGCCAGTCAAGTAATCTGATCTAATGTTATTCATTCTGAAAGAATTAAATAATTACATCTTATCATTTTATTTATTATTTTTAAAATATTTATTATTTTTTAATATATCTTCTATATTACCTGCCATTAAAACAAATTTCTCTGAATCGTAAAATCAAAGTTTCTTATATCGTTTATATTGGTAACTATCTCTGAAAGTATAGAATTCTCGGAACCTTACGCCAAAATTTTTATGTGCATAATCCATACCATAAAAAAATAATTCCTTACCAATACCTTGTTTCTGATATTTAAGATCAATAACCAAATCTCAGTCTATAAGTATATTCCCATTATAAAATGGCTTAATATCAGAAAACAATAATCATACTATTTTTCAATCTAATGTTGCCTTTAGTTTAAGTTTTTTGGTAAATCGATAATTTATCATATCTTTACTTTTTGCTAGCGTCCATTTTTCTCATTCCGCATTGTAAGATTTCATATATATTTTTGCTAAATCAAGAAGATCATCTTTTTGTGCCTTGATAATTTTTAGCATAATTATTTAAATATATCTAAAACTTTAGGGTCTCTACCTTGAATCATATTTTCATTTCATCATCATTTGAGTCAAACTTTAGTTGATAATTCTTTTGCTTGCTTGGAATCAGATAGAATTAGAAAATTTCACTGATCATTGTAAATTAAAATATTTCATGTTGAGAAAATTGATTTTGCATGGAAAGAAATATTTTTAAATTCTAAATCAGCATTTAATTTAATTATTTTATCAAAATTTTGATCAGATTTGGATTGTATATTTTTTAATGTATTTATAATCATTTGTGTTTCCAAAGATTCTATCTTGGATTGCATTTCCTCATATTCTCTCATAGTTTTATCTAGTTTATCTTGCAACTGAGTTGGAGTTTTGATTCATAGTTTATTAACTGTAATATCTAGTATAGATTGAACTTCTTGAATCTTTTCTGATACTTTAGGACCGGTAAGCGCTGTAATCCTCTTGATACCTGAAGCAACGGCTTCCTGTCAGATAATAGCAAAACATCAGATATCTTTTGTATTGGATACATGAGTTCATCAACAAAGTTCTATGGAGATATTTCACTGTGAATTATATTCTTCGTTTAACTCAGAACGACAAGTAATCTGTACTACACGTACTGTATCGCCATATTTGTCTTCAAAAAACATTTTAGCACCGAGTTTGGAAGCGTCATCAATATTCATTTCCTGAGTAGTGACATCACAAGCTAGGTAAATAATCTGATTCATATTTTTCTCTATGCTAGCCAATTCTTGTTGATCCAAAAGTCTGTCTGAACTAAAATCAAATCTTAGATAATCATTATCAACCTGACTTCATTCTTGTTTTGTATTTGGGAAAATCTTTGCTAACTGAGAATGTAGCAAATGTGTAGCTGTATGAGCACGCATTTTTGCAAATCTAGAGCTATGATCGACTATTAATTTCATAATATTTAATGTATTAATAGATTAAAATATCAAATTAAGAAACTATTTAGTTCATGTAGTTATTGCTCATGTCATAGTATTTCATGTCAGATTCAATCAAGTCTGGATTGTAGTTCAAGTTAAATTTTCTCAAGTCAATTCTCAGTCTGTTGTTTTACTTGGATCTGTTAAATACATTACAGTAACCAATCATGTTGATAGCATAAATACTGCAAAAATAATAATAATAAGTACTTTCATTACTTTTTTTTGTCTGTTCATTATCATTGTTTAGAATTATAAATAATTATTTTGAATATGTTCAATAAATTTCAGCTGTTCATAATATATGTGTGCTAGTAATTTCTTCAAATTGTTTAATAGTCATCATTTTATTTGGAAAATTACCATAATTTGTATCCATAGCATATAATTTAAAGAAATATCTATGAGTTCAGCTTACAACACATGGTCAACGATATTCAGCTTTTCATCGAGAATTTTTACCAATAACAGCCAATAAAGGCGATTTTCATTCATCTATCGTTTGTGTATTTATAGATATATTCCAAATCATCCAATGTATCCAATCTCAAGACTGTGTATCTGGGTCATAAACTATCATTGCAAAACTTTGAGTTAATTTTGGTGCTCCGATTATTTCAAAAGGAGGATTGATATTTTTTCAATAACAAGAATGTTGAACTGGTATTTTTCATTTATTTTGGAATGCGCTACTTGTAATTGTAAATCATTTACTATCTTTTTTAATTAAAGATATTGCTCAAGTACTTTTAATTAAAGAAACATCTCATGTATTTTTAATTAAATCTATTTCTCAAGTATCTGCAGCACAAGATTTATCTCATGTATAATTTAAGCTACAAGAATCATTACTTTTTGTATCAGAAGATCAAGTCTGATCTAAAATCGGTTCAATTATGGGTGATTTTGAACAAGCAGACAAAAAGATAATTATAAATAAAATAGTAATAACTAATGATTTTTTCATAATAAAAAAATTAAAATATAAATTGTGGGTTATTGTACAAATTTGTATTAAAATTGCTAATAAATTTTACATAAATCACTTTAGATATTTTTGTCTCAAATTTTCTTCAAATTTTTCTATTGCATATCTAAGCATAGTTCTTGGCATATTTTTGTAATGAATTTTTAGAAATATTTCTTCTTGTATTTGGTTCCTTTTTCAAAGTTCTCTAAGCATTCGTCAAACTGCCTTGTGTATCAAATCATGTGTGTCTTGGAGTAATATTTCTGCTATTTGAAAGGTATCTACAAATTGATTATTCCTGATAAACGTATAGGTAGCTATGATGGAAATTCTTCTTTCTCGAAGATTTTTTGATTTAGCAAATGTATATATCAAAGATTTATCTTGATTGAGTAAATAGTTTCAAACTATATTGGGAGCAGATAAATCTACTAAATCTCGATTATTAACTCTCTTGGAATTTTTAATATAGAATTTGTAAATTTTTTCTTGAAATTGGACATCTCATTTGGAATATTTTTGTACTAATATAAGTAAAGCTACTAATCTGTGTTCGTGAATATCTGAATCAAGTAAAGATTGTAAATCTTCAAATCATAAATCTATATATTCTTTGGCAATTTCTCTTTGGACTGGAACTTTTATTCAAAGAAATTTATCTCACTCACCGTAATCCCCTTTTCAGGTTTTAAAAAATCTAGAAAGTATATCGGCCTGAGTAGGATTTGAAAGATTTTTAAGATTAGATTTTAGTTTATCTAGCATGCTTATTTATAGTCCATAACCTGATATAAAGCTTTTTTAATATTAGTAATATTGTCTGTCATAAACATCCTTATTCAAATATTATAAAGTTTCTTGAGCTCTTGGATGTCATTGACCGTATAAACTACTAACTCTTTATTCATATCTTTTGATTGTTGTATGACCTCTTGTGTAACAAATCATTTTTCTAATAGATAGTATTTGTGTGAAAAATTTGGTATTATATCTATTCCTCATGTATGATATCAGTCCCATCATGCTTTTATATTTTTTAAAGAACCTATTATATAATTTGCAGTCTTGTCGTATGAGATAAATATTACTTTATCTTGCAGTCAGACTTTTTCTACGGTCTTGATTGCGTCTAACGTCTGTTGTTCTGCTTTTAAAGGATCATAGACTTTGATCTCAACAAAATAGTAATTGAACATTCATTTGATAGCAGTTAAGACTTCTTCTAGTGTTTTTATACTTTCTCAGTTTTTTAACAAACAATTTTTTTTTATATAATTTAACCTGTAATCAGATATATTTCAAAATGATTCACAATCGGTTCACATGAGATTGGGTCAATGATTAACAATATTTTGATCATCGCTGGTATATGATATATCAAATTCTACTCAATCTGCTCAGTTCTGTTTTGCAGAAAAAAATCACTGCAATGAGCTATCTGGAGATGTAGATGGATCTCACCTATGTCATATTATAACGGTGTTTTTTAGAATATCCAAATTTCAAGAAAATAGATTGGATTGATATTTTTGATAAGCATTTAAATATGAGTAGAATTGATTTCATGATATAATATCTCAACCATTTCTAAATTTTGAAAATTCTCAGCTTGATGTAATCAATCAGTATTTATTGTCGAAATATGCACAATATGTTACTCATCGATTTCTGTTTATTTGATTGGAAAATATATCATTGTATAATGATGAAATCTGGACATATCCACTTCATCGATAATCTTTTATAGAATGAAAAAAATCTATATGTTGAATAATATTATTGTTGAAACCGTCAGGTTTAATGCCAGATCCTATAACAGTTGCTAATATCTTTGCATAGGCTATTTTACCAAATTTATTTACCTCTTGTTTTGTCAATGGCTGCATTTTTCTATGATCAGAGATTATTATAAGTACTCAGTTATTGAAGAATCAAACTCTCTTGAGCTTAGAATAAAATGCATATAAATTTTTATCAACATATTCAAACATATCTTTGGACGAATTTCAATACGGAGTATAATAAGGAGTATGTGATGATATAGTCTGTAATGTAAGAAAGAAATTTCATGTCTGCTGTGATATGAGGTCTATAGCTCAATTATATAGGTAATAGTCTGGAGCTGAGTCAAAAGTATATTTTCTATCTTTTCTAAATTTTTCTTCTCATATAATTTCTTTATATTGCATATTTTTCAAAAAACTTCTTTGATCAAGAAATTCTAATCAAGCAGAGCTAAGAAATATGGTATTAAATCATAGTTTATTAAAAAAAAGCGGTAAAGTATCTGTATAATTTCTATATTTAAAATATCATTTTAATTCCTTGGAAGTAGGAGAATATCGTGGTTCTACTCATTGTAAAATCGATATATGTGCGTTATCTGATGTACATCAGTTTGATATTACGTTTGTAAATGTTGTTCATTGAGATTGTATCTTATCAAAATATGGAAAATTATTATTTAATCAGCCTACTCTTGCAGAATCAGCAGCGGAAAAAGATTCAGCAAAAACAAGAATAAGATTTAACTTTTTATTTTGTCATTTTATGATATTGAAATAATCTTCATAATTTGTTTTCTCATTTGGGATATATAACAAGTTATTTGGAGAAAGATATTCGATTATAGAATCATAATTAAAACTTAATATATTTTGCTGCAATCTAAAATCTGAGGAACTACTTACTTTAGTGATAAATAATGACAATGAAAAGATGAATAGACATACCGTAAAAATTAAATTTTTCTTATTTGTATTCTTAGAATATCTTTGAGCATTAAAAAATATTAATAAAAATATAGCGAATCCTATAAGTAATATTCATATATAAGAAAACATTAAAGATACATCTGACCAATCCATCAATCAATATAGATCTAGAATTGAAAGCCTACTTTGAAAAAAGTTTATCACAAAAAGATCTATAACAAATATCAAAAAGAAGAGAAAATTAAAAATAGATAATACTGATTTTATAATTTTATTTTTTATAAAAAATATTAGATAAGTTAAGAATCATAGGAAAGATAATATCAATAGATCGTTTATAAAAAACAACATATAATTAAAAAATCATGTAACTTCTGTTGAATATGTATTATAAGTAATTAGAAATTTTATAAAAAGTATCAATATTATAGAAGCCACTACTATTGTTCAATTGATTGATGTTTTGGAATATTTAGAAAAAAATAATCTTAAGTATTGAATAAAATTAAGTCAAGATTTATTTATTTTTTTATAAAGTTTTTTTATTTTTTTGGGCATAAATTATTTCAGGATTTAATATTTTTTAGCAGGAATAATTATCCACAATACTATATAAAGGAGTACTGCGAATCATCACATGAGACCAAATATAACGAAGATTGCTCTAATAAGAACCGGATCTATATGAAAATACTCTCCGAGTCACGCACATACTCATCATATAACTTCGTGCCTTTCATCACGATATAATTTTTTAATTTTTTCTTTCATGGTGGTTTATTTGTTTTTTGGTAAATTGACTTGTATATATAGTTCATCTAATTGTTTTGTATCTACAATACTTGGAGCTCACATCATTACATCTTCTGCTTTACCAGATTTAGGGAAGGCATAACATTCACGAATATTCTCTTCATCTATCAATATCATCATAAACCTGTCAAATCATATAGCAAATCATCAATGTGGCGGAGGTCAATATTTGAAAGCTTCATACATAGCTCAAAATTTTTGTCTAATCTCTTTTTCTCACATGCCAACAGCTTGAAAAACTTTTAACAAAACTTCCGGGTCATGATTGCGGATAGATCAGGAAAGACATTCATATCAATTCACCACTAAATCATATTGATTTGTTTCAAGTTCTAGAGGGTCTAATGTTTCTAGTGCTTTTGCTCATCATTTTATATATGAAAATGGATTGTGAGCAAATTCTAATCATCAAGTTTTTTCATCTTTGTCGAACATTGGGAAATCTTCAATCCAAACAAAACTAAGATCATCTTTACTCACTAGATTATATTTATCTCTTATAGCTAACCTAACCTTATTCAATGCTCTAACTGCTATATCATATTCATCTCATATAAATAATAGAGTGTCTCATATATTTACATTGGCAATTGATTTTATTGTTTCGAGTTCTTTCTCATTCAAAAACTTAACAACACTACTTTGTGGTCAATCTTCAGTATACGTAATATAAACAAGTCATTTTGCTTTTGCTTCTTGTGCCACTTTTGTAAATTCATCGACTTCTTTTCTTGAAATAATTTTATTTTCAATTTTAATGGCTTTTATTATTCATTTAGGATTGTTTGATATATCCTTAAAAACACTAAAATCTGAATTTTTGAATATGTCTGTCATATCTGTAAATTCCATACCAAATCTAAGATCGGGCTTATCTGTTCAATATCTATCGAAAGCATCTACATATTTTATTTTAACAAAATCTGTTACAATCTTTTTGTGTGGTACTAAATGGGCAGTTATATCATTCATAAATCATTGAACAACATCATATACATCTTGCTGTTCAACAAATGACATTTCACAATCTATTTGATAGAATTCACAACTATGCCTATCTGCCCTAGGATCCTCATCACGAAAACATGGAGCTATTTGAAAATATTTATCTATTCATCAAACCATAAGTAATTGTTTATATTGCTGTGGGGCCTGCGGAAGAGCATAAAATTTTCATGGATTTACTCTTGATGGAACAAGATAATCTCTAGCTCACTCTGGTGAAGATACTGTAAATATAGGAGTCTGTATATCTAAAAATCATTTGGTAAAAAACCAATCTCTTGTAAAACTTAACATTTTGGTTCTGAACTCCAAATTTTTAAGAACTGGTTTCCTTCTAAGATCTAAGAATCTGTATTTAAATCTATTTTCTTCACTTGTATTTGGATTGTCTGTTATAGAGAAAGGCAATGTTTCACATTTTGATAAAATAGTTACTTCAGAAGGATGTATTTCTATCTCTCAAGTTGGCATATCTTTATTAGCTTGGTCAGATGGCCTCAAATTAACGATTCATTTTACTTGTATTACATATTCTGTTTTTATGTTTTCTACTTGAGAAAAGAGATCTTTGTTGTTTGGATCAAATACGACCTGAGTTAATCAGTATCTATCTCTTAAATCTATGAACAACATTCATCATAAATTTCTAGATTTATTTACCCATCATGATATAATGACATCATTTCAACTATTTTTTGCTGTAAGCTCTCAGCAAGTATGCGTACGTAACATTATCAAAAATTTTTATATAAATAAACGTTTATTGTTTTTAATCATTAAATAATTCTAATCTTTAATCAAGTAATTTGCTGAAATTTCTACTCTAAATTTGAATATAGTTCATCTTCATATTTTTTTTCTTGTATTTCTTCGAAATCTCTTTTGTCTTTAGATTCATTATTTTCAAATGAGAAAATATTATCAATTCAGATTAGATTATCATTATCTCCAAAATTTCTCATCTAATTTTTTTAAAAAATTAAATATTATTTAAGATTTCATCAGCTACTTTTTGAAGTTGATCAGGGTTGGCTTTGGGTCAAAGTTGTGTACTAACATATCATTCATATTGATCAAAGTAAACTTCTTGTTTTGCTCGATATGCTTTCCATTCTGGTCATACTCAATGCAATGGATAGAGTTTTGTATGAAGATGATCGATTCACATACCCTCCATAACCATAGCTACTCTATTTACCTTTAATCACTTTTTAAGTATATTTGCGACTATTTGGATGGCTACCAGATACTTGGTATAAAATTCTTTGTCATTTATATCAAATAAATCTGAATCATAATGATTTTTGGGCATGACTAATGTCATTCATTTTGTATTGGGGAATACGTCTAATATTGCTATGAAATCACCATCTTCCCATATTTTTACTGATGGTATTTCTCAAGAAATAATCTTACAAAACAAACAATCTGACATGGCGAAATTTTTAGATTATAAATTATAAATTACTTCTATGGTTTTGTATTTATTTTGCAATAAAAAAAGACTCCCTAATAAATAGAGAGTCAGATTTTTGCGGTGTTTTAGGTATAGGTGTTTTTAATGTTATTAAGATATAAAAACTTTTAGTTAAAAGATCTTTTACATAAATAAATTTTAGGATATAAAAGCTTTTAGGTAAAAGGATTTACATAGAATTTTAATTAGGAGATAAAAAAATGCTTACAAAAAAAGGAAGAGGTAAACGTTGTAATACTGGTGCCAAAACCTAACCGGTAGTGAACTTGTAATCCTTTGGAGTGGATTACCAGGTGAATTGAAGACAATTCGTACAAAGTTTGAGACCTTCTTCCTATAATATATGCTAATTAAAAATTTTAAATGCTGAATTCTAAATTTTAAATCATTAGTATATTTTATTGAGAGAAGATTGTTGTCTATATTATAATCCTAGATTTAAATTTGTCAATAGTATTTATAAGATCGGAAGAAAACCATTAAAATAGATTATTAATATATCTTTTAACCAAACCAAGTGATAAATTTTGTATTACTTGGAATATCAGTGACATTATCTAGCCTAAAGGATGTTTGATATCGGCTTTTAAATATATTTGCTAGAGAACTAAACAAAAGGGTGTAAGTAGAACAAATTTCACTACATAAATTTACTAGATTTGATGCCGTTAGATTTTAAATTGCTAGGCTTGTTTTGTGTTTATGTTTTTGTGGCATCTAGAAACGTACAAACTAATGAATCTGATCTATTGTAATCCTAATGATGTAAACCAGCATAGTTATCGATAAACGATAATGATAAGCTATAAAATAATGACCTTCTTCCTATAATATCAATCAACCTTGAGCTGTCAAATGTTATGGGAGAAAGGTTAGTAGAATGATTATAGTCGAGCAGATATAAATTGTCAAATTTTAATAGACTTTTTTTAAAATAAGTTGAAAGTCGCAAGAAATTAGTTATTGCTATACTAGATTTTAAATTTTTAATTATATTTATTATGACGTTTAGTTTGGATAATATTGTTGCACGAGCAAAAAGAAGATGATTTGCCTATCCTGGTAGTGATATTTATGGATGATTGGCAAATGCTCGAGATTTGGGACCCTACGGTGTAGAAATCAAAAGAAATATCGAAGAAAATCGATGGAAATTTTTTGTACAAAAAAGAGATGATATAATCTGACTAGATTCTCAGATACTGATGAATCCCAAGGTACGAGAAGCATCAGGTCATGTATGATGATTTTCAGATCCTTTGATAGATTGTAAGAAGTGTAAAAGCAGATTGAGAGCAGATCAGTTAATCGAAGAATATATAGAAAAAAATAAGATAACATTGGAACAAATAAAAGAAAAAATAGGTATGGGGAATATAGCAATATGATCTTGGAGTTTTCAGCAACAAACAGAATTTATAAATCAGTTTAAATTAAAGTGCCCTAAGTGTTGATCTTTTGATTGGACAGAGCCTAAGCAGTTTAATCTAATGTTTAAAACCGAACAAGGGACTATTGAATGAGAGTGAATAGATATTTATCTTAGACCTGAGACTGCACAAGGGATATTTGTAAATTTTAAAAACATACTGGATACGACTAGATCTAGGATACCATTTGGTATTGCTCAGATTTGAAAAGCTTTTAGAAATGAAATCACTCCAGGAAATTTTATGTTTAGAGTAAGGGAATTTTACCAGATGGAGATAGAATATTTTGTGGAAAATAATGAAGAAATAGGATTGAAAGCTTTTGAAGATTGGAAAAAACAAAGTAAAGAACGGTGGATAAATGAAATATGAATAAAGGAGCAGAAACTCAGATTTAGAGATCACGATAAGGATGAATTGTCATTTTATAGCAAATGAACTTGTGACGTAGAATACAAATTCCCACGATGATGGGGAGAATTGCAATGAATAGCATATAGAACCGACTACGATCTCAATCAACATATGAAATTTAGCTGAAAAGATCTACAATATTCTGATCCACAATCATGAAAAAGATATGTACCACATTGTATAGAACCTAGTCGATGATTGACTAGAGCAATACTTACAGCTATGATAGATGCCTATGATGAAGAGAAATATAGTGATTGAAATTGAAACGAACAGACAAGAGTAGTTGCTAGATTTCACAAAAATATTGCACCAATAAAATTTGCCGTAATTCCACTTGTAAAAAAAGATCAAGAACAAATAAATATGGCAAAAGATATATATAAAAGATTGAGTCAGGATTATATGTGTGAATTTGATGATAGTTGAAATATCTGAAAATGTTATCGTAGACAAGATGAAATATGAACGCCGTACTGCATCACTATAGATAATCAAAGTATACAGGATGGAACTGTAACCATAAGAGATAGAGATAGTATGAAACAATGGAGGATAAAAGCTGACGAAATTAGGTTCTAAATTATAAAATCTCATTTATGCATTTATGTGAAGTAAATTGATTGAATAACAAATGCTTTAATATACTGATAATTCTGTGATGAAAAAAGTTTATATTGCTAAACGTATCCCGAAACAAACTCGTTCTGAATTTATTCTAGATGTAAAAAAAGAAATGAGTTCAAAAGAAGTTTTTGAACTATATGTAAACAAAATCGAAATTCTCGAGAAATATATATATAATGGGCCATGGGTTTTAAGACCTCCTTTAGCTGAAGATGTATTTGTCTTAAATAATATGCCATCAAAATTAACTACTTCTGATATATGGAATATGGTAAAAGAAAAAATTACATCTAGCGATATTTTTATTGGAATCATAACTAATAAAGCTTATGGTACCATTGCTGAAGCTGGTTATGCATGTAAATGTAAAAATATTGCTGTTTATATTCTTCCAGAAGTTGGTCTTTCAGATGAAGAAATACAAGATCTTTGGCTTATTTTTCAAATAGCTAGAGAAACAAAACATCTATGGAATGATGAAGATATTAAAATGTTGGATATTTTTTCTGATTTTAATATTCATTCTGTAGAACAATATGAATCATATGTGTCAGATATTACTCCAAATTTTATGAAAAAACAATAATCTTATATTAGTTTGAATAAATTTATTTGAAAAAACGTGCGTTAAAAATATATTGATTATATGATAAAATTTAGTTTTAAAGTTATATCAATGAAAGAAATATTAAAATTTCTTGAAGATCTAGAAGTAAATAATAACCGTGAATGGTTTGATATACATAGAGAAGAATATCAAAAAATTAGAAAAAAAGTTTTGGAATTGGCAGATAGACTGATAAAAGAAATTTCGAAGTTTTATGATCTATGAGATGAAATAAGACCAAACGACTGTATTTTTCGTATCAATAGAGATACAAGATTTTCAAAAGATAAAACGCCATACAAAATAAACTTTTGAATAGAAATTACACCAAATTGAAAGAGAGGCTGACTACCCTGCTTTTATCTACATATACAGCCAGGCAATAACTCATTTATAGCATGAGGATTGTATATGCCAGATTCTCAGACTACTGGCGCGATAAGAGAATGAATAGATAAAAAATGAAAAGATTTGAAAAAATTAATAGATAAAATTTTAAAATTAGAATCTTTTTATCTTTATGAAGATGCCGTTAAAACAGCACCAAGATGATATAAAAAAGATAATCCTAATATTAAATTATTAAAACTAAAACATCGGATAGTTGAAAGACCAGTAAGTGATAAAGAACTTCTAGGAAAAGAATTTGAAAAGGTATTGGTAAAAGATTTTAAGAAGATGGCACCGTTTGTGGGATGGTTGCAATTAGCTCTTAGCACTTAGATCTTAGTCTTTAGTGCTATCGTTTTAACGTTTTAGCGTTTTATATGAAAGTAATCACAAAGAATAGATATGCTTACCATGATTATAGTTTCGACAAAGAATATGATGTCGGAATAATTTTGAAGTGACATGAAGTAAAATCGATTAAATGAAGTCATGTGAATATAAAAGACTCAATAATAAGGATGGATAATAAAGAACTATGGATAGTAAATATGGATGTACCATTGTATGAAAAAACTTCTCTCTCTCAGATATGATGATATGTAGCGAAATGAAAGAGAAAATTATTGATTACAAAAAAAGAACTAGCAAAGGTGTCTGCAATGCTAGATAAATCTTGAAATACTGCTATACCACTTGAGGTATATCTAGATAAAAGATGACTAGTAAAGTTAAAAATATGAATATGAAAACTGATGAGAAAGATTGAAAAAAAGCAGATATTAAAAGAAAAAGATATTAAGAAACAGATGGATAGGGATATAAAAAATTTAAGATCTTAGTACTTAGCTAGTAGCTAAATGACAAAGAGTTATCTGAAAAATATTTTTTTATAGATCATCTCCATTGCCAATTTTATACTATTGGAATTTTTTTGTCATTTACCCAAACTATAATCTGTATAATGTATATTAACTGGGACTTCTTCATATTTCATTTTGTATTTTTTGATCTGTTCATTTAATTCATTGGCATAATGCATACCATCTGCTGTTAAATTTATTTTTCTAAGTGCTGGCAGATTGATTACCCTATATCAGTTATGTGGGTCTGAAACTTTTGTTCAATAAAAAATTCTTGTAACGATTTTTGAAATAAAAAGTATTATTCTTCTAGCTCTTGGTATATCATTTGCTTTACCTCAATAAACAAATCTAGATCATATATAGATATCATTTGGTCTATTTTTGCCTTTTGTAATATCTTGTTTTCTATCTATTAAATGAGATATTCTAACATCTTCGTTTCTTATCCTATCGATAAAAGTTTCCATATCTTTGATATCCATCTGTCAATCTGAGTCATATCAGACAAATCGTTGTATCTGTAATTCTTCTCAATATTTTTTTATAAAATTATATCAAGTCTGATTGGCCGCACCACCTCCTCTATTGGTAATATGAGAAAGAATAATAAATAATTTATCTGGATACTGAGCTTTCTTGGATTCTAAAATATCCAAAGTATTATCTTGAGATCAATCGTTTATAAAAACAACCTTGCGAAATCATGCTCAAAATATTTCATCGATAACAGCTCAAACTTTTTCTCATTCATTATAAACTCTAATATTGAAAATGAAATTATCTTTGTAGTCAGTATTTTTAAAATTTTTTATATTATCTTTTGATTTATTATATCATTCATAGATTGCTTGTCGAGAAATAAGCCTTGTTAATTGGTATTTGTCTTTTGTGTGATTATTTAATAAATTAATATAGAAATAAAACAGAACTATCAATGCTATGTAGACTAGTACATCGGCTCATCTAGCTATACCGAATATCTTTCAGAATTGATTAAGTAGATTTTGGTTAAGAGCAGATATAATAACAAAAATAGATCATCAGAAAAAAACTATCATATGTAAAATATTCATCTTTTTACGTTTATAGAGATCTATTCAGAAAAGTATAAATACAACCGCCGATACTATCAATATAAACTGTAATAAAGATATTCAATACATAAATAGTAATTTTAAAAAATTAAAAAACTATAAATTTTTGATTAAGTTATTTTTTTGGTTTGGATTTTGAAGTCTGTTTGGGTTTAGAATGAGGCTTATTATCTAGAGTAACAACAGGAATATCTTGATTATTTACAAATTTCCGTCAATCTTCAATGGACTGAAAAATAGATCTAGTAGCTTCCCATCACAAAATCTGTTTTGCTTTGAGTGGATTGGCTATAGAAATATCAATATCTCAAGGTCTTCTAGGTGACATTTCATATTCTATTTTCTTTTCTGTAATCTTTTCTGCAATTTCTATAATTTCCTTTACACTCTGTCCATGTCATGTTCATATATTAAAAATATCGTATAATCAAACTTGATTCTCTGCCATGGTTTGAAATTGAATATAATCTAATATGTGTTTATAAGAGGCCAAATGAGCCTCAGCTACATCCATTACATGTATATAATCTCTTACTCAAGTGCCGTCGTCTGTCTTATAATCATTTCACCATACATTCAATTTTCATATTTCTCATTTTGCAACCTTGTAAACAAATGGGACTAGATTACTCGGAATTCATTTGGGGGTTTCTCATATCAATCAAGAAGAATGTGCTCATATAGGATTAAAATATCTAAGTATAACTGAGTTGAAGTTTTTATAAGAGGACATATCTTTGAGTAAATATTCCATCATAAGTTTGGTAGTACCATAAGGGTTATTGGTATTTAGACGATCGTTTTCTGAAAATGGTGGTATAAGCTTAAGCGCATCATAAACAGTAGCACTAGAAGAAAAAACCATATTCTTGATATTATAATTTAACATTACTTTGAGTAGATTTGTCGTACCCTGTATATTGTTATCATAATATAAAAAAGGATCCTGACATGATTCTCAAACTGCTTTTTTGGCAGCGAAATGTATCACTCAATCTATATCAGAATTTTCTTCAAATATTTTTTCTAAAGAATTTAAATTTCTAATATCTGCTTCGTAAAATTTGGGTTTGTATCATATAAGTTGTGCAATTGCATCTAGAACTCAAATATGACTATTAGATAGATTATCTACTATAACCAAATCATATCAAGCCTGACCAAATACAACAGCTGTATGCGATCATATATAACCAAGTCATCATGTAATCAAAATCTTATGAGAATTTTCCATCTTATTCAAAAAGTTTTAAATCGGTGTGTGATTATACTTACTTGAATAGCGAAATCAATTAAAGAATACTTGACATTTTATAAAGAATATATTGATTTTGAAAGTAAAAAAGTTATATGGTTTGAGGTTAAAAAAACAAAAAACGATATGAAAAACGACAAAACAGAACCCTGGAATAACCAAAACGCTCCTATGTCTAAAAATGGCGCCAAATGGGCATTGATAATAAGTGTAGGACTTGTAGCTTTGGTCTTCATCGGAATGATGATATTTGCTGCTTTCAGCAAATAACTAACTACTTTAATTAATTAACGATATAAAAAAGCTGTCTGTTTTTCGGAGCGGCTTTTTTTTATTAGGAAATTTTAATTTGTTCTTCCTCTCAGGTTTTCATATTTTTGATTTTATAGATTCATTCTTTTTTTTCTCATTCTCAAAGGATAACTACGTATGGAATTCATTTTTTATCGGCAGATCAGAATTGCTTTCAAAGTTTATCAGCATCTGGATAGATTTCTATATTTTTTCAATCTTTAACGAAAGTATTTGCCAAAGCAATTATATCAGCAAATGTTCAATCGAAGTTTAAAAATAAATAATCTGCAACAGTATTTTGCTCGGGCTTGAAAGTTTCCAATATAAGATAAACCATTCTAGATAAGCCTATACTTCAACCAACTCAAGAATAGAAGTTTTTTTTGGGATCGATATATCAAGTAAGATTTTCATATCTTCATCATGAGCTAATACTACCCAAAGCCATATCATCTTCAAAAAAAGTTTCATAAACAGTACCTGTATAGTAATCGAGTCATCTAATAATAAACGGATCATAAACAAAAGAGAATCAATCAGATTGATTTAATAAGTTTATATTTTTCATTACTTCTTGGATCTCTTTTAATCCCCTATTAAATACATCATTGTCTGCTAAATCTATGTTTAGATCTTCTAGTTTTGTCTGAGTAAATTGAATTACTTTTTTATAGTCTAAATCCGATAGGTTAAAAGTTTTGAGCTCTTCTTCAAATTTAGATTGTCAGATTTTGTAATATTTATCTACGAGCGAATACATCGCTTGGATATCTAATCATTTAAATTGAGAAAAAAATCATGAAAGTAGATATCTATTATTTATGTGCATGGTGATTTTTCTTCATGGAAGAAATCTATCTTTGATTGCTTCTAATGTTTTGAGGATAACAAAAAGAGTTTCACTATCGTAAAAAAGATTTTTTCAAATATCTCATGGATTGGAATCATTTCGTATCACATCTATATCTGCCTGTCGAAGTTCTTTGAATCTACCTCTCTGAGATCTTTCTCCTCTCCAAGCTGGTTGAATCTGATAACGTTTAAATGGGAATGTTATTTCATTTTCTCGATCTAGAACATATCTTGCAAATGGAACTGTGAGATCAAAATGTAGCGCGTAGTCTTTTGTATCTTCAGATCATTGAGCGAGTCAGTATAGTCAGAATATCTGTTTGCCAGCATCTTCTCAATTTTTGGACATCAGAACCTTATTGGCTTCTACAGCTGGAGTTTGGATATGTGTATATCAATATTGTTTATAATTTTTTTGAATAATTTCAAAGATCTGATCAAAAATCATTTGTTGACCGGGATTGTATTCTGGGAATCATCAAGGACGAAGTGTCATATGTGAAATGTTAAATTATAAATGTTAGATGTGAGGTTATCATTGTAGAGCCTTGATAACATCTAAGGTAAATTCTTCTAATGGGATATTTAAATATTTTTCGCAGTTTTTTACCTCTTCTCTATCTACTCAAGCTGCAAATTTTTTATCTTTAAGTTTCTTTTTAACAGAACTGAATTCCATTCAATCCATTCATGTAGGTCTCATAATAGCAACTGTAATCACGAAACTTGCCAATTCATCTACTGAGATTAAGTACTTGCGAAGCAATGAATCTACGGGCACTCATGTATGTATCGTATAATGAGATTTTAAATCATCTATAAAGAGTTTATGGACTTTAATTTCAGACATTATTTTCTCAAACTGTTCTCACAGATGGTCGTTAGCATTTTTACCTATATAATCTCGATCTATATCGTGAAGTAATCATGCTATGTATCGTAGATTCTCATCTTGTCATAATTTATGTGCAAAATATTTCATAACTTTAGCTACGTCTTCACAGTGTTTTTTGGTTTCAGTAAGGTATTTATCTACAAGTGATTGAACCTGTTCTAATGTAGGAAGTTGACCATAAGAAGATAAGTCAGTATTATTTTCTGTAATTTCTAAATTATTTACGACGTTTTGGATTTCATTTACAGCAGTTGATACTTGATTAAGCTCTGGTTTCATAACTGGGAACATCACTACATCTCTCAGATTATCTTGTTGAGTAAGGATGGCTAATATTCTTTCTATTCACATACCAAATCATGACTGTGGTGGCATACCATATTCCATAGCGGCTACAAAATCATCGTCTGAAGCTGTAGCTTCTTGATCTCATTGTGCAGCGGCTTGAGCTTGCAAGTCAAAATTTTCTTTTTGCAACAATGGATCTACTAGCTCTGAATATGCTTTACACATTTCTCGTCCATTAACTATGAGTTGAAATTGTTCTACAATATTTGGATTGATATCAGAAATTCTTGCAAGAGGTTGCATAATTTTGGGATAGTTATAGATGAATGATGGTCAGATTATCTGAGGTCTGAGAACTTTTTTGTACAGGTAATCTATAAGAGTTGTTGTTCACATATCTTCCATTCATGGAAAATCTATTCATTTGGATTTTATATCAGCACGAAGTTTATCTGCATCATCCATAGTATACTGAGTAATATCCAGTCAACTGGCCTTGTTTACTCATGCTACATAATCTACTCTTTCTCGTGGAGTAGTAAAATCAACTTCTTTTTCTATTCATTCTTTATCTTTGACTTTTAATTTCCTATCTAATTTCATATCATCAAAAATATAATCAATCAGTTTTTCCATAAATTGCATATTGTCTTCATAATTTCGATATACAGCATAATGCTCTACTTGAGTAAATTCTTGTAGATGAGATGGATCTGATCATTCATTACGAAAATCTTGTCATATCTCGAATACTTTTTCAAATCTTCCAACAGTTGCTTTTTTGAGCGATGTTTCAAATGCTATTCTAAGATAAAGATCTGTATCGAAATCATTATGATGTGTAACAAATGGTTTTGCTGCTGCTCATGAAGCAGCATTTCCCAGTATAGAAGTTTGTATTTCTATAAATCATTCTTTGGTATAAAATTCTCTAAGTTTCTGATAAAATTTGGATTTGAACAAAAACCTCTCATACGTTTCAGGATTCATTGTCATATCTAAATATCTTTTTCTATATAGATCTTCTTGATCATGTAGTCAATGAAATTTCTCTGGTAATCAACGTATACATTTTGAAAGAAATTTGAATTCTGAAACAAATATTGTTAGTTCTCATTTGTGAGTATGAAATACTTCTCAAGTCACTCATATAAAATCTCACATATCAAGTAATTTTTCTGCAAATTTATATGCTGACATATCTTCTCAGTCAGGATCAGTTAACTGTGAAACGTAAGAATATTCTCAGTTTTCAAATTTTTGAATTTTACAATTGTCTTTGTGAAACATCAATTGTATTTCATCTGTAGAATCTAGTAATTTTGCAAAAGCTAACTTACCGTGAGAACGATAAAGCATTACTCTTCAAGCTGTCTGTACTTGTTTATCAGGAGACGGGATTATATCATTTATGTCACGAAGTGATTTATCTTGATATATTTTGATAATATCTCAGATGAGATGTTTTTTATCAAAACTTTGTGCAAATGGTACAACTCATATTGATTTCATTTTATGTACCTTAGATATACGAACCTTACGTTCTGATTGGTAAATTTCCGTCATTAAAAAAGATGAAAGATTAAATATATAAGATTATAAATTATTTTGTGTAAAAATTTTTGGTACTTAGTGTGGTCTGTAGATTAAGATTAAAATTATCTATAGCTTTTCCTATCTTCCACTGCCATATTTCTCAGTATAATTTATTATTTATAGATATAGTAAAATATGGATTAATCTGGAATCATTCTTTTCGAGAATATTCAGGATTCTTGGTAGGAGATATTATAAGATTTCGATCTGCTATTGTGATATTTTTGGGGAACATATTTACTCGTCAATCATCTGGATCTGAAGGAAGATTATATCAAGTATATGCTGGTCATATATCTTGTCAATTACACCTAAATCACAAAGAATAATCACAAGCTCGCGTATCTATTACTCAGTCATAAATTCATGACGAAGTAGTTATATCAAAATTATGGTTACTTCAAGCGTCAAATCATTTCAGCTTCAAGACCTGTATATTATATCGTTTCTCTGTGTCTCATGATATTGTTCAATCTTTGTTCCAATCTCATGAATCGATAAGCGCCCTTCTAAAAAATATTCTTTGTTTGTTATCTTGTGATATAAGATATAATTCTTTTACTCAAGTAGCATTTAGGATTGCTTCAGGTCAAAATCACACGTCATCATCATCTTCATCATTTACTACTCACTGTACAGTATCTCTATCTTTTTTCATATCTCGAAACTGTCGAGAATATTCTCAAAAAGATTGATATCATGAAATAGCACATCATGTCCATATATACCCATCTCAATATCATGTATAAATAGGTAATGGAAAATCTTCAGCTCAGTAGGAACTGCAATAATATAAACTGAAAGAGCCAGAATAAGATAAATTTATATTGCTTCAATTTCAATAATTTGTGAACAAATCACAGTGTCAATTATCTCAGATATCCCAGGAAAAAGTTGCTCATCAAGTATCACATCATATCATAGATCTGTTGAAATATTCTTCATAATCGATAGTAAAATCTCTTAATAATATATTTAATTTTTCTAATGTAAAGTATGATTCTTGAATTAAATTTTGTCTAGCATCTATGTCATCTCTAATATTAATAATTCTAATATATATTCATATAACAATTACTATTATTACCAAAAATCATGTCAGCGCTAGAAGCATTTCTATCAAGGTAAATCATCTTAATTTAGTTTTAAATTTCATTAAAGAATCAATAAATTAAAATATATTAAATTAAAAATCTATAATATTCTAGTTACTAATCAATTTATTTAATAAATTTCTTGTAGCTGGTCATATCCATCATCGTGTACCTGATTTTTTTTCATATCATATGAGTAATCAATTTTTGAGCTGTAATAAATAAACAGCATTTTTGGTAATAGAATCATATATTCAATTTATAGATCCTGAATACATTCAAATCTGAGTGAGTAATTGTTGTAATATTTTAACAGAATCTGATTTTTCATTAAGATTGAAAGGTTTTGTGAATAAAAATCATTGTGGTAAATCTAGATCTATTGTAGGAATAACTTGTCATGTAACAGTATTGTTGACAGGGATATTTATTATATTGTTGAATAATAAATCAATTTTCTGATATGTAAATGTTCTAAATGTTTGTAGATCGGCATTTAATCTCTTAGCATAAAAAATTTTGATATTTTGTAATGATAATTGTTTAAACGAATCTGACATTCATCAGCTTGAAATAGAAGATATAGTGCTATTTAGTCAACTTGTCAATGCATCTATTTTGGATCGAGTATTGAGTAATTTTTTTTCTGTAACTGAATTGTACTTTGAAAGGATATTTGAACAAATCAGATTAGTTCAAGAATAAAAATCTTTTTTAAAACCAATGACGTCTGTTTTTATTTGAGCAAACTTGGCATAATCATAGTATCAAGAGAATAGACTGTTGATCTGATTTTCAGAATCCTGATGGAATGTATCTAATAAATTTTGTTTATATTCTGATAAAAGTAAATTTAATCATGTGAGTTTTTTATACCTCTTGAGAATCTTATCCTGTTGACTTTGTAGATTAGAACTAAGTATATTTAAACTAATGTTTTTGGAATTATTGAGACTCTTTATAAAATCTGATTGTCATGAAGTTGATCAATTTTGAATTGTATTGATTTGCTGTAATAAATAGTCGTATCAATTATTAACATATTCTATTTTTGTAATATTGTTACTAATTGTATTTATAAGTTGAGTATTTTGATTGGTATAATCTTTGACACTTTGAATAAGTCATGATATAGCTAGCAATTGAGTAGTCTGAAACTGGCTTATTAATGGAGTATATTTACTATTGAAAGTAAGTATATCTGATTTGATTCAAGTATAATCAGAAATCATTCATAATTCATATCTTTTGATTTTACCATCTAATGAAATATAATCTTCTAAGATACTCTTTCTAAGATTATCCTTTGCCACATCTAAGACACTGATATCAAATGGGTTTGTAATAGCTCATAGGCAGACTAAGCTCTTGTAAACAACAGTTTGTACAACCGGTTTTCATATTTTATCATATTTGTCGTAAACGTTATCGGTAGCTTGGGTAAAATAAGTAATTACGGATGTTTTTTGTGTATTTAATAAATCATAAAGAGTCGTAGACGTATTTGATGATGCCGCTCAAACAATCGACATAGATAACAAAGCCACAAATAAAATCATACTTCAGATTTTTATTTTCCTCATGTTTTGATTTATATAAATAAATAATCAAGACTTAGTAATTTATATATTTTTTGTAGATAATATTTCAAGTTAAAAAGACATGAAGACCTAAAATGATTGAAAGATGAAAAAGAATTTGAATAATTATAAGATTAGAATAATTTAGTAGAAAATGTAAAGGGAAATAAGCAATTTGTGGTGATTTGAAGTTTGAAATATATATATGAAAGAATATAATTAGTTGTTTTAAATTATAAACTACAAATTAATGTTGATACCAAGCGTAATAGAGAAATCTAAACAATGAGAAAGATCGTATGACATTTATTCAAGATTACTTGAAGATAGAATAATTTTTATATGAGAACCGATAGACTCTCATGTGGCCAACACTGTTATAGCTCAACTTCTTTTTCTTGAAAAAAAAGATCCCGATAAAGATATTGTAATGTATATAAACACTCCTGGTTGAGAAGTATATAGTTGAATGGCTATTTATGATACCATGCAATATATAAAATGTGATATTTGTACAATATGTGTATGATTGGCAGCATCTATGTGATCTATATTTTTGGTAGGAGGGAAAAAATGAAAAAGATATTCTCTATCACATAGTAAGGTGATGATTCATCAACCATTGATAGGCGGAAGTTGAATAACCGGTCAGGCTACTGATATCCAGATAGAAGCCGAAGAGATGATGAAATTAAAAAAGATGTTAACGGAAATAATGGCTAAACACACTGGTTTAAAATTTGATAAAGTAGCTCAAGATATGGAAAGGAACAAATGGATATCACCAGAAGAAGCTTTGGAATATGGAATAATCGATAAGATTATAAGCTAAATCAACATAGATAAGCTTTGGAAAATAGAGAATCTCCAGAAATGGGGATTTTTTGTTGATTTTAGATTTAAATAAGTTATATTATTGACAATTTAGATATTATCTATAAATAATATGTCGTATTATAATAAATATAATCAATCAAAACTGATAAATCATATCTACTCTACCCTGCCATTTGATGAATTTGTGAAATGAAACTTTTCTAGAGCTGGAGAAATTGTAGATCAATATAATATTTTGATACAAAAGTGTTTGAGTGAAGCTGAACAAAAACATTTATGAAATTTAAGTATTAGAGAATATTTAAGGATTGAACTATCTAAATTACTAAATGAGAAGGAAGAATTGGATAATAAAAAAAAAGAACTAACAGAAAAAATAAATACAATAAAAAACATTAAGGATATTAAAATTAAATTAAAAAATGAATATGAATGAAATAAAATATGGGCAGCTATATATAAAAAATTTGAAGAATTAGCTTTTACTGATGAAGGTTTTGATTGTCAAGAATTTGAAGAATTTATTGAAAGACTAAAAAAAGAAAATCCCGATAACTATAAAAAATGAGAAGATATAATAGTGAGATTTTTGAATTCTGATAATTATCAAACAATAAAAAAATGTTGAAAAATAGATGAATATGCTTTATGGATACTTAAAAGCGACAGAAAACAAATAACAAAAAGACTTAACCGTAAAGATAATGACATGAGTGTAGAAAAAAGAATAAATGATATCAAAATTTGAATAGCTAAAACAAATTTACAGAATCAAATAGATGATGATGTGAAAGAATATTTTGGTAAAAAGGGTTTATCTTATAATGAAATAGAAGACCCTAGAAGTTTAAAAGATATATACATAGAAACTTTGATTTCTAGAATTGTAATAAATAAAAATACTGATAGTAAACTTAGAAACGCATTAATAAAAAATTATACAGATAAAATATGACTTTGGAATTATATATGGAATATATATATAGATTTGGTAGCTAAAGAAAGAGAAATTAGACAAACTTTGAAAATAGAAAATAATACTAAGATAGACTTACATGAAGAGATGATACAATCAATAATCTGAGAAATAAAACACTGGGTAGATTTTTGTAAGAATCAATACCCTATGTGGTTAGACGCTATTAGCCAAAATGATATAAATTATATTGAAGAAAAGATTAGATGAAATAAAATCCAATCACGAAATATGGAGATAAATAGTGATAGAAAAGCTCGTGAGGTTTTTTATACTTTGAGGGACTATCTAGAACACAATGACCTAGAAGACAAATTTGAAAAAATATGGAATTATGATTATTGAGGAATAGATATTGATATCAACAATATGAAAAATAATTTGATAAATTTATTAAAAAATATGGATAGTGAAGATAGTGATTCAATAAAAGAAAATTTATCTGATTATAAAACGTTTTGAGATATAGAAAATGAAGCTTTTGATAATAAGAATATTCAACTAGAATTATTTTCTTAAAATAAATCATATAAAATGTATTTGTAATTGAAATTTAGAAATGTAGAAGTGACTCGCGATAAAATAATTTCATTGCAATATCAATATTGTTTCAAATCTTCTCAAATATAAGTTATATGAACTTCAATATTCAATATGAAAATCCAGATGAATCATTGCTTACAAGATTATTTAAAGTAAGAGGTATCCAGGATGATGTAGAAAATTTTTTAAACCCCAAACTAGCTGATTATTGGCTAGACCCTTTTTTGTTAAATGATATGGAAATAGCAGTAGATAGGATACTAAGAGCGATAAAAAATTGAGAAAAAATAATGATATTCTGAGATTATGATGTAGACGGAGTGACATCTAGTCGATTACTTTATAGGTTTATTACAAAATTTTTAAATTATAGAGATATAAGTATCCAATATCCTGATAGGATAAAAGATGGTTATGGATTAAAAAACAATCATATCGATGATATAAAAAGCAAATGAGTAAGTCTGATGATTACTGTCGATAACTGAATTGCTAGCGTAAATGAAATTTTGTATGCGAAAGAACAATGAATCGATGTAATCATAACAGATCACCATAAAGAACACGATCAGATACCAAAAGCATTTGCTGTGGTTAATCCTCAGATATCTAGTAAATATGCATTCAAATGATTGGCTGGTGTAGGAGTTGCATTTAAATTAATGAACGCAATCTTAGCTAGATCAAATTTTGATAATGAAGAAAAAAATCAGATTTTTAATTATTTTTTACCGATAGTAGCAATATGAACGGTTGCTGATATAGTACCACTTATACAAGAAAATAGAGTGATAGTAAAAAAATGACTGGAATTGATCAATACTCAAAGACATAAATTAGCTACCTCCATAAGGTGATTTCTAGATTATTTAAATTTGAGAGATAATGTAGATACTTTCCACATATGATTTGTGATATGACCTAGAATAAATGCATGATGAAGGATAAAATCTCCATATGATAGTCTCAGAGCATTATTATATACAGGTGAAAAACAATTTGAACACTTGGTAAAAATAGATGAAGTAAATAATGAAAGAAAAAAATTACAAGAAAAAGCATTTAAAATTGCCGACCAGATAATAGATCATAGTCATAATATATTGATAGCCGCTGATGAAGAATTTCACGAATGAATAGTATGAATAGTCGCTGGGAAAATGACTGAAAGATACAACAAGCCATCTGTAGTATTTAAAATAGATAAGGAAAAAGATATGGCGGTTGCAAGTTTAAGATGACCAGAGTATTTTAATATTATAGATATGCTTGCACAGGCAGAACATATGTTGATACGTTTCTGAGGACATAAACAAGCTTGATGATTAGCTATTAAACTTGATAGATTAGATGAATTCAAAGAGTTTCTGAGAAACTACTGTAAAGAAAACATATCTGATTTAAATCTACAAAAATCATTAAAAATAGATACACAAATATATTCACATGAACGGAATATTGAAAGTCTAAGTGATATAGAAAAATTAGCACCATTTGGTGAAGGTAATAGAGAACCGGTGTTTATTATAGATAATTTAAAAATCAAAAAGGTTGAAAAAGTTTGAAAAAACTGATGAGCACATCTCAAAATACACTGAGAACTAGATTGAAAAAAAGTGACTAGTATGTTTTGGAGTAAGTGAAGTGAGTGTGATGGATTTGACGCTAGTGAAATAAGTATAGTAGGGAAAATAAAAAAAGATAGTTATAATGGTTGATTCTTTATTGATGGTATGGATTGGAGATAGCTAGTTATTGTGAGAAGTTTATGACGAAGCAATCTTATTTTAAGATCGCCACACTTTGCTCTCTATGACAAGAAAAAATATATTTGATTATAAAATAAAAATTACTATACTATCCTCGTAAATAAAAATCTGTGATTGAATGGAAATCAGATTTTTTTCTTTTTATAACCAATATAAGACATGACAGAAAGTGAAATACGTCAGATACAAAATATAATTACAAATCTAGAGGAAAAACATGGGCATATTCCATATTTTAGTGAATTAGAAAATCATGAAATCTTTTGACCTATATTTAAATCTTTGGATGATGATGAAAGAGCTAAGATAAAAAAGATTATTGATGAATATATAGTGTCTAAAATAGAATCTATGAAGACAAAATGAGGCCTTTTATTCAAAAGATTCTTGGAAGTTAATCCAGAATTATTTTGGCAGTTTAGAGATTTAAACGAAAAAGAAGAAAACATAGAAAAACCAGAATTTCATGAAGCTGGAAAGAAAATAGAACAAGAAATGTTTAAACTTGAATGAATATTAACAGAAAGAATGTTTAAACAAGAAAAATGACTAGATAAGGTCGTATGATCTTTTTATAATATTGTGTATAGCTTTTTTCCCAAGTATGGAAGGATTGAATAAGAGAATTTCCATTTTAATAAATTTGTCATTGCTAACATTTATCGTCATTCCCGTATTGTCTTGGATAAGAGATAATCTTGAACGTTATAATATCTTTTATAAAAAAAGTCCCGGAAAAACTCCGGAGACTTTTATTTAGCAATAAGAAACAAATTAGTCTTTCTTCGCCCCCTTTACTTTTTCTTCTACTTCATGAGTCCTCATTAGCGTGTATGTACCACCAAATACAATGTAAATTACATAAGCGGTAACTATACTTCCCAAAGAACCAAGTAAATAATTGAACTGTCCTTTGAAAAATATTGGATAGATAAGGTAGAACAAGATAAATTCGAGAAAGAAAACAAGACAAAGAATTGGTACTGTAAAAAAATCAGTTTTTTGTTTTGGTAAACCAGGATGAGTTTGGATTATACTAACACACCTTTGATCTACTCCGAAAACAATAAGAACAATTGTGATAGTCATCAAAGACCCGAGAGAACTTACAATTTCTGTAAGATGTTCGTTGACAAGGCTCAAATCCCTTAGTAATATCAGGGGAAGAAGTCCAAGGATTATGCTTATTGTACCGAAATAAAAATTGTATTTTTTCATAGATTTTAATTTTTGTTTTATGTTTTATATATATTTAACATTAAATGTCAATACTAAGAATATTAACGGGAAATTATGATTTAATTTTCAATGAAAAATAATTTTAGATTCCGTTTGCAAGCTCCGCTGATAAGACCGGAATGACAAAGTATATTAAAGTATATTCCCTCGCCTTTTCCTATTACTGCCATTAAAATCAAATTTATCTTTATCTAATTCTAGTACTACCCTTTTGAATCATATAGGATTATGAGTATAGATTTTTCATGGAGTATTTTTTTCTATTGGTTCATCTTGAATTTTTTGTATTTCTACAAATGTATTTGCTTTACCTGGTGCATGGATATATTCCGTATTGGAAATAACTATTCAAATATGTTTGGGAACTAACCCATCCTTAGAAAAGAATATAAGATCTCATGCTTGAGCAAATTCTCTGTGAATATTTATTCCATAATTATCAAAATACTCGTTTGTATGTCTGATATTAGATTTGGATAATCAAAATTTATCTAAGATATATGTAACAAATCATGAACAATCAAATCAATTTTCATCTATTCATCTAGCAGGGCCACCGTATCATACAGATGGATAGCCTACATATTTTTTTGCTTCATCTGCTATTTGTAGTCTTATATCTTGTAAAATATTTTTAAGTTCAAACAAAGTATGAGATTGTATATCTCATTGAAGATTAACTATTCAGTTTTGTATATCTCAGATTCATTCTAATATTTGCATATATAAGTTACCGGAAGTTAAAATTAATGTTCTGGATGTTTATAATAAGGCTTTGATGTAAGGCTTACGAAAGCTGGTATATAAACCAAGGTAATAAAGAATGAAACCACTAATCATCCTATAAATGCTATCGCCATAGAACCAAATAATTCATCTTTGAATGCCAATATAAGCAATCATAATATTGTTGTTAGTTTTGTAAGAAATATGGGAACAAATCTGATTGAAATAGATTTTTTGAAACTCTCTAATGCAGACATACCATCTTTTTCGTAGAAATCTTTAAAATCTTCGATATGTATGATAGCTTGATTGACTCATACTCACAGCACTCAAAATATTCATATCTGAGCTGGAAAACTAAATGGATATCAGGTAATAGCCAATATAATAAGTGCTCATGATACCGAAAGGAATATAGAAGATATAACTATTATAGGATATTTGAGATTTTTGAATTGGATAACCAGAATCAAAAACATTAACAAGATACCTATTCATAAACTTTTTCATAAATCTACTCACACTGCAGCTTGCTCTTCAATATCTGCTCATACTTCATATCTTACACCATCTGGTAAAGGATTGGACTTGATGATTTGATTGATCTTAGACGTAATTTCTGATAATGCAGTTTTAGTTGTTTTATCTGCTGAAATAAGGACAGCTTTAGATCAATTGATTTTATTTATACCGGCCAACTCTGGCTCGAAATATTTTTTTTGTAATAATTGTTGTAGATATACATTTCAGATTTTCTGATC
This sequence comes from Candidatus Absconditicoccaceae bacterium, assembly GCA_049305865.1. Lineage (GTDB taxonomy): Bacteria > Patescibacteriota > Gracilibacteria > Absconditabacterales > Absconditicoccaceae > UBA6263. The sequence goes on from JBAQPP010000007.1 coordinate 108,225, forward strand.
ATCTATATTTCAAGCATAATCTATAAATCAAACCAATGGTATGGAATCTTTTCAGAATTCATTAAATTCCTTTATAAGGATTCAATTGGGTTCATATTCTCCGTTTTGTATACCAGCAAACATGGTAGCAATAGATGCCGCACTAGAGTTTAGTTGCTTTATCTTATTTAGATCTAGTACATATTTAAATCTTCAATTACCATATTCCAATGATGTTGAAAGATTATATATTCAAGGAATCTTGGATATAAGAGGCATAATTTTGGATATGTATTTTCATATTGCCGCATAATCATCTCAGACTAGGTAGAATCACACTGGTTTACTACCTCATCATGGTCATCATTTCAAAGTCAAAGTAGAAATATCTTGAAGAAATTTATATTTTGGTTTAATGGTTTTGACGTATGATTGTAGTTGCTCGTTCATTACGTATGATTTGATATTTCTATCTTTGAAAGGAACAAGCTTGATAGAAAGGCTGGCTATATTGCTAGGATCTTTTTGTCATTGTTGTAGTCCAAGCGATCCTATACTTACTTCTATATACTCTATAGTTTTACCATATTTTTGATTTACATAAGATCATACTTCTTGTGTGATTGTATTTGTATATTCTTGGTTCTGCATCGTAGATATTCAAGGCGTATATTGCATATTTATCCAAATATTTTCTGAATCACTATTTCATAAAAAATCTATTTTAATGACTCATAATCACATAAGTATAAATGCAAATACAAATAATACCCAAAAAATAGACATAAGTCATACTGATCAAGATTTTTTTTGGTTGCTTTTGAAGAAAAAATTTCACATCCTTTTACCCAGATGCTCTAGAAAAACCATACTTTGAACTTCTTTCAATTTTGTCTTGGATAAAAATGTTGCAAACAAAACTGGCAATATAACTAAAGATACAATCAATGAAATAGAGAGATTGGTCGTCACCGTAAATGGGAATGGTTTCATAAACTCCCCTATTATACCTGTAAGTCCAAAATACATCGGAAGAAAAATAGCTATCGTCGTAAGCGTACCAAATATTATAGGTCTAGAATAATTTTTAAGTGAAAATTCTATGGCTCACCACATATTTCATGTCTCTCTATATCATACTATTATTCATTGAGTGACCACTATAAGGTTATCTATCATGATTCAAAGAATCAAAATAAGTCAAAATGATACTATATTATTGAACGAAGATCATGATGCTTTAAAAACCAGAAAATTTATAAGATAAACCAAGACAAAGGAAAATACTATTAGTAGTGACGGTCTAAATCCCAGGAACACAAGTATCACCAAAAGTACCAATAATCATGTTTCCAAAAAATTTTCAAAGAACAGATTATATATTTTCTTGATTGATTCTTCGCTGGATTGAATCTCTATAACTTGTAGATCAGGATTTTGTTTGGAATATTCTTGTATCTTATTTTTTAAGTTAAGTGTTACATCGTTTACATCATATCATGGAACTTTTTTAACCTGAAAAGATATTGCATTCACTGTATCTCATGAGAAAAAAAGAAATGATTTTTGCTGTGATCATTTATATCAAAATTTTACGGTTGCTATATCAGAGACGCGAAGCGTCTTTCATCATATATTGAATATTTCAAAATCTTTTACTTGCTGTATAATCTTTTGAATATCGTTTTCGTAAGTACTTATTTCGAAAGAATAAAGAGTATTTTGGATCTGTTTTTTATCTGTTGGTAACTTGAGGAATGATGATCTGAGCTGTCATATAATCATTCATATATCCAAATTATTTTCAGCAATTTTAGCAAAATCAAAATTGATTTTAATAGTTTTTTGTGGTTTGCCGATAATAGATACATCTGAAACTCATTTTACAGATTTGATATTATCTTCTAATGGACTAATCCTAGGATATAACGTTTCTAAAGAATTTTTGCTAGCAACAGAGAAAACATACATAGGAGAATCACTTATATCTACTTTTTTTACGCTAGGATATTTCACATCACTTGGTAATGTAGCATATATCTGGTCTATTGCAGATTTAATATCATTGATTGCGTCGTTGTTATTTTTTTGCGTCATAAATTCTAATGTAATAACAGCAAAATTGTAACTAGTCGTAGATGTTATCTTTTTTAGAAAATTGATTGCTTTAAATTTTTGTTCGAGCTTGCTTGTTACTTGTTCTTCTATGGTTTTGGAATCTGCTCATGGATAAGTGACTACTATGTTGTAATATGGAATATTTACAGATGGTGTGACTTCTTTGGTGATTGTCATCAAACTATAAAATCCATACAAACCAAGAAAAGTTGTAAGTATTATAATTACGAGTTTATTTTTTTTTAGAAAGTTGATCATGATGATGTATTGAATATGTTAAACAATATCGTTATTTCATTATAATATTTCCTATCTGTAATCATGATAAGACTTGGATATATCCATTGTCGATGTCTCAGACTTGAATTTTTTTATCAAATGCTGCGGATTGTCACTGAGCATTAGCAATTTTGATATAAACATAATATCAATCCAATTTGGGTTGAACATAATCAAGCGGAATCATTATATTTCAAGTAGTGATAGAACTTAATTGGAAAGCTACAGATAATCTCTGTCATTCTACAACGTCAATGTTTGTGGAAATAATTTCGTATGTATAGTTTTGAGTAGTAGGATCTACATATGGAAGTTGGTATTCAATCTGTCATTCTCAGAGTTGTTTTTCTCAATCAAGAAAAATTATTTTTTGACCTATATCCAATTTATAAGGAGAAAAAATCTGAATCTTAATAGCATTATCTTTTACTGGGACTATCTGACATAGCATTGTATTGGGATTTACTTTATTTAATTGAGTCGCTTGTTTGACTTTTATGATTCAGTTTATTGGAGACTTGATAACCTCTCCTCACAAATTATTTACAAGCAATTCATAATTTTGTGCTAGTGTAAGATATTGACCTTGAAGTTGTCATAATTGTATAGATTGAGTATTATCGGAATTCTGGATCTGTTTTGATATGCTTGTAGTAGATAATTCTAAGTTATTTAACTGAGATTTCATAGTATTGATATTGGAATCAAATGTCAGTTCGGCAGATGGAGATTTGTTATCATCCATAGAATCTATATTGTTTTGTAGACTATTGATCTGTGCATCATAATTGACTAATGTAGTATGGTATGCTGATGCAAGACTTTGAAAATTTGTCTTATAGGTCTGTAACGATGTGGAATATGCTGAGAACATAGTATAAAAAGTTTCTATAGATGGTCAGCTTGTTGATGTCTGTGGTAAAGCAATGGAAGCAATAGATGCGTCTACTGACTTAGAAGCTAGAGAAAATAGATTAGATAAATCAGTTATATATTCTGATAAATCATCATCTGTCATATCTATTATGTTATTTAATTTAGAATTTAATAAATTAAAATCAGATTTTACTTGAGATTTTAGACTGGGATTATTGGCCGATAATGATGAGTCATACGATACATTTGATGTAGAATCTGTAATTCAAAATGTATCATCAAGTTTCCTCATAGTGTCAGTAATGGCTATTTTAAGTTGCTGTTTGAAACTATCTATATTGACATTGAGTTTTGATAAATCTATATTCTGAGATTGTTGCAGAAGATCTAGCTGCTTATCCATATTATCTTGTGTGATATCCATATCATCAGAATTTAAATCTTTTTGTTGTTCTAGATTCTCCATATTATCTCGAAATAATAGATAATTTCTCTGATTGACCTCTTCTTGTTGTTTGAGTAAATCGTTTTGTATATCAAAACTATTTTGTGTATGCGAAATAATATCTTTGAGGTTATCTATCTGTTTTTTAATATAAGAAAGTTGAATATTAGAGTTTTGAGTAGCAACATCGTCTGAAGGCGAAATATGATAAATCATCTCTCAAGTAAAAACTTTCTTTCATGGTTGACAGTTCTCATATGAAATAGTGCCTCATATAGAATTTGTAATATTTATTAAATTATCAGAGACTACTACTCAGTAAACTTTTTCATCAGTAGTTAAATCATTTTGTATTATATATTCTTGTGTAAATATACTAGTGTTACTAGTATTGGTATCTTCTATGGGAGATTTTTCAATATTACGTATAATAGAAAAAACTATCAAAACTATAAAAGCTATGATAAGTATATATTTTAATATTTTCCATATCTTGGAGAATAGAGATTGTTCCTCCTCGTATTCTTCTTCATAAATTTCCTCTTGCGTATATTGTTCCATTGTTAGTATTTTAGAGCGTTAAAATGCTTAAGTTTAATATACTTTTTTGATATAGAAAATCAAGATTTTGTCAATAACAAATAACTTTTAAATAGAAAAATCCCGCTAAAGCGGGATTGTCTTCGTGAAAGAGTTAAATGTAATATAATCAACAAATTATTTTATTTTTTTTAATTTTGCAGCTGGATGTTTCGAATGAGAAGTCTTATGTGCAGTTTTGTGTGATACTTGATGATTTATAGGTGTATGTTGAGAAAGTTTGTGATGTAGCTTCCTCTTGAGTGGTCTATAGTGGAATAGATATCGTAAAGCGTGAGAAAATCACAAGAAAATAATTATAAATCAGATTCGTAAATTATGATATATAATATCTAGTCAAAGTTGCATATTTACTGAGTATATCTGTGGTAATAAATAACTCAATATAATAATAGCATATCATACAAAGCTTATCAAAAGCAAAGTATTTCGTAATCTTTTATGAATATTGTGGTGGATAAGTTCTCGGTATGTAAGGAAATAACTAAGAAAATATAAACATAAAATAGCTACAACAGATCGAAAAACAAATTCTCTTTGAGTTAATATTTTATTTTCTTTCGTTATCTGGACCAAAGTTTCTTTTTGTTGAGGTGTAGCTGGATAAATATTTTGTAATCATTTTGCAATTTCTTTTATATCATCAATATTTACTCAGTGAGTGTTTTGAAGATTGGTAATATCATCTAATTCCTGGACTTCAAATTTATTAAAATAATGTTCACTAATTTTCTGAGCCAAAATCTTGGAATCTACACCATAAATTGTAGCTGCCTCTAAGATACTTTTGCTTTGCAGATATTCATTTGGTACCTCTATCGTCAATGTAACTACTGTTGTCTGGGGTCAAGTTTTAATATCTTCATTTTCAATCTGAGCAAAACAACTAGAAAGCGGCAGACAAAAACTAGAAAGTAGGAAGTAGAAAAAGAATTTTTTACTTACAGTATAAATCATTTGGAAAATTTTATGGATAAATTTTTTTTATTAGTTTGTTCTTAATAAATTAATTATTTTTTTCAATCCATTCTCAAAGATCCAAAATTTTATTTTCTTCCCATACATTTCACATCAACTGTATACCTACAGGCATATCTTCTCATCTATCATCTATAGTTCAGATAGGAACTGATATTGCTGGCAATCATCACATATTAGCAGACACAGTATATATATCAGCAAGGTACATTTTAATAGGATCTGATTTTTCTCAAAATTTCCATGCTACCTCAGGTGAAGTAGGCATAATAATAATATCGTAAGATGAATATATTTTATTAAAATCAGATTTTAGTTGGTCTCTTGCCTTTTGAGCTTTGAGATAATATCATTCATAGTTTGAACTACTAAGTACAAAAGTACCAAGCAAAATTCTTCTTTTTGCTTCTTCACCAAATCCTTCTGACCTAATCTTGGAATAATAATCCATCATATTATCAAAATTGGTAGTATCTTCTTGTAAGCCGAACTTGATACCATCAAATCTAGATAGATTGGTACTTACTTCTGCGGGCATCAGTGTATAATATATTGGTACTGCATACGCTAATGGTGGAATAGATATTTCATCAACTTGAAATCATGCTGATTTGAGTTTTTCTATAGTTTCGAGAAATTTGGCTTTTACCTTGGGATCTAGTCAATCAGTAAAAACTTCCTTGGGTAATGCTATTTTAAGCGTTTTGGGATCAGAATATTCTAAAAAATCTAAATTATCAGCTCTAGGATCACTCTGAGAATCTTGAGGATCAAATCCAGCTATAGAAGATAATAATATCCTAGCATCTTGAATAGTTTTGGTAAATGTACCAACCTGATCAAAGCTAGATGTCATAGACTGTACTCCATATCTAGATACTCTACCATATGTAGGTTTGAGTCACACTATACCACAAAAAGATGCAGGCTGGCGGACGCTTCATCAAGTATCTGTACCAAGTGCTGCTATACAACAATCAGAAGCAACGGCCGCAGCAGATCATCATGAAGTTCATCATGGAACGCGATCTTTTCAATGATTATTGGTAGTATTCCCAAAGTATGAATTCTCTGTAGATCATCACATTGCAAATTCATCCATATTGGTTTTTCAGATCATTAGTCATCAATTTTTTTCAAGATTTAGAAAACATGTTGCACTATATGGTGAGATATAATCTTCAAGCATATGAGATCAACAAGATGAAATA
>JBAQPP010000008.1:0-8720 GCA_049305865.1 Candidatus Absconditicoccaceae bacterium
CTGATATTTCGATCAGAATAATTTAAATGAAGATTCAAATTATCTTCTTGCAACCTGTGTAGTTACTGATAGAGCAAAAAATAAACGACTTAAGGATGTTATCAAAAATTTGGAAGCTTGAAAGAAAATTTATATGACGTGATGCTGAGTTTTTGATAAATGAAAGTTAATAGACTCTGAAAAGTTTTATGCAATCTATCCAGAACTCAAAAAGTTTAATAATCAAATTTTTTTGATTTGAGAAGATCCATGAAAAGAATTTAAATCAGAGTGAACCAAAACAAGTCTGTATACCAAAAAATTTATACTTATCCAAAACGGTTGTGATAATTTTTGTACGTTTTGTCTCACTATTATGAAAAGATGAAAACATCGATCTAGACCACTGGATGAAATTATAGATGAGATAAATGATTTTTCTGCATTATGATGAAAAGAAATAGTGCTTACTGGAGTTAATTTAGCAGCGCGATGATGTGACAATACTAATAATATTAGTGGGTCTAAATTTCCATATTTATTACAAGAAATACTAAATCAGACTACAATCCCTAGAATTAGAATTTCTAGTATCTGACCAGAGTATCTAAATAATGATTTTTTTCATATCATAGAAAATCCTAGGATAATGCCGCATTTCCATATTTCTATTCAGCATTTTTCTGACAATATTTTAAAATCAATGAATAGAAATTACGATAACAAACATCTCACTCAAACTCTCAAAAAATTTCAAACATTAAAAAGACCGGACCTTATATCAATTTGAGCTGATCTTATTGTGTGATTCCCATGAGAAACAAAAGCTGATTTTCAACAAATGTTAAATTCAATCACAACATATAATATAACCAAATTACATGAATTTCCATTTTCATGACATACAAAAGGGGAGTCTGTGCCTGCATGAAAATTTGAAAATCAAATACTAAATTCAATCAGATTATCTAGGAAAAAACAATTAAATCTAATTGCTGCTCAGGTCAGAAATTCTTTTATCACAAAAAACAAATGACTTACACATTCGGTTCTTATCGAATGAAAAAAAGATGAAAAACGGCAATGATGGACCGGAAACTATATTCAAGTAAAACTTGATTGAAATTATTCAAAAGGAGAAATAGTTCAGATTGAGTTATAGTTTTATTCTGTTTTTTTGATTTTTACTTCCCCTTCAGGTTTTAGATAATAATTTGGAGTAATTGCATTTCAGTAGTTGTTATTTGCCCAGCTTGGAGGATTTCATATTAAATTATTCAAATCTTTATTACGCTCTTCAAAATCATCTCAGCATTTTGCAAAATCAATGTTTGGAAATCTAGTATTTTTTAGATAATTTGAATTCTTCATTTTATCTTTTATTTTATTCACTTCTATTATTGTCTTTGGTCATACAATAAACATTCAACTAGACTCATTATATTCTTTTAATCATTTAATACATTGTAGTGCCATAATTGCCTGTTCTGTAAGGTATCATATTTTTCCAGTTGGTTTACTATCAAGCAGTCATCTTTCATACAAAACTTTCTGTAAAATAAATCTATCATATACTGGAGAGTTGTTATTCAATAGTTTCTTTTCTGATATGTTTGGAAAACTTTTTGCAAAATCTCGAGATTCAAGGGTCTCCTTGTTGATTACAGATATCATAGGCTTCCATATTTTTTTAACGGTAACTATAATCTGACTTTCTTTATAACAAAAATCAGTACTACATTCTTTTGGGTCAGTAAAATCCATATCAGCTAGATTGATATTTGTTTCTTCTGGAGTGATAGTTCTATCTATTGTTTGATCTAATAATATAGTTTTGGTTTGTGAACATTCCCAGAATCATTGTTTATTATAAATACAATCTCAGTAGGAGAATCATACAAAAATTATTACACCCCAAAACAACAAGATAACTATACGCATCGTGTGATATCATCAATTAAAAAATTTTATTTAATTTTTTTTATTTAATTATCATAATATATAAGAAATAAGTCTTTATAATCAAGTTTTTAATATAATTTATATCATATTATGTGGATATGTAAATATAGTGCTTCTTATTAGCAGTACTTTTTTTGTAAATAAAACATTGTTGAGTATAATTTAATATGAGAAATTTATATTTTTACCTGCCAATTTAGATGACCTTCCATTGATATAAACCATACAAGAAAAGAAATTTATTACCAAAATTTACAATAGTATTTTTGCTTGGTATGTCTTTTGCTTTGTTTTTTTCCAATGCATTTACTATCGTGACAGGTATAAACAATGCAGTACAATATGTAAAACAGATAGTACTTACATCAGATTGAACAGTTACATGAACAACTGGTATAGTTTTAGATTGAGTAAATAGTAGGATATCATCAAATTATTGATGTGATTCTGATGTGAAAAATTGCAAAAGAAATAATGTATGAGTATGGACCGATAATAGTATTATTACAATTACAGGCTCAACTAATAATATAATAAATAGAGGAAATTATTCAATCATATGATGATGACTTTCAAATAGTATAAGTTGAAATTATTCTGTTATACCCGGATGAAATTCTAATACCATAAATGCAAATAATAGTTTCGCCGCATGAAACAATACAAGTGTATCTCATAATAATACATTTATACGAAATTGAAGTCGATCTATATGAGTTTCATCTATAAAATCATGAACATTTATTATCAATGTGCCTAACTGAATGTGAATAAATACAAGCGATCCTCAGGCTGATCTAGATATAAATTGAGATATGAATGTTTCTTGAACATGAGTATTGTCAGACTTAATTACTTGAACATGAACAATATCAAATTTAATTGTTTCAGATTGAACTTTCAATTGAAGTATAAAAGTTCCATCTTGGAGTGCTATTGAATGAGCAAATGATTGCTCATCACATTGAGTTTGAGCTATTAGATATGATGGTTGATTGATGGAGCTTTGTGTATGTGATTGATCTTTGCGAAAAAAGGTTTATTCATGAGCTATGCTTTGTGTTCCATCATGAGGTGCTCCAGTAGGATAATATATTTTAATAATATTTTATAATAAAATATTATTATTGAACTAATCTTTTTCCATTTTTTCTTTTTTATTTATCAAATTATTGCGGACCTGTTTTAGTTCTTCAAGTCGTTTTCTGTTGCTTTCACTATTATTATCAAAAAGCTCTTCTCTGACAGTCTCTATTAAAAAATCTATATTATTTATACTATTTTTAGTTTCATTAATTTCTTTATCATCTAATCATAATTTCATATCAACTCAGTCTTTTAACATTTTTTTATATAAAATAAAAAACTGAATATAATAATCAGATTTTTATTTTCAATTTTTTATTGTTCTTAATTTTTATTTACTTATAATGACACAAATTTATCTATAAAAAATATTTATGCAATTACTCTCTTGAAAAGATATATCTCAAAATTTACAGTCCAAACTTCAACTTAAAAAAATAGAAACTTTTACTGATAAGCCAGTTTACGTAGCAATAATTTTTTTATGAGAAGATTATTCTTCAACAGTATATGTAAATCACAAAAAAAAATATTGAGAAAAAATCTGAATTTCAACCATGGTTTTTGGACAAACAAGTTTTGAAAATCCAGATTCCGGTAAATTTAGAAACTTGGATTTGTTTATAAATCAAGAATATAATGATGTACATCAAGTTATAGAACTCATACAATACCTCAATTACGATCCTAGTTGCGTATGAATTATAATACAATTGCCATTACCAGAAAAATTTCATAAATTCAAAAATCAAATACTTGCTACTATTTCACCATCTAAAGATATAGATGGAATGTGATGAGTAGATGTTGGTCTCTCTTCTATAGATTTAATAGATTTTTTACCCGCCACCCCCAAAGCAGTACTTTATCTACTAGACGAGTACAAGCTCTGAAACTTAGATTGAAAGGCTGTATCTATCCTATGACAGAGCAATCTCATAGGTAAACCATTGGCTCTTGAGTGTATCAAAAAATGAGCCACTGTTTTTTCATTTAATGAAAATAGTGATGTCAATCATATAAAAGAAATCACACAAAAATCTGATTATATTATTTCATGTACTTGAAAAGTCCATTTAATTGATTCATCATTTATTCGCGATGACAATTCACAAATTATAGTAGACGTAGGCTACTGACATATCGATGGTAAGCCAGTCGGAGACGTAAATTTCGACGATATTAAAGATAAGGTTGGATATATTACCCCCGTACCTTGATGAGTAGGTCCTCTTACTGTAGCATGTTTATTTGATAATATTTTCGTACTACAAGAATACAAAGAAATTTTTAAAAAGTATAAGTTATAAATTTATTATTTTCCATATCATCTCCAAAATTCTTGCCAAGTCATAGCTTTTTTCCCTTCAGGTTTTACTTTAATTGCTATTACTGCAGTATTTAAATCCTTTCATTCAAAGAGAGGACTTTTTTTGTTTTCTTCAAATATTTTTTCATCTAGGTTTAATTCTTCTATAATCACTCTTTTATCTTTCCATATAAAATAAATTTTGGGTCGTAAATAAAATCCACGATATTTATTATAAATCTCTTCTAAACTATCTTTTGATATATCTATCAATCAAGATTCTTTTTCCATTTTATTACAATATGTTGCATCATCACTATTTTGTACTTCTTCACCCAACATCTGCTTGCCGTATTTTCGCAATACATCATTTAAAAATTCTGGTCATACTTCTTTCATCTTTTCTATTACATCTTTACATGTCCATTCAAATTTAATTTTGAATTTCAATTTTTCTATCATATTTCATGTATCCATACCAGCATCCATTTTCATGATTGTGATTCAGGTTTCTTTATCATTATTTAGAAATATTGATTGGATAGGTGAGGCACCGCGATATTTTGGTAATAATGATCCGTGAATATTTATAGGAGCAATCTTTGGTATATCCAAAACAGCCTGTGGTATTATTTTTCCATAGGCTATGACAACTAGTAAATCTGGCTCTTTATTCTTTAATCGTTCATAAAATTCTTTGCCTTCATCAGATTTTTCTGGATTTAATTTATTGGGAGTTTTGACAAAGTCTTCTATGTCTAAATTTGCTGCTTTCAATTTTCTACTTTCTACTTTCAATATATTTTCACACATCTCCATTCATCTCCCTGCTGGTTTATCGCATTGTGTAACTACACCTACAATTTCAAATCTTTTATCTTTGCTCAATTCTTCAAGAAAAGGTACCCCTATAGGAGCTGAAGAAAAGAAAACAACTTTGTAAAATTCTGGATCATAAACTTTATTCATTCCTCAAGTACAATGTAAAACCCTATCTGATGCTAAAAATAATCATCTTAGTATTCCATATCTCCTTAAAACCTTTATTCCATATTCACTACAATGTGGCTCATGCATACATATTTTTCATTTTAACCACAGTGATGGAATTCACTTATCAGGAGATAATATATATTGATAAATTTTTATCAATAATATAAAAAACTCTGAAATTCATTTATCTATCTTTTTTAATATTTGCATTCATCATATAAATTTTAAACACAATACTTGTTTAAGTAATTTTATTGTTTTTTCAATTTAAAAAAGCCCCGCATAAATTACGAGGCTAGATATATAATATTAATTACATCTGAGGATAAGCAATAGTGATAGTAGCTTGATATGCTCACACTTCTTGATTAGTAGGTACAAGCACTCTCAAGTTTACTGTATCAGTTCATATTTCACCTACAGTACCAGCAGGAGAAGTTTTTTCAAATATTTTTCTAGGGTTAGATAAATCAGTTCATCGAGAAGCGAATGCTCATACTAAACCTGTAAATGAAGTACTTCATCTATATTTTGTAGATGCTGATGTTTTCATTTCTATAGCAGTATTGGGAATAGAATAAGAAGTTCCAGTTACTAGTAAATTAGTGGAAGATATCTGCATATTCCAAGGAGCTTTTCAAGCAGTATCATTACAAGATCGTCTAAGTGGATATGTTCAATTGTTTCCAGTAAATGCTCCAGTTATAGTAAATGCATTATATGTCTGAGTATGGTCTCATAGATCAAGATTGACTCCATATCGACATTCTCCAGTAACAGCGGTGATTTCTAGACTTAGACAAGCCTCTCAAACTCATCAAATACATCCTCACATAGAATAATTTATACTATCACTAGTTTGGGCATCACCAGATGAATCATTATTAGCATCAAATTGTACATAAACAGTTTTGGTTCAATATGTTCAAGGCAGAGTTCGAGACTTGGAAGTCGCATAAGTTTCTCGAGAAGATCGAGAAGATCAATCATCAGAGAATCTCATATGTGTCGCTGCTGGGGTTGTAGACATATTCAAAGTTACACCTGTTGAAGATGTAGAAGCAGCATCGTTGTTAATGACAAATGTTCAAGTGAAAGAACCTCCTCATTGTCATTCTGGAAGAGTCACAGCAAAGTCAGTAAAGTGATTCGTAGTAAATTCTACATATGGTTCTCATCAGATATTTGTTACAGTAGTTGTAGTCTGAGGATACCAATTAACTCAATTATCTTCAGAATAATAAACTTGTACTGTATTTCATATAGTTTCTCAAGGTACAGGAATCGATAGAGTAGCGACTCATCATGTTAATTTAATTGATTCCAAACTACTACCTACTTTAAACGCCGATAATACAGTTTCGCTGTTCACAGTATTTACAGATTTTATAATAGGAGCTGATATTATACCACTATAATTAGTAATGTTGTCGGCTTTTTTAAATTGAGTATTTGCAGAAAAAGATAATTTGATGTTTTGATTTTTTATATTCAATGATGTTGGTATATTACCATCTGTATTGATTAGCGAAATCGCTTTTGATCATATGAAATTATCACCGCTCTCAATATATCATTTACTAGTAAACTCATTAGCTATTGTATTGGTATTAGTGGTATCTGGTATGATAACCATAGCAGAAAATGGTAATAGTTTTGACAAAAAAAGATCTGTACTTCAAGCAGATGTGAGTGATGTTCCAAAAATATCAGCAGTTCATGCAAATTTACCTACAACATAAACATTATCTTCATTATTCAATGATATACTACTAGCACTATCGTTTCATACTCAACCAACTTTTTCTACTCGCATTCCAATCCCACTTGTATTTAATTTTGATACAAAAATATCTGATCATCAACTTGAAACTATCTGTTCTCAAAAAGAATTTACTGTTCATTCAAAATTACCTACAAGATAGATATTCCCATCATTATCTATACTAGCAGATATTACGACATCATTATTTGTTCATCCAAAACTTTTAGATAATACATTATTCCCATTTGCATCCAATTTTGATAGGTAACCATCTGATCCTCAGCTTGAAGTTAGAGTCGCTCAAAACATATTGGCTGTTCATGTGAATCCACCTACTATATATATGTATCAATTATTTACAGTTAATGATTTTACAGATTCTCATACATCATTTCATCCTTTTTTTGCTCGTATTACAGTTCAAGTAGAACTCAATTTTGTTACAAAAACATCACTATCCCATCGTTGTGTAGTATCTAGTGATGGTCATCAAAATATAGTAGTTGTAGATTGAAATACTCCAGCTACATATATATTATCATTATAAAAAGCTATATCTAGAGCATAATTATGTTTATCATTTCAAGTTTTTTTTGCTCGTATAGCATCACCATTACTATCTAATTTAGCCAAAAATATATCAAGTGCAGCTCAATCAGAAGTCAAACTTACTCCAAATATATTTGCTGTATTTTCAAATTCTCATAATACATATATATTCCCATTTACATCTACTTTAATATTTTTAGCATAATCATTTTTTGTTCCAGTATTTGTTTTTACTCGTACAGTATTTCCATTTGTATCCAATTTAGCCAAAAATATATCACTGTCATACCATTGTGTTGATAGCACATGTACTCAAAATATATCTGCTTCAGAAGTAAAACTTCATGCAACATATACATATCCACTATTATCTACAGTTACAGCGCTTATATTATCTATATCAGTTCCTCATCCTTTTTTTACTCGCAAAGGATTTTTATCATCGTCTAACTTAGCCAAAAAAACATCTTTGTTTCCACTAGATGTTAAGCTTGTTCAGAAAATACTTGTAGTCCCTTGGAAATTACCGATAACATAAATATTTTTATTGATATCTATAGCGGAAGAATTTCAATTGTATTCTCAGTTTCATCACGCTTTTTCTCACCATATTCAAAGTACGTTATTTGCACTAGAATAGGACAATCCAAATAATAACAGACAAATACTGATTAAAAATAATTTTTTTATTTTCATCTTTATATTATATTAATTATTTAAAGATACTATATTATAAATACTTTTCTATATTTGTCAAATATTCTAACCTTTTTTTTAATTTAAAAAAAGCCCCGCATAAATTACGAGGCTAGATATATAATTATAATTACATTTGAGGATAAGCAATAGTGATAGTAGCTTGATATGCTCACACTTCTTGATTGGTAGGTACAAGTACTCTCAGATCTACTGTATCAGTTCATATTTCACCGACAGTACCAGCAGGAGAAGTTTTTTCAAATATTTTTCTAGGTGTAGATAGATCAGTTCATCGAGAAGCAAACGCTCATACCAAACCTGTAAATGAAGTACTTCATCTATATTTTGTAGATGCTGATGTTTTCATTTCTATAGCAG
>JBAQPP010000009.1:0-47231 GCA_049305865.1 Candidatus Absconditicoccaceae bacterium
CTGCTATAGAAATGAAAACATCAGCATCTACAAAATATAGATGAAGTACTTCATTTACAGGTTTGGTATGAGCGTTTGCTTCTCGATGAACTGATCTATCTACACCTAGAAAAATATTTGAAAAAACCTCTCCTGCTGGTACTGTAGGTGAAATATGAACTGATACAGTAAACTTGAGAGTACTTGTACCTACCAATCAAGAAGTGTGAGCATATCAAGCTACTATCACTATTGCTTATCCTCAAATGTAATTAATATTATATATCTAGCCTCGTAATTTATGCGAGGCTTTTTTTAATTTTTATATTTGTCTAAATTTGACAAAATTATCAATTTTCAATACAATTATCTAGTATAAATTTAACGATTTAGCTTATTTATGGAACAAGAGATTTTTACAGGTTTGAGTATTGTAATCTGAGCAGTCTTGATAGCACTATGGATTATGAAATTACTCAAACAACCAATGATTATTTGATATATTATTGCTGGTACACTAATCAGTATTTTTTTGCCAAATTTATTACATAATAATCCTGAATTCCAAAATTTTGCAAACATATGAGTAAGTTTTCTGTTATTTATGGTATGAATGGAACTGAATCCATTGTTGATAAAAGATATATGAAAAACATCTATCATAGCATGATTTTTACAAGTACTTATAACTTCCATTATATGATTTGTAATCTCATATTTATTATGATTTGACGCTACAACAGCGGTTTATTTATGAGTTGGTTTGTCATTTAGTAGTACTATCGTTGTTATGAAATTATTGACCGATAAGTGAGAAAACGAAAGTACGTTCTGAAGATTATCAATATGAATACTCATAATACAAGATCTTTTGGTAATGATTATTCTACTTTGACTTGTTTCAATGGAATGAAGTTGAAGTATAGGTTTGATGATATGATCATTAGTTTTGAAATTAATAGCTTTATGATGAGGTCTGTTTTTGATAAGTAAATATTTAATACCCAAAATAACTGCCAAAATAGCAGAATCACAAGAATATTTATTTCTCTTTTCTATCTGACGATGTTTTATTTTATGAACAGTATTTCATCTTCTTTGATTTAGTGTAGAGATAGGTACTTTGATAGCATGAATTACTTTAGCTACTTCTACATATAGATTTGAAATTATAAGTAAAATCAGATCTTTAAGAGACTTTTTTATAGTAATATTTTTTGTATTGTTATGATCTCAGATAGATTTTTGACATATTCAAGAAGTTATTTTACCTGCTGTTATACTAACTGTATTTGCTCTAGTCATAAAACCACTTATTACAATGACAATATTATGATTGATGTGACATACTAAAAAAAATAGTTTCTTAACTTGATGATCATTGGGTCAAATAAGTGAGTTTTCATTTTTATTCATTACTATGTGAATTGCTTCTTGAACGCTCAAAGATACCAATCTTATTTCTATAATCACTATAGTATGATTTATAAGTATAGCATGATCCAGTTATTTTATAGATTATTGAGAAAAAGTGTATAAATATTTTAAATGAAATTTACTCAAATATATACCATGAAGTCGGAATAAAGAATACAAAAAAATAAATAAAGAAAATTACGATGTAATTTTATTTTGATACTGAAGATTTGGTAGTAATCTTTATGATGTGTTAACAAAAAAACATGAAAGAATCTTGGTAATAGATGAAAAACCATGAATAATATCATATTTACAGAAAAGTTTGATTCCTTGTATATATTGAGATGTATGAGATATAGATTTTTTACAAGAATTAAATCTTAAAGAAACAAGAATGATAATAAGCACTGTAAGGGTTTTTGAAGAAAACGTTATACTACTTAAAACCATTAAATCTGTACATAAGCACATCATAATAGTACTAGTTTCCAATCACTTAGAAGAATCTATAAAACTTTATGAATTATGAGCTGATTATGTTATCTTGCCTCACTATATATGAGTAGATCATACTTCACTTATGTTGGAGGAATATTGATTTGATATAAATAAATTTGTAGAAAATAAAAAAATGCAGATACATGATCTCAAATGAAGACATAGTGATATGATGATAGAAATGTTACAAAAATCAATTTAATTTCTTATTTCAATAGTCTTCAATCTTCCATTATTTCCTTTCAAAATTATAATATCTTTTTTTGCTATTTTAAAATAATTAGACAAAATCTGAATTAAATTTTTATTAGCTTCTCCATCTATTGGTTTGGCTTTTAACCATATTTTATAAACCTCATTTCACATCAAATCTTGCTGTATATCTATTTTTTCTTGTTTTGATCAAGGTACCACAGAGACATTAATTATCATAATTTTTATGTTTAGTTTTAAATACTGTATTCTTCTAATCTTTTATTCACTCAATTCAAATAAAAAAAATCCTCAACTAAAAAGCTAAGGATATTTAAACAGTATTTACAGATTAAATGAGTACCCCTATCAATAGGGTTATGAGTAAGCAGCCCCATAGAGCAGTCACAGCTGAAATCCAGCCAGCCATACACCATTCTAAATAAGTGATACTTACTACATTTGAGTTGTAAGATTCTTCTTTTGCTTGATCTTGATAAGAATAAATAATCATTGTTACAAACAACATTATAAAACTTACCAAAAAGGCATAAAAAAAAACCTTATCCATAGCTGCAATAAATATTAGCACATTTTCCATGGTATTTACTTGTTTTGTTTTATATAGATAATATACTATTATAAATATCATTTTCAAATGATTTTCAGTTTGCTTTTTTTATTTCAAATACTATTATAACAAATCAATTTATAATTAACTTAATAATTTATGCTTACTATAAAAGATTTATCAGTTCAAATAGAGAATAAAGATATACTAAAAAACATAAATTTAACTTTTGAACTAGGAAAAAATTACTGCATTTTAGGAAAAAATTGATCATGAAAATCATCACTTGCTATGACTATTATGGGACATCCCAAATACCTAATTAAAAATTGAGAACTAATACTTGGCACTTGAAAAGACCAAATAAATATATTAGATCTAAAACCAGATGAAAGATCAAAATTTGGTATTTTCCTAGCTTTTCAAAATATTCCTGAAATTAAATGAGTCAAAGTTTTTGAATTTCTTAGATCAATTTATGACGCACAAAATAATTCTCAAACTTCTTTTATTCAATTTAAAAAAGTTATAGAACCACTTATAGAGGGACTAAGTATAGATAGAGAGTTTTTACGAAGAGATCTCAATGTCTGATTTAGCTGATGAGAAAGAAGAAAACTTGAAATATTACAATTAAAATTACTTAAACCCAAATACATTTTCTTGGATGAAATAGATTCATGACTAGATGTAGATGCTTTTCGTCAGGTCGCAGAAATGATAAAAAATTTAAATTCTCCAGATAATTGTTTTATCATCATCACACATTATTTCACAATATTAGACTATTTACCTGTAGATCGAGTATATGTTTTAGATAAGTGAGAAGTTAATAAACAATGACTTGTACAGATAGCTCACGAAATAAAAGAGAAATGATTTAACGAATAAAACAATAATGCAAACACTCAAAAGACTCTTATCGCCGATAAAACACCTAAAATTACGCTATTCTGTATACTTAATTAGTTCTGTATACTTTTGAATAATATGGCCACTTTACTCACTCATAGTCAGTAAGGTAATTAAATGAATTGAATTAAGAGACTTTAGTTTTTTTAAAACATATATTTTCCTTCTTCTTTGATTAATGATTTTAAATTACTGATTAAATTATTTTTTAAGGACACGAAGACAGGTAACAGTCAGATTATTACAAAAAGTTCTTTATGAAGAATATTTATGAAAATATTTAAAAGCAGACAATAACAAAATAGAATGATTAGGAACAGGGAAATCAAATAGTATTCTACAAAAATGATGCGATAATCGACAAAGAATTATTATGAATATTTTTTCAAATTGATTAGTCAGAATTTTTATTACAATACTGACTATACTTACCATTATTATTTTCAATCTTTGACCAATAATGTTTTTTATAGTACTTGCTGTCTTTATAATGATGCTTATTATAGCGCGGATTGGCAATAAACGTATGAAAAATATAAGAGATTGAAGAAGAGAGCTTTTTATACAAGCAGATAGAACAATAGTAAGACTTATAATGTCAAAGTTCGAAATTTTACAAAATAATAAAATCATAAAAGAACTAAAAATTATATCAAAATCTTTTCTAGATCTAATGTGATGGGACGTAAAAGAAAGTAAATGATTTGTATTAGCTAGCGATATACCTAGAGCATTACTAGATTTTGTAAAAGTATGATTAGTGGCTCGATATGGATATCAGATATTTCAATGAAACGCAAATTTTGCTGAATTTACACTTATATGGATGTTAACGAACCAGATGACTGGTGTAATATTTGAAACTAATGACCTGACTTTATCTTATTTTGAACAAATTTCTTTTGTACAAAAATTACGGACTACATTTGATGATATACCGCCGCTTAAATGATATGAACAGTGAAACATATTCAAATTTAATAATTGAAATATTTTGATTGATAATATAAGTTTAAGTTACTGAGATAAAAATATCTTTTCAAAATTTAATTTAGAAATCCAATGATGAAAAAAAACAGCATTGGTAGGGGAGAGTGGATCGGGTAAAACAACACTTATAAAAATGCTTTCATGATATATTCATCCAGATAAATGATATATTACAGTAGATGGACAAAGATTATCTGAAACAGCACTCAAATCTTATTATAAAAATATCTGATATCTAACTCAAGATCCAAATGTATTTGATTGAAGTATCATAGATAATTTACTATATTGAACAAAAGAAAAATCTACAAAAAAACAGATAGAAAATGCAATCATAGCATCTAAATGTGAATTTATTTATGATTTTAGAGATTGAATCCAAACTCAAATATGAGAAAAATGAATAAGACTAAGCTGAGGTCAAAAGCAAAGATTAGCTATAGCTAAGCTTTTACTTAAAAATCCAAAAATTATTTTCTTAGATGAACCGACTAGTTCTCTAGATAGTTTTTCTGAAGAAGATATAGCACAAGCTTTTGATAATTTATTTAAATGAAGAACAGTTATCGTAGCTGCTCATAGATTACAAACAGTCAAACAAGCAGATATAATACACGTTTTTAAGACGTGATGAAAAATCATAGAAAGCTGAACACATACAGAGTTATTAAATAAAAAATGAACTTATTATAAAATGATAGAACTACAATCAGGGTTTTAATTTTATTTACTAATAATGAGAAGTCCTATCTGAAAAGAATTAGAAGAATGTAATTATTTTTTAAATATAGCAAAAAATATAGCTCAACAAGCAACTTGTCTACGTGATAAATGTTGAAGTATAATTGTAAAAAATAAAGAAGTTATATGATCTGGATTTAATAGTCCACCAGCAAATCAAGAAAATCAAAGAAGATGTAATGTGGATAAGACAATATATCATAAAAAAATAAAAGATACAACTTGCTGTGTCCACGCAGAACAAAGAGCTATTATGGATGTACTCAAAACAAATCCAAGTAAAATAGCTTGAAGTAGATTATACTTTGTAAGACTCAATAAAGATTTAAATATTGAACCTGCTGGCAAACCTTATTGTACAATTTGTAGTAAAATGACTTTAGATTCATGAGTCTCAGAATTTGTATTATTACATCCAGAATGAGTATATATATACGATACAGATGAATACAACAAATTATCTTTTGAATATAATGAATAAAATGGACATCAAACTTCAAATTTACAAATTTCTCCAAACTATTCCTCATTGAAAAGTAGTCAGCTACAAAACTATTGCTGATAAATTTGATATTCATCCAAGATATGTAGGCAAAATAATGAATCAAAATCAGAATCCAGATATTTATCCATGCTACAAGGTTATTAGATCTGATTGAAATTTGTGATGATATTGATGATGATGTGAAGAAAAAATCAAGAGACTAAAATCTGATTGAATCCAAATTATAGACAGCAAAATTTGAAAAACATATTTTCGAAAAGATTAAAAATATTTTCAAATATAAAAAAAGGCGCGCGTAAAACGCACGTCTTTTTAAATTAATCCTTATTAGTTTTGTTTATTATAGCAGCCCTCATTACATACACCAAAGTTCCAGTCAGAATCAAATACAATAATAATAATAAAGCAATTGATCCAGTCGTAAGACCTAATATTGGGTTCTGAGGGATAAAAAATTGTCCCAGCAGGTAAAAGTCCACAGCAAATAAAACAGTAATCATAACAAACAATCCCCAAAAGGGAATTGAACTCGTTATTTTTTTTACTTGTTTTATTACAGGATTTAGACCCACCTTTTTTATAATAGTCTCCATCCTCGAAGAGACAATTGCTGCAAATATCACAATACCTATCACACATGTAACATATGGCCAGAAAAGATACTGATATACATTAACATCCAGTACGATAAACATTATATGAACCAATAACATCGAAATACACATCATGATCCAAAATAGTCTTCTTTCGATTGCTCCCATTGTTATAATTTTTTTATTTGTATTTTTATACCTATTTTATAAGTATTTAATATAATAAGTCAATAAAAAAAGTCAGACCTCAAAAAAGATCTGACTTTTATGGTTTTTTTAAAACCATTAATTAGTTACAGTGAGAATCACAGTTGGTTTAAAGGTATTATCTCCGAAGTCATAGAGCGGAGCTCCACTAAACTTCAGGTTCCAAGAACCAAGCTTAACCTTATAACCCAACAAAGGTCCAACCCCATATTGTCGCCTTGCCATTGCTCCTACCGATATCCTTGATGTTTCATAAGTAAACGATCCAGTATACCAATAGTTATTAGGACCTTGTCCAATCTCCCATAAAGTGAAAATACAAAGAGATTTGGTTGAGTCATTTCCCAACTGTGGAGCAAACTTTACCCATGGGCTTAAGCGAAAAGACCACTTATCTAACTGTTCAATACCAGTACCCATACCGAAGTACAGTGAACCGACATTGTAGTTGAGATAAATAAATCCCTCATTCCACCCAGTGGTGGTAGCGAAATAGGGAGCTATACTCAATCCACCTTTCACTGTTTGTTCCCAGGTAATCTGGGTAAATGGAACTGGCTTACCATTGATTGGAAATCTAAAATCCTGCTCAAAAAGGACAAACTGTGAAAATGCAGGAATAGTCACCAGACTAACAATAACGATTAAAAAGAGCTTCTTCATAAAATTTTTGTTTTAAATTTATACTATCTTATAACTATTCGCTACAAAATGTCAATAATAAAAATCAGACCCTAAAGCCTGACTTTTTTAAAATTATTTATTAAATCTAATTATTAATTTAATATCATTACATAGTAGTTCAAAAACCCCGCAAATATAACTCGTAATATATAAGGTATAAACAATAATCAAGCTTTTTTATTTGCTTTATAAAATTCCATAGAAGTCACAAGTACAAAAACCCAAAGTACTATAATTTCTATAAATGCAAGTAGGGGATTCTGGAGGTAAAAGAATAATATTGACCATAAAATATTTAAAAATAATTGTATCAAAAAATATCTCATAGCTGGTTTATCCTTCTCTTGTAATCAATCTCTTGCGATAAGAAACAGTGAAGTTCACATCAATATATAAAGTAGGGTTCGTACTGGTCAAAACGCCCAATTGGGAGCAGTAAATGAAGGTTTAATAAGTTCTACATACCAAGTTCAAATTGCCGGTGTGGTAAACCATGATCCTATTACTCATGCCAACAATGGTATAGCGAGGCATAGAATTAAAGTGAAAATTTGATTTCTTTTTGGCCAAGCAAAAATAGTCTTTTCTGGATTAGTTGTTTTTGTTGTAGTTTTTATTAGTTTTTTCATAAATGAAGTTAAAAGTTAAAGTAAAAGCATATTATATGAAATTATCAATAAAATGCAAAATTTCAAATAAAAAAAACAACCCCTTAAAAAGAGGCAGTTTTTAGTTCTTTATACTTTATAAGCACAAGAATTATAGATTGAAATAATAACAATCGGACAGGATATATCAGCGACCAATAATCACTATAAAATATTGATACAGTAACTATGTTGCAAACTGTCCCTAAAGTTATCAAACACCACGGTAAAAATGGTTCTTTCCCTCTTCCATCAGTTATACCAATAAACAATGGAATAAAACCTATACTATTCAAGACCTGAACAATCAAATGTATATCTTTGATATTTAAAATCCAAAATAATGAAGTCATCAAAGCTACACAAATAAGAATAACAAACAAGTCTCGTCTAAGTAAAATAAAGTTCCTGGACCTAATCATAGAAACTAATACATAAATATTAGCAAACCCTCCAACAATAGAAAGAGATCCCTTTATAAAATCTCCAACTATCAAAATATAAGTAACAGAATTAATTATATTGATTAGAGTAAGAAAGATAATAACAACCATATTGGGCTTACTAACTTTATTTTTTGTATCATTACCATAAAGTAACATTCCCCAAAAAACAAATAACAAGGAAACTGCTGAAAATAAATAGTAAATAAATTCTTTCATATATTTTTTGTTTTTAATCTTATATATATTTCAATCATAAAGTCAATATCTACTTTTCATTTGAAAAATATAATTTTTTCCTTACCCTAATTTCACATTTCACATTTCACATTGTATATTATGACTTTAAAACAAACCCTCGAATCTTCAGATCAAATCAAATATGACCTCTACCTCCAGTGACTTACAGAATCTACTGTGAGAGCTATTTCACAAGCTCAAAACGAACCCGATTGGATGTTACAGCATAGATTAAAGTCCTTAGAAATATTCAACAATATACCTATGCCAAGTCGATGACCTAGCTTAGACTGATTAAATCTCGATGAAATTATCTATTACGCAAAGCCATCTCAAGACAGTGAGTGATATGCTACCAACCGAGAAGATGTAGATCCTGAAATTAAAAAGAAGTTTGAAAGACTCGGTATTCCAGAGGCTGAAAGAAAATATCTAGCCTGAGCAGGAGGGCAGTATGACTCACTAAATGTTTATCATAAAATCAAAGAACAACGATCATCCAAATGAATTATTTTTGAGGATATGCCACAAGCATTACATTCACATCCAGAGTTGGTGCAGAAATATTTTATGAAACTGGTACCTGCTACAGATCATAAATTTGCAGCACTTCATGGTGCTGTCCGAAGTTGATGAACATTTATCTATGTACCCAAGTGAATCAAACTCGACGAACCCTTGCAAGCATATTTTCGTATGAATACCTATGCATGAGGACAGTTTGAACATACACTAATTATTATAGATGACGATGCACAGTGAAATTATATAGAATGATGTTCCGCTCCCAAATACGATAAAGCTTCACTACATGCAGGTCTAGTTGAGGTTTTTGTTTGAAAAAATTCTCATATGAAATATTCCTCAGTAGAGAATCGGTCAACAAATACATATAATCTCAATACCAAGAGAGCAATACTAGAAGAAAGTGCTTATATGGAACGAGTAAATGGCAATATGTGATCTTGCACCACTATGCTTTATCCTTGTAGTATTTTAAAATGAGATAATTCTAAAACTGATTTACTTGGTATTGCAGTTGCCGGTCAATGACAAAATCAAGACACATGATCCAAAGTTATCCATATATGAAAAAATACTTCTTCACAAATTATTTCCAAATCTATTTCCAAATGATGATGAATAGCCACATATCGCTGACTAGTAAATATAACAGCAAATGCTGATTGAGCAGTAAATTCCACAAATTGTGATGCATTATTGCTTGATGAAAGATCAGTTTCCAATACTATTCCAGATATTATAGTAGATAATGATAGTGCTACTATTGCTCATGAAGCAAGCGCATGAAAAATAGATGAATGAGAGATATTTTATCTTATGGCCAGGTGATTAAATCAAGAAAAAGCTATGTCTATGATAGTAAATTGATTCTTCTCTTCAGTAGTCAAAAAACTTCCTTTAGAATACGCATGAGAACTAAATAAATTAATCGAACTAGAAATGGAAGGTAGCGTATGATAGTGTTTTTATATTTATTTCGTCCAATGATTTATGCTGTAAGTAAAAAACTACTAATCCTTTCTATACTATCAATAACTATATTTCTATCTGCTTGTTCCAAACTACAAGTAGAACAGCCACCTAACGCTCAAGCATGCACTCAAGAAGCAAAAATTTGCCCAGATTGAAGTGCTGTCGGTAGAACCGGTCCTAACTGTGAATTTTCTCCATGTGCCCAATAATTTATATTCGTTTAAGAAAAAATGCTTAAAAAACCAATAGATCGAGAATCTTTCAAAATAGAAACAGATAGACTAATTTTAGATAAAATTACACTGACATATGCACAGGATATTTTTACAGAATTTGATGAAGAAATTACCAAATATATGTTTCCTATACCAGCAAAAGATATTAGCGAAACAATTCATTTTATAAATCATTCAATAGAAAAAGATTTAGCTTGAAAAAATATTCAACTTGTTATATTAGATAAAACAACAAAAGAATTTATAGGCTGCGTCTGACTTCATGCAGTCGAAACTGACATACCAGAAATATGAATTCGGGTAAAAAAATCTACTCATGGTAAAAAATATGGCTTTGAGGCGGTTGAATGATTAAAAAAACGAACAGATGAAAATATGATATTTGATTATATAATTTATCCAGTAGATCAGCGCAATATTTCGAGTTGCAAAATCCCGCAAAGATTATGATGAGTCACAGATTGAATAATGATTATCAAAGATACTCCAGACCCAAATAAAAAGTTAGAAGAAATAATCTACAAAATTTATTCATAATTATAATAATGGATATAACTCTAATTATTATCTGAACCTTACTTTCTATAGTATGAATACTATGATCAGTATTACCTATACTCCCATGACCACAATTGGTTTATATAGCATTGATACTTTTACAATTCACATCAGATCATCCTTTTTCTATTTGGTTTCTAATTATATTTTGACTTATAAATATATTTGTTCTTGTGCTAGATTATGTCATGCCTATCTGGTGAACCAAAAAATTTTGATGAACAAAATATTGAAACCGATGATCTACAATATGACTTATCATTGCAGTAATTATATTACCAATTTTATGAATTACTATATGACCATTTGGATTACTATGACTTATATGATGACCATTTTTATGAGCATATATCTGAGAGAAGATGTGATGAAAAGAACATCATAAAGCACTTAGATCTGCCATAGGATCATTTATATGATTTTTAACTTGAACACTTCTTAAACTAATTTTATCCTTGATTATGGCGTACTACTTCGTTAAAGAAGCTATATCAATTTTATTCTAATAAGTAAATGAAACTCAGAGTATTAATTATATTTTTTTTTGTATATTTTATCTTGGGAGTTACATCGGATGTAAACGCCTACATTTTTTGATTAAAATCTAGCGACAATACCATAGAAAACATACAACAAATAGAGAAAAAATATAAAATCAGGCTACCAGTCGTTTGATTTATTTTTGATCCACGATGAGATAATGTTTTAAAAACTATCAATTCTCTAGGTACATGATTATGAATAGATAGAGTATATCATATAACAATTTCACCCAATATGTTTAGTGCTCAAGAAGTTGCTGATTGAAAATTTGATAAAGA
Source organism: Candidatus Absconditicoccaceae bacterium (assembly GCA_049305865.1). Lineage (GTDB taxonomy): Bacteria > Patescibacteriota > Gracilibacteria > Absconditabacterales > Absconditicoccaceae > UBA6263. The sequence goes on from JBAQPP010000009.1 coordinate 11,734, forward strand.
ATATATTTCAGTTTTTAAAGCTATAAAAGATAATGATCTAAAGGTAATATTCAGGACTATGCATGAAATGAATGGATGACGATATGCTCGAGCATCAAATCCCCAAACATTCCAACAAGCATGGATACACGTATGGGGATTATCCAGAAAAATCTGACTTGATCAATATAATATTTTGTTTGATTTTTCGATTAATCATCGGGATATGCCTACTTTACAAAATCCATCTCAATCAGCAAAATTAATCCAATGTTCTCCATGACAAAAAGAGAAATTTAAATGCCATACATTTGAAGATTATTATCCTGGAAATGATTATGTAGATATCATATGAGTAAGCTTCTATAATCGATGAAAAGCCACAAGTAATAGGCTCCGATTATCACCAAGCAAAACAATAAGTGATACATCACGGAATACATTGACTAGAATGAAACAATATCTCAAACCAATATTTATAGATGAAGTATGAACTACCGCTGTTTTTTATACTTGAGCGTATAGTAACAAAAAATCAAAAGAAATATATGAAAAAGATTTTTATAGAAAAAATTTACGACTCACTCAATTAAAAGATTTCTTTTTAAGCGAGCCATTAATATATTGAGCAGTATATTTTAATACAGATTATACCGATTGACTACATTTTCCAACAGTAGGAGAGGCAGACTGGTCAATTATTAATTTATTTAGAGATAAATTATATTTGTGATTTCGAGATTTATATAATTGATCAAACAATAATTTTTATAAGTCAGATTCTATAAAATTATTCCAGACCTTTGTTTATTCTTTGAGTTGAAAAACTATTTTATTACCTAGTCACTACAAAAAAGATTTCTTAGCTACTATCAAATCATTCTCTAGTTGATCAAAAAATATTTGAAAAATTAAATCTAAAGTAATCAATATAGATATAGAAACAATTCAAGACAAAAAAATGAAGCTTATCATTTCAAAGCTTCAGTTTCTATACAAATAATTCTGCATTCTTAATTCAATCCTGGCATTCAAGGCATTCAACCTCATCACATCATATTAGCCATATCAGATGGATCAAATCCCAATATTTCTTTTGTCTTTTCTGCAACTACTTGTTGTGCTTTATCTTGAGCTTTTTGGATACATTTCACTATCATATCTTCAAGATGTTTTTTATTTGATGGATCAAGTAAAGAAATATCATTTATATTCAATTCTATAAGTTTCATTTCTCAACTAATATCAGCTATTATAGAGTCAGATTCTTCTCCATTAGAGTTATTAAATTTTCATTCCTTTGCTCTAATTATAAGATTTTTCAAAGCTTTTTGTAATGTTCTGTACTTATCGTACAATTTTTTCATTTCTCATAACTTTCCAAACATAATAATATTTTAAATTATAAAATTTTTATTCCACTAATCTTTTAATTTTTTAGTATTCTAATTCAACATTAAGATTTCATTATATTTTGAATTTTATTTGCTATAGAAAGTCAATCCAGTCATACTTGTTCAAATTTATATTCTTCCATAACAGTATTTAATTTATCATATTCAGGATAGATGAATTTGATCCTTACAGATTCATGTCATTTTTCTTTAAATTTTAGTCTTATATAATCTTGATATCCATTGGGGTAAGATTGATCTACAATGATTATAAGGAATCAGTGTTTTTTCAAACTTTCTATTAAATCATTATCTAAACCTATATCCAGATTACTCATACAAAATAGGTCAAAAGAATATCAATGATTTTCAGATGAAATACGTAGTGCCTGAATAGCATTTTCCAACAAAGATCAACTAACAACTACCGCTCAGTCAAATCAACTAAACCCATTATTAACCAATGATAACATATTTTTTGATTCCAGCACCTTTTGATCTATAATAGCAAAATCCTTAAAATACATAAGATTTTGAGGTAAATCATTATTATTTAATCTTAAATATTTATTTCACTGTGTTAATAATATTTTGGTAAAATTATTCATATCCCGAGGTTCATATACTTCAAATCATAAATTCAATAAATAAGAGATATCGTTTCAATCTAATTTATTTTTATTGCCAAGTCATGAAATACCAACATGTAAATTGATAATAGTCAGATTTCATTTTAATTGTAATCATCACAAAGCGTCATAAGAATTGGATTCATCCAAAATCAAAAGGACATCAGAATAATTATCCAAGTAAGTATTTATTTGTTTAGAAAAACTATCATCATCTTGATCAAGAAATTTTATATTAAATTTCAAAACATCTAAATCTGATTGAAATTTCCTTTCAAAGACTATAAGATCATAAGGGTTATTATCCCTTATATCTTGCAAAAACAAACCATACTTAACATAAGAAGATAGATTATAAAAACTCATATTTAATGTTTAAATGCTAAATTAATTCAATGTTACATTGCATCAATGAGAAGTTATTTTATTTATCAATCAGATTATATCCAATCAAAAATTTAGCTACGTCTTTAAAAACTTTTCAGGCGGTAGATCATCACCATATATTTTGTCTTGGACGACGAACTTGTACAACTACAAGATATTTTACATTATCTCTAGTTATTAGACCCACAAAAGATCAATTAGTCCATCACACTCCATTTTGATATTTTCATTTAAATGATATTTGAGATGTTCAACTTTTTCATCATAGTGCAAATCATTCAACTTTAGCACTATTACCTACTTCAGGATTCTGTTCCATTACTTCAAACAATGCATCTTTCAATAGCTTAGACGTTTCTGGTTTAAATATTTGTCTCACGATTTTTTTGGATTTAGGACGAAACGTTTCACTTTTCTTATCATATATACCAGCTATAATAGTGGGTTGTACATAATATCATCAATTAACAAGAGAAGCATATCATGCCGCTATCTGTAATGGCGTAACAAGCAATCATTGACCAAACGAATTATTAAAATATCTAGCAACAGAAACTGTAGTTACTCATTCTACACTTCACTCTTCTTCTCAACCAAGTTCTACTCATGTAGGTTTTCCAAATCAAAGTTTATCAAGATAATTATAAAAAGTTTCTTTTCATACTTTTTGTGCTATTCTTACCATACCTACATTACACGACCAGACAAATGCATGTAAAAAAGAATTATCTCACATACAAGCCTTTTCCACATTCTTAATTTTATATGGTCATACTATTACAAATCAAGGATCATTATAAAAATCATAAGGACGCACTTCATCTATATCAAATCCTATAGAAATAGTGAATGCCTTAAAAATACTTCATGGCTCATATGGCATAGAGATATTTTTATCTCTCAATACTTGTGGTCAATAAACATTTTTAGCAATATATTTTTGTAAAGTATAATCTTGTCTTTCAAAAGATTTCGCTAAACTAACTTCTCAACCAGTTTTAATATAAATAGGGACATCTACATAATCCTGATTGTCAACTAGATAAGCATATTCCGGAGAAAGTGGTTTTAAAGAATAAACATCATCATAGTTATTTGGATCGAAGTTTGGTTCATTCACAGAAGCTTTTACCTGTCAACTAAATGGATCAAAAACCAAAACACTTACAGAATCAGATCTAAATGTTTTATTATATTGTTTTACTATATTTTCAATTTCTCTCTGCATTCATATATCTATTGTAAGATATACATCATCTCAATTTTTAACTTCTTCTATTTGAAATTCATTTGCTCATACTGGTCATATCCAAGCAGAAGCGCGTCATATTACTTTTCAATCTTTTCAACGTAACATCTGATCAAAATATTGTTCTATACCATATATGGGAGTACCACTTTTGTGTACAAATCACAAAACATTTGACATAAAAGATCAATAGGGGTAGTATCTTGTATTATATGATTCTATTCATAATCAATGCAATATAGGAATATTATTTTTGGTGCGTTCCATATAATATTTCAATTTAAGATCCTTCACCATCTGTGCAATAATAGGATTTGCATCAGATATCAGCTTAACATACCTATTTTCTTGAGGATATAAATTTTTATCAAAATTTCAGTAATAAGACATATATCAATATTTATCCAGTAGTTTTTTTAAGGTTATTCCATCTTTTATAGGATTAGAAAGCATAGTAGGTACAATATATATATAATTATTATATTGTATATCTACATATGGTAAATTAAGATCTTTCAATTCTTTTAAAAAGCTTATATTTGTAAAAAATCATATATAATTTCTAGCTTTTATTCATATTTCTATCTTTTGATCTAATCTAGTTTTGATTAGAGAATAAGCTATTCATGTTGTAAATCAGCTTATAACCTGATTGTATTGAGTATAAAATCAAGTCCAATCATAGGTATAATATCCAGTAGATATGACACCACTACTAAAATAAAAAAATTCAGGCTTAACTGGTAATAATTCTTTATTTGTATAGATTCCTATATTTTGTATACATCAAGTTAAATCTACTTGTTGCATTCACTTTGCTTCACATAGGTGTTTATAAACAATAGGAGTTATAAGTCATATAAAGTTCGCCTTATCTCATATAAACTTAGGATCTACAAAAATATTATAAAGCATTATATTCTCAGTTAATTGTACCGGTGTTCAAGATTTATCATAAGCATATATATCTCATCTATCTGCTTTGAGTAATGAACTACTTACGTGTTGAGAATTTAAGACATCATCATAATATCCATGATTTATTACTTGCAAAACAAATAATCTTATCGTAATGATCAAAAATAATAAACCAAAAAAAAGCAAAAGATAAAATTCTTTTCATATTTCAATATTCTTAAAAATAGAATATTTTTTAAATAAATTTTTGAGACGTTCATCAAATGTTAATCTAGAGTGGGAATATTTTATCATAATAGAATATATCAAATAATCAGACTTATTCACATTAAGAATATGATATTTTTTTTCAATTAAAAAATATAAACAAAAAGTTAACATCAGATAATACTAATTCCAATAAGGTAAAAACACATAAAACACAAAATTAAAAAAAAATTTGCAAATGCATTTTTTTTATTTATAATATAATCAATCAATTTTAACTTCTTTATAAAAAAACAATCATGAAAAAATTCCTTTATAGATTATTTGGATTGGGTGTAGTAAGTTTATTATGACTATCTTCTATTGTATGACTAGTAGATGCTCAATTTAACAATCAGAATACGACTTATAATCCAGGCGTAGCATGATCTGACCAATTAAAAGGGGATGCTTTGATTACAAGTGTAAAAACATTTATTAATCGAGTACTAGGTATTTTGGCTTTAATAACATTAGTTATACTTTTACGAGCAGGTTTCCAGATGGTTACTGCCGCATGAGATGATGCTAAATATAAAGAATGAATGAAAATACTTAAACAAGCTTGATTTGGCTTAGCGTTTATAGGACTATCATGGCTAATAGTAAGTATAATATTCCGAGTTATATGATTTGTCGCTGGTAATTAGTAAATAAATAAATAATTTCAACCAAAAAAACCCCTATAATTAGGGGTTTTTTTTATTCTATTTTTATATTGTAATTATCATTGTAATACATATTCTACAACAAATAAACAATTTACATTTAATTTTATTATTATGAATCTATCCAAAAAATTATTATTAATTTGATCTTTTTTGTTCTTATGATTTTGATTTCTAATTGTAAAAAATTCTTCTGTTAATGCTGCATTAGAAGACTGTTCATGATTTTGAGCAAACTTTGAAGATTGTTGAATTGGAGATATAAAAGTCGCTTGAACAGCAAGTGCAGATACTACAGAAGATGCTTTAATAGATACTATTAAAACATTCATTAATCGAGTACTAGGTATTTTGGCTTTAATAACATTAGTCATACTTTTACGATGAGGTTTCCAAATGGTTACTGCCACATGAGATGATGGGAAATATAAGGAAGGATTTAAAATTCTTAAACAAGCAGCTATGTGACTGTTTTTTATATGACTATCACGACTTATAGTGAGTATGATATTCTGGATAATATGACTTGTAACTGGTAGTGGATCTGGTTCTTCATCAAATACAAATCAAAATACAGTTTCATTAAATATATCTAGCAGTATTTTGGGTTAATAACAACATACATATAAAAACCCCGAATTATCGGGGTTTTTCTTATTGAAAAAAAATAACTAATAAATAAAAAAGAAAAAACACTTAAACAATGAACCATTTTAACATTGGAACATTACTATGGATATTAATGAATTTGAACTTCGTCATCGTGCTTACAAATGATTAAATTATAAATTTGGTATAGATCGAGATAACGATACACTTTTACAATTAACAAAAATTACAAATAAAGGCACATTATCCAAAAAGCTTCAAGACCTAACTCCTGATGAACTACATGAAATAACTATAGAAACATATACACAATACAAAAAAGACATAATCCAAAAATATAAAGATACAAAAGAGATATGATGAAATACTTTAGAGTTTTCAATTACAACATATATAGAGCGTCTAGAATATGAAATGAAAGTAATCAAAGAGATGTGATTCAATTGATATTTCCTCATAGTTTCAGATTTTGTGCGTCGAGCAAAAAAAAATAATATAGTCGTCTGACCTTGAAGATGATCTGGAGCGTGATCATTATTAGCGCGACTTATAAGGATAACAGATATAGATCCGTTACCTTATGCACTACTATTTGAAAGATTTCTAAATCCCGCACGTATATCTATGCCAGATTTTGATATTGATTTTGAAGATACCCAGAGATTCAAAGTAATAGAATATGTACAACAAAAATACTGATCAGATAAAGTATCTTCTATATGAACATTTATGCAGATGGCTAGTAAAGCTGCATTCAAAGACGCAGCAAGAACACTTTGAGTACCATTCGAAAGATCAAATCAAATTTCAGCAATCATACCGGATAAAACATCTCTTGCAGACGCAATTAAAATGCAGGATGAAAACGAAGAACTCAAAAGTGCATATAATTCTGATGAAAAGATTAAACAAGCAATAGATTTTGGATCTAAGTTAGAATGAAATATGAGACAATTGTGAGTGCATGCTTGTTGAATTATAATATCTCCAGAAAAAGTTACTACATATACTCCTACTCAATACATCAAAGAAGATGATAATACTCTAGTAAGCCAATACGATTGACCTACACTGGAAACTATATGAATTCTTAAAATGGATTTTTTATGATTAAGGAATCTATCTGTAATCAAAAATTGTATCAAAATTATCAAAAAAAAACACGAAAAAGAAAACAAAGAATTACCCGATATATTTAAAGAATTTTTTAAAAATACATCATTTCAACCACCTATAGATGATAAGTATACCTATGATAAAGTTTTTAAAGAATGAGACACGACTGGTATATTCCAATTTGAATGAAGTTGAATGAGAAAATTTCTTATTAAACTAGAACCCAATTCAATCAACGATTTGGTAGCTATGAACGCACTTTATCGTCCATGACCTATGGAGTTTATCCCTACATATATAGATAGAAAACACTGAAAAGAGAAAGTAAATTATATGCATCCAGAACTAAAAGAAATATTGGAAAAAGAATACTGAAATGATACTGTGATCCAAGAGTGAAAAAAATTAGAAGAAGATCTCAAACCTATCATGAATTTAACATATTGAATAGCTGTTTATCAAGAGCAACTTATTTTTCTTGTCCAAGCAATGGCATGATTTTCTCTAGCCGAGGCTGATATGCTTAGAAGAGGAGTAGGTAAAAAGAAAAAAGATGTGATAGAAAAGATCAAAAAAGAGTTTATAAAAAGATGCAAAGATTATAAAGAATATAAAAAAGAAACCTCACAATTTATATACGAAAAAATGATAGAGCCAGCAGCGTTCTATTCTTTCAATAAATCACATTCAGTTTGTTATGCTATGATTGCATATCAGACAGCATATCTCAAAGCTCATTACCCAGTAGAATTTTATGCAGCCCTTATAAGGTCTGTTGAACAAGATACAGATGAACTTAGTAATTATATTTATGAAACACAACAGCATTGAATAAACGTTTTAGCTCCCAATATAAATTATTCATTCAATCATGTAGCAGCTATATCAAATGAAATCAGATTATGATTTTTTTGCATTAAATGATTATGATTTGAAATATGAGAATCTTTCCAAGAAGAAAGAAAAAAGAACTGACAATTTTCAAGTTTAGAAGATTTTCTAAAAAGATGCCAACCATCTATAAATAAAAAATCATTAGAATGACTCATCAAATCCTGAGCTTTAGATAATTTTTATGATCGTTGAACATTATTACAAAATGCTGAATATATTTTAGATCGGACCAAATCTTCTCAAAATGCTAATCAATGACTTTTCGGCATGGAAAATATGGTAACCAAGCTTGAATTTAAAAATACTAAAGAAACCTCAATGATGGAAAAACTAATGATGGAACAAGAGGTTTTCAAAACATTTGTTTCTGCTAATCCATTGGATGGATTATATTCTTATCTTAAAAAATTTTCATTTATATCACAGTTCCAAAATACAGAAAATTTTTGACCATTTATAATTACAGGATATATAAACGAAATTCAAAGAGCAAAAAAGAAATGATTTTTTATAAAAGTAGAAGATATTTCGGGTAAGATAGAGATATTTACCAAAGATGTTTTAGATTTTAAAAAATTCGATATTCTGATCATAAGCTGATACAAATGAAGATCAATAAGTATAGATAAAATCATCAAAACCTCACGTGACAATCTAGTAAAACAATCTTGAGAAAGATATGATCCAGAAATGACCGTAGTAAAAGCAAAATGAATGAGATTTTGAGAAATGAAAAAAGCTTTAGAAGAAGTTAAAATAGAAAAACTTCCAGAATTACCTACAGAAGATATACAAGAAGAAGAAAATCTATCATTCAAGTTGCCAGATAAAATAGAAAAAATAAACGAAATGATAACTATCATAAATGAATATAAATGAGATATACAAGTTCAAATATGAAACAAAGAAGTATCTTTAAATGAAGAATGATTACATAAAATTAAGGCTTTGTTACTTATTCATTAGTTTTAATCTTTTATTTTACCAAATGCTTTCTCAGATTTTAAAAGAGTTTTGATTATCAGAAAAAGAATCTAATGTATATTTATCATGTTTAGAATTAGGTCATGCACCAGTAAGTTCTATAGCAAGAAATATCAATGAAAATAGAGTAACTACTTATTCTATTCTAAGAAATCTAGTTAAAATCTGAATAGCTCAAACTATTATAAAAAATAAATCAACATACTACAGCGTAATCTCTCCAGATAAATTATTGAAAATGCGAGAAACTAAATGTGAAAATCTAAAAGCTAAGTTACCAGAATTTATGGCAATTGCACACAAATTCGACAACAAACCTCAAGTAAAGTTTTTTGAGTGATTAGAGTGATTAAAACAGCTTTATGAAGATATGTTATCATCAAATACTGAACCAATACACGCTTTTTTATGAATATGATCTGCTTCTCAAAATCTATTAAACTACCTAAATTTGCATTTTTTACCAGAAAGGATTAAAATTTGATTACATGCAAAAGTCTTGCTTTGTAATGAAGAAAAAAAGAAGGACTATCCAGCTTATACTTCATCTAGGAAGTTTTTAACTGAACACAAAGTGCTAAGTTTTGATTTCGTTAAATTATACAACGAAATTAATATTTACGGCAACGACAAAATTTCGCTAGTGATGTTTTCTGAAGATGAAATGTCAGGACTTATAATTCAAAGTAAAAAACTGCATGATACACTCAAATGAATATTTGATTTAGCACGGTTTGTAGCAGATCAAAAATGCTTTCAACAGAAAAAAGAGACAAAACAGAAATCTTCTCTACAAAAGAAAGAGAAGAAATCATCCAAAAAATCTTCTCCAAAAAAGAAATAGATTCAGCTTTTTTGTATAAATGAAATGGATGAGACTTTTATAATAAAATATTACAATCAGGTAAATACCTAGCATATAACCAAGAATTAGAATTAATAGATAAACACAGACAAGAGTTACAAAAATACATTAAAAAATATATTACTGATATATGATGTGGTAACTGAGAAAAAGCTATCCATTTATTAGAAAACGATAGTTCAATAAATGATATTTTTTATGTTGCTTCAGATTATAGTGCAAGTATGATAGAAGCTACAGAAACTAATATCAATATGAAATTACCAGATATAAAGATGGGGAATCATCAAATCATGAGATGATGAAATGAATTATTTACAAACAGTCTAGATAATAATACTTACCTACGATTATGATGTACAATATGAAACTTAGCAAACAAACAAGAAATCGTAAATCAAATAAAAAATATGAATAATAGTTGAACATTAAAATGAAATAAAATAATTTTTAGTTATTTTGATATACCTCAAACACCACAAGAATTAGATCAAACAACATCATTATATAAAAATAAAGAATGAAAAGATTTTATCCTTAATTGACTTAAAAATCTTTGAATAGATACAAATAAATTTGAACATATAGTAGATTATAACCCCAATGATAATTGTATATATATATGAGCACAAGCTAAAGAAGATTATGAAATTATTATGACTAACTGAAGAAATATTAAAATAAAACAATGAGAAAAATATTATGTACATAAATCAAAAAGATTTAATTTGGAAGAAATAAATCAAATTCTAAAACAATCTTGAGCAAAGATTGAAAAACATATTTGAGAAGATTGAATATCTCTAATTATAGCTCAAAAAGATCCTAAATATTACAAAAAAACATTGAAAATAATATGACTCACATCATTAGTTATATTGTGAATATTATGATGAGCTATATGATACAAAACTATAGAAAATTACAAAAAGAAAGAAAGAACCCAAGAAATCGCAAAAGAAAAAATAGAAAAATATGACATAAATTTTAGATTAGATTGACATAAAACACGAAATATAACAAGTCTAGAAGAGAAAGAACATTATTTACAAAACATAGCACAATCTTTTTCATCTGCATATTGAACATGAGAATTGAACTATCAAGATATATATTGCATGATAATAGATTCTTACTGACCAAATTCATTTACATATCAAACATACTGAAAAGATAAATTTCAAAAATTTAATTTTATAAATAGGCAATTAATAGCAGATAATGAAGTAGAATTACAAAACAGCTGAATAGATTTAGAACCATACAAAGGCTTATCAGAATACGAAGATGCTTTAATAAATTCACGACTAGATACTACAAATATACAAGCAAAATATTCAGACGCAGAACAACATCGATGATGACAAATTTGAAACCCTGCAGAAATAAATAAAATATGAGAATATACTACCATACATTGAACAGTTTACGAAATATGATATATTACTAGGAATCGTGATTTTTGAAAGAATTCATGAAGTATATATTCTTGAGATTTTTCCATGTGAAAATATAAAAAATATATATTAGCAAAAATAAAATATGACAAAGATCTATGAATTAGCGATAAATTTTCTATAAAAAATGCAAAGTATGTATGCGAAGACTATTTTTTATGGACAAGACCACAAATACAGACTACCTACGATATAATCAAAATATGTTGCAAAATTGAAAGTGCAGAATGATATTATACAGAACAACAAATAGATGAAGTCCAGGAATTAATATTAAATTATTTCATAAAAAATAAGATTTCTAGAGGTATGGCGTCCAAGTATTTAGAAGATATATATCCACCAGATTTATTGGATTTTGTATACAACAAATTATTAAAAGATGAAGCAAAAAGATTAAAAGAAATATGAATAAATCCCGTTCCATATAGCATATTTTACGAATTTATAGATGCTTTTCAAAATACTCAAGAATATCGAGATTTATGAAATGAAGCTAGATGAAAAAATGACTTTTTAGTCCCAACTCACAAAGATTTATCTAAATACAATGAAAAATATATTTGAGAATATATAGACCAAGAATGAAATTCATTCGGAGTATCATATATTACAGTAGAATGAAAAAGATATATAATTGCTAATGAAAGAAATGATAAATATTCAAACTGAGAATCATGTATAATTTATTGAACTCAAGTACGAGAAGATTTTCAAAAAAATATATTAAATAAAAAGTAATAATAATGTAGAAAATATCCTACTACACTTTATTAAACAATAGCATTGAAAAAATATGCTATTTTTTTATTGTACAATCGTTTTAAAAAATGTCAATAAACTTTTATCAGCTAAAAAAGCTTAAAAATGAAAAAGACAATTTCAATTTTATTAAGTGGTATCGTATTGTTATCCACACTATCTTGATGTACAGATACATCTACACAGACCAAAGATCAATGACTGCAAACTTATAAAATTTGAGTCATAGCTCCATTATCTGGCCCAGCAGCAAATTACTGAGAAGATGCTGTAAATGCATACAAATTTATAGCAAATAAATTTAATGCGGAAAATTCTGGTAAAATTCATATTGAACTAATATTCGAAGATGGGAAATGTGAATGAAAATCAGCAACAAGCGCAGCTCAAAAACTTATATCTATAGATAAAGTCCAAGTCATTGTATGATGATTTTGTTCTGCAGAAACTATTGCTGCAGGTGCAATTGCTCAACCAAACAAGGTAGTTATGCTATCTCCAGTATCTAGTTCTCCAGATATATCTAATATAGGAGAATATATATTTAGGTTTTATAATGATGCAGACGTCACAAAAAAGTTAACTAATCATATAAAAGAGTATTGATCTAATAAAATTTTTGTATTAGCTGAGAATACTGATTTTTCAGTAGGGTTTATTAAATGATTAAAAGAAAATTTTACAGGTGAAGTAGAAACACAAATGTTTCAAAAAGATGAGAAAGATTTTTTGATGATAGCTAAACAGATAAAAGCAAAAATAAAAGAATCTGATTTTATCGTTTTCTTACCTAGCAGTGATTCAAGCACTATATGAATAGTAGAAGCATTCGATAAAGAATCAATTCTTTCGATGATGAAATGAAAAATCGTTTCCAATGAAATAGTAAATTCAGCTACAAGTTATGAAACGCTATGATCTAAATTAAATGGTATCAAAACAACTCAATTAATAAATCTCTGATCCTTAGCAAGCTCTGCAAAGATATTAACAGAAGAAATGCTAAAAAATTTCAGCATCAATACAGATCCATTATTTAGTGTTCTGGAAGCAGATGCTATGTCATTGGCAATCAAAGCTATTGTAAAAGCTGGAAATGATTGAACAGCAATAAAAGACTATTTCACTAGTTTCAATAGTGATAGTCAAATTAAATGATATTTTGGAAACTATTATTTTACTCCACAAAGAGACGCTCATTGATTAAGTTTCTTAGTCTATGAAATACAAGACTGACAGTTGGTTAATTGAAAATAAATTTTATATTATAATCTAATAAAATGCCTTCAATCCAAATATTAAAAGATACAATCAAACCAGAATACTTAGAACAAATAAAAACAAGTAAATCAAAAATTCAAGATTGAATTGATAAATTTAAAGAAGAAACATTACAAACGATAGAAAAAACATTTTGAATTAGACCAAATCTAGAAGATCCAAGATTATCCGAAGCCGCTAAACAAATTTAATTTATAATAAATAATAAAACAATGATTTATACTAAAAATATTTATACTACAAGTATTTATACTGTAAGTAAGAAACTTCTAAGCCTAATGTTGGCTTTGTTTGTACTTATTTGACTAAGCTGATGTACAACAAACAATCAATCCACAGAAATTAAAACAGTAAAAATCTGAGTCATAGCACCTTTATCTTGACCTGCCGCATGACCATGAGAAGATATGATCTCAATTTACAAAATGGCAGTAGATGAGTTTAATACTCAAAATACCAACACTAATATCCAGCTTATTATAGAAGATGGCAAATGCTCGGGTAAAGATGCAACATCTGCTACACAAAAACTTATTAACATAGATAAGATAGATATACTTTTTGGTTGAGTATGTTCCTCAGAAGTAATCGCGTCAGCACAAATAACTCAACCATTAAAAATATTAAATTTCTCAGCAGCATGATCATCACCACTGATAAGTAAAATAGGGGATTATGTATTTAGATTCTATAATGATTTAGATGATGCAAAATTTCTAACAAAATATATTCAAGAAAAATGAATATCAAAAGTATGATTAATCTATGAAAATAGCGACTATGCAATCTCCTATCAAGACACTTTCAAAAAATTATTTTCCGGAAATATTGTATTTGAAAAAAAATATAATAGTGATGAAAAGGATTTTAATATTATTATCAAAAGTATTCAAAAAGATTTACCAAATATAGAAAAACTTATCTTAATACCACAAACAGATACAAGTTTTATAAGTATCATTAAATCATTGGATAAATACTGAGACATCAAAAAAAACTGACCCAAAATTATGGTTTCATCTATTGCTCGAACAAATACAACTTTTGAAAGCATACCAAATTTAATCGAATGAATATCTTCAGTAATGTTGCCAGATTATTGAATACTATGAGACCAATCTGAAAATTTTATAAATAACTTAAAACTAAATTATACACTTAAAAGCAATGCATTATATGCTGTATTTTTTAAAGAATCAATAGATCTAATCTTGCGCGCAATACAAGATTGAAACTACAATTCAGATACTATTAAAAAATATATTACAAATTTTGGACCACAAAATCTAATTAATGGATATCGATGAAAATATTATTTTACGGGAAGTGATACTATATGATTAAAAATGATTATTCAGCAAATTCAAAGCTGAACATTAGTTACAATACAATAAATATTTATAAACTAATATAATAAACAATGATTTACACTGCAAATATTTATACTGTAAGTAAGAAACTTCTAAGCTTGATATTAGCTATATTTGTACTTATTTGACTAAGCGGATGTACTACAGACAATCAATCCCCAAAGATAAAAACAATTAAAATCTGAGTTATAGCTCCATTATCATGACCGGCTGCAAATTATTGAGAAGATGCTGTAAATGCTTACCAAATGGTGGCTGATAATTTTAATAATAAAAATTCAAATATCAAAATACAATTAGTAATAGAGGATGATAAAGCAAATCCTAAAGATGCAGTCAGTGCAGCACAGAAATTAATCACCGTAGACTGAGTAAAAGTCATTGTTTGACCTCTATTTTCTGCTCCAACCGTACCAGTATCAATATTAGCACAACAAAGCAATATCATATTACTTACACCTACAGCTAGCGCAGCAAGTATTTCCAATTTAGGAAAATATATTTATAGATTTTGGAATGATGAATTTGCTACAAAGCTAGTTTCAAAGTATCTTAATAAACAAAAAATAAAAGATATAGTTTATATATGAGAAAATACAGATTCTGGTATAGATTATTATAAATGATTAGAGAAATATTTCTCATGAAATATAACAAAATTAATATATCCACCTGACGAAAAAGATTTTGCGGCTTTTGCAAAACAAATAAATTCTGCATCCCAAGATGCTTGATACTTAGTTTTTTTTCCAGCAAGTGATGTAACTGCAGTATCAGCAATCAAAGCCATGAAAAAAGAATGACTTCTAGAAAGGTTTGAAAATAGGATTTTGACTAATGAAATAATAATAAACGACTCAGCAATCAGCCAATTATGAAGCCTAGTAGAATGATTCAAAACAGCAACTTTTGCCTTAACACTCAAAACTCCAGATATAGCAGAAAACTTCATAGCTCAATTTAAACAAAAATACGAAATGAAATGAGCTCCATATCTACTTTTACTTGAAGCAGAATGATTATCCTTAGTTATAGATACAATACAAAAAGTATGAAATGACCCAACCGCTATAAGTATTGCTCTAGATAAGATAAATTCTTCCAATCCTAGAGAATGACTATTTGGTAAATATTACTTCGATAATAATGGTGACGCATTATGATTAGATTTTGTCTTACAATCAATCATCAATTGAGAAACTCAAATCATCCAATAATTCTGAATTTTTTTATTTCACATTTATAATTTCACATTTCTTTAATGGATATCCAATACATCCTATTAAATACAGTTATCTATGGTATCATAGCTCTCGTAATAGCAAATTTTTTCTCATTTGGGAAAATGCTAAACATGAGTATCTGATGATTTATGGTGATGGGATGATATATCATTTATAGTTTAATCGCACATTGAATTTCAATCGAAACATTAATAATTTTAATTTGATTTATATTATTATTTATTTTAATCAATCGAGCAATATTCAAATTTTTTCCTCATGATAAACAAAAAGACCACGTAGGAGTGATCGCAACATTGGGGATCAGTATTATTTTGGAGAATCTCACAAACTATATTTACGGACCCAATTCGATTAACCTAAATATAATCAACTTCAATCGACAGATACTGCTAATAATATTCATCATATTATTTGGATTATTCTATTATATATTCAAACACACATTGCTTGGAGCGATGCTCAGAGGAATAGAGGAGAGCAGCAAAACTGTTAGAAGTTTGGGGATTAAATCAAATAAAATTTTACAACTTCTATTCCTCTGAATGCTTATCCTATTACTTATAATAGCTTTTATTATCTTAAATGAATCCAATCTTAGAGCCTCTGACTGAATATTCTATCTAATCAAATGAATCTGAATCATGATACTAGTCTGAATATCAAAGAAAGAATATATGCTATTTGGAGCCTTACTTTATGTTTTAATGGAATATCTATTATTCATCCAAATCTGATTACCAATCTCTTATAAAGAAACATTAATTCTAATAGTTATTTTATCAGTATTGCTTTTTAGACCTCAGTGACTTTTTAGTTTTAGAAATAGAAAAATTTAAAATGCAATTTGCAATCCATATAGCTATCTCAGCAATTATTTTTGCAATTCTAACAAGTGGATTTAGGTTCTTCATTAAACTCAGATGAACTATAGATTTTTCTTATCTAGCAATAGTCATATTCGCTAGTTATTCTTCAGCATTATTAAATATCCACTTCTGATTGGGCATATTAGTTTCTATTATTTTATCATTTGCCTTATCAATATTATTTACATTCTTGGTATTATTTCTTTCATCCAAGCTCAACGATGTATATTTTTCCATAGGTACATTGGCACTTTACATATTAGCTTATCAACTAGCCTATAATATGGAAGGCATCACTGGAGGAGCACTTGGATTATCATGAATTTCTAGAAATCTAATTGGATCTATGATGGTTACAAGTTTATCAAGTTATCTAATACTATCACTTATTATCCTGATTTTACTTTTTACTTTTTTATTCTTCTTCAAGAAATCATACTTTTATAAAGTACTTACTTGACGAGGGGAGAATGAAATAGTAGTCAAATCATTATGAACTAAAATACTTAAGTACAAATTTGTAATGATATTGATCACTACATTTCTCGCAGCAGTATGATGATGACTTTATACATTTTATTATCTCTATATAGATCCATCAAGTTTCCGACTAAGTATGTTAATACTATTGGTAGTCATATGATTTATATCATACAAATACAACGACCGGGGTATATTATTCACTTCTATGATTGTAATGTTTGCATATGAATATCTAAGATTTTTCAAGGTTGTAGATCCTAGTAAAATAGGGTATTTTAGAGAGATGATATTTTGAATCATTGTAATCATAGTAGCATTTATCGTCTTTAGAAAGACCAGTTTTGGTAGAGAAAACTAGTCATATGTAGAAAAGTATTTACTACACTTTATTATTGACATCTATTGAAACTAATATCTAATAATATATTGTAGGATTGTCAATATTTAGAACTTAAAATATCAAACAATGACAAATCCAGAAACTACAAATCCAGAGGCAGAAGGAATGTTTGAGAGGGTTTTTCATAGATTAAGAATACTTAGAAACTATAAAAGAGATCTATTAGAGGTTTTAGATGACCTTGAACCTGCATGATGTGTTATCTCAAAAATACAACACCAATTTACCATCACAAAATCAGAACATAATTTATTAAAAAAGTTTATAGAAAATATGGGATTATCTACAGATATTTCTAGTGTGTATGGTGGAGTTTTACCTTCATTAGACAAAGAAAAGAATCTAACTGATTTAAATAATTTTACTCAATTAGCCTTGAATTATCCGTTCATCGTAGATGCTGATGAAGTACGCGAAGATATATCAAGCCAACTTTGAGAATGAATAGCTGAAATACGAAAAGATTGAAAACGATGATTGATTGAAAAGTGCAAGGTAGATGGACAACAAGATACGATAAGGATTCTTTTTAATCCTACATATTCACAGAATTGAGTGCTTGCATTCTCCAAAGAAGAATACGATAAATATGGTCTCATAGAAGTTAAACATTATAATAATAATCAATACAATATAATGTTCCTGCACAATCCAGGAGAAATGAAAAGTCTAGAAGATATATGAAGATATACCATGCTACAAAATTTTGACAGGGACAACATAGGATTTAGTTATAAATGAAAATGAATTTTTAAATTACTTCATAAAGATATTTCTTCTGAATGAATAAAAATATATGAAGTCTGAGTAAGTTTCAAATCCGCATGAGATGATATTGTAAAATGATTTAATAGTTTCAATACTTTTGAAGCTGTTATGTGAGATATATGAAAAGTGACCTTCAAAAAAAGTTACGATGACTCATGAAAATTAAGATGAATATACGCCTTCAAGAAAAAGAGATTCAGCTGAGAAGAGCAAGTACGAGCTCGAGACAAAGAATATTAATTTAACATTTATCATTTCACATTTAAAATTTAAAATTAAACAAAATGCTAACCCTTCACAACATCGAGCGGTCAATTTGATGAAATCACATCCTAAACTGAATCGATCTTACAGCTCATCAATGACAAGCAATTTGATTGGTTGGACCAAACTGATGTGGTAAGACATCTCTACTAAACGTAATCAACTGATTCTATACAGCCACTCATGGTAGTGTGATTTTTGATGACAAACATATTACACACTTATCTGTAGAGAGCAGAGGACAGATGTGAATCGGTAGGGTTTTTCAATCATTTGGGATATTCAAAAATCTAACATTATTTGAAAATTTAGCCTTGGCATATGTAAATAATCTTAATCGAAAATATAAATTTCTCCCTCCAAGTTTTTTACCAAAAGAAAAAAAAGATCAGATTGATGCTATTTTGCATGAACTAGATTTATATGGTAAAAAAAATGAACTTGCTGGTAATCTATCAGGATGACAGATGAGACTACTGGAAATAGCTAGGCTTTATATACAAGATACAAAATTATTCTTACTTGATGAACCTACTGCATGAGTATCTCCCAAACTTAAATGAAAAGTCATAGAACTATTAAATAAAATAATTCAGACTTGAAAAACGGTTATCATAGTAGAGCATGACTTTGAATTTCTATGACAATTTGTAGATCAAATCATGGTCATGGATGAATGAAAAATAGTTTTACAATGATCTTATCAAGAAATCAAAAACAGTGAAATTATCAAAGAAATATATTTTGGTAGATGAAGTAAAGAACATCAAGTCAGTAATATTATGAAAAGATCAGAATTAATTAAAGTTTAATAAACAAAATCATAAATAACAAAAACGAAGGAGGATCCTTAACATGTCAACAATCTTAGGAATTTTTGCTGGATTACTACTATTAGTATCCGGCACATTCATTTTAATTCAAGTAAAAAAAGGATTATCTACGCCAAATCTAACTACTTGGCTTATAAATCTCTGCGTAGGGACAATCAACGCATTTACATTCTACGAAGTTGTAAATTCCAATATATATCAAAGTCTGATTATGTTTATGAGTCTATTTACTCTCATTGTAATATTTTTTTACACTATGAGCAAAGGTAAATTCGCTAAACTAAATCAGCTTGATATAATACTCTTTATACTTGCAATATTTGTAGGTGTAGTATGGAAACTTACAGATGATAGATTAGCCAACCTTTTGGTACAGATCGTCATCTTCATAGCAAATTCTGCTACCATCATAGGCTTATGGCAAAAAAAGCTACGAGAATACTATGTCTCATGGATATTTGCCGTATCTGCTTATATTGTAGCTATCACAAGTATTATGCTTAGTTCC
The DNA here is from genome assembly GCA_049305865.1 of Candidatus Absconditicoccaceae bacterium. Classification (GTDB taxonomy): domain Bacteria; phylum Patescibacteriota; class Gracilibacteria; order Absconditabacterales; family Absconditicoccaceae; genus UBA6263. Next base: position 31,911 of record JBAQPP010000009.1, read on the forward strand.
AATCAAGATTGGTTAGCTTATTTCGGCCCAATCTTAAATGGAGTTATAGGAAACGGACTTGTATTAATTCTCTCATCAAAAACAAAAAAATAAAAAAAAATTATGAAAATAAAAAAGAATAAAGCTAAAGAGACTAGATCTCTAATCACAAAAGCTTTCAAAGAACTTCGTAAAAACGGATACTTTGCCAGACAAAATTTTTGGTGCTGTCTTACTTGTGGATGGTCTGCTATCCCAGATATCAACAAAGATAAAGCAGTTTTTATAAATTGCGGAATTATGGATCATCTAAGAGAAAAAAAACAAGCATATATCAGATGGTCTGGCGATAGAAAATTCATAGAAAAAATACTTCGAAAAGCAGGACTTAGTATAAGAAGGACAGATAATCCTAATGAAGAAACTATAAATGTGTATAAAAAAAACTAAATCTTAATAATCATGGAAACGCTCATTAAACAAAGTAAAAACATCGTAAAACAACTATTAGAGACAAGAATGTTTGTTCAAAAATCGGGGAAAGCGATTGATTGGTTATGTAATATTGCTTTGTGTATTACGATGATAACTCCATTCTTTTTTGTCGCTAAGATGTATACGATATCCTTTATCTTTTGCATATGTATCATCATTATTCTTATGAGAGTTAGTACTATACAAAAGAAATGTGATACAGGTATTGAAGCACTTAAAAAAAGCATTAACGAAATTTAAAAGAGGAAAAAAAATCATGAAAACAAAAATCTTTCCAACTTGGAATGAGATTTATACCGCTCCCAAAAACGATAAGCTTTTGCCTATGTTGATCTTTTCAACTCTCGTAGGAGCAATATTTATGGGCCTACCTTGACTTATGTTTGATGGTATTGAATGGTTCATAATAGGATTTCTAATATATTTTGTATTACGAATGTCTATATGGCTCATCCAGCATCTTCTTCAGAACAAAAAAATTACCTGGTATTAACTAAAAATCAAATAAAATGGAAAATTTATTATCTAAGTGTCCTTCTTGTAATACAAAAATAGGACAAATTCATAAACCAGGTTGCGAGATAGAAATATGTAGTGCCTGTGGTAAACAACGAATAAGTTGTTATTGTAAGGGAAAGCATGATCCAGCTTTTGCTCGTTGGACTGGTATTTGGCCAGGTAAAGCTGAGGCAAAATTTTTATGTATTGATCTCAATGACTTTCATGCTAATTTTGCAAAAGTATTTTTTGTAAAACCTAAAGTAAAAAATAATCAATCATGACACATTTAGAATACAGCGAACTTAAAAACAAGTTGAATTCGCGAAAACACCGACATTATTTCATCGGATCTTTAGCTTCGTTAATTTTATCTCCTCTAACGGGACTTTTATTAAATCTATTAACAGATGGGAATGTATATTCTCTGGGAAAATATCTCTTATCAGTCTATACTGTTTTCCTTATAGGATTAATGGTAACTTACTTCTTAGATTTTTGGAGCCCTGAAAGATTAGATGGAATGTTCAAAGAAAATCGTACTTACGAAGATGCTTTGAAATCACTAGGACTTGATTACAAAGTACCTAAAGAATAAAACATCCAAATCATAGATAAACCTGGACTCGTTTTCGAGCTCCAGGTTTTTTTATTTCTTAAATCACTCCCGTAACCAACAAAGTAACATAAACAGCATATATTATAAGCATCATAATTCATTCTTTTTTATCTATAGCTGATTTTTTTCTTCAAACTAAAATAAATACAAATAATAAAACAGTAGCAATCATTGTCATTAGTATATCTCTATTTAAGCTAAGTTGAAAAGGCAGAGGACTAATAACAGCACTTAAACCCAATATCCAAAATATATTAAATATATTTGATCATACTACATTTCATATAGCTATATCAGATTTTTTTTTCATAGCCGCCATTATAGACGTAGCTAATTCTGGTAATGAAGTACCTACAGCTACTATAGTTAGTCATATTACGGTTTCACTCATTCCAAATATTTTTGCAATCTGTATAGCCCCATCGACTATCCATTGTCATCATAGGGTAAGTCATACCAATCATATAACAATAAATAATACTGACTTCCATCCAGACATTTTTTTAACTGTTATTTCTTCTGGCAAATCACTCTCTTTTTTTGCTATGCTAAATACATAATACATAAATATAATAAAAAAACAGATAAGTATAAGTCAATCTATTCTAGTTATACCACTAGATATAGCTCAATCTATAAGAAAATCATTTGCAAGTAACCCAACAGCTAAAACTGCTAATAAACTAAAAGGAATTTCTTTAAAAGTTGTATCTTTTTTTACAGAAATAGGATAAACAATAGCTGCTGCTCATAAGATCAATAAAATATTAGCTATATTGCTTCCCAAAACATTTCATATAGCTATACCAGCACTTCATTTAACGCTAGCCATTATATTTACAATAAGTTCTGGCGCAGAGGTACCAAATGCCACTATAGTAAGTCAGATTACAAGATCAGAAATATTAAACTTTTTTGCAACAGATGACGCTCATTCTACAAGCATATCTGCTCATTTTATCAAAAAAACAAATCATATAATAAACAATACATATACCATTGCCTTCAAAAATAAAAAAATAAAATCTAACTGATGATAATAATTTCAAAATACAATACAATATATTCAAAAACTTGTTTTACCAAATCAAATAATTATAAAGTTTAAAGAAATTAAAGAAGAATTTATTATAAAATATTTACAAAATGCTAAACATCAGAAAGGTATTAGAATCTTCTACTAAAATAGCAATATTCGGACATGAAAATATAGATTGAGATTGCATATGATCTATGCTTTGACTAGGAAAATTACTTGAAAAACAATGAAAAAAAGTTTCATACTTTACACCATCTGAGCCTAGTAAGATTTTCAATTTTTTACCAGATATAAAAAAAATTAAAACAAATTTTGATTATTGAAAATATGATTTACTTATATTTACAGACTTTACCTGATATGGGCGTATATCCAAATTTACAGAGAATAAACATAATTATTTTGATCAAAACAATCTTATAATCATAGATCATCACCCAGAAAATAGCACACCCAAACATGCAATACTAAAAAAAGATATACATTCTATCAGTACTTGTGAAATTATTTTTGAAACTACATATAAGCGACGAAAAAAATATTACGAAAAAAACATAGCAACATATCTATATTTAGGACTCACTACAGATTCTGGTAATTTTCGCTTTGACCAAGGCACTCAAACTCCAAGAATTTTAAAAAATGCATTAAATCTAATAAATTTATGAGCGGACAAAAAATCAATAGTTGAGAATATATTTCGTACCAAGACATTCCAATCAATCAAATTTATGCAAAAAGTATTGGATAGAATGGTTCAAGATTGAAATATCGTATATTCATATTATCAAGATTCAGAACTATCTAAGTATAAATTAGATGAGGAAGAAGCTGTTTATTGACAATTTGTAATGCAAGATATCATGGGTCCAGATATAGTAGTTTTGTTTAAAAAAATATGAAAATTTATAAAATGATCTATTAGATCAAAGAAAGCAGACGTATCCAAAATTGCTCAAACCTTTTGATGATGATGACATCGTAATGCTTCAGGATTTAAGGTAGATTTTCAATGAAACTTCAATAAAGAAATAAAAGATATAATAAAAAAAATTAAGGCACAAAATAATAATTAATTCTGATTTTTAAATCGTTAATCAAAGTAATGGTTGGTTATAACGTAAAAGTACGCCTTATCAGACCACTGATACATTTTTTTATAATCATCATTGTCTTTTACATAACATATAGAATACGTCTTGTAACAGATTTGATTCCATTTATACAACTTACAATTCCAGCAATCAATTATTACGAAATTATGTTATTTTCAGCCATATCCTGAGTAGGATTTATATTTATAGGTATATTCAAAAACCTATATGAACTCAATAAACCCATTCAAAAATATTTTCAAACATTTACAAAAGTACGATGATATCGGTTTATAGCCATTACTTTCATATCATATTTTTGACAATGATTTATTTTTGAATATTGAATATCTAGGTTTATCATAGTGATTACCAGTTGATTATCTTTTCTGTGCTTACTAGGTTTTGATCAATTGTGGAATCATATAGAATCTCTTAAACACAAAAAATCATGAAATAAAATTCTGATCATATGAAGCGATACTATGGATAGTTATCTAGCAATAGAAAAAATAAAAAAATGATTTTCATTTCCATCAGAGTTTGCAAAAATTGACGAAATAGGAGATATAGATTTGGGACAATATTTTATAGTAGTGGCAGCAGGAACATTTGAAAAGAAAATATTACAAGAAATATTTGAAAAAATCAGATTTATAAATACTAGATTTTATCATATTGGAGAATGATTCTTTTTGGAAGATGTTGTTTATATGCCAGAAAACATAGATAATATAATCGCTCTTGAATATAAACATTCTAGATTGGATTGACGATCAATTATATTAAAAAGATTAATGGATGTCTTTGCATCTATAGTATTGATTATCATTACATCTCCCATTATGTTGATTATTGCTATTCTTATAAAAATCGAAAGTAAATGACCAATAATATATAAGGCAAAAAGGGTAGGACAAAGAGGTCAATTATTTACTTTTCTCAAATTTCGTAGTATGTATTCACATCTCAGTATATGAGATAAATATGGTTGAAAAGACGCTCAAGAATTATATTCAAAATTAATAAATTCTGATCAAAATATAAGAGCGTGAGTGCTACCCAAAATTAAAAATGATCCTAGAGTTACAAAAATTTGAAGATTTATTAGAAAAGTATCATTTGATGAATTACCACAATTATTCTGTGTGCTTGTAGGGACAATGTCATTGGTGTGACCTAGACCACATCTACAAGATGAAGTAAATAATTATGAAACGCGACAAAAAAGATTATTTAGTATCAAACCAGGAATAACTGGTTATGCACAAGTTTTCGGTAGAGACGCCTTGGATTTTGATGAAGAAGCCAAATTAGATTTATATTATATTCAACATCGATCAGTATTTCTTGATGTTTATATTTTATTAGCAACATGGTGAGTAGTATTTAAAGGCAAATAAATATTACCCTAAAGTACAAATATTTTACAGAACAATATTAAATAATAATGACTTTATCTGAAGATACTTATAAATTACAAAATTATATTTTATTAAACAAAAGTTTAGAAAATAAGTCTGAAAAAGAAATTTCAGATATTTATCAACAACTTATAGATTGTATAACAGATCATAATCACCTTTATTATATAGAAAATAACCCCACTATATCAGATAAAGAATATGACCTACTTTTTGATTATATAAAAAAAATAGAGGAGTATTTCCCACATCTAATTTCTTGAAATTCACCTACACAGACGTTAATCGGTCAGATAGCAGAATGATTTAATCAAGCTCAACATACAACAAAATTATTATCACTAGAAAATACTTACAATGCACAAGATCTTTTAGATCGAGATGAAAGAGCGAGAAAAAACTTAGAAAAAAACGAAACCTTATCATCCTGAGCATCAACGAATGATATAATATATTCTATAGAACCCAAATTTGACTGAATAAGTGTCGAACTTATTTATAAAAATTGAGAACTTAAACAAGCAATCACGCGCTGAGATTGATTAGTCTGAGAAGATATTACAATAAATGTAAAAACCATCAAAAATATTCCGACCAAACTTTTAAACATTGAGACATTAGGACATTGAAACATTTCAGTACGCTGAGAAATTATGATGCCCAAATCAGTTTGGAAAAAATTAAACGAAGAAAGAGAATCCAATTGAGATCAAGCATTTGCAAATACTAGAAATGCAGCCGCATGAAGTATAAAATTATTAGATTCCTGAGAAGTATCCAAAAGATTATTAGTCTGTTTTGTTTATGATATCTTATCTACTGATATAAAACACATTTGAATAGAAAGTCTTAAAGAAATATGAATACCTATTTTTGATCGAAAAAAAACATCAGATAATATACAAGATGTTATAAATATCTGTCTTGATGAAGAGACTAAATCATATTTAGATAATCAGGATTGTGATTTTGATTGATTAGTTATCAAAGTACAAGATAATAAACAACGTGAAATTATTTGAACAACCCAGCATCATCCTAGACGAGCAGTAGCATACAAATTTCCAGCTCAACAAGTTTCTACTCAGATCTTATCGATAGACTTTCAAATAGGCAGAACTTGAATAATTACTCCAGTTGCCAATTTATCTCCTGTACAACTCAGTTGAGCAACCATATCTAGAACAACTCTTCATAACTTTGATTTTGTACAAAATAAAGATATCAAAATAGGTGATTATGTCTGGCTTCAAAGAAGCGGAGAAGTGATACCCTATATAGTATGAGTTATAAAAGATAAAAGAAACTGATCTGAGGCTACAGTCAATCCACCCACCAAATGTCCTGTGTGTAATTCAAAAATTATCAACGAAGATATCCATTATTATTGTTCCAACGATAACTGTCCTGCACAAATCAAAGCAAAACTTGAACATTTTGTATCCAAAAATTGTATGGATATAATGTGAATAGGGGATAGTATAGTTGATATTTTAGTAGATCAAAAAATCATATCAAACATAGCAGATTTATTTAAGCTTAGCGACCAAAACAATCAAATATTATTACAAAAGTTTCCATGATTCGGAAGTAAAAAAGTAAGTGAAATCTCAAATCAACTAAGCCAAGCAAAAGCCAAGCCACTCCGAAGATTACTTAATTGATTAGGTATCTGACATGTCGGTAAAAAAACAGCAATAATGATAGTCGATAATCTAATCAACCATTATAGTCTTCAGGATGAATACTTAAGCCCCTTAGAAAATCTCATAAAACACATTACAGACGAAGATTTTTTAACTTCTATATCTGGCATATGAGAAAAAACTATTCAAGAAATTATAGATTTTATGAACAATAAAAATAATTTAGAAATATTAAAAAGACTTGAAGAATTCTGATTAAATTTTGACCCTATCAAATATTACAAAGACAAAGAAAATATATGAATATTTGAATGACTCAATAATTGATCTTTTTCTATTACATGATCTTTCCCTATATCTAGAGAAAGTATAGTAGAGGAGATGCAAAAGCATTGACGGACATTTCATGAAAATCCTAGAAAAGACACAGAAATGATCTTGATATGAGATAAACCATGAAGCAAAAAGGCTAAATCACAAGAGCTCGGGGTTAAGATTATTGAAAGTCGAAATAATATAATTCAAGAATTTGATTTCTTAAAAAATATCCCAGATTTAGATAAATCAGTAAATAAATTTTCTAATAAACCTGCGTCTCAACATAGTTTATTCTAAAAATCATATACTTATTATAAAATATATCAAAATAGGATTGACTTAATATATCAATTAAGTATTTTCTTTTCACAAAAACAAAATTATAAACAAAAAATATAAACATGACAAAAACTCAAATTCTTACAGAGGAACATCACCGAAGACCGAGGTCTCTCGATGGTACGTCAGCTCCAGGGAATATATCCCTAATTGTCAAGAAAAGACATATGGCATGGCATGTACTGGTAGGAAACATGAATGCCAACCAGATTTGCGATTATTTTGATCATTCTTCCCTAAAGCCAAAAAACTTAAAAGTTATTTGTAGCTTTATAAACGGTTCTCCAGTTACAAAATCCGGCGAAAATAACTCTAAAAAAGAATCTAAAGTTTCTAGGGCATGGAATATTCTATTTGAAGGATTAACATTTAAGGAAATAATAGAATACGTTAATAATACGTTCTTGGATCCAAGCTACCACCTATATTTGGTGGAAATCACAGAGAATGAATAAATAAATTTTTTTATAATTTTAAAATAGGGTTGTTTTTTATGACCCTATTTTTTCATTTAAATAATATATTATTTATTCAAAAATTCTTTTACAAAATCTTCTATCTCGTCAAACTTTCATACTATATTTTCTATCTCTTCTTTTTTAAAATTACTTAAAACATATTCTGCAACATAATCAGAATTTTCTGGTCTATCTATACCTATTCTAATTCTATAAAATTCTTGATCTCATATCTTTTCCATAATATCTCTGATACCATTATGACCCGCTGCTCATCATCATAACTTAAATTTTATAGTTCATACTCATAGATCTATATCATCATGTATAACCAAAATATCTTTGGATTCTATTTTATAAAAATTAGAAATCTGACTAACCGCTCATCAAGAACGATTCATAAATTCCATAGGTTTGAGGAAAATTACTTTTTGCCCACCAAAAATAGTTTGGACTACTTCTCAGCCAAATTTATTATCATAAGTAAATAATTCTCATAATGATTTTCATTCATTATTTTGTAATTTATCTATCATCAAAAATCATACATTATGTCTTGTATTTGCATATTGTCATCATGGATTACCAAGTCCAACGACTAACTTCATAATTATAATTAATAAACTAAAAGCTAAGTACTAAGTGCTAAAAGTCTATCTCATTTCTTTCACAAAAAATTCTAACTTATCTCATATTTCAATTCTCTTAGATGTTCTAATTTTTATACCGCATTCTTCTCACTCTCATACCTCTTTTACTTGATCCTTATTTCTATGTAACGAAACTATATCTCCAGTTCATAGTATCTCATCTCATCTCATTATTCTAAATCTAGCAGTTCATACAACCTTTCATTGAATAATTTTTCATCAAATAGTCATATCTTTTCATTTTGTATAGAATATTCACAATACTTCCATAGTTCATACTACAAGTTCATATTCTTCAAGTTTTATCATTCATTTTGTAAGATCTGTAAGATAATCTGTAAGCTCATATATTATATCAAAACTCTTCATTTCAACTTTCATTGTTTCAGCTTTCTTTTTTAACAACGCATTCATAGAAAGATTGAATCCAAGTAACAATGCTTTTGATGCTTGGGCAAGAGATAAATCTGAATCTCAAAAATGTCCTACATCAGTATGTACAGTTTTTATTACAACATTTTCCGGTAAAACTATACCCGCAACTGCCTGTTGAAGGGCTTCTAGACTAGAAGATCAATCTGATTTTAATATCAGTCTAAGTTCTGAAATTTTATTATCAGCAGATTGTAATCCCGATAAAAATTCTTGAACAGCAGAATCTGCAGTCTGTTTTTTATCTTTATCTTGTATTATATTTACTCTCTCATTAGCTTCTTTTTCATTTTTAACAACTTCTATCATACGACCAGGCTCTGGCATAGCTGTAAATCATAAAATCTGAGCTGGCTCTCATCCTGTAGCACTACTTATATTTTGTCATTTCCAATTTTGCATCCTTTTTACCTTTCAATAAGTATTGTAAGCAACCATAATATCTCATACTTTTAGAGTTCAAGTAAGTATAATTACACTAGTAACAACTCATTGTTTTGGATCTTTATGTGCATCTAATATTACTCACACAGCGCTTCTATCTGGGTTATATTTCAATTCAAGCATCTCTGTCTGTAAAAGTATATTTTCAAGTAGATCAGGTATTCATTGTCATGTTTTTGATGATATTCCAACTATAGGAGTTTCTCATCATCGATCTTCAGGCGTCAAACCATATTTAGCAATATCAGCTTTAATTTGTTCAAAATTATTTCCTGGTTTATCTATTTTAGTAACTGCTATAATAATAGGAACTCATGCAGATTTTGCATGGTTTATAGATTCTACAGTTTGAGGCATCACACTATCATCGGCAGCTATTACTATTACAGCAATATTTGTGAGTTTAGCTCATCTAGCTCTCAGACTAGTAAACAATTCATGTCCTGGGGTATCTATGAATGCTATTTTTTTTCAATTGTGTTCTACTACAGAAGCTCATATCGATTGTGTAATTCATCAAGCTTCTCATCATGCAACATTTGTCTTTCTAAGATAATCCAAAAGTGAAGTCTTACCATGATCAACATGTCACATTATAGTAACTATAGGAGCTCTTTCGATTAAATTTTCTGCTCATTTATCTATATCTAAAATCGATTGCAAATCTCCAGTCATAAAACTTTCAACGTTCATTTGTACTTGTTTCTTTTTTAATATTACTCATAAATCAGCTCATATCAAACAAGCAGTATCAAAATCAAGCGAAGATGTTATTCACGTTAATATTTTATTTTCAAGTAACTTCTTCATAATCTCTGGAAGAGGTACTCATATTTTTTCAGAAAATTCTTTTACTGTTATTTTTTCATCTATTTCTACTTCTTGTTTTTTTATAAGGTTTGCAGATGTAGCAGCTACCTTTTCTCTTTTAATAAATTCTGGTTTATATTCCTTTTTCTGTATGGTCTGATTTGATTGAGGATATTTATTACCAGATCATCATATAAAAGGTTTTTTAACATCTCAAGGCTTATAAGGTGGTTTATAAGGTGGTCTATATGTCGGTTTATCTCAAGGCTTATAAGGTGGTCTATAAACTGGTTTATCTGAAGGTTTTTTATCAGAATGCTCTTCTTTCTTTTGTATAAATTCTTCTTTTTTTTGAGTAGAGAAAGTAGTAAATTCATCCTGTGGTTTTACTTCTTGTTTTTCTTCTTCTACTATATCTTCTATCTCTATATCGTACTCTTCTTCCTTAACAGGAGCAAATCACAACCCACTCAAAAATCCTGATGATTTACCCAATTCATCTGCCTTTAAAAACTTTGCAGGTTCAGAAGTAGTTTTTTTTATTTTAGATTCATTCTTCTTCATTAGTTCTTTTATCTGTTCAAGGTTTTTATCTGACACAGTAACAACTTTTGCCGTCATTGGTTTATCCATTATTTTTTCATAAAACTTAGCAAAAACTTGCTTTTGTACTCATAGTTCTTGTATAACATCTTCTATACGTGGCATAAAAATAGGCAAATACTAAAAAACATGACTTACATACTAACAATATTATATCTATTTTCAATGGAATTTACCCTTAAAAAAGGCTTTAAATATTTGACAAACTAAATTTTATGGAGTATAATATAAAATATATTTTAATAAATATAAAAAAAATAATGAAAAATTTAAATTTTCATAGTAATAAAATCTGATCAAAACATGAGATTAAACTACTAAATATCGTTATGATTATTTTTAGTATTATAATCTGACTATGATCTATAGTAGTATTTGCTAATCTAAATATACAATCAAATTTAGATAATTCTATCCAAACTATAAAAAGAATTATAGTATCGACAGATTGAACTGATAACGAAGTCACAAGATTATTTGATATCAATACATGAACCAAAATCAAATTGTATACAGGCAATTTATCTTGGAACGAAGCAATTGATTTAACTGGTGTAGAAAAAATATTATGAATAGATAGTAATTGAGAAATGATTTTTGTATTAAAAACATTGATACAATGAGCATCATGATCTATATGATTACCGTGAGCAACTGGAGCGATTTGAACAACTGGTGCTATGTGAGCAACATGACCTGCTTGACCTCAATGAATACAGTGAATCCAATGAGTTCAATGAATTCAGTGAAATACCTGAGCCGATTGAATAAACTGAACAACTGGTGCTATGTGAGCAACATGACCTATTTGACCTCAATGAATACAGTGAATCCAATGAATTCAATGAATTCAGTGAAATACCTGAGCACAATGAATACCATGAGTATGATCATGAACAGCCTGAGCAACTGGTGCTATGTGAGCAACATGACCTGCCTGACCTCAATGAATACAGTGAGTTCAATGAGTACATTGAATACAATGAACAACAGGAGAAACTTGAGCACAATGAATACAATGAATTCAGTGAGTAACAGGAGCTAGATGAGTAACATGAAATACATGACCTGCTTGACCTCAATGAATACAGTGAATCCAATGAGTTCAATGAATTCAGTGAATACAGTGAAATACTTGAACTCAATGAAATACTTGAGTAACATGAACATGATTTGTAGATAATCTATGAAATCATATTGCGAATATAAATATAAGATTATGAAGTAATCGATTAAGTTATACTTGATTATCATACTGACTTAAAGTTCTTTCAAATAATAATATTCAAATATCTGATATGTTAGAAGTATCTTGTGGTAGTAGTGCAGCTAATAAATGAATAAAAGTTTGAGATGATAGTTATATATACGATGATGCTTGTGGATGAGGCGGTACCGATACATTACATATTACATCAGATGATGCAGTCGCAATAACAAGTAATAGTTTATATGGCATATACGTAAATACCAATTGAAAAGTTTGAATAGGAGGTAGTACGATACCAGCTTATGGACTAGATGTAATCACCACAGGTAGATTTCAAAAAGATCTATACGTTGGCGGTAAACTATGAATATGAACTACATGACCAGTTTACAATCTTCAAATAAATACATTGGCTGGTGATCAAGGCCTTGGTATATTTTCTATTGATTGAAATTCACGTATGAGATTTTGAACAATTGGTAGTTATTTTGCAAATTTATGGGAATTTAAATCTAGTCCAGATTGAAGTTTAAGTATTGTAAAAAACAATTGAGCTCGATTACCAGCCGCTATAACTATAACAAGCTGAAATAAGATAGGTATATGAACAACCACTCCAGCTTATAATCTTGATGTATTCGGTACAGGTAGATTTCAAAAAGATTTATATATACTATGAAAAGTTGGTATAGGGACAGCAAATCCTAGTCAAAAATTAGTAGTTAGCTGAACAGCAATAGTTGAAAAATTATTTGCAGGTAACAATGCTTGATCTATGACAAATTGAGATATCCGTACAAATAACTGATGGTTTGTTACTTATTTATGAAAACGAAAAAATGAATCTAATAGCGATAGTTGGAATTATGGTCTTGTAATAAATTCACTATGAGCAGCACGAAGTAATTATATATGAATACGCGTAGCTATGCAAAATATGAATCAAAAAGCTGCTATTTTTCTATGAAAAGTTGGTATATGAGAAGAGAGTCCTACAGCACCATTAGATGTAAATGGTAATATAAAAATATGACAAAGCTCCACTACTTGTAATGCTACAAATTATGGAGAAATTAGATATGACGGATATTGTTTCAAATGATGTGGCCCTTCATGATGGGAGCCATTAAATGCTTGTACCGCTCCATCTTGTTGATCCGCCCACAATCAAAACCTACCATTAGCACCAAGCAATCCAAATCTATGTTTAAGTTGAACAGCAAATCCTAGCCCCGCAACCAACAACAATACACCTACATGATACAAAAATCGAACTTGGACATGTAGTTGAAATGCACAAATAGTTAATTGTCGAGCACATAAGCCAATTAATGGAGTATGCGATTCCGAGCATTATGATTGTACTATATGACAAAGCGTAAATAACTACTGTCATGCTCATCCAGTACCAGATAATATGTGGAATTTTAATTTTAGTTGGAAGTGTAATTGATATAATTGATGAACAATAGCTAATTGTACACAAGAAGTAAATGGTAATCCATCACAAGAATGATGTGAAGATTAATCAAAATAAAAATATTTTTAGCAAAAATCAGACTTCTATATAGGGGTCTGTTTTTTTATAAAAAAAATAAGCAAATAAGTCATATCCACCGAGACTATTGATATACAAAAAAGAGCCTCAAAAATTGACAAATTATAATTTATTAGATATAATCATAATGTATTTTAATAAATACAAAAAAAAATTAATGAAAAATTTAAAGTTCAATAACAATAAAATCTGACAAAAACAAAAGGTTAAATTACAGAATCTTATTATGATTTTTTCTAGTATTATAATCTGACTTTGATCTGTTTTTGTATTAGCTTATATACCAGAAATATATACAGGGTTAGATAATTCTATCCAAACCATAGAAAGAATTATAGTATCCATAGATTGAACCGACAATGAAGCTACAAGATTATTTGATATCAATACATGAACTAAAATAAAATTATATAAAGATAAGCTATCTTGGGACGAAGCAATTGATTTAACTGGTGTAGAAAAAATATTATGAATAGATGATAATTGAGAAATAATTTTTATATTAAAAACTTTGATAGATTGATCAGAACTACTAACATGACCAGCCTGACCAGACTGACCAGATTGACCAGCCTGAGCAACTTGAGCTACCGGGATTAATTGAATCAATGGGGTCCAATGACCAGCTTGACCAGCTTGACCTATGTGACCAGACTGACCAGATTGACCAGATTGAAATAATTGAAATGATTGACCTACATGACCTCAAGGAGTTGATTGACCAGCTTGACCAACATGACAAATATGAGCAACTTGAGAATCAACATCAATAACATGAGCAACATGACCTCAGTGATCTACTTGATCTATACAAGCTTGAATAATGTGAGCAACCCCATTTTGGAATTGATCTTCTCGAACAACAACAGATACAAACATATACAATATGGGTTCAGATATAAGCATATGAAATCCTATCCCAGTATCACAAGGAGTAAAATTAAATGTCAATTGAACAATCCAAATATCTAATCCTGGCAATACATTATGTAACGCGAACTATCGATGATCTATTAGATTTTTAAATCAATGTTTCCAATGATGTAATGAAAGTTGACGAATAGATTTATGATGAACATGATGTTGATCTCCATTACCACCTCCACCTACATGTTGACGAGGTATATCACTACGATGATGAGCATGTCAACGAAATCAATAATTTAGTTATTTAATATTTTACATATTATTTATTTAATACTTAATCAAAATGAAAACAAAAAATTTATTCCCCAAGATCAAAAACGCATATATACTTACAATAGGTATAGTTTTGGGAATTTCTATTTTTATTTCAGTTAATGCTGCAGGAACTTTCACAACTATTATGAACTGATTAGCAACTCCAAGTTGATGAAATGTAATCTGAACAGATCGATGAATAAGAGTTCATAACTTTCTAAATATGCGAAGTAGAGACGCTAGCAATACACTACAGACATTATCAGATTTGGTTATAAGTTGAAATTTACAAATTATATGATGATCTCCTGCAAGTTGAAAATTTCTAAAAGCAACAGATATAAATGGTAATACAGTTCGAGAATCTATTAGTAGTATACAATGAGCAACAGGAGCAACTTGACCCCAATGAATTCAGTGAAATACCTGAGCACAATGAATACCATGAGTATGATCATGAACAGCATGAGCAACTGGTGCTATGTGAGCAACATGACCTGCTTGACCTCAATGAATACAGTGA
>JBAQPP010000010.1:0-5619 GCA_049305865.1 Candidatus Absconditicoccaceae bacterium
ATTTACAGTAGAGATAATATCTACATGTTCCGCACTATCATTTAATCAGATTTTATTTTTAAATTCTTTATTGAGTTTTTTGATATCTCCATTATAACATTCTTCAAAAGATTTTCATAATGCAATATGAGTATTACCATATTTTCAACCTACATTTTCATCATATAGTGTTTCAGCCATAAATTTTGTTATACGAGAAAATCTAGAGTCAGTAAGGCTAAATTCTCATAATTTATCCATATTGGGTATTTTCAACATCTGTTTAAATACTTCTCAATTATTTTCAGCTTCAAAATAAGTCACTATTCATTTATCAAATTTTAATTTAATTCACTTTATCATCTGACCATAACGATAAAGTGGTTGATTAAGATTTATCCAGCCTTGTGTTCATCTCCAATCAGGAGATGTAAATATCTCAAATGAAGGGATATTTCTTCATCATCAACCCAATCGTTGTCTATTTTTTCATATTTTAATATTCAAATCAACGTCTTTTCATTTTACATTTACTCGTTCTATCTTCATTTTATCTAATTTATCTTTTATAATCTGTATTTGATAAAAGATATCTTTCCATTTTTTTATTGGATCTTTTTGATCAAGATAACATGCATTGATAATCTGTTTCCGATAATCTTGGATCTTCATTCAAGCTTCTTTAGCCATAGCGGGGGTTCAATAAAGAGCAGCCGTCCAAGTCATTTTTCAATCATTCTCTTTTTTTACACGTTTTTGTATATAAGGCTTACGAGATATCATCCTAGCAGAAAGCTTTTGGGGATCTATTCATTTTAAATGATACATATCATGGTCTGCTATAATAGAAATCACATGTGTCATCTGTTTCACCTTACCATCAAGATAATGGGAGGGATAAAAAGTTAATTGTTGATCATTTGAATTTTCAAAAAAATGTCTCGCCACTCCATCAGGAATATATTCAAAAATAGGATGTGCTCAAGATTCCAATATTGATTCTTGAAGCGGCAAATAAAATGATTTTGCACACTCTGGCAATTGAACAAAAACCACATCATTTTTTTTTACTCCATCTCAACTTCGTAATGCAAATTTTACCAATACATCTGCATATTTCTTTAATAGTTCATAACTAGGCTTATATCACATTAATTTATAATTTATAATTTAAAATTCCGATTATGGGATATCAATCGTATCTCTGTCTAGCTTATTTGCCATTATAAATCTAAGTATAAGTATCATAAAAGTAATCCAAAAAACTCATAAAAAGAATCATCATGCAACATCACTAAATCGGTGTACATTTAAATATATTCTACTAAATCAGATTACAAAAATAGGAATAAAACATAATAGGAAAAACCAGAATTGAGTCCATTTTGATTTAATATCATTTTCAAATATTACCCAGACAGTAAGAAAAAGTATAGTAACCATGGTTGTATGACCAGAGGGAAAGCTATAATCTTTTAAAAATATTAATGCATTATCTGGTCTGAGTCTACCTATAAAAACCTTCATAAATATGTCTATGATAAATCATCACACACTACCAAGTATAAACAATAGATAATGATATTTCTTTCTTTTATAAATCAAATAAATCAAAAACAGAATACTAAGTCAGCTCAATACATAAATATTTCATATATTATTTACAGCAAACATTATTTTATCTAGCACTGGATTTGATAATAGATTAATCTTCAAATTTATTATACTATCTATACGTACAATAGATTGATATCAAGCTATTTCATCAGCTAATTTTGCAAGTATGATAACAGACAAAATATTTGCTATCAAAGTATATATATACTCTCTATTAAATATATGCCTTTTCTTATTAATATATCTATAAACGAATATCATAAGCACACCAAAAATCATAGCAAAAAACATAAACTTTCACATACTTTTTCATATCAATTCATAACTATGCCCAAATATGTATCATATAAGTCACCAAAATATAGATCGAGAAAAACAGCTTATCAAGCTACCGACAATATATTTTGGTAAATATATGTGAGATATTCAAGATAAAAAAGGAGTAATTACTCTAGTCCATCCATAGAATCTACTAAAAAATATAGCCTTAAAAAAATGATTATTCAACATATTTTTTGTCTTTTCTAGTCATTCTTTTTTTATAAAAACATATTTCCCATACTTTGCAAGGAAAGGATATCATAATTTTTTTCACATAAAATATCAAAAAATATCTCACAAGAAAGATCATACAAATCATATAGCAATTAAAATAAATATATTAAAAACTCATATTCTTGCAAGGAATCAGCCTAATAACATTACTGTTTGTCAGGGAGAAAATACTCATAAAGGAGGTATTCATTCCACCCCGACCAATCCAAAAATAATAATATATCAAAAATTATGTAAAAAATCAGCAGGCAAATTCATTATCCAATAAACAATATCCATTTTAAACATACAAATATAAAAAGACAATATCCATTAAAAAATAGTCAAAATATCAATCACTTAAAAATATTTTCTTCATTTTAATTCATCAGGAAAGTGTTGTTGATCCTTTGCAGAGGTATCATCATGAAAATATTTATATCATTTTCAATATCAAATTTCCTTCATAAATTTTGTGGGTGCATTTCTAAGATGTATAGGAACAGGTAAATTTCAATATTTTATAACATCTTGTTTAGTTTGTATAGCTACTTTATAAGTAGTATTATCTTTCTTGGCTTTTGCGAGATACATAGCCAATTGAAAAACAAAGACATCACATTCTGGCATTCAGATTTTTGCAACGGCATCATAAACTTGATTTGCTAATAACAATGCATTATTATCTGCCGGTCATATATCTTCCGATGCAAAACGAAGTAATCTTCTAACAACATAAAGTGGATCTTCTCATCACATAAGCATTCTTTGAATCCAATAACATGCAGCATTTCAATCACTATCACGAAGTGACTTATGGATTGCAGATATTATATTATAATGTTCTTCTCAATCTCTATCAAAATAAATAGCCTTTTGTCATGCTTTCAAAATATCATCATTACTAATTTCTCATTTTTGCCTTATCAAAATTGCTGATTCTAGTATATTTAACGAATTCCTCAAATCTCCATTACCAAGCTTACTTATAAGCTCAAGATTTTCATCAGATATTTTTATATCAGTATATTTATTTTGAATTTTCTCTAAATTATTTTTTAAAAATCATAGTATTTCTTGATGCTCCAATTTTTCAAAAACAAAAACTCTAGATCTACTGAGTAAAGCATTATTTATAGTAAAACTAGGATTTTCTGTCGTTGCACCTATCAATATAATATTTCAATTTTCTACATATGGAAGTAAAGTATCCTGTTGAGCCTTATTTCGGCGATGTATTTCATCCAAAAACACTATAGTCTGTTTATTATATTGAGAATTTATTTTTGCCTGTTCTATTATTTTTTTTAAATCATCTTTTTTACTTGTTACCCCAGACATTTTATAAAAATCTGCATTGATAACATTTGATATTATTAGTGCCAAAGTGGTTTTACCTACTCAAGGAGGTCATCGGAAAATCATTGATGGAACTTTCCCATTTTCCAAAAAAACCCTGATAGCTTTTCACTCACCTACCAAATGCTCCTGTCAGACAAAGTTTTCTAATTTTTCAGGTCTAAGTAATGAAGGTATCGGCTCCAAAAGTACAATTTTTAATAAAATAAAGTAACTTGAATAATATTTAGTATTATATAGAAATCAAGTTAAATAGATAATTTAAAATTTATATAAAAATATAATTTATGCTAACTAAACGTGAGGCATTACAAATATTTCACAAGCATCTGCCAAAACACTTAGAAAAATCTCAATGAATAAAGCACCATTCAATTTGAGTTTCTAATATAGCTTTTGAAATTGCAAAAAAAATCAAAAAAAAGCATCCAGAATTGAACATAAATCCCCACAAAATAAAAATTGCTTGATTGCTTCATGACATAGGAAAAGCAAGAGACTGACACCATGAATTAAATTCGGCTAAAATATTAAGAGAAGAATGATTACACGAAATCGCTGATATTATAATACATAGTTTTGTATACGAATTATTTTTGATAGAATGAGAAGAAAAAAAAGAATATCTACCAAAAACCATTGAAAACAAAATTATAGTTTATGCAGATTTTTTATTTCACAAAGAACAAGTAACATTACATGAAAGAATCAAAGAAATAAAAGAAAGAAAAAAATATGAAACAAAAAGAATAAAAGCACTAGAGACAGCAGAAGTTAGATTACATCAAATAGCCCAGGAAATAGAAAACTTAATGTAATATCATTAATAAAAAAAACTGACCCATTCTAAGATCAGTTTTTATTTTTTTTATTATATATAAATTAATATATTATGCTGTTATTATTTCCTATTTTATAGTCAGAAATTATCATTTCATAATTTGATTGAGCATAAGGATCAATTTTTACTTTAGATCAAAATCTAATTCAAGAAGATAAATATCGTTCAGTTATATTATTTCTCCATAAATTAAATAAAACAGTTATTCTTTCAGGTTTGTCCAGTTTGATCTGTTTACTTTGTCACCGAAATGGACTATTTCATCAGTTTTTTACAAAATCCACCAATTGAGTATCAGTTAACTTTTCTGATTTTCTAATAGCTCATATAAAAGGTAATAATTGAGCATTTACATTGTTTACTCACTCAGAATTTATATTTAGAGTTATTCAAGCTAAGCTACCATACTGATTATAAACTTTTTTTCAGTTAATCAAATAAGGATATATAATAGTAAAATCTGTATATTCTATTTCCACGTTTCAAGTATCGCTAGGATCTATATTTATTCAAGAAAAATAATCAGACTCACTCATTCAATCTTTCATCATGGGATATTGTCATCAATTAGAATTCTTATAAAGCAATACTGGTTTATCTAATTTATCAAATATTTTTCATTTTAAGTAAGGATTTTGCATAAATACATCTGCATATTCAAACGCCTTTTTCTCAGTCAATGATTTATACAAAGGAGTATAATTTCTTTTATTTCATCGCATACTACAATTTCTCAAATCAAAACTGAAATCAAATTCTCATTCTTCTACTCATATAGAAAACATTTTAGCAGCCCTATCTGCAAATCCCATATTTTGTAAAACCTTCAATCAATCGCAATTTAATTTTAAAAGAGAAGAATCTTGTTTAATCATAGCTTTTGTAGCTATTTCATCAAATTTATAGCTAGCCTTGTCTGTAGAAATAGGAGGTACCCACTCTGGATCAACAATTTTAGAATCAGAAGAAACAACATTTCATCATCAAGCCAAAGTTAAACCAAAAAATAAAGCTAAACTCAAAAATCATATAAATTTTTTCATTGACAAACATTAATATATAAAACGACACGCCAAACCCCTCTAAAAGATTTTAACGTATATTTTATCCCACTAAAGTGGAATGTGATAAAACATAATATAACAGACGAATAAATAATTATAAAATTTTTATTTGCAATACTTGTTGTTATAATAATAAACAAAAAAATAATCTAAGATACATATCTTATTTACTAATAACACAAATGAATGAAAAAATTCTATTAATATACTATTCAAGAACATGAA
>JBAQPP010000011.1:0-1567 GCA_049305865.1 Candidatus Absconditicoccaceae bacterium
GCACCGGGCAGTCCGATGTGAAGGTTGGCTTCCCGAGCATTGATGACCCCGACTTGATAAGAGAGACGCAGGCAATCACCTATGCATGGTCCACCGGCCTGGTGCACCCGGATGAGGTACGCACAAGGCTCATGGAGGTTGTGCAAATTCCCATGATCGAGGAATCCTACCCTGAAAACGTGATGCTGCCGAACAACACCGAGTCGCTTCGTCGCAAGGATGTAGATACTGATTCGGTTGGGAACGGCGGTGGCTTTAGCCCCGGCCAGGGCTCTTCACCAGCGTTCGGCGGCGGTGCCGGGGAAATCGGTGACGGTCGCACCGACATCATTTCAAACTCGTTGAAAACGGTGGACATTGATCGCCTGGAGGCACTGGTTGAACGCCTTGAAGCGGCAAAAGATACGCTAGGATAATTCAATAAGAGTCCCCGCGCAGCGCAAACTGCCGGGGACGTGACCGACCAAGAAGGGGTCGATGTGAAAACGGTATCACCAAAAATCTGTCTCGTGGAGAACTGCAACAAAGTTGTTCACTATCGCGGGATGTGTGCCGGACACGCCAATAGGGCCAAACGAGGCGTTCCGCTGGACGCTCCGTGGCGCGGAGAGGTTACCCAATCCAATTTTCCCTGTTCAGTTGAGAACTGTGACCGTCCGGCAAAGACCAAAATGATGTGTCCGACGCACTACATGCGGTCACGTAATGGGCTAAATCTCACCGATCCTATACACACTCCGGGAACCGAGAAGGGTATTTGCTCGGTGCGGGAATGCGATAAACCTGCCGAAACGCTGAAGCGCGGAATCTGCGCAAACCATAGGGCGTTATTCGACCGTGGCAGAAAGTACCCGACGAAAGACAGCCAGGCCAGCCAGAAGGATTGCACAATAACTGGTTGTTTCAACAAAATCCAGAGCTCCGGTCTATGTAATAAGCATTGTGTAAAAAAAACTATATATAGGTTGAGCGCAATGCAACTCGATATGCTGTACCGCAGGGGTAAGTGCGATTCGTGTGGCGATTCTCTTGAACTCGGCGAAATGATGATTGACCACGACCACGCATGTTGCGGCACGAAACGAACGTGTGGTCAGTGCGTTAGGGGCATTCTTTGCGGTGCTTGTAACGCTGGTCTTGGTAGTTTCGGCGATGATACACGGCGGCTCGTATCGGCCATTGCGTACCTTGAAAGGGCGCAAAACTAGCAATCGGCGGCACCTGAGCGAAAATGAGGTAAACTTTCCATAGAGATGACCACTGCGCTGCGCGAAACAACTGCCACGGCACCCGTCAAGCGGGGCAACCGTTGGTTGGTAACCGTCGCGCACCCTGGGAGGGGGACCGCGGGAAGTTACGCGCCGGAAATGCTTGCCGAGCATGGGCCGGTGGCGTTCCCGCCGAAGACGAAGGCGTACTTCGGACATGCACTTCCTCAGGACCGTGACCCCCGCGACCAGTTGGGCTCGTACCCTAACGGCGTTTTCTGGAACGCAGAGGAAAACGTTCTTCAGGCGGAACTCCAGCCGTACAAGCGGTGGGAGCCGGTCATTCAGGAGATGTACGA
>JBAQPP010000012.1:0-7396 GCA_049305865.1 Candidatus Absconditicoccaceae bacterium
ACAGGTAGCACTACATCAATCTCAGGCTGTTATATTACCATCATCACATTGTTCAATTCATTCTAATATATTATTTCAACAAACAGCTCAAGTATTTGCTAGTATGGTTACTGAAGTATTACATGTACCTGTTTTTATAATAGTTCAAGTTATGTTACTAGTAGCTGTAAGTATTGCTGTATAATTTCAAGAATTTATATAGGTATATGTTCAAGTATATGTTGAAGAATTTGTACTAATTCATATTCAATTACCATCTCAAAAATTTATATCAGTTAATTTAGCTCGAGAATTTGTATTTCATGTGAAAGTTACGTTTTGACCAGTATATTTTGGAGAATTATTTGTTAATGTGCATATTGGAGTTTCAAGTTGACAAGTAGAACTACATCAATCTCAAGCTGTTATATTACTATCATCACATTGTTCTCATACGTCTATACTACCGTTACCACAAGGGTTATTTACTGTAATTGTTCACGTTTGAATACAAGTAAAAATTCAGGATAGAGTACTTGTTCAAGTAAAGGAATATATAAAAGTTCAAATAGAAGAGTAGATATGAGTCAGTGGTAATGCTGGAGTTCAGATACTAACTCAAGTTCCAAAATCTAATGTATAATTTGCTCGAGAATCTTTTGTTCATGAAAATAAAACTGATAATGGAGCATAACCTGTGGTTGGAATAACTATTAAACTACAATTTGGATTCTCAAATTTACAGCTAGAACTACAACCATCTCAATTTGTATTATTACCATCATCACATTGTTCTCCTATATTTCAAGTTCCATTTCAACAAAGTCATACACATTGACTAATAGCTCATGATCGATTATATCATATAGCACAATTAAAATCACATGAATTTTCATTTATAGCTGCTCATGTATATCGTCATATTGTGTCGGGAATCCATCCCCATCATACTCGAGATTGTATTATTTCATATGAAGATGCTCAATTCCAATATACTCAATTTGTTACTGCTCATGTACAAGTTCATGTTTGATTTAAAACGGGAACTCATGTTCACCAAAACCTCGCTACTCATCATCGTTGATCTCGGAAATGTCAGGTATAATTACTTAAAAATTTAAGTGTTCATGAGAAGGATCATATGTATGTATTACCAGTAAAATCATATTTAACTCAAGCTATCATATTAAATATGGTTCAACTATACCGATTGTGTGTAATTTGTCAGTATATTTCATCAGAAATTGATCAACTACATAGCGTATACCATCAACCACTCATTGTAAGATTGGTATATCATGTTGTGAATGTCTGTAATGTATTTAAAGTTGTTTGATCAAGTGGCCATAGTCTGTATCATCTTTGATTATTATAATATAATCCTCTAATTTGTTTTGTACATGTTTTTGTTTCTCAACTTAATGTTATTGTATTTCAGCTATTACCAGGACTTAATAAAAAAAATGCTCAATAAAAGTCGTTTCCTCAATAATTGAAATGAGCGTCTGCAATATGTGATGTTATTCATGTAAATAACGATAGAATAGCATCATCAAATTCTATGCTGTTTGCATGAGTCTGTGAAGAAACTATGTAAATAAGAAGTGAAATAATTGTAAAAAGTCAGATTTTAATCAATCTTCTTATGTCACTTACTTTGTATAAAAATTTGGTTATCATTTTTATAAGCTGAGAGTATTAAAAATTCTTTCCCAATTATTATAATCTGTATTAGTATATATCAAAAATAAATGACTCTTATTGTTTATAAAAACAAGACAAAATTATATAATTATATTATAGATATTGACATATATAATTATATCTATGTTTATAATTTGTTAGCTTATTTACTTACTTTTTGTTCTAGTTGAAAAAACTTATTATTTTATTAAATTGTTTATGATTTATTTTTATTAATTGTTTAATATGACAGATCCGTTTTTTAAAACTGTTTCTAATGCCAGTCAAAATACTAATTATTCACAAGAGGATAATGTAAAGAAAATTGACGAAATACAATATAAACAAAAACAATTGGAACAGGAATTTTTGAAATTAAATGATTATCTGAAAAATAATGTTTTAACGAACGAACAAAAAGTATCTGTTCAACAACAAATGCAACAGCTTGATTTTCAATATAAACAGAATGCTAGTATTCTGAAAAGTTTATGAGTATGAGAATCCTCAGTAAAGGTCAATACTCAGCAAAAATCTTGATCAAAAATTTCTATGAAACAATTCCTTATATGATGTGCAGTAATTTTATTTTTATTGGTTGGCTGATTGTCAGTTATATTTTATTACTTAATTGGTAATCCTTCTCAGATGAGTAGTGTGGGTGTTACTCCACAGACTGCAAAAACATTACTTCAAACTTTTGTTGTTATCTTTTTTGGTTTCTTATTTTTGCTTGGGTTTGCATTGGTTATAGTCAATGCATATAGGCTTATTACTGTAAAAAACAAATCAAAAATATGATATACTATGTGAACAATTTTATGATTGATTGTGTTTATATTTTCTATAGCGTTTGGTTCTGTTTTACTTAGTAGGATAGCAAATATATCTGTCGGAGATTTATCTGATCCCAATAAGTTAATCAGACCTTCTCTTCTTTTAAAAGATTGACCAATATATATTTTATCAGATCCTACTCTAAAATTGATAGCTCCCTGAATTATTAGCTTTGATATAAATACAAGTTTATTTGATAGTCAGATATTACCTAAATTATGACAAGTACAGATTGAATGAATACAGTTGGATTGCGGTAATGGTAAAAATCTAGATATTGATATGAAAACAGCAGATTTTAATTGATCTTGTATATATTATTCTAAGTGAAATTATCAGTTAAATCTTATTGTTTCTTATGTGGATTCTCAAACATCAGAAAAATTACAAAAAAGTTTTGAAGCTTGAAATCTAAATTTTGAGTCTCAGATAAAGATAACAAATAAAGATAATTCTGTTCAAAATATCCCTTTGGATGTTATTGTATGAAAAGTGCCATCTAAAGTTATTTTTGATGCATCAGAAGTTTTTAAAGATTTTAGTCTAACTGATTATAATATTGTGTGGGATGTTGACTGAGATTGATCTCCAGATAAAACAAATGATGCTAGTTTTACTTATGTTTATAAAGAAGATAAGGTTTATCATGTATGAATCAGGTTCCCTAATTTAAATAAATACCTATATACCTTCCCGATAAGAGTAGAACAATCGGATGTGCCTATTTGTGAGGTAGTTTTAAATCCCATAAAATTAACTCAATATAATATAAAAACAAATTTTTTGGATTCTAGTGTATGAATTACTGATTATCAATTTGATATTTTTGATTATCAAAAATGAAAGATTGTTGATAGTATAAAAAGTAAAAAATGATACATAGATTATACACTTCCTTCTAAAGGGACTTATTCTGTGATTGTAAACTTTATAACTGAAGAATGAAAACCATGACAGTGTGAAAGTGATGATATCGAAATAGGACAAATGAATTTTGATATTTTATATGATATTTATTATAAATCTCCACAATCACCAAATTTTATTAAAATAGATCAGAAACAATCTGATATGTTTCAGGATTGAACTTTAACTATAAAAGAAATACCTACTATATTAAAATTAGATATAACAAAAATAACACCAGATACGCCTGGTTTGACTAGAAGTGTTTTGATAAATTCTAAACCAATTTTATCTTCTGATAATAAATCTTTTCAAATTAGTCTAGATGAAAATAAAGATTATGAAATAAAAATTATTGTAGAAGATATAAACCGCGGTGTAAAAAGTGAAAAAATTATAAATGTTAAAATTGAAAGAGATGATGTTGTATGAAAACTTTTGATTACTCCTGATACTGTTGGAATGGATCCATTTACAGTACAACTTGATGCTTCTACAACAATAGTAAACGATTCTAGTGATGAAATAGTATATTTCACTCGAGATTTTGGTGATGGTGAGATAAAAAAGAACTTTTCACAATCTATAGTTTCACATACATATAGGTACGATAATAAAAATGAAAACTGAGAATATTTCCCTAAAGTGACAATAAAAACAAAGAACTGACGTGAAATTATTATATGATCAGGCACTCGTATTATTGTAAAAAAAGCGCTTGTTAGTTTGATAATAAATATTGATTCTCATCCTGCTCAAACCGCAAAAGTTTGAGATAAAGTTGATTTTTCCTTAGAAATGAATTGATTACCAAAGACCATGAAATGGACGTTTGGAGATTGAAATGATATAGAATGTAAAGCAAGAGAGTGTATGACTGCATCTAAAGTGTATGATAAAGTTTGAACTTATACAGTGAGGGTATTTGTAACATTTGATAATCAACCAGATTTAGAGGGGAATATAACATTAAAGGTACAATAAATTTATAATTAATATCAATTATGCTTAGTGAAAAAGAATTTGAGCGTTTACAAAAACTCGCTTGTATAAAATTAAATCCAGATGATAAAAAAAAATTATGAGATCAACTGATCAACATAATTGATTTTCTTGATCAATTAAAGAATATTAAAATAAATGAGATAGAAATAACAAAAATAAAATTAAATAATTCACTTAGAATAGTATCTTGAATAAAAAAATATGACAATACTGATGGCTTGTTATCCAATGTTAAACATAATATTGTAAATAATAATATAGTTATTAAATCAGTATTAAATTAGATTATAATGTATTAAATAGTAGAATAGCGTATTAATTTCTCTTGCAAAAGATTAGTCTTTTTATATATTATCTTCGAGCGATTTTTTTTATACTTTTAAAACTTATTGTTTAATCATGGCAAACGAAAGAAAACCTTTGGATAAGGTTAGAAACATTGGTATTATGGCACATATTGATGCTTGAAAGACTACATATACTGAGAGAGTATTGTTTTATACTTGAAAAAAACATAAAATCTGAGAGGTTCATGATTGAGCTGCAGAAATGGATTGGATGGTACAAGAACAAGAAAGATGAATTACTATTACTTCAGCTGCTACAACTTGTTTTTGGTGAGATCACCATATCAATATTATTGATACCCCAGGACATGTAGATTTTACAGTAGAGGTAGAGAGATCTCTTAGAGTTTTGGATGGTGCTGTTGCACTTTTGGATTGATCACAATGAGTAGAGCCTCAAACAGAAACTGTTTGGAGACAAGCTGATAAATATTGAGTACCTAGAATAATTTTCATTAATAAAATGGATAAGTTAGGTGCTGATTTTTATATGTCAGTAGAATCTGTGAAATCTAGAATTACTGATAAATGAATTCCTTTACAATTGCCAGTATGACAAGCAGATGAATTTAAAGCTATCATAGATCTTTTGAGAATGAAAATGTATACTTTTGAATGAGCACATTGAGAAAATGAAGTAGAACATGAAATACCTGCAGATATGCTTGAGAAAGCAAAAGTTTATAGAGAAGCCTTGATAGATAAAGTAAGTATGTTTGATGACGAATTGGCAGAGAAATTTTTGTGATGAGAAGAAATATCTATAGAATTGATTAAAAAAGCTATAAGAAAATGAACAATAACTAGTCAACTTTATCCTATATTTTGTTGATCAGCATTGTGAAATAAATGAGTTCAACTTGGTCTAGATGCAGTTATTGCATATTTGCCTAGTCCTCTTGACAGATGAGCTATGAAATGAGTAGATCCTGACGACCTTACAAAAATCATTGAAAGACAACCTGATGATAACGAACCAGTTTCTGCTATAGCATTCAAAATAATGACAGATCCTTTTGTTGGTACTTTAACGTTTGTAAGAGTATATTCTGGGATTATAAAATCTTGAGATGCTTTATTAAATTCTGTTTCATGACAGAAGGAAAGAGTATGAAGACTTTTGCTTATGCATGCAAATAAAAGAGAAGAAATATCAGAAATACACGCTGGTCATATATGTGCTTTTCTATGATTGAAAGATACTAGAACATGAAATACATTATGTGATATAAAGAATCCAGTCCTTCTTGAAAAGATGGAGTTTCCTCAGCCTGTTATCAATATGGCTATTGAACCAAAATCAAAACCTGATCAGGAAAAAATGTGAACAGCTTTGTGAAAATTAGCATATGAAGATCCTTCTTTCAAATATTATTCTGATGAAGAAAGTGGTCAAACTATAATTGCTGGTATGGGTGAATTACATTTGGAAATTATAGTAGATAGACTCAAAAGAGAGCATAAGGTAGAAGTAAATACTGGTAAGCCGCAAGTTGCATACAGAGAAACAATTACAACTAATTCTACTTGAGAATGAGTATTTAAAAGACAGACATGAGGTAGATGACAATTTGGACATGTATTACTTAAACTTGAAAAGATTCAGGATAAGGTTTATGAATTTGAATCTCAAGTTAAATGATGATCTATCCCAAATGAATTTATACCAGCTATAGATAAGTGAGCAAAAGAGACAATGGCGCAATGAATATTGGCTTGATATCAAGTAATTAATATAAAAGTAATGCCTTATGATGGTAGTTATCATGAAGTAGATTCATCAGAAATAGCATTTAAAATTGCAACTTATAGAGCGTTTAAAGATGCATTTATGAAATGAAATCCAGTTATTCTTGAACCTATAATGGATGTTGAAGTTGTAACTCCTGAGGAATATGTAGGTACTGTGATGGGGGATTTGTCTTCTAGAAGATGAATGATACAATGACAATCTCAGAGATGAAATGCTACTGTAGTAGAATGTAAAGTTCCCCTTGCAGAAATGTTTGGTTATGTAACAGATTTAAGATCAAATACTCAATGAAGAGCAGCATCAACAATGCAATTTTCTAATTATGAAAAGGTACCTGAAGCAATAGCTAAGAAAATTATAGATGAAAGATCTGGTAATATAAAGAAAATGGATGAAGAATAATATTAGTTGATAATGAACTCAAATATGCAAAAATCTGACTTGAAATATGGTCAGATTTTTCTTATTGATTTTTATATATTTAATATTATCACTATTTTGTTTTATTTTATATTTTCAATATAAATATGAAAACATTAAGTTGGATATTCCTTGTGTTGTTGGTTATTTGATGATTAAACCGAGGTTTGATATGATTGTTTAATTTTGATTTGGTAGCATTTATATTTTGACCAATGTCTATTGTAGCTCGTGTTGTATATACACTTGTAGGTGTGTGAGCTGTATGGACTTTAGTTATGAATTTAAAAGAATAAATTAACTATTAATATATTATTCATTAGATTTTTGTAATAATCTAGTTTCGTTCTCTAGTACTAATTTTTGTATAATATCTTCCATATTTCACATAAGTACTGATGGAATGTTTGATCGTGATTCATGTATTCTATGATCTGTAATCCTATCTTGAGGATAATTATAAGTC
>JBAQPP010000013.1:0-38699 GCA_049305865.1 Candidatus Absconditicoccaceae bacterium
ATAAAAAGAATAGTCTGTGTGTAGATGCTTCTTGTATAGGTAATCCAGGTATCATGGAATACAGGATTTTTGATATTTTTCAAAATAAGATAATTCGAGAGTCTGAAAAATATAAAGAGTGAACTAATAATTTATGAGAATTTTTAGCTTTGGTTGAAGCTATAAAGATGTTACAATGAAATACCGTTCCGATGTTAAAATGAAATAAGTATGATTGTATATATTCTGATTCGCAAACAGCTATTGCTTGGGTAAAAACAAAAAAAATCAAAACTACATTAAAATATTCTTCTGAAACTAAAAAACTTCTTGAAAAAATAGAAGAGGCAAGAGTTCGATTGAAAATACATGAAATAGATACTCCTATATTAAAACGAGAGACTGAGATATGGTGAGAAATACCTGCTGATTACTGAAGAAAATAGAGAATTAGAATGATTTAGTTTGCATATGCGTCTATTGTTCATTTTGCGATAGATGTTTTTTGATTTAACTTAAAATCTATAAGAGCGTATCATCATATTTTGGTTGGTTCACTAAAATATTGGTCAAATAAAAAATTTCATAAACTATAAATAACGTTTATTCAACTATATATTTGTGAATCTTGAATGACGTGTGGATGGTGTCATACTATTAAATCTGCTCAGCATTTTATCAAAAATTTTGCTATATTTTCCTGTGAATCACTATGGATGGGTTTATATTCTGCTCATCGATGAACGGAAACAAAATTTGTATATCAGTTTTTTTTATAATCTTTAAGAGTTTTACAATACTTATCTTCTAAAAAGTAATAAACGCTATAGTCGTATCCATGCCGGGCATATTTTATGTCATCTTTTTGTCAGGTTAAAATATAATTTCTTTGAAAATTTCTTCATCAGTATATATAACCAAAATAATTAATCTGGTTTTTTTCCAACTGTTTGATTGTTTCCAAATGTCATGGTATTCATCAGTCCATAACGTGATTATTTGCTAGATTGACAGCGTTGAATCACAAACTTTTCATGAACGGTAATATGTGGCTATATGAACAAAATGATATGCTTTTGTATGGAGCTGAGCATTTTCTTACTTTTATTCTTCTTCAATTTTTATCTGTTTCGTAGTATTTTCATATAGGTCATTCCATATTAAAAATCACAAAATCAAAATCTTTTGAGAGTTTAGAAAATGTAGTTTCTAAACCATGAAATAGAATAATCTGATTGTGTCGATAATTGAAATGTCATGATAATTGTTGCTCTCCTGTTAATTTCAAATAAACAGATCTGTCATAAATAAGATCACCAAAAAACATTATATGAATCTGATTATTTTGAGACTTAAGTTTGTTAATACTTAAACTAGGAAGTATTTTTATGCTTTTTTGTATTCTTTGAGTGGTTTGTCATAATATACTTTTTTTGAGTTCGTTATTTCACGATACTTCGAATATTAAAAATAGTATAAGAAACAAGACAAAAAAAGTAGATAAATTTAATACTTTGTTAAATAATTCCTTTTTTTGTTTCATTTAATATAGAATTTAAAAGGTTATATTCAGAGTTTTTCACAGGTTTCTTGAAAAATTCATTCTATTGTATTGTCTGCATTTATTGTAATTACTTTTCATAAACTTTCAAATTTTTCTATTTGTACTAGTGTCTCATTGGTAAAGATTCATATCCTTGTTTCTATAGATTTGAGATTATCATCTTTACGTCATTCTATTTCTGCTCTTTTAAGTAATCTTTCAATTGCTTTTTCTCTTGGAAGATAGTAATGTATAACTGCAAAATCTCTTTTTAGCTCTTCCATCCTTGGTAAAAGATATTCTGTCTGCTCTCATACTCTAGGATATCAATCAATCATCAAATGTTTATTATTTTTCTGAGCTATTTTAAGCGATATATCCATAAGATCGTTTGTTATGAAATTATCTACCATTTCTCAACGATTCATACAATCTTTCATATAATTTCATATTAGATTACTATTTGTGTGTAGTGATCTTAGAGTTTCTCACATTTCAAAATAAAGATATTCAGACAATTTGTTTAATAGAAGTGTCGCTTGTGTTCATTTACCACATCATTGGATTCATAATAAAAATAGATCTTTAGATAACATAATAAATTTTTTGAAAAATAAAATAATTTATTTAGAGTTTAGTTAATTAACGTTTTATTTCAAATTAAAATTCAAAAAAACCCCTTTTGAAAGGAGCTTTTTGATATATGATTGTATATTGATCGTTGTCGATTATCTCTTTGACCAAGTTGGACTTTTTCTCGCTTTCTTCAAACCAGGTTTTTTCCTTTCCTTTATTCTAGGATCTCTTTTGAGTAATCAGTATGGTTTGAGTGTTAATCTAAATTCTGAGTTCCAATCTATAAGAGCTCTTGAAAATCATAGTCTGATTGCGTCAGCTTGACCAGAAATACCACCTCATGCGATTTTTATTTCACCATCGAATTGGTTTAATTTATCTTTTCATAATATTTCAAA
Source organism: Candidatus Absconditicoccaceae bacterium (assembly GCA_049305865.1). GTDB lineage: Bacteria > Patescibacteriota > Gracilibacteria > Absconditabacterales > Absconditicoccaceae > UBA6263. Next base: position 2,497 of record JBAQPP010000013.1, read on the forward strand.
AGGTTTAATAGCATTTTCGTAAAGATAATGATTTCCTCCAAAATACTCCTTTAGAGGCATTTCTTTTCATCATGGTTTTTTAACTATGAAATTTCCAGATCATTTGGAAAAAAGTTTAACTACTGCTGTAGTTTCTTTTCTTCTTCATAGAGCGCGATTGTATTCTTTAACTGGCATTATTTATTTGAGTTTAACGGTTTAAAATTGTCATATTTTGTAGTTGTTCCTACCACTAATTTTAATCTTTTCATCCTAGAGTCTCTTAATTTATTCTTTGCTATCATTCATCTAACAGCAAACCATAGAGCCTTAGCTGGATTCTTGATTAATAGATTTTTTAAAGTAATCTGTTTAAGATTTCATTTGTATCAACTGTATGAATAATATATTTTCTCATCTAATTTCTTTCATGTTACAGATACCTTTTCTACATTTTCTACCAATACAAAATCTCATCAATCCCAAAAGTCTGAATAAGATACTTTTCATTTTCAACTCAACTTGTTTGCTATATCTACAGCTAATCTTCAAAGAGTTTTGCCATCAGCATCTACTCTGTGTCGTTTTCTATATTTTTGCTGTAATTCTTGCTTAACTCGTAGAGTCTTGTTTAAATCTTTCTTTGTGAATTTTTCCATCTTTATTTTAATCTATTGAGTAAATTATAATAATTTTAACATGATTTTTGGAGCTCAATCTCAAGCTCTGTATCATATTTTGTAATCAGCAACAAAACTTGATTGATTTCAACTTTCTTTATATTTTGGTAATCGAGTATTTAAAACCAATTTACCAGTCTCTTCTCAATCTATGTTTTCTTTTATAAATCTGATACATTCTCTTTTAGCATCATTTTCTTCGTATTGATTTGTTATTTTGATCAATCTAGAAAAGAAATAATCTGCATGAGACTTAAGTACTTTTGCTCTTTTAGAGGTAGTCGTTACTTTTCAACTTTTGATTAAATTGGAAAGTAATGTTTTGATAAAAACATTTTTTTGAACTATCCCAGTACTCAACTCTAATAATTTGTTCTTTCTGTGTTTCATAATCGTTAAGACATGTATTTAAATATTATCCTAATAGTGCTTTGCCTATATTTGATAGCGAACTATTTATTTCGTCTATTGCTTTTCTTCATACTCATTTCATAAGTAGCAATTCTCATTTCTTTTTCTTTTCCAAATCTTCTACATATAGTATATTGTTTTTTATCAATGCATTTCTTGTTCTTTCGCTTAATGGTAATGCATCAATTGGCATTGTTTTTATGTTTGTTTCTTCTGGAAGTTTTTCTTTTTCAACTTTGAGGTCTTCATATTCTACCAAAACCGATCTATCTATATACATATCATCAAAGATGAATAGCTTAGCATAAGAAGCCAATACTTCTCAAGCAAACATTACTATTTCTTTTGGAGAAACCTTTTTGAATCATGATTTTACTTCTATTATCAACTTGTCCTTTGTTTTTCCTGTGAAATCTTCTATAATTTCTTCTACATCGTATTTTATATAATCAATCAATTTAAATTCGTTATCTATAAGCAACAAATTTACGTCTGTTCATTCTTCTTTTTTTTCGCGAGTTCTAAGATAATCTATGCTATAATATCTGTATCATTTTTCTATTCTTATATCTATGTTTAACTCAGCTGAAGGATCTGTAATTTCAAACAAATATTCATCTTCGTTAAGTAATTCTATTCATGCTGGTAATTTTATGCTATTCGCGTGACATTGTCATATTCCCTTAAATCTATGTGATACCCATTGCATGCTTTCAGATTTTTCATCTATTTGAAAGCGAAGTTTTTTAAAGTTTAACATCATATCTATTACACTTTCTTTAACTCAATCTATAACATGATATTCGTGTGCCACTCATTTGATTTTTAATCATGTTGTAGCTCAGCCAATATTATAGGCTAATATAATTCTTCTAAGCGCATTTCAGAGTGTATGTCCAAATCATCTTGGTAAATAAGCTAATTCAAATTTCGTTGTTTGATCATCAACATTTGTTGTAATGATTTTGGGAACTCAGATGAAATTTTGTATATCTAACATTGAGCGGTTGAAAAAGAAATAAATATTATTTTTTTGTTATTATGCTCTAGCATAGTACTCGATAACTTTAATAAGATCTGCTGGAACTGATATTTCTCAAAATCTTGGATCTTTTAGCATCTCTATTTGATGTTTATTTTTATCAACTTTTATCCAAGATGGAACTTTTATATTTGTATCTTTTCATGATACTTGTGTATATAGTGAAGAATTATTTAATTTCTCTTTTAGTGTTATAATATCTCATTGTTTCATGAAACTTGATGGAATATTGTGTTTTCTACCATTTAGTAAAAAATGTCAGTGCGTTACCATTTGTCTTGCTTGTGTAATGGTTTTTGCGATTCATGATCTGTAAATTATAGCGTCAGCTCTACTTTCTAAGAATTGAAATAATGCCTCATCGTGGCTGATTGAATTATTTTTTGAGAATTTTGCAGCAGTTTTGGTAACTATATTAACAAATTGTCTTTCTGATAATCAGTAAAGTCTTTTGAGAAGCTGTTTGTTTCTCAACAATTTACCATATTCAGAATATCTATGCATGCTGTTTCCATGTTGTCCTGGTAGGGCTCTATTTTTTTTGATATTATACTTTTCAGTTCAATATATATTTGTCTGCTCTCTTCTACATAATTTAAATTTTGGTCATGTATATCTCATAATATTATAACAGAATAAATTAAAATATATTAATTTCTTTTTGGTCTTTTTCATTTACAACCACCAAATTGTAATGGTGTTTCTTCTTTTATATATTTGATATCTACCAATCAGATTTCATTTATAGCTTTGAAAACTCAGTCTCTAGCCATTCCAACTCATCTGATAACTACTCAAATTTCTTTTAGTCCTTGATTTTGAGCATCTTTCAATATTTTTTTTGTTAACATCTCTGCAGCATAAGGAGTGCTTTTTTTTGAATTCTTGTATCACATTGGTCCTGTTCATGATCAAGAAACTTTATTTCACTGTTCATCTGTAAGAGTAACTACAGTATTGTTTGTACTCGTATTTACATGAAGAGTTCAGCTAATGATTTTTGTATCTTTCTTCTTTCCCTTTGTTTTAGTTGCCATTATTGATTTGGAAAAATTGAATAAAATTATTTTTTTAATACAGGTCTTACCTTAGATCTTCATAACAATTTTTTGGCTGTTTTACCATTTTTTCTTGTTAATTGTCATCTTACAGGTAATCATAAATTATGTCTCATTCATCTGTAACATTTGATTTCTTTTAATCTTTTTATAGCAAAAGCTATTTCTCTTTTGAGATCATTTTCTAATACATAACTTTTTAATTCGTCTAGAATCTTTTTTTGTTCTTCTTCAGAAATATCTTTTACTTTTTTCATGTAATTTATTTCGAGATTATCTAGAACCTTTCTAGATCTTTGTAAACCAACTCCATAAATAGTTGTTAGACCTATCCATATAGATTTGTTTTCTGGTAGAACATGTCACATTAATCTGAACATATTTCTTAATAGATATTAATATAAAAATTATCATTGCCTAGTTTTGTGTCTAGGGTTTTTCTTACATGTAACGTACAATATGCCTTTTCTTTTTATTATTTGGCAATACATACATCTTTTTTTTAGAGAACTTTTAACTTTCATTGTTTTTTCGTTTAGTCGAATAAATTATTTTTTGTATTCATTGTATCTATAAACTATGCGTCACTGAGTCATATCATATTGGTTCACATCTATTTTTACCCAGTCTCATTCTATAACAGAGATGTGCGATTGTTTCATTTTACCTGCTTTATAACAAACTATTACCAAATCTGTGTCTTTGAGTTTTACTCTAAATTTTCATGCTGGCAAAACTTCAACAATTTCTCAATCTAATTGTAATGTTGTAGATTGGTCTTTAACCATTAAGCTGAATTTTGTTAATTTTTAAAATAGTTTGTAAAGGTCTAAATCACATATTCCTTTCGTATCTATTTTTCCTTTTAAACTTAACAATTTTAACTTTTTTTCATTTCTTTGTTTCCATTATTTCTGCCACTACCTTTGCTTTTGCAATAGTAGGATTACCAACTTTTACATCTGTTCATTCTTGATCAAAAATAGCAATAACTTCTTCAATCTCTATCTTATCTCAAGGATTTCAATCAACCTTGTCTACTGTGAGTTCTAGTCATTCATTTACTATATATTGGTGTCATTTAAGACTTATGACTGCATACATCTTTAATTTAAAATTTATAATTTAAAATTGTTTTGATTTATACTATTTTTCATAGTTGAGCAAGAGTATTATATTTTTTCTTTTGTTTTCTATATGTACTTGATACTATAGCTTTTATTCTCTTATATCTTCTTGAACTTGGGAAATCAAAATCAACAAACTTTTTATATCGTTTTGTTCCATAGTGTTTTTGTTTCTTCGCTTTATCTAAAATATGAGAAGCTCGAAGTTCTTTTTTATAGAAAGCGACCATTCTTTCATTTGTATTTAAATCGCCAGTTCTTCGGATAGTAAATCACATTAAAAGTGTTGTAATAGTAATAAAAACGTGTTCGTAACTTGTATGTTTTTTGCATAAAAATACAAGTCTAAGTGCCCGGGACCGGAATCGAACCGGTACGATATTTCTATCGCAGGATTTTAAGTCCTGTGCGTCTACCAATTCCGCCACCCGGGCAGGATCATCAACTTCAAATGATATTTTATGGTAAAAGTTGATGTATTATAAGATTATTTTGTTATTGCTTCATATATTTTGTCAAATACTCTTGGGAATGCTATAGCAATATTTGATAATACTTTCCTGTCTAATATAATATTTTTTTGATTCATGGAATTGATAAATTGACTATATTTATTTCCTTTTTCTCTGAGAACAGCAGAAAGTCTTTCAATCCATAATGATCTAAAATCTCTCTTTTTTTCTTTTCTTGCTTGATAGGCATGTTGCCCTTGTTTTACTAGAGCTAGTCTAACTTGTTTATATACGTTTTTTCTTCCTAGTCTAAATCATTTAGCAAGTTTAATAAATTTTTTATGCCTCTTGTGTCTTTGTAATCAGTTTGTTACTCTTACCATTTGTTATTTATAAGGGATTAAATTTTGTATCTTTTTACTGCGAACTTTTTCTAATTGTTTTCAATAAGGACTTTTTTTGTGTACTTTTCATTTGTTTGTCAAAAGATGATTATTACATGCCTTGGAAGCAAGTACTTTTCTTTTCTTTGTTATCTTAAATCTTTTTGCTGCTCAGCTATGCGTTTTAAGCTTGTTTGCCATAGGCATTATTTACTAAATAAAATAATACTATATCAATTCATTTCTTTTTTTGGTGTCTCATATTGTGATTTTCAGAATTGTAGTAGAGCTTCTTTTGTTTTGGTTAATTTTTCTACTGCTTTCTTTGCGTATATATTTTCTCTTCACTTCAATTTTATAAATATTTTTACGTTGTTTCAGTCCTTTAAAAACTCTTCGGCCTTTTTGATCTTTAATAATAAGTCATTTTCTCCTATTCAATAATTTAATTTTAATTCTTTCATTTCTCTAGGTTTCTGTTTTTTCTTCTGTTCCTTTTCATCTTTTCATTTTTGATACATATATTTTCAATAATCTGTAAGTCTAACTGTAGATAACATACTTACTGGATCATAAGAAATTTGTACTAAGTCTAATCATTTTTCTTCTGCCATTTCAAGAGCCTTTCTTCTAGGTAATGTTCATAGATTGTTTTTTTCATCATCAATCACCATCATGTTTGGTGCCTTTATATTGTCGTTTATAAATATTATTCTAACTCTGTTGGCATCACTAGCAAACTTTTTTTCATAAGGTTTTTTCACAAAAGGTTTTCTTACGAAAGGAGCTTGTGCCATATAATATAATATTAAATATAAATGATGTAATTAATTTAATCACTCCCGGCGGGATTCGAACCCGCGATCTTCACCGTGAGAGGGTGACGTCCTAGACCAGCTAGACTACGAGAGCAGGATTACTTAATTTAGAATTCAGAATTTAGAATTTTAAATTTCCCATGGAATATGATTTATGTAACTATCTACAGTAGGAATTAAACCTACATCCATACCGCTTTAGCGGTACTGTTTTATCATTAAACTATGTTGATATATATTAATTTACCCCCAGTAGGGATCGAACCTACATCCACAGCTTAGAAGGCTGCTGTTCTATCCATTGAACTATGGGAGCGGATATAATTCAGAATGTAGAATTCAGAATTGTTGTATGTTTTTGGATGGTGGACCCTAGGGGAGTCGAACCCCTCGCCTCCTGCGTGCAAAGCAGGCGCTCTAGCCAAATGAGCTAAGGGCCCATATGTTTTATATTATAAGTTGGGGAGAAAAGGATTTGAACCTTTGTAGCCGTGAGGCGTCAGATTTACAGTCTGATGCAATTGACCGCTCTGCCATCTCCCCATATATTAATTATTGTACTTGTGACTGGAATCATTTTATATCTGTAGCCGATCATGATAACGAAATCATACCAAATAATATTGAGAATCAGATTACCATAATTGCAAATCAAGATAATATCAAAGCATTTCTTGTTCATCATAGATTTTTTTCTGCCCACGCATTTCTGCCGATCATATCTACCAACTGAGCTGAATAATAAATCAAACAAGCTCATCAAAAAGCCACTAGTAATCATAATATAATCTGTTTTAGCATTTTGATTATTTTATTGTTAATAAGCGGATAACGGGACTCGAACCCGTACGAACAGAGCTGAAGTCTGCTATGCTACACCAATTACATCATATCCGCATATAAATGTGTAGAAGTTTTACATACAAAAAAAATGCGTCGTTCAGAGTTTATAAATATATTCAAAACAAAATCAAGTAAATTTTTCGCCAAAATGGTTGTTTCAAAAAAGGCTTGATATCTATCTTTTATAAAAAATAAATGTAAATTGTCCTAATTATGTTATAATTATTTTTTACCTTATAGGAATTTTTAAATAATTCCCATAGATAAAAACGACGTTAAAGTTTCAAAAGAAACTTTTGGCGTCTTATTTTAAAATAACTTGAATATTGTCTAGAAATAAATACGGTGTCTATGTTAATATAAATATCCAGAGAGAGTGATAGAGATTAGGCTCGTTAAGCACTCCAGCAACCATCCAATTGGACAGGTGCTAATTCCTACCCGTAAGGGAAAGATATCCAGATATAATAAATTATTTGTATAGACTTTCCAGACGAGGAAAGTTTTTTTAAATATTCTTTTAATTTACTTGTCATTTCTAGTGAGCAAAGCGAATCGAGAAATCGCTTAAAAATAATTAAAGAGGTTCCCTTCTGTATAAGGACAAGTCTCTATTGTTATCGAAATGACAGTTGTTTAGTTATTTTAGTTCTTAAATAATATTATTATGAAACATTTTATTACTAGCGAGTCTGTAACAGAAGGACATCCTGATAAACTTTGTGATCAGATTTCAGATTCTATTTTGGATGCCTGTCTAGATCAAGATTCAAAATCTAGAGTGGCATGTGAGTGTTTGGCTACTACTTGAACTATAGTTGTTGCATGAGAGATTACGACACATGCAAATATTGATTTTGAAAATATAGTTAGACAAACTATTATAGATATATGATATGATTCTGAAGAGAAATTTTTTGATTGAAGAACTTGTGATGTACAGGTATTACTTCATACACAGTCTCCTGATATAGCTATGTGAGTAGATACTGGATGAGCATGAGATCAATGAATAATGTATGGATATGCAACAAATGAAACAACAAGCTATTTGCCTATAACTATAGATCTTGCTCATAAATTAGCTAAACAATTGTCTAAGGTTAGAAAAGATTGAACATTGGATTATATATGGCCAGATGGTAAAACTCAAGTAACCGTAGAATATGATGGGAATAAATTTGTAAGGATAGATGCTATAGTGGTTTCTAGTCAACATAGTGACAAAGTCACACAAGAAAAACTTAGAGAAGACATAAAAGAATATGTCATTAAACCTATAGTATGAAATATGGTAGACGGTCAGACTAAATATTTTATCAATCCTACATGAAGTTTCCATATCTGATGACCGGCATGAGATACATGACTAACAGGAAGGAAGATAATAGTAGATACTTACTGAGGAATATGAAGGCATTGAGGATGAGCATTTAGTTGAAAGGACCCGACAAAGGTAGACAGAAGTGGTGCATATATTGCTAGATATTTAGCAAAAAACATAGTTGCAAGTGGGATATGTGATAAATGTGAAATACAAATCTGATATGCGATATGAGTGGTGCAACCTGTGAGTATTTATGTAGATTGCTTTGGGACAGAAAAAATCTGACTAGAAAAGGTAGTAGATGCTATAAAAGTCAACTTCGACTTGTGTCCACAGGCCATTATCGATCGTTTGGATCTTAGGAGACCGGTATTCCAAGCTACAGCTTCTTACGGTCATTTCGGAAGAAATGAGTTTAATTGGGAGAGGTTGGATAGCATAGAAGTGTTTAAAAAGTTACTATAGAAAAATCATTGTGATGGACGAAGCAATTTAAAATATTTAAACATTTTTTATGGGGCTTTTCCCGCCCCAAATTCCAGGACCATTCTTTTTGGCTTGATCCAAAAACACTGGACAAAAAAATCAAGTCGCACAAGACGTAGGTTGTAAGACATGTTTTGCTTGGTCGATGTAATTATTTCAGCAGTAATTGAATGTATGTGTTGTTGTGAGGATTGAAGAAAATAAATTACTCCTTATCTGCTCTTATGAATGTTTCTTTTCAGGTTTCAAAATCAGTAATTATGGTTCAGATTAAAATTCAAGTTTCCTCTGTTATTTGATTTATTTGACTTTCACTTGCTCTTCTTTCTGCTTCTGCAGCTGTACGTCACTCTGCTAGGAGTGTTGCTTCAAATTTTTTTTCACTAGCAGCAATACCTGGAAACATTCTTTCAAATTTTCTGTGGATATTCAATTCTCTCATATTTTTTTTGTGAATAAAAATTATTCTCTAGTTGCATTCATTACTTGATTTATCTTTCCTAGCATTTGGTCATAATGCATATCCATTTGTCTAAATTTTATTCATGCATGATTGAAAATATATTCTGCCTTTGGTACCTGTTCGCGATACATTTTGAGATATACAACCTCTTTGATTCATGATGATGCAATAAGTTTTGCACATTCATTACAAGGAAAGTGTAAACAATACATTGTTGTTCACTCGATATTATGTTCGTGGTTTTGTACTATAGCATTTGCTTCAGCGTGTGTAGCTAAGCAATGTCATACTCATTTAGTTGATCGATCTACTCATGCCGCGTCTTTGTTACAAAATCATTGTTCATGACAACTAGGTACTCATGGAGGATTACCATTGTATCATGATGCTATTATTCTCTTATTTTTTACTATCACAGCTCCAGAATTGAACTTGATACAACTTGCGCGTGTAGCAGCGATAATTGCTGATAGCATAAAATATTGATCCCGATTTGGGCGAATTGATTTTTCTTTTATAATGTCTTTCGCTATAGTTCTGGGCATAAAGTTTTTAATTTCTGGAAGTATCATAATTAGAAGGTGAAGTGCTAAATTAATATAATAGATTGCCACGTCGCTATGCTCCTCGCAATGACAAAGAGATAATGATTAGTTATTGAGTTATAAATATTTTTATGACTAGAAATGTCAAGTTTAAATATTTTTAAAAAATTGGTTGTAAAATAGACTAATAAAATTAAAGAATGACAGGTTGTTTTTTTATACTTAATAAAACATCATGAAATTTAATAATCCTATTTATGAAAATGAAGAATTGGCATATGAAGATGTATTTCTTTTTCAAAATTATTTTGATGGAAAGTCTAGGTTGGATGCTGATGTGAGGCCTATAAAAGATATGTGAACAAATATACCTATTATAACTGCCAATATGAATGCTGTGAGTGGTAAAAGAATGGCTGAAACTATGGCGCGCTATGGATGACTTTCTGTATTACCTCAAGATATGGATATAGAAACTTTGACAAAAATAATTATATGTATAAAAAATGCTGATGTACAATATGATACGCCGATTACCGTCAAAGCTCATAATACCATCAGAGATGCTTTGTGAATTATACATAAGAGAGCACATAACTGTGTAATATTGATAGATGATGATGGTAAAGCGATAAGTATTTTCAAACCTCATGATCTTGAAAATCTGGATCAATTTACATTACTTGGAAATATAAATAGACCAAAATTGATAACATGAAAAATCTGAATATCTGATGAAGATGCATTTAATCTTATGGATGAAAAATCTATTTCTTCACTGCCGATTATTGATAGCGAATGAATATTAAAATGAATTCTTACAAAAAAAAATGCACTTAGAAGTAGTCTTTACAAACCATCGCTTGATCAAGATTGAAAATTAAATGTAGCTGTGGCTATAGGTATAAATTGATTTGACGAGAGGGTTCAAGTACTTTATGATTTGGGTGTTAGAATTTTTGTATTGGATACTGCACATGGTTATCAAAAATCTATGATAGAAAATATTAAAAAACTTAGATCTATGTATGGTAAAAAAATTTATATAGTTGCTTGAAATGTGATCACTGAAGATGCCACTCGTGATCTTATTTTAGCTTGAGCAGATGTGGTAAAAGTAGGTATAGGCGCTTGAGCTATGTGTACTACTCGTATGAAAACGTGAGTCGGCAGACCACAATTTACTGCTGTTTATAAATGTGCACAAGAAGCTAAAAAACATTGATGAGAAATATGGGCTGATGCATGAGTAAAATCTCCTAGAGATCTTATACTTGCTCTTGCTGCATGAGCAAGTCATGTAATGATAGGTACTTGGTTTGCTGGTACATTTGAATCTGTATGAGATATTAAGTATGATGAGCAATGATTGATGTATAAAGAAAATTATGGTATGGCTTCCAAAAAAGCTGTATCAAATAGAAGTCAGAATTTAAGTAAATTTCAACAAGCACAAAAGCAGATGTTTCGTGAATGAATATCTACATCTAGAATATATATCAAACCATGAATGGAATCTGTATGAGATATAGTAGATGAGTGTATGACGTGACTTCGTAGTAGTATGACTTATCTAGGTGCAAAAAATTTGGAAGAATTTAGCGAGAAAGCGATTGTGTGAGTACAGACTAGTGCTGGATTTGTAGAGGGAACACCTCATGGAAAGATTAGAAAGTAATTATATTTTCATTCGCAGTAGGTATCGTGTTGTTAAATCTTCATAAGAAATTTCTCAGATGTTTTTTAATCAGATTTTTTTGTGAACTTGTAGAGATTGGATATTTTCTATGGGTTTTTTCATGATTTCTGCTACGATATATTCATATCATTGTTTTTTAGCTTCTTGGAAAGTGCTGAGTTCTAATCACTTACTGATTCCGTTTCATTGATGGTCAGGATGAATAGCAACATGACGTCGGTAGAAAGTTTTTTTATTTTCTATTATTTTTCTTATTTCTTGAGAAACTTGAATATCATCCATTCGTGTCTGTTTTTTTAATATCCATTTTTTTAGATTATATCATAGTGCATATCATTTTATATAATTTCATTGTTTTGCACAAAAAAAAATAATGTTTGGATCTTGGATTAGTTCTCAAAATTCTTTTTCAGAAACCGGATAATATAATCGTCAATTATCTTTATTATCTAGATTATCAAATAAGTTTGCCTGCATACAATTCATTACTCATTGTATATCTGATTTTTTTGCTGGTCAATATCTGATTTCTTGGCTGTTGTTCATTATGCTGATAAATATTGTATAAATTTATTTTCTTTGTCTACGAGTATTACTTTTGCTTGTATGGGTGTATCAGAAAATTCAAATCACATGATAATGATTTCGTCTCATTTTTTTATGAGATGAGCAGCGGCTCAATTCATACATATTTGTCAGTCTGTACCTTCTATTACATACGTTTCCAATCTTGATCAGTTACTGTTGTCTGAAACCAAAACTTTTTGTCATGGATGAATATTTACGATATCCATTAGTTTTTTGTCGATAGTGATAGATCAGATATAATCCAGATTTGCCTCTGTGACTGTTGCTTTGTGAATTTTAGCATGTAAGTATTCTCTCATTGGAACTAATATGTTTAAATAAATATAAAGCTGATTATAATCAAAGATAGCTTATTTTCAATGCATCTCGATTTTTGCAATTTTTCTTTTTCTAAATATAATTTAACTGTTTATTATTTATGTTTGCTTAATGATTGTAAATAATAAAGAAACTGATGATTTAAATGTTGTTGAAATTCATTCAACTCATTTTAATATAGAAAAAATAAGAGAAAATTTGAAAGCCACTATGGAGTTTGAAGATTTTAAAACAATCAGTCCTCGTGCTTTGTATCATGAACCATTTGAGGATTTACTTAGTTCAGAACAAAAACTCTATCTTATGGATAATGGTATCATAAATTGTAATCCAGCTACAAAAGAAGAAAAAAAAGAAACATATAAGGATCATGAAGAATCGCCATATCCCTGAATAAATAGGAAGCTAGATAATAAGTCTATTTACCATTATGTGAGCCAGGGAAGCTATTGAATAGAGGAAGATATTCTTTTGAATAGTGATGGATTTTCTCAATGTCATGCTGTCATCGTTTATAATCCTGTTACTTGTTCTGCTATGCTTTTGCATGTGGTTGGTCGAGATTTTGACGATGAGCAAATAGGACCTCTAGAAGAATTTGTGAAAGACGCTAATTGTGAGGCAATTTTTATTTATGGTAGTGAATCTAGATGTTTGCCAAAACTAGGACATGAGATCTTAGCTAGATTTGGATGTAGGTCTAGTAATATATTTGTTAGTACTTGACCTTATCATCGATGATTATCTTATGATCCATCGTTAAATAAATTTTTTGTTGCTCGTAAAAACCCCCCTGATTGTGATGTCCTTACTTTCCCTTGATTTTCTAGTGATGTATATGATATAGAAAAGAGAAAAATTTATAACATAGAAAAGAGAACTAAAAAATTATATATTGAAGCAATGCATACTGTTATTTACCGATTAAATGATACTATATTTAAGTGATTTTTCCCAAACAATATTTTTGAAAATATACTCAATGAAATGGAAAAAATACTATGAAAAAAGTTTGATAGAAAAGAATTTATCGATTACTGTATAGATAATAATGAAATTATGTTTGATCAAGATAAAGTTGTAGTACCAAGCTGATTTAGATATGCACAAGATGATTATGAATCAATATATGCTAGATATGGATATAAATACAATGAAGTAGATTATAATATGTCTTTTTTAACTCATATTTCTGAAAAATATTATAAACATTTACTTATATGGTTAACTAAGCATTGATATAAATTTTTAGAATGAAATAGATCTGCTAGTTTATTTTTAGATTCGGAGGGTAGAGAATTTATTTTTGGCTGTTCATGAGAGAAGGTAAACTTTCGTTTTATTTGAGATTGGAACAAATCACAAAAACAAGAGGTAATCAATTGTTCCTATGTCTTATTTGATTTTATGCCTGAAGCAAAAAAACAATATAGAGATAGTTTTTCTGGTTTTAAAGAAGAGGATATAGATTAAATATATAAAAAAAAGGCGCAGATAAAATCTGCGAACCCTTTTGTGTAATGAAGTTAGAATTCTTTTTCTGCTTTGCTAATAATCAGTCGCTTAGCGAATCTTGTTAATCCTATGAGAATATCATAGATAACATGGATAATTATGGCTACCCATAAACCATAATACATCATTGCGTGTAATAAGATATAGCCTATGATCCATGCATTGATATATCCAAAGAGACCTTGGTATTTGTGTCCGTCTCTGAATTTTAAGTTTGCACTCATGGCCCCTATGATAAATAGGAATGAGAACTCTTTGTGATGGATTATAGGATCAAGTAATCGAAATGAAACGAAGCTCCATATTGGTATCATAATCTTTTCATAGAACCAATAGAGTGGATTGTCTATAATATTTGCTTTAGCAATCCAGATACATAGAGCAATACCTCCGATTAGAAATAGTACTCTTAATATATTTGCTCCGGACATTTTGATGATTATATATATCACAATGATCGCGACTATTATGATGATAACATACTTAAATAAAAAGTTGAACATCATAATAGAAATGATAGATGTGAATATAAACAATCCTCTATATCCTATCTCTTCCCATATTCCAGCAAGAGTACTTGTGAGTACGTCCAAGGCAAAAATTTTTGTGGTTTTTGAAAGACTACCTGTACTTAGTGGGATGAGTATTGATAGTCCAATACCCCATGCAAATATATACCAGTATTTTAATACAGAACCCCAAATATCATCTGTACGATTCAACAATAAGGACAAGTTAAAATCTGGTACGAATTTTTCAAAGATTTTGTAGAGAATAAAAGTAACAATTAATCCCACTAAAGCTTTTAATTGAAACTTCAGTAGATTATTAGAGTGGTTTATTTCTCTATCGAGATTATCTTCTCTTAGAAATCTTTCTAGTCCTCTTAATCTGATTTTGTTTTGATTAGTATTCATATAATTTCATTTTATTTGGCTTTTAATATATATATTTTATATTAAAAGTCAAGTATGGTTTGTTTTGTTGATATTTTCTACAAGAACTGGAATTTGTATTAAATATATTTAAATAGATTCTGATTAGTTTTTTATATTTATAATTTATATTATGAAAAAAATTAGTTTATTGGTCATTTTATTATCTACTTTATTTTTTGTCGCTGCTTGTAGTAAAACAAAAACTATTGATATACAAGAACCTTTGGATCAGACTCAAAAAGTAGAAATAAATGAAGATGGAGATGAATGAAAATTCAAAACCACTATGGAAAATATTTTTAAAAAATGAAAAGCAACTACTTGTAGATTTGTAATCACAGATGAGTGACAAACTTTTGATGGAGCCCTTTATGTTGATGGTAAAAAAATGAGATATAGTAGCAGATGAACTATTGGATGACAGACTTTTGAGGCTAATGTAATTGTAAAAGATTGATTCTCTTATTCATGGACAAATATGGATACTAAATGATTTAAGATGAAAGAAATTGAATGAAATAATCAAGAAGATAGAGATGTATGAGCAGAGGAAAGAGCGCAAGAAATGGATTTTGATTGTAAAAAATGAGTAGAAAATTGAATCTTTGATCTACCATCAAATATAGAATTTGGAGAACTTAATATGCCTCTTGGAAACTAATATATTTTTTAATTTGAAAAAAGGTTCACGGGGTAACCGCAAACCTTCCTAAGGGTTAATTTACTTTTTGTGATAATTGTTTTTAGCCTCATCAATCTTTTGTATTAGATCAATGGTTTCTTCGTCAGAAACTATTTCGTCGATCTTATTACTTAGATTGAACTGTCTTTTAAACGTTAGATCTTTCATCCTTCGCTTAAAAAGATCTTTTTCTTCTGTTGTGAGAGCCATCGCATCAGGATGTCCGATTTGATTGTCGCAGACTTTTTCGATTAGAATTATGTCTTCTGGTGTTAGCATAATCTTTTTTGTTTTTTATTTTCTTCTTATAATTATTTTATAATAAAAGTCAAGTCCAGTGTCTTCTATGGATTTTATAGTAAATAAGAGTATGTTTAGATTTATATATTTATATTATTAAAATAAAAATTATGATAGATCGAAAGAGTCAAAAATTAACAAACATTTTGTTATTTATTATTGTATGTTTTTTCGTTTTAGGCGCTTTATGTACTTTATGAAGAGCAGCATTTAATCATGCGGGGTTTGGATGAAGAATGGGAGGATATATGATGCAGTGACAATATAAAAATGTATATAAATTTGATGAGGGGAAATGATGTCCTTATGTTGATGAAAAAATAGATGTAGTCACTAATGCTGTAGTAGAATAGTAAATAAAAATTTATAACTTTGTAAAAATCCGCCTAGGCGGTTTTTTTTATTTATTATTTAATTTTTTTAAAATATTAAAATCTAGAATCAATCTTTTTAACTTTAATCTTATGTGTTTAGATTGTGAAAATTATAAAAAAAAGATTCCGTGTAAAACACAGAATTCTTTGATGGTTTTAGAGGTTAAATACCTCTTTGGGTGTGAGCGGTCTTTTGAGTGCAAGCAGTCGAAATACTGCTGATAATAAGTATATGCCTATTATTACTGAGCAGAATATACTTCCACCTATAATCAATATTACTATTGTAAAGATTCCTAACAAAATATTTCCTAGTGTTTCCATTTTGAATTATTTTTTTTGTTTTTAGTGTGATTATTTATTTTTTTATTCGAAATTTTTTAGATCTCCACAGATTTTTCTGAATGTACAAGATTCACATTTTTTTGCACTAGTTGTTCTATGAAAGTTTTTTTGTGCAACTGGTATATTCTTGATAACATCTCAATCTACGATAAATTGTTTTTGGAAGTTTACATCGTTTATAATCTTTTGTATGATATCATCTATATCTTTTTGTGTGATTTGTCATCAATTAGATTTTAGGCTGGGTAAGTATACTTCATATCATTTAATATCCATATCATTTATATTCAGTTTTCATTTTTTTAATATCATTTTGAGAGTATAAACTTTGATCTGATCTGGTATGGCATCATCGTTCATGTTTTCTTTTCATGATTTCCGATCTATAATAGTGAATCTATCATCTCATAATATTGCTCCAAAATCTGGTGATGCTAATATAGAAATATCCATAAGCTCTGGTATACTGTCTATCACTATTCTCATACTTTCATAATCTGGTCTCTTGGGGCTCTCTATATAAACACTTTGAGATATATCAAAAAATCTTGAAACTTTATCGTGTCGTTCACTAGATATAAATGTATCTAAATTATTTATTACTTTATCTATTGATTCTTGTAATCTAGTGTCAACATCTATTTTATAATAATGCTCTGTAAGTCCAAATTTTTGGTTTCTATCGTATCATGCTTCATAGTCTCTATTCTTGGATGTTTGGAAATCATTTGTCATTACTTGTGTAATATCTTCCTTAAGTTTAGTTATATTTTCTTGGGAATCAGATTTTTTCTTCATAAGTTTAAGATAATCTGATAATAGATGATGTGTTTTCTCTCCTACTCGCATTTCGATACTTTTGAGATTTTTTAGTAATAATCCGTCTAATCGTAACTTTTCATCAATATCCTTTAGAAAATTTGTGTAATAATTGAAGTAGTATTTTTTCTGACAATATTCGAGGACTGTTAATCTTGTATTGGATCGTCAAAGATTATTAGCGTGATAAGACATAATATTTTGGGGAGAGGATAAATTTGTTATAAGTTTCGAACTGATATTTTGATTAATGATGTGGTGACTATATTTTTTCAGAATAAAAGGTCAATTAAAAAATTTTAAAATATTGTAAAAAATATTTAATAAATAAAATTATATTATATTGATTTTTTTATGAAAATATCTAGATTGAAAATGAATGAGTTGATTTGGCGAAAGGCAATTTGAGTATTCATTGTTCCTTTGCAGTTCTACCATGCTTAATGGATAGATTCGTGAAGCTATAGATGGATGCTATGTTCCTTTGTATATTTTTGTTTGTGAACATCTCCATGCTTAATGGCTTAATGCCAAACCAATAGCTAAGGTTTATTAAAAGGTGTTTAGTTTGTGAAATTGGAATGTTGGCTTGGAAGCAGCCATTCATCTAAGGAGTGCGTAACCGCTCACCAATGGAAACTGATAGTTTGATCGACCAATGTCTTTCAATCATCACATCACCGAAGCTTTGGATCCAGCATTTTTGGATGGTAGCCTACAATTCTTTTGTTTACTGAGAGGTCAGCAGTTTATCGCTGACCTTTTTTTAATGAAAATTATTTTTCGTAGTGTATGATACTTTCTACATCATATCTTGTAAGATTATATTTTTCTCTCATCTGACTACAAAATTCATCATTGATTTGTACTACTGATAATACTTTGTGTACTTTTCATCATAATTGTTCTATGAGCTTTCAAGCTGTATCCATAGTTCATCATGTAGCCAAAAGATCGTCTATCAGCACAGCTTTTTGCCCTGGTAAAATCGACCCCTTTTGTATTTCCATGATATCTGATCAGTATTCTTTTTTATATTCTTGATTGATTGTTTCACCAGGAAGTTTACCTTTTTTTCTTATCATAATAAACGGTATGTGTAATATCTCAGCAACTAGAGGTCAAAATAAAAATCATCTTGCGTCCAATCATACTATGACATCTACTCAATCACACTTTTGTGCTAATTCAAAACTCAAATATCTCATTGCTTCTGGGGATGTTAGTAATGGAGAGATATCTTTGAATGATACTGGAGCCCTTGGAAAATCTTGATATTCATTGATATAGTTTTTTAGGTCTAAATTTGGTTTATAATCATCTATACGATTTGCAAACTTAACGGAGTTTGTGTCTAGTATTTCTTCAAGCGTTTTTTGAACTCATCCATAACTCAGTACATGAGACAAGAATATTTCTGTGATGTTTTTGAATTCTTGTTTTGAAATATTGTCTCTAGAATATCTTTTTCTTAGTCATTGTATTGCCTGAGTTCGATTCTTCATCTGTATAAATAATTGTTCGCTAGATATGTTTTCTTTGTTTGATATATTTTCAATATCTGGAATTATATCTACTCATTTACTAGCTGATAGTATATTTACTACTGTATCTGCTGTTTCTTTTGCTAGTTCTTGTAAATTATTATCCATTTTTGCTTCAAGCATTTCTCATAATTCTTGTGTAACTTTGATGATTACATCATCTAGCTCTACATGAGCCAAAATCTCATTTTTTTTGTACTGATCTAGTGCCTGGGGGAATCTCATTTTTTGATATGGGTTATATAATAAATGTAGATTATACAATAAGTAATGCAGAAAAAAAATAATGTGAATTTAAATCTGAATTATAACTTTAGAAGGTATCCCTTGATGACATCTCTTTGTTTGTCGATCTCAGATTTTTGATCTGTCATCTTTTGGAGGACTTTGATAATTTTTTCTCCAATTTCTAAGCTTCTACGTCCGTTTAAAAGTCTTAGTCTGTCTGAACTGCTGTACTTACATACATCACCATCAGTAAATAATACAGTGATACCATTGTTTGTATCGATAACGATACCTTCATAAGTAGTAGATCATCATCAATAGTCCTCAATACTTATTGATACACAATCATCTACTCAAATCATTCAGTCGTTTCTCAAATTCATAATATAATGATTAAGAGATAAAACATAAGTACACACGATTGCTTTTGAAACACGAAATGTCTTCATTTAATTTTTAAGTTTCTTAAGTCATCGGTATAGGTATGTCGTTAAGAATTGTTTGTTCTACTTATAATTCTTTGCCGACTTACCGTATAATAAGAAAGTGATGTTGTTTGTCAAGAGAAAGTGTAACAAATACAATAAGTATTAATCGCCGCTTCATCGTTAGTATTATTGCGATTTTATTTTTAACTTTTAGAAAACAAAAAAATTATTTTAAGTAAAGATTATAAAACAAAGTTTATATTACTTGAAAAAAATAAGGAAATCATTATAGTTGTACTGGTTGTTTTGAATCAATAGTCCAAAATAAAAGAAACATAATATGGTGGCTGTAGCTCAGTTGGTAGAGTAGCAGACTGTGACTCTGCGTGTCGCGGGTTCGATCCCCGTCAGCCACCCCAGTAAGGCAATAATTCCTCTAATCAGGGTTTATAATAGATATCAACTGATGAATCGTCATTTATTGTAATGTTCAAAAGCAATAAACTGACGATTTTTCTTTTTTGAACATAATTTAATCATACAAAGTTTTTACTAGCATTTTGTATTATTCCAAACAATGCTTGACCCAACCATTTGCATATTGTATATTTATTATCTATTGACTTTAGATATATTATAATTATATAATCTTATTAAAGTATAGATTAATATTTTTAATTATATATGTATTTTCCATGTATAATAATTTACCATCATCTCCAGATCCGCTTGTTGTGCCTATAGAAAAACCTATTACTCCTGAAAAGCCCAAAGAATATCCTAGCGTACCCAATCCCTTTTTGATTCCCAAACCCCTTATCAAACCTGGAGTAGAGCCTAGTCCTAAAGCCTAGTTTATTGTATATATTTTTATAATGGAAGGAAAAATATATCCAGATAAATCTATTATTGAAGCACTTTCTTCTGAATCTCCTGTACAGACTCCTTTTTCTCGTATACCGGGATTTGTAAAACAATTTGCTATTACACAAGATAATAAAGAAGAGTTGATATCTATACTTTCATCGTTAGCTCAAAAAGAAATAAAGCATCTTGAATCAAAAATAAGTGATATTCAAAACGAAAAGAGTTTGACTGATCCAGCCTTATATAATAAAATCTTGGAAATAGAATGAGGGACAGATGCTCAAGGTAAAAATATTCATTCCAAGCTTATAGGACTCGCAAAAGAAATCATAGCAAGCGAAATGTGATTGCCTGTCTATAGTATCTTTAAAAACCTAGATGTTAAACTCGGTACTTGAACTATTGATCAGTTGAAATTTGATAATCCGCATACCGATACATCAGAAAAATTTTCTGAGCAGGAACAATACATTATTCAACAAGAACAACAGGTTAGAACTATTATTAATGCACTTATCATGTGAGCTGGTCATAGAATATTTGATAAGCTTCAAACAGATAAAAAATATCCCAAAGCAATCAATAAAATAGATCCTGATTTGTATCAATCGTATTATGATATGGTGTATACTAATCTAAAAAGTATGTGGGAAACTCCGCCTAGTAAGGTATGATGAAACCATACGGGATCTATGCAACTTATCAATGAAGATAATGGAGCTAAGATAAAAATACAAGCAGATATTTTCCCTGTGATGCTCCATGAAATGGCAAAATGAGTGGTTGAATATCTAGCATACACAAGATATAATAATCTAAATTCTGAAATGATATCGTCTATTTTGTCTGTAGATTCACGTGAATCAGAGCATTGGATGATGCTTTTGGGACCACAGATATATAAACAATTATTTTTCTTGATCAAAGAAGCTATTGCTCAATATAATGAAGAAAATTGAATATTAGACGACAAGCAAGAATCTGATTATATTTTGCCTGTGATTTCTCATATTATCCAATTAGCTGCTGATCAGTTTTTGTCTTTTATGGAAACTATTCTTAGACAAGATCAGGATGGTCAGCAATCAATTGAATCAATAAAAAAAATTATAGATGCTATACATAGCCAGTATGAGTGATATCTTGCTAGTAACAATACTCCAAAGATGAAACTTACTATAAAAGAAATCATGGAACAATTGACTCGTGAATTTAGCTTATGAAAAAAAGAACAACAATATATCAAGAGTGCCTTACCAGACGTACAAGATAGACTAGAATTCAATTGATATTCTATGTCGGATAAAAAACTTGCAAAAAAAATTACTGAACATTATTTGGAAAATAGAAAAAAATTTCAATTATCAGATATGGTTGATCAGTCTTGGTTAACTGAAGTTTGAGATGCTCTCCAGGGATTCAAAAAAAGTAGGATAGAACAAGCTGCATTTGGTCTTGTCCATGAACAACAAAAAAAATTTCCTAAATGGACAAAAAATCATGCAGGTGAAAGTATAAATATTCATCCTAGATTCCCTCTATCTACTTTGGAAGAAGCAAAAAAAAATATCAATCCCAAAGTGCTTGAAGATATAGATAATCAAGTGAAAGAGCTTATCCAAGGATGAAGTATCACTGATTGGTTAAAAGATCATGATGATATGAGTACACTCAATGCTAATCTTACTGAGAGGTTTATCACTTTAGATAGTGTTACTCCTGAGTGCGTAATGCAGCGAGAAGGGAATCGATGACTTTATGAGCTAACCACACTTGAACAACTCAAAAGAGAATCTGGATCTATGTGATCTCACTGTGTGGCAGATTTTATTGATTCTATAAAACATTGAAGTTTAAGAGTATTCTCACTTCGTCTTGGGACTAAATCTCGTTGGACAATATGATATGAACCTTGAACTCAAACTATCAACCAAGTAAAAGGATATACCAATCAAATAAAAAATTCTGTACTTAAATTGGATGATCCAGATTATCAACAGGTAATAGATGCACTTGTCTATCTTAGTCAATATATGAATGTAAAAAAAATCAATGATATATCTGTGCTGTATGAAAAATGATTTTTGTTGACAAATAAATGACTTATGAATCCAGATGAATTTGTAGAAAAAGTTAGAGAAAACGGTATCTATGAGATTACGCTCTTACAAGAAAACAAAACTATGAATCTAAAAGATGTCGATATCCTTGAAAAATTGAATTTAAATAATGTAAAAAATATTAGATATCAAATAGGATGAGCGGTTATTATGTATTCTATAGATGATCAAAATTTAAGTATCACTAGAGATCATTATGGACTTTTTGATGAACAAAAAATAGCAAAAACTATAGCAGTATTATTTTGATTAAAAAAACATCCTTTTTTTGTAAAGTATGATGGATACCCGGTCTTCTTAACGGATTGAATCAAAAAAGATGATAACTATGCGACAGTGACAAGAGATTGAAAATATTGAGTTATAAAAAAAGAAGCTGATTGATACAAAGAAATCATCGCTTGTATCTATGAGATTGCTCCTTGGTTTACTGAAATGTGACAGGCAATTATAAAAAAAAATTGAAAGTTTTGAGTCTTGAGAGAAGATGGAAATGATAATCGAGTAATTACAATACCATGTGAGTATGATGAAGTGCCAAAGTTTTCAGTACCATGACTGATGGAAAATGAAGCAGTAGCAAGAAAAGATAAAAGGTACTGACTTATAAGAGAAGATGAAAATAAAATGTGGATAGAAACACTCCCTTGTATCTATGATAGGATGGTAGCGTTTTGAGCTAATGGATTGGATCATGATGAATCTCGAGTAAGATATGATGATACTCTTCCTTTTGGTGATACTGGAACATATTGAGTGATCAAAAGATCTGGTAATTGATTTGAAGAAATATTGGAATGTAAGTATGATGATCTACCAAATTTTTGAACTGATTGATTGAGTTCCAATGAAGCTCGAGTAAAAAGAAATTGAAAATATTGAATTATAAAAAAAGAAGGTGTACATTTTGAAGAGGTATTGGATTGTAAATATGATAGTATCCCAGATAATCAACCCCACGGTGCTGAAACGTACGGACTCCTGGAGAATGAATATATTGTATATCAAGATAAAAAATGGTGAGCTATAGGAAAAAATAAAGATGGCACTTGGTCCGAAATCATAGCGTGTGAATATGATATGATTTCTTGAACAGATATCTTTAACTGAGATGTCATTACGATAGTAAAAGATAAGAAATTCTGATTTATTAAAAGAGAAAATGAAAAATTTATAGAAATATTGCCATGTGAGTATGAAAAAATAGGTGAATTTTGAGTATTATGATTATCACCAGATGAAGCTACAATAAAAAAGAATTGAAAATACTGAATTATAAAAATAGAAAAAGAAGATAAAATATTTACTGAAATCTTGCCATGTGAATATGATAGTGAACCAGTATTTTGAGATAATATATTGCAAGATAATGAAGTGATTTTAACAGATGAATCACAATATTGCGTTATCAGAAAGCTTCCTAAATTTTGAATGGAATGAAAATATAGTCAGGCTAAAGTAAAATTAAACTGAAAAGAATATATATGGAAGAAAAATGATGATAATGCTCGGGATGAAATAATATATGAAAAATATGAAGAAATTAAATTTAAAGAAACTTGATTACAAGTCAATGAAGCTCGAGTAAAGAGAGATAAAAAATGGTGAATTATAAGGGATAATAAGGATGGTACTTGGATGCCGATACTGCAATGTAAATATAATTCTGTTGAGTTAGGATTTTCAGAAAATACCAAGATAGTAAGTACATGAGATTATAGTTATACATATTGAATTATCCAAAAGAATGATAATGGAACTCGGACAGAAGTAGTAGCATGTGAATATCAAGAAATACAATGTTGAATTAAATGATTGTGATCTAGAGAAGTGATGGTTAAAGGCAAAATTTGATCCGGCAAATGAATAATTAAAATAGATATAGATGGAAAATTAAAGGAAATAGTACCTTGTAGTTATGATGGAATTATATTTTGAATAAATTGATTATGAATTAGAGAAGCAATAGTTTTTAATGTTTCATGAGAAAATTGAGTGAACAGAAATAAATATTGAGCTATAAAAATAAGCGAAGATGATACTTTTGTGGAAATATTGCCCTGTGAGTACGATGAGATTAAGCAACTTTGAAATGATTGTGCTCTTGTTTTGAAAGATAAACGTAGTCTGGTTTTGCAAAAAAATGATGATGGAGTATGGACAAGATTTTTTTCTAATAGCTATGACGAAATATTACAATTTGCAACGGGTGGTCTATGAGCGAATGAGGCTGTGGTACGTGATGATAAACAACTCGCAATTATCAGAAGAAATAAAAATGGTGTAGATAAAAAAATAATATCAGATTATATTATGAAAGATTTTTGAATGTATTGATTGCAAGATGCTGAGGCTAGGGCCAAGAAGAAATGACAGGGGATGTGAATCATCAAAAGGAATAAAAAAGGAGAAATCAAAGAATTGTTGCCATGTATCTATGATGCTATTGGTGAATTTTGAGATAGCGGACGATGATTACAAGATAATGAGGTTATCGTCATGAAAGATTGAAAATGTGGTATTGTAAAAAGAGCGGGTGATTGATATCAAGAAGTTTTAGCTTGCCAATATTATTCTCTATGAATGTTTGGTGAAAACTGATTGACTGCTGATGAACTTTGGGCACAAGAGCATCAAGATGGGAATTATACTATTATCATAAGGACTGAGAATGGATATAAAGAAACATGATTTTATTCCTATACCATGAGGTCGTTTGATTTTTGAAAATATTGATTATTGCCAAATGAATCTTTTTTGTCTTTTTCTGAGGGTGAATGAAATGGAATAGTAAGAAAAAATATTGATGGTACTTATGATACTTTGCTTTATGATGACTATGCTTTTGACTTATCTTGAAATAGAGAATGATTGTTGCCAAATGAATATAGGGCAACTAATGTATATGGTGGTGAAATTATACTAAGAAGAAAAACTGATGGTTTATGGGAAGAGGCTAGTTTTTCTTATTATGAAATATTTCCTTTGTGAGAAAATGACTGTAATGATAATGAGGCTATTGTAAGAGACTGAGAAAGTTATTGAATCATCAAAAGAAATACTGATTGAAAGCGAGAAGAAATTGTATCATCATCACAATATTATTTTGATGAGAACTTTCAGATCGACGGATATGATTTTCCTTTTGTATTTTTCCCTGATTTATTGGATTGAAAACGTCTTGTTTTGGCTGTACAAGAATATGCAGAAAAAGTCATCTTACTAGAAGATGAACATTGAAAATTTGTAGATGTTTGAAATACGGTGCAATGGCTTAGAGATAATCCTAATTTTAAAGATTTTTTTTCTGATAATTTAACTTACCTTCCCTTCTAAATAATTTATTTTTTCCAAGCTTTGTTCGTACTTCTACTTTCTCAAGTGATCTAGCATCACTTTCTCATCTAATCTGTTATAATTGACAGCAAAATCGGCGGTTGGGTTATCTTTTGAGCTAATAAATACTTAAAATTTAATAACTAGGGCATAGCTTCTACAAATTTTTTATATATTAATTGTGCTAGGTTGGTTCATATTTTTTTAGGCTTAGTGCGCCATTGAAATTTATAAATCGTAACTTTGGTTATGATTTTTTTTAAATAAAAAAATTAAAGTATTATATTTTTTATTTTTAAAATTATAATATAATTGTTAATTAATTCTTTTCCCATTTATTATCCTGATAAGAAACAGGATAATTGCTATTACAAGCAGTACATGTATAAAACCACCGATAGTATAAGACGATACTAATCAAAGTATCCAAAGAATAATAAGAATAATCGCAATAGTTTCTAACATGTTAATCAAAGGTAAGAAAATAAATTATTGTATTTGAACTATTTTAATATGTTAAATGTATAAACGATCTTATTAAGGTTATTTTCTATATCTTTGACTATATCTAAATCTTTACATTCTTGTTCAAATTTAGTGCCACAATATTCACCACAATTACCATCCCCACAACTGCTATGAGATCTTACTTCGGAATTTAAAACATAATAATTATCGATTCATTCTATGATATAACAATATGTAGAATATAAAGAACCAGATCAGATATCGGATCATTGATATAATAAATATTTTATACCATTATTGGTTTCTCACTGTTTTTTTTCAAAGGAATAACTGATATCTTTGAGTCTAGGACAACCAATTTCTATAGGATTTTGATTTTTGGAAACAATCGTAACTAGTATAGGCCAAGTTGTAGGCGCCTAGATGTTACCGCTGAATATTTTGGGATATTTAAATTCAAAACCAGAATTTGTGTTATTATAAACTTGTTGGTCCGTATGTACGTCTTTCTTGACTATAATTATATTGTTTTTTATGAGAAAATATCTATACGACTATAATTACGATACTAGCCAATATCATTTGGAATGTCCTTTTTATGAATAATTTTCTTATTAAATATTTTTAAAAAATTAAACATGTTTTTTATATTGTGCCCTTTTATAAGACAAAAGCTAGTCATTATTGCATATGTAAAACTTTAGAATATGTATGATTGACTTATCTAATAATATGTATATAACAAACCGATTAATAATTACATTTATATTGTATAAGTTATGAGCGATAAAAAAATTAATACAAGTAAAAGAGAATGAGAGCAGGCTACAGACAAGCATTATATTTCTCGCATAGCAGGCAAAATTAAGACTCTTTTTTTAAATAGTTCTACTTCAGTTGAAAGACTCAAGGAAATATATCAATCACTAACATATCAAAATTTACAATCATGAAGCTGACCATATCAAGATTATTATTTTTCTGGTAAAAATAAAATTATTGATAGTGAATGATTTGAAAAATGAGATTTGGATATGTTTAAGAATATAAATCTTTTAGAAGATATATTAACAAGGGATGCGACTATAAATTTTGAATGAAATCCTAAAATAAGATATCAGGTACACAAATTAGCACAATCACTTATTAAAAATAAAACTTTTACGCAAGAGTCTCCTATTATAGATCCTAATTCTAAAAAAAATATTAATGCTGCTTTTGTTGAAGCTGAAGCAACAAATCGTAAAATATTTTTTATTGCCAACCATGCTTCTCATTTTGACACTCCTATACTTAGTTATACATTGGATCAGGTTCTTAAAAATATTCATCAAGAACATCCAGAAATACCAGTAAAAAAAATCAGATTTGTATGTGGTGCATATATGTATTATAACAAAGGAGTTAGAAATTTTACTGCCTGATTTGATACTACATTAGTTTTTGGACCAAAAGATTTGCAAGAAATAAAAACGTATCTTGAAGAAAATAGTAGAAAGGATCTTATTATAAAATTTAATAGAGAAGCAATAAAAAAAACACAAGAAAATGCCCAGACAGAAACGACAATATTATTTCCTTATGCATGAAGAGCAGAAAATAAAAATGGATGTAAAGATGAATTACCTAAGGGTATTTCGCAATATCTTGAAAATGCTGATTGTATATATGTCCCTATATGATGCGTATGAAGTGATAGTATTTTTCCTACCTGAAATCTATATGAAATCAGTCAAAATGTCGATATTTTTAAACATATTAAAAATATAATCAAATATATTAAATTTTCACAGCTCATTAAATTGCTTAATCCCAATGCAGATCAAAAACAGCTTGTTAAGATTATTAAAAAGGCAGAACCAATAGATATTGTTATTTGGCTGCTTGATAATCTAGATATTTTTAAATTATTCCAATTCCTGGAGAAATATAAATTTAAATTTTTTAAACCAGGTAATATCCATATGACTATATGAGAGTATTTTGTATGATGACAAAAAACTTTGGAAGAAATAAATCATATAATGCACAAAGTAGCTGATGATGCGATGATTAGAAATGATATATCTTAGAAATTTATATAATTTTGTAATCGGTATATCGAAATACTAATGGAAATTACTTAAGTTTTTTTTATACTTCAACAAAGAAAATTTTAAATTAATAGATTAATTATGGAAATAGTTATTGATCAAAATAATGCTGATCAGAGATTCGATAGATTTATGAGAAAATATTGTAAGACTTATCCTGAGGTGAAACTTAGTGATATATATTCTTGGATAAGAAAAGGAGAAATAAAACTTAATGGCAAAAAGGTAAAAGAAGAATATAGAGTCAAAGTATGAGATAAAATAGTTTTTATGGAAGATCATCTGTGAAAAAAAGATCTTAGAGCGTTGATGTCACCTAAAGATAAAAAGTTAAAAAAATTAGAAATAGATGATATAAAAAAAATGATAATCCATGAAGATAAGAATCGAATAGTTTTTGATAAACCTGCTTGAATAATATTACATCCTAGTGATAAACATCGAAATGATTTGTGTATGAACGATTATCTAGAAAAATATGTAGAAATGACCATATGATCTACACTAAAGTGAGAATGAAGCATTGAAACTTTTAAACCATCATTTGGATATAGATTAGATAAAGATACATCATGAGTATTGATTGCTGCTAAAAATTATTCTGCACTCCAATATATAAATGAAATCATAAGAGATAGGCAGATTGAAAAAAAATATTTAACTATTGTTGTGGGTGATTTTCCAGAATATATGATAATAGATAAATCATTGGAAAAGGTTTATGATAAAAAATTTGATAGATCTCATATGGTTGTTGATAAATCTTGATTAACTGCTAAAACCGAATGTCGGAATAAAAAAACAATTTATCATCCAGAATTATGATTGCTTTCATTATTAGAGGTAAAAATAGATACATGAAGAATGCACCAGATTAGAATACATCTGTCTAGTGAATGATACCCAATACTGTGAGATATAATATATGGTAATCCAGCTATAAATAGAAAACTTTATAAAAATATAAATATTAATAGGCAGCTTCTACATTGTCGAAAATATAGTTTTGTAAATATATGAGAAAATAAGAGGAAGGAATTTACTGCCGGTATCCCGATAGATTTTGAAAAAATCATTGAATTGAAATAAGAAATATTTACAATTTATTATTGTTATACTGATTGATTTAGTATAAATACTGAAAAAATCGGTAAAAGCGTATTTTATTATCTAAAAATTAAATTATGTGAAAGGTTATTTGGACTACAATTTTTTGGGCTTTGATTCTTGTAATAGCTTGATTCTATCTAAAATTTATGGATCAGGAAGTTGGACAAATGGTTTCTAATCGAATTATGACTACAGAAACAACTATCGATACTAATACAACTTCAGGGGATGTATTGAGTGGCGATTTAGATCCTATGCAAGCTATACTTAGTTGAGTGACAGCAATGCAACAACAATTAGTAGAAGGTTTATCTGGTTTAAATTTAAAATTGGATGAAACAAAAACATTGATAGAAGATGGTGCAAAATGAAAAACTGTATCTACTGTTACAATAAAACCAGAAGTTAAATTACCAGTAGAAACATTAGATTGAACATGAGTAAATTAATTTAACCTTTAAAATACAAAGATGAAAAAAATTTTTTGGACTACTGTGTTTTGGTTAGCTATTGTTTTGATATTCCGAGGATATCTGAGATGGTTTGATGATGGATTGGCACAAAATGTTTCTAATCTGATATGAGTAGATATGACTTATGATAATCAGTGAAATAATGCTAATTCGCAAGAATTATTGGATCAGATAAAGTCTATGCAAACTCAGTTGGATAATATTTCTCAATCTTTGGTACAAAATGGATGAAATCAAAATAACTTACAAGTGATGTGAGCGCAGACAATAAAATTATTTTATTTTAATCAGACTGAAGATAATAAGTTACCTACAGCACAACAGTTGAATTCGTCTTCTGTATTGCCTGTAGAACGTATAATATCTTGATCAAAAAATGTTATAGAAGATACCATAAATGCTCTACTAGAATGAGGTCTTACTAGTGAAGAGAGAGCAAAATGATTTATCACAGAATTTCCTAATCAAGACTTTCGTCTTATATCGTCCAATCTAACTTCTGATTGAACGTTGGAACTTATATTTAATGAGGTACCATGATTTACGTCTTGATGATCTGCTCGCGTATTTATACTTAGATCTGCAATAGAAAAAACTGCTAAACAATTTGCTAATGTAAAGTATATAAAAATATTACCAGAAACTTTGTTTCAACCATAAATAATTTTTAAGAAAAAAAATATAAAATTCTGCTCATTTCGGTGGGCAGTTTTTTTAAAAAAAAGTTATTAATTTATTTTTGTATATGATTTTTCCAATAATCTATCCATAGTATAGAATCTAGATGTAGCGCTGGAATATTATGCTTTTTAGATAAGTCTTCAAAATATTTGCCTATTAGCTTTTTGTCTGCGATATTATTTAATAATTTTTTTCCTGTATTTATTTCGTAAATTTTTTTGAGTCTGGAGTCTATTGGAATTTTAATTTGATGAGGATAGTAAACTATTTTTTCAAATATTATTCTTGATCAATATCAAAACATTTTAACTGTGAATGTTAAAGTTTTGGAATCTGCTGGTCTATCCATTATCTGAGATATTTTGCTTAATAATCAATTCATATTTTGATAGTAATTTAAGAAAAATTTATCATCATCCCAATCTAATTCTTCTAAAAATTTATTGAATCTAACTAATCTAGATTTTTTTATATTATAGATTCTTTTGTTGTATTTGGAAGTTGTTAAAAATTCATATCGTCGATCGATATTATTATTATTTAATAATGTTTTGGATATCATTTCTCGATCTTGAACTATTTTTTGTGAAAATTCTTCTCGCCGATTTTCTCATGATCATGCTATCTGATATGAAACAAGTCAGTTTTGTAATATTAAGAATAAAAATAAATTCTGATCTGTTATTTTGTTTGTAGATTTTTCAGAAATATTTTTCCAAGCATTTTGTAACGACAAAAACTGTAGGTCTTGTGACTCAAGATAGATAATATCTTTTAATGAAAATTTTGAAATATATTTATCCAAACAAAAAAATTAGGGGATTAAAATATTATTTTCCATGCTCGTCATCAAACCTCTTTGCTGCAGTGATTACTTCTTCCTGAGCTTCAAGTACGCTGCCAAATCAATGTACTTCTACTAGATCATATTTTTCATGTTCTAGTAATTTGATTTCTTTAAAAAAAGATAACATTTCTTTTTTCATGTGTTGTCATAGATCGTCTATATGATGGATTTCATCTCGTCTAGGATCTATTTTATTTACTGGAACAGCAATAATTTTTGGATCTTCTCAAGCATTATCGGTTGTGTAAAGTATTCCAATAGGTCTTGCTTGAACTAAGCATCATGGAAAGGTAGGATTGGTAACTAATAAAAATACATCACAAGGATCTCAATCTTTTGAAAGAGTTTGTGGTATAAATCAATAATCGCATGGATAATACATACTATGATGTATTACACGATCAAGTTTGAAACATCAACGATCTTCATCATATTCGTATTTGTTATTTGATCATTTGGGGATGTCGACTATTACGTTGATAGTTCCTATCTTTTTGTCTACAAATGGTTCAATATCTTTTCATAAATGCATAAATATACAATATTAAAATAAAAATTGCTTGGAATCTATATATATGCTATGTATAAAATCAAGTATAATAAAGCTATATCTGTTTTTATTACTACTTGACATTGTTGCTTAAATTTATATATAATAAATTCTAAAAACAAATCTCCAAATTATGTATTTAAAATTTAACCTCAAAAAAGATCATGCGTCTGTTGCTATAATTACAGTAAACATAGACGAAGAAACTGGTAAGATGAGGTCTTTTCAAGCTAGTAACTCAAATGTAGAGTCACAGTTGAGAAAGGATGAAAATCTCAATGGTTTGCGTGATTTAGTCCAATGCATTGTAAATGGCACAATGTGTTCGGATCGATTAGAGATTAAGGGACATCACCGTTCTGATCTTTATGAACTGGAACAAATGCCATCTTAATGTTTCCCTTTTAAACAGCTGGTGGATTTTTATCTGCCAGCTTTTTTTTATTTACATGAATCTGTGGGCATAGGCGAAGATGGATTTCAATGCATGATCCGTTGTCAATCTTTGCACAATCGAGTATCTTCTGGTCCTCATCGAAGTCGTCTCATGCTTATAATAAATAAAGCTATTGCTAATATAATTATAATTAGTCCAAGAAGAGGTTTATTCATTTGACTTAATTATTTAAATAAAAACTAATATTAGTTTATGTTTTTTGTTTGTTTTTGGAAGTAAAAATCCTTTTTATAAAAATTTCCTTGAAGAATAGTCTCTTATGGAAATATAAAAAATATGCTATTTTTTTTGTACTTAAGAGCATTTATCCTTGGGGACGAAGGGCTGCAAAAAATATGCTATTTTTTTTGACAAATAGAAAATTATGGTTATTATATAAATACAAAAGATTTTCAAAGAAATCTTTTTGCAAAAAGAATTTAATTTTTTCTAGACTAAATTATTACTTTCTTTGGGTTGAGCTTTTTAAGCTCAACTTTTTTTGTTTATAAAAAAAAACATACCGTGAAAAACAGCGGTACATTTTGAATTCTCTGTGATTAGCTTTTGATGAGATTTGCTAATCCCAGTGATGATTGATATCCTTTGTAGTGATCAAATAAAATCACATTAGGCTCTTTGTCCCAGGCAATCTTTTTAATTTCCGACATCAAAGAGGCTACTTGAAAGTTTTTCAAATTAACTACAATGGTTGAGGTCCCCTTTTGACATAATTCTTGTTTCCAGAAACGATAACCAGCAAATACTCTTGCATCTTGGTTTGTATCTAGATTTAGGTTATATCCGTAGTATTTTATATAAAACGGGTACATAACTACCTGATCAACCCCAGTTTCTAAGATTTTTAGAGCTTTTGCCAAAGAATCGACTACGATAGATCTATATTCTTTTCCTAAGGATTCGATTACATAATCGAAAGATTTATAGGTACTGTCGCTTGTGATAAAAAGTATAGTTTTCATATTTGTAATATTTTGTTTATTGATATGTAATATATATTATTATTTTTTAAAGTCAATATTTGATTCTTTGGTTATCATTTTTTAAATGCTTCGCAGACTGACTTTTGACATTGCCTCAAAAGTCAGCAAAAACTCTAGAAAAATCAACCCGTGCGTGATTTTTCGGTCTTGCTACTATTTGTTCTTTCCAACTGAACTTAAAATATGTTTTGATTGTAAAAAAATATTAAATAAAAAAATCCCCTCCCGCAGTATTGCAAGGAGAGGACAATATTAGACTTTTGCGTGATTTCTATTGGTTTAGTTTTTAAGAGCTGCATGAGCTGCTGCTAATCTTGCGATAGGTACTCTAAATGGTGAACAGCTAACATAATTTAATCATACTTTATGACAAAATGCTATTGATTGATTTTCTCAACCGTGTTCTCAACAGATTCATAACTTGATATCTGGTCTAGTCTTTCTTCACTTTTCAATAGCAATTTTGATAAGTTCTCATACTCATTCTTGATCTATTGTCTGGAATGGATCTTTTTCAAAAATATTTTTGTTGAGATATTCTTTTATAAATTTACCAGCATCATCTCTGGAGAATCCCAATCACATTTGAGTAAGGTCATTGGTTCCAAATGAGAAAAATTCAGCTGTTTCAGCTATTTTATCTGCTGTAACTGCTCATCTAGGTACTTCTATCATTGTTCATAGCTTATAATCTACTTGTATTCAATATTTATCCATAGTTTCTTTTGCTTTTCTTCTTACTATTTCAGTATTAAAATCCAATTCTGATTTGAATCATACAAGAGGAATCATAATTTCTGGCTTTACATCTACTCATTCTTTTTTAAGTTCACAAGCTGCAGATATAAGTGCTTCAGTCTGCATTTCAGCTATTTCAGGATATGTAATCACTAGTCTACAACCTCTATGTCCTAGCATAGGATTAAATTCATGTAGTCCAGCTATTCTTTCTTTCATTACATTGATATCTATTCACATATCTTTGGATAGTTCTGCGATATCAGCCTCTTCTTGTGGTAAGAATTCGTGTAAAGGAGGATCGAGATATCTGATAGTACATGGAAGTCATTGCATAGCCTTCAAAATACCCAAGAAATCTGCTTTTTGGAATGGTAATAATTTTGCTAATGCTTTTTGTCTTCATTGTAGATCATCTGATAATATCATTTCTCTAACAGCCTTGATTCTATCTTCTGCAAAGAACATATGCTCTGTCCTACATAAACCTATTCATTCGGCACCAAAATCTCTTGCTCTAGCTGCATCTTCTGGAGTATCAGCATTTGTCCTTACTCATAATTTTCTATATTTATCTGACCATGTCATAATAGTTTGGAAATCTCAGCTTAATTCTGGATCTATAGCTTTGAGTAATCAAGCAAATACTTCTCAGGTTGATCAGTCTAGAGTAATCATATCTCATTCATTGAAAGTTTTTCATTTTACTATCATAGTTTTGTTTGTTTCGTTTATTGCAATATCTGAACATCATGAAACACAGCATTTACCCATTCATCTTGCAACTACAGCTGCATGAGATGTCATTCATCATCTTGCTGTAAGGATTCATTGAGATGCAACCATTCATACTATATCTTCAGGTGAGGTTTCTACTCTTACAAGCATTACTTTTTTTCAATTTTCGTTTCGATCATGTGCTGTTTCAGCGTTGAAAACTATTTGTCATGCTGCTGCTCATGGAGAAGCTGGTAATCATTTTGTAAGTAATTCAGCTGTCTTTTTTGCTTCTGGATCTATCTGCTTGTGTAACAATGCATCTAATTGTTCTGGTTGCACTCTAAGCAAAGCTGTCTTTTCATCTATTAATCATTCTTTTACCATGTCTACTGCTATTTTTACTGCTGCAGCAGCTGTTCTTTTCCCATTTCTAGTCTGTAGAATATATAATTTTCATTCCTGTATTGTAAATTCCATATCTTGCATGTCTTTGTAATATTTTTCTAATCTTTTGTATATAGCAACAAGTTCTTCATAACACACTGGCATTACTTTTTCTAATTCTTGTATTTCTGCTGGAGTTCTAATACCCGCAACTACATCTTCTCCCTGAGCATTCATCAAAAATTCTCCATAAAATTTATTTTCTCATGTAGATGGATTTCTTGTAAAACATACTCATGTTCATGATGTTTCTCACATATTTCCAAATACCATTGATTGTATACTTACAGCTGTTCCGAGTAATCATTTGATATCATTTAATTTTCTATAAACTATAGCTCTTTCATTATTTCGTGAATTGAAGACTGCGTTTACAGACATCAATAATTGCTCTCTAGGATCTTCAGGAAAAGATTTTCAAGCATGTTTTAAAATTACTTCTTTGTATAATCATACTAGCTTTTTCAAATCTTCAGCGTCAAGTTCTGTATCTAATTTTACTCATTTTTCAGATTTAATTTTATCAAGTTGTTCTTCAAAATGATCGTAGTTAACTTCCATTACTACATCACCAAACATTTGCAAAAATCTTCTGTAGCTATCTCGTGCAAACCTTGGGTTGTTTGTTTTGTTGATAAGTCATTGAACAGACTGATCGTTTAGTCATAGATTTAAAATCGTATCCATCATTCATGGCATGGAAGATGCTGCTCATGATCTAACAGAAACTAACAATGGATCATTAGCGTCTCATAATTTTTTTCACATATGGTGTTCTAGATGTCTCAATTGATGTTCTATCTGGTCTTTGATTTCTTCAGCAATTGCTTTATTGTTTTTATAATAAAGGTCACAGCTTTCGGTTGTAATGATAAATCCGCTAGGAATAGGTAATCACATAGAAACCATTTCTGATAGGTTTGC
>JBAQPP010000014.1:0-70993 GCA_049305865.1 Candidatus Absconditicoccaceae bacterium
TGTACTTTAGAGACTCCATCTTGTACACTTACAAACGACTCTCCAAAATATACTGGTCAAAATGTAACATTCACATGAAATACAAACTCACGAGCAAAAATAACTGATATAAATTTTGGTAATGGTAATTGAGTATGAATTAGTGCAAACTCTTCAACATATATAACAACTTATGCATATTTAAATTCTTGAATATATACAGCAATACTCACAACAACTAGCAATATAACTTGATTTTGAATTGCAGTAAAAACCGGTACATGTAATACTTCAGTAACCATACTAGCAAATACTTGAGCTGTTTGTTGAAATAATATATTAGAGTGAATTGAACAATGTGATAATGGTAATATAACAGCTTGAGATTGATGTAGTGCTACTTGTACTTTAGAGACCCCATCATGTGTTTTAACGGCGACTCCAATTACAGGATACGCTCCCCTATCAGTTCTATTTTCTTGAACAAAAAATTCTCGAGCAAACTATACTTTAATTTTTGGAACTTGATCAAGTACTTGAACATTTAATCTACCTTTAACAAATATTTATTCTTCTACTTGAACGTTTATTTATTCTTTAACTTGAACAAGTACTCTATCATGAGCATTTACTTGTATTCAAACTTGAACTATTACATCATTATATAGTTGAATGGTTTGTCGAAATTGATGGATAAATCAAAGTTGAACTTGTCTTTTAATTGGTACTTGAAATACAATAACTACATGAACAGTAACTTCATGAACAATATTTTATATCCCCTGAAATATAATAATATACAGTAGTTGAAACAATACTGGTTGATATATAGAATTTTCAGGAATAAATTATATATGAATATCATATTGAAATCGAGATTGAATACTTATACCACCGACTGTGCTCACAGCATGATCTTGTTCAGCTCCAACAAACGTTTTGACAAGTATATCTTCATGATTAACTAATCCAGTTACATTATTAGAATTCCAAGCATGAGCAAGTGGATCAACAATCACATCTAATATTACTTGATGATATTTTACAATAAAAGTTCAAGTTAATAGTTGAACTATATGAAATGCATATCGTATATTTAGATCAGCACAATGTTGAACATGACGAGAAAAAGTATATATAGACGAACTGTGCGTATTGGATGCAAATAAAATGTGTGAATTTAGAACAAATAAATTATCATATTTTAATATAATATCCAATATTTCACTATGAGTAGGTACTCCAATGATAGTTGGTACAATACCTCGACTGAGAAATGCCCAAATAGACAAAGCATATATGTCAGACCCTTTCACAATAGCAAATTTTAATGATACAACACTAGCTACAATTACAAAAGGTATGCTTTATGTAAACTGAGTAGCAATATGAACTAGCGGATACGTACAAAACTGAGACGAATTAAATATAGAACTATATTCAAGCAAAAAATATGACACAACAATAAGTTCAAAAATTACAGTATGATCAGTTTCTGCAACATTCTATATTACGACTATGATTGAATGAGATGATAATAATAATTATCTAAGTAACTTACAAAAAATCAGAATAATGAGTATATTTAATTTACTGATTGAATTGTATTCTGACAATCCATCAAAAGAAACAGAATTCTTATATACTCTAAGAAGTATGTTAATGGATAAATTAGATGCTTTAGATGAAAATGATGATGCTTATTCTACATTTGAATATTTATTGAGTCTTATAGATGCTCGCTTATTAGTTTCATGAATAGATGAAAGCGATTATATAGCAGCAAATTGTAAAGAATATGAGATAACATTTGAAGAAGATGAAAGAGCTTATTATTCACCAGATTTCAAAAAAACACAATACTTTTTTACTCGCGAATCTCTTGTGAGATACATAGACTCAAAAAATCCCGGAGATTGTAGAATAAATACATACTGATCAGATTATATAGATACTAGAAATACAGACTCAGAAAAACATGTAGCTCCAAACGGTAAAGTCTATAAAATAGAAGATAATAATGATTGATATACTTCACCAGATCTTTCTAACACAAAATATTTTGATACATTACAATGATTACGCGCCTATCTAAATATAAATAATCCAGCAACTACGATATGGAATCACGCATTAGATACATCCTTTAATTCTATTAATCATATAGCTCCAAACGGTAAAATTTATAAAATATATAAAACAGATAAATGATATATGTCTTATAAACTTATAAAAATAAGATATTTCTCCACTCTAGATTCTATAAAATCTTTTATAAACAATAACAATAAAATATAAAAGCTTGATCTTAAACATACAGAAAAGAGACCTATAGGGTCTCTTTTTATATTAAACATTTTTTAACTTTAATATTTTCAACATATATGTACCTTCAAGTCTATATCATAATTTTCTATAATATTCTCTTACTCATATACCAGAAATAACAGATAATTTTTTATATCATCATACTATTGATATTTTTTCTGCAAGCTCCATTAATTGTTTACCAAATCATTTATGCTGCACTTTATAGTTTCATTCTTTCATTCTTTCATTCTTTCATTGTAACATTGCAACATTACCATATACGTGCAATTCTCTAATCATTGACGTATTGTTTCATAATCATTTCCAATCAATCACATTATCATTTGAAGGTAGAAGCAACCTAGCAAATCCATACAAATATCACAAAGCATCTTCAAATGAAATAAATAATTCTAATCAAACACTACTCTCATATTTTCTTATAATTAAGTTAACCTGTTCAGTTTTTTGTTTCAATCTCGTATCTTGAATTTTTTGTCTTATTTCTCTACTTCTAGTATCCAAACTTACAAAATTTCTAAAAATACTTAAGTCTGGATTTTTTCAAACAATTAAAGTTTCTTTTTTTCATTTGATAAAATTTTTCAATTCTAAACTATTTAATTTTTTGATTATTTTAAAATCTGGATATAATCTACCATAAAATTTTTCCAATACATCAGCATTTCAACTTTTTAATTTTAATTTAATCTCTGCATGGGCCAATTGTGAAAGATTAGTAATATTGCTTCATGCAGCAATTTCTGGTGCTGGAATATCACGAATCAGTCTCTTAATCCTAGTATAAGGAGGAATAACTTCCAAAAAAGTCTGACTAATTAGTTTTTTTATATAATCGGTAGAAATAGGTTTATATTTTCATTCTTTATAGAGATTATATAATTCAGTATTGGGTATAACCGATGTAGGATAAAATTTTATTTCATCTGGTTTAACATAAATATCTGAATAAATTTTCTTAAAAGTTCAGAGATCTTTAGCATAAGTAGAACAATACAATCCAGGCATAATATGGACAGAAAATTTAAATGCATACTGTCTCAGTTTATGTATTGCTTGACGAAAATGCTCCACTGTATGTCCTCTTTTATTTTTAATCAAAATATCATCATACATTGATTGAAGTCATATTTCAATCCTAGTTACTCACATTTCACGCCAAAGTTTACAATTTTCATCAGTCACATATTCTGGCCTAGTCTCAATAGTAAGACCTATAATTCTATGTCCAGCTTTTTCATTTCTTTTTATAGATTCATCCAATGTTTTAGAATATTTAATTTTATCCAATCATTCTAACTTATATTTAAATCTTTGTACATTCTTATCATTCATTCACGATTCCAGACTCTTAATTTTTAATTTAGCAAAAGTATTGGCTGCGTCATAAAGTCATTTAATAAAATCTATTTTATATTTTTTAGGATAAACATCTCGTGTTCCACCAAGCACAATCATTTCAATTTTATCAGTTGGATGACCTGCCAAAGTAAGCGAAGTTAATCTATTATAAACTTGTTTTAAAGGATCAAAATCATTTAATAAAGCTCTCATTGCACCAGGTTCAGATTTAATATAACTCTTGGGCATAGTAGGATCATTGGGACAAAAGATACATTCACCAGGACACCAAAAAGGTTTGGTTAAAACCTGAATTGCAACTATACCAGAAGCAGATCTTATTTTTCTTTTTTTAAGAAATTGCTCAAGTTCAGTATTTTTTTTGATATATCTTTTATCAATCATCTCACGATAAGATCTCAAAATATCAATATTGCTAGGTAAATCTTTCATTTTATACTTCCTTGCAAAATTTCTTTTATAATCCACAAAAAGTTCAAGACCTAATTTATTCTTGGGTGTATCTATAAGTTGTTGTACAAGTTCTGAGTAATTTTGCATAAGTAAAATAATTAGTAAATCTTATTATAATTTGAATATAAAATTATTTCTACTTCGAAACCACAATGGAGAATGCATATCTATAGGATTTATTCAACTTCAATGTAAGAGTTCGCGCCATTTCTTAGATATTTCATCTTTATTTAAATCTTCAGCCTCTTGTTCTGTAATTATTCAAAGTTTCACAGAACTTTTAGTCACATGAGTATCTGGAGCTATATCTATAAACTCAGAATTTTTAAGCTTAATTTTTCAATAAGTTTGAATAATAAATGATCGATAATTAAATATTTTAGGTCAAGAAAGATATGGAAATCCATATTTATATTTATGTTGTATTGTCTCTCTAAGTTTCAAAAAGTCATTATCAATCGCCTCAAACATATTTCACAAAGTTCATCGATTATTGTTTATTGTCATAGCAATGGTTTGCCAAGTATGGATATGTTTATTTGGTTGTAAAGCAATTTTATATTTTAGTAATTTATTTCTCAAATCACTTTCTTCTATTTCACTAGATTTTTTGATATCAAATATATCTTTTGTATCAACATCCAAATAAGTAGCCGAAACGCTTTCTCGTAAAGTATAGCTATTTCTCTGATAATTAAGTGCCATAGGTAAAGTAAAATAACAAAGACATATTTCTTTTTCATTACTAGAAAATCAAGGGTTTGAATCTTCTGGCATTTTCATATATCAAAGTTTTCACTCCTGATAAGCCAATAAAAGTTTTCTACAATCTTGTATAATTTTTTCTTTCATCATAAATCAAAAAATCTATATTAAATCCAATTACTTATAAAATTTAGTATGTATTTATCAAAGGAAAAAATAAAAAAAAACTGACTTTCTGCCAGCTTTAAATATTTTACATAGATGAATATTTATTTACCCTCACTAATTATATTATGCATTATTCCATTAATTAATTTAGGAGATCATTCATCACAATATCTCTTTGCAAGCTCTACAAGCTCGTTTAAAACTACTTCTTTGGGAGTATCTAATTCTTTTCGTTCAACATATCACAAAATAAACAAAGCCTGATCTATTACATCCATCTGATCATAATCAAAGCTCTGTGCATATCAATTTACTTTACTTATCAGTTCATCCTTATGTTTATTGAAGTTATTTCATACTTTAAGGACATAATCAATATCTACATCTTCAGTTTTCCATTCATCAAAAAAACGATTCAATACATACATCAAGTCTTCTTCAGATTCTCATGATAGATATTCCTCTTTTATTAAATTCAAAAAAAGTTCTCTTTCTTGAGAAAACTTTTCAGTTTGAGATTCAAATGTATTATCTATAAACAAAGCCTCTTTTATAGCAAAATCTTGAGTCAAAAGTTTAGAAAAAAAGCAAACCTGATAAAAATAAGATAAAACTATTTTTCTAGCATTTATTCTGTTATGAACATTCATGACCAACTTTTTATTTAATTATAAATCTACCTGTCGGTAGACAGGCTAAAGACTATGCATCAACCACCTTACCCTTTGATTTACTCTTTATAGTCAAAACTTGCTTTCATTTATAATAACCACATGTAGGACACACTCTGTAAGACAACTTCACAGCTCCGCAATTTTTACATTTTGAAGTTTTGTATGTATCTTTTATTCTCTTTAGGTTAAGACCAAGTCGTGTCGAATGCCTACTTGCTCATTTCGCTTGAGATATTTTTTTCTTTGGACCTATAGTCATTTTAATACATTAAAATTAAAAAAATATTATGCTACTTTTTTTGTAGTTTTTTTAACAGGAGTTTTTTTTACTGTTTCTTTTTTCTCAGCCGTAGCTTTTTTAACAGGAACTTTTTTAACTATTTCTTTTTTCT
This sequence comes from Candidatus Absconditicoccaceae bacterium, assembly GCA_049305865.1. GTDB lineage: Bacteria > Patescibacteriota > Gracilibacteria > Absconditabacterales > Absconditicoccaceae > UBA6263. The sequence continues at coordinate 6,065 of JBAQPP010000014.1, forward strand.
CAGCCGTAGCTTTTTTAACAGGAGTCTTTTTTTCAACAGGAGTTTCTTCTGCAACAACTTGTTTTACGACTAGTTTTGCTGGCTTAGCAACCGGTTTTGTAGTTTTAACCGCTTTTGTTACTTTTACAGTCTCTATTAGAGTATCGGTTTCAGTTAAAGGAAAAACTTCTACAACAGTTTTAAGATATACTCTACCATCGAATCTCTTAAATTTTTTCTTCTTAAATGTTACTACTCAAGCTATTTCTGAAAGAATAGTAAAGTCTCTTCACATATAAACGTTTTTTCCACATTCAAATTTATTACCATTCTGTCTGATAATAATATTTCATGGTATTACTTTTTGTCATCAAAATACCTTGACTCATCTATACTTTGGTTTTGAGTCTTTTAGATTTTTGGTCGATCACGCTGCTTTTTTATGAGCCATTTTTTTATGTCAATAATTAAATATAACGAAAGGTATATATATCAATCCCTATCTTTTTTTCAAGATTAATATTAAAATATATTAATCTCTTTTAGTATCAGTTTTTATTTCTATAAATTTCTCATACTGGTAACAATCTTCATATAATCACATTTGCTTTTAAATCAGACAAATCATCTATTGCTCATCTAAGTGATGCTCCAACCATTACTCTTATCGTTTCTTGGAAAGATGCAGCAGAAAGCCATGAATCTGTTTCTTTTGCTATATTCGTTAATCACAAAGCTAATCTAATTCATTTTGCTGGTCTCTTTCACTGAGCCACAAGTTCATTATTTACCTTAACAAAATGTTCATATTTTACACGAGTTCATGGTATAAAGCTAGTTTCTCAAGAATCCTGTATAAATACTTTTGAGAAAAGCTGCTTTACAACTACTTCTATATGTTTGTCATTCAAATCTTGTCATTGTCCCATATAAACTTTCTTCGTCTCAGATATTATATATCTTTGAGCCTGTAGGTCTCACACAATATTTTTATATTCCATAATATCCAACGCTCAATTTGTCAATACTTCTCCTTTATAAACTTTTTCTCAATCTTTAGTTTTTTTTGCAGTCAAACCAGTAAGCGGTCTACTAAATATATCTTGTATTCATATAACTATACAATCATCATGTACTTCCAAAACTTTTCATTCTTCCTTAATTTTCAATTTACTCTTTCATTTTTCAGCATAACTTGCTCATTTTTCAAGCATTTGTCATTTCTTAAGCTTTGTAGTATATCAATCTTTAATCAAATAATTCTTCTTTGTATATTCAGATACTATTTTAATAACAGTTGTTTTATTTTGTTCAGATACTTCAGAGAAATATATTGTACCATCAAAAGGAGCAACAACAGCTGGTGTTCTAGGAGATCTAACTTCAAATAATTGTTTCACTCTATCTATACCATGCGTAATATCTCATCATTTACCTGCAACTCATCATTCATGGAAAGTATCCAAAGTCAATTGAGTAGATGGTTCTCATATAGATTGAGCAGCTATGATTCAAACTGGAGTTCATATTTCAACAACCTTTCTTGTAGCCAAATCCATACCATAACATTTTTGACATACTCAACTTATACAATCACAAGTTAAAGGACTCCTAAGCTTCAAAGAGTCTATTCATTCTTCCTCGATTATACTCATTGCCTTTTTATCTAAAGTTTCTCATTTTTTTAATACTACCTTTCAATGTTTATCTACAAGATCTTCTGCTGGTGTTCTACCATATACTACATTGAAAAATTTTTCTCACCTAAGTTCTATTTCTTCCTTTGAAAATATTACATATTTATTTGTTTCACAATCTTCTTCCCTTACTATAACTTCTTGAGAAGAATCACAAAGTTTTCTAGTCAAATATCAAGACTCAGCAGTTCTAAGAGCAGTATCAGCCTTTCCCTTTCTTCAAGAATGGGCAGATATAAAATATTCAATAGGTTTCAATCATTCTACAAAACTTCACTTTATAGGTAGTTCTATTACTTCTCACTTTGGATTAACAACAAGTCATTTCATACCAGAAATCTGAGTAAGATGAGTTTGAGATCATCTAGCTTTAGAATCGATCATAGTATAAAGATCATTACCTGGTCATATAATATTTTTAAGAAATCATTCTATCCTTCATTTTATATCAGTCCACAATCTGACTATCAATCTATGTTTTTCTTCATCAGATAAAAATCACCTAAAATAATATTTATATATATTATTAGATTGTTCATCTCATAACTTTAGCATATCGTCCTTCTCTTTTGGCACCTTCATGTCAAAAACATTTATAGAAGTTGCAGCTATAGTAGAATAAGCAAATCCAAGATCCTTTATATCATCAGCTACTCTAACGGTTGTAGGCATATCATATTCATCAAATACTACACTCAATATTTTTACCAAATCTTTACTAGTAAGTTTTTTATTAATAAATTTTAATTTTTCCGGCAATATGTTATTGAATATCACTCTTCATACGGTAGTTTTGATAGGTTCTCATTTATAGATAAGGACAATTTTATCTTTTACTACGATATCACTATTTGTATAAGAGATTAGAACATCTTCCATAGATCCAAATATTCATACAACAGGATTTTTCTGTTCTCGTTCTTGAGCAGTATTATAATCAGGGTACCTAGGATCAAATTCATCAGTAAGATAATAAGCACCAAGTACCATATCTTGTGAATGAGTAATAGTAGGATCTCAAGAACCAGGCTTAAGAATATTTTTATCTGCAGCTATCAGGTCTTTTGCTTCTCTTTGAGCTTCATCAGATATAGGCAAATGAACAGCCATCTGATCACCATCAAAATCGGCATTAAACGCCGGACAAACAAGAGGATGAATTCTAATTGTCTTTCAAGGCATAAGTTTTATTTTAAATGCTTCTATCGAAAGTCTATGTAATGTAGGAGCACGATTCAAAAGTACATATTTATCTTTTATAACTTCTTCAAGAAATTTCAATGCAATAGGTGATTCCTCTTTAATAAGCTTTTCAGCTTGTTTTGGAGTATAAACTATTTTTTTCTCTATAAGTTTACCTATAATAAATGGCGTAAACATTTTTACTGCAATCGCTATGGGCAAGCCACATTCATCCAATTTCAAATTTGGACCAACAGTAATAATAGATCTTCAAGAATAATCTACTCTCTTTCATAAAAGATTTTTTCTAAATATTCATTCTTTTCAAGAAAGCATGTCAGATAATGATTTGAATATTTTTATTCAAGCTCAAGCTTTAGAAGTAGAATTTTTTTCTCATACTAAAAGATTATTTACAGCTTCCTGAAGCAATCTTATTTCATTTTTTTTCACTACATCAGGCATACCGACTTGAATCATTTTTTTTAGTCTGATATTTCTCATCAGTACACGTCTATAGAAAAGATTAACATCAGAAGACGCAAATTTTCATCATTCAAGTTGTACAACCGGTCTAAGATCAGGGGGTATAACTGGTAATTTTCTAATTACCATATTTTCTGGTTTTACATTTGATATATGAAGATTTATCAAAAGCTTAATCAAAGCCATAGCTTTTTTCTTTTGATCTTCAGATTTTATATTGGTAAATTCTTGTACTCTTCTTTTAATTTCTTTTTCCACATCAATACTTTGAAGCATTTTCAGTATAGCTTCTGATCAAGAAGAAAAAGCAATCAAATCATTGAACTGAACAAATATATTTCTATAATCACTTTCCAAAATAGTAGAACCAAAATCCAAATCAGAAACTATAGATTTTAATCTATTAAATTCTTTTTCTAAACTATCTTTATTCTCTTCAAATAATCTATCTATTTCTTTTAATTTCTTTTCATCTTTTCAATCTTCTTTTAATTTTATTTTTTCCTCTTTGAAAAGTTTATCAAGTTCATCTAATCTTTTTTCGTAATCAATTTTTATCTTTTGCTTCAATTTTTCTTTTGTTTTTTCATCAACAGTCTTTATAAGGACATATTTTACAAAAGTCAAAACCTTGTCAATTTCATTTGAAGACAAACCAAGTATTTGATTGATTCATCAAGAAGGACTAGATTTATACCAAACATGTATAACTGGAGATGCCAATTCAATATGTCACATTCTAGATCTTCTTACTCTAGAATTTGTCACTTCTACTCAACATCTTTCACAGACGATTCACTTATATCTTATTCACTTATATTTTCCACAACTACATTCATAGTTTTTTACAGGACCAAAAATAGATTCACAAAAAAGTCAACTTTGTTTTGGTCTTCAAGTTCTATAATTAACAGTATCAGGATTATCTACTACTCAATGTGATCGGCTAGAAATATCATCAACAGAGGCAAGAGTTACCATAAGTGAGTCAAATTTTGTTTTATACATGAATAACAAAATTTAAATTATAAATATTATTTTTTTTAATTTTCTTCTATCTCTCAAAAATCTTCCATTTCTTGTATTACATTTTCTATTAATTCTTCCTTTTCATGCGTAATATCTTCGGATTCATACCATCATCATTCAACAGCAAGTGGTCAACTAAGTAATCATGAAAGTCATAAATCTCTTATTTTCTTTATTCTTTCCTGGTGAATAGTTTCTGTTTCTTCTATAGTCAAAGGAGTAACATTTTGTCACAATCATTTAAACAAATATGTAACAAGATTAAAGGATTCTGGCAATCATCAAATCTTTGGTTTTTGTCATTTTATAATAGCTTCATATAATTTATTTCTTCATACAACATCATCAGACTTAACAGTTAACATTTCTTGTAATGTATATATAGCAGAATAAGCCTCCAATGACCATACCTCCATTTCTCCAAATCTTTGTCATCACTGCCTTGATTTTCATCAAAGTGGTTGTTGTGTGATAAGAGAATAAGGTCAAACAGATCTAGCGTGTATTTTATCTTCTACCATATGTACCAATTTCAATATGTGCATATATCATACTGTTACCTTTTGATCGTACGGTTCTCAATTTTCTCAATTATAAAGAGTTACTCTAACTTTATCTTCCAATCAACATCTTTCTACTAATTGACTAAATTCATTTAAACCAAAAGATCCAAATGTAGGCACAGCGAATCTTACTCACAATATTTTAGCAATATTTCATAATTGTGTTTCAAAAAGTTGTCAAAGGTTCATACGAGAAATAACTCAAAGTGGATTTAATACAACATCAACCGGCTTTCAATCTTCAGAATAAGGCATATCTTCTTCCGGTACAACAACCGCTATAATACCCTTATTTCAGTGTTTTCAAGCTAATTTATCTCATACCTCTATCTTCCTTGTAGTCGCTACATAAGCTTTTATTTTTTTCCTTACTCACGCCATCAAGTTATCTCATTTTTTTGCATCCAATATAACTACATCTATAACTTTTCATTCACTTCAACTTGGCATATAAAGAGATGTGTCTTTTACGTTTTTAGATCTATCTCAAAATATTGCTTGAATAAGTTTTTCCTCCGGTGTAAGTTCTCACTCACTCTTAGGAGTGATTTTTCATATCAATAAATCTCATCATTTTACTATTGATCATATTCTTATTACTCAATCATCTTCAAGATTCTTAAGCTTTGACATAGAAACTCAAGGTATATCATTTGTAGTTTCTTCGGGGCCTAGCTTTGTATCAGCAACTTCAATTTCATATTCTTCTATTTGAATAGATGTTAATTCATCATCTTTTACTAATCTTTGAGAAATTACTATAGCATCTTCATAGTTATATCATTTCCATGGCATAAACGCTATCCTTAGATTCTTTCATAAAGCCATTTCTCATCAGACAGAACAAGGTCATTCTGCCAAAATATCTCACTTACTTACTTTTTGCTTTAGAGTAACACAAGGAACTTGATTTACACAGGTTTTATGATTTGATCTTGAAAAGTTAGTCAAAACATACTCTTTTGTTCAAGACTTATATTTTACTTTTATTCTTCTTCAATCAACATAAATAACTTCTCATTCTTCCTCTGCTTTTATAACAGCATGTGTCATTTGTACAATATCTTTTTCTAGTCATGTACCTACCAAAGGAACTTCCATCTTCAATAACGGCAATGCTTGACGTTGTTGATTGGTAGCAATTGAAGCACGAACAGCATCATTATGATCTACGAATGGAATAAGCGATGTATTTGGACTAAATATCTGAGCGGGATTAACATCCATATGTGTAATATCATTCACATGGAAAGTCTCCATTTCATTAAAATGTCTAGCAGCTATACGCTGTCAGATTATATTATTATATTCATCTATAGGCGTAGTTGCATCAGCTACATAATATTTTTCATCTTGTTCTGGTGATATATAATCTATAGTTCAATCAAAAAAAGATTTAACAGAAATAAATTTATTGTATTTTCCATAAAATTTTTCCAACTTTTCTGCTATTTGTTCATCTATATATTCTCATTCTTTCGCTATAATTTTTTTAGTAGGATTTCATTTAGCATCCAATTCAAAAGTATCACGATGAATTATTCTGTTTAATAATTTTTTCTTTTTAGGCTCTACTTCACGCAATATTTTTAAAGCTGGTGTTTCCAAAAATCATTCTTCATTAACACGAGAATATATTGATTGATAAATTACAAGTCATATGTTTTGTCATTCAGGAGTTTCTATAGGACATATTCTTCAATAATGAGAAGGATGGACATCACGTACTTCAAATTTTGCAGTTTCTCTTTTGAGTCCTCATGGTCCAAGAGCAGTAATTCTTCTTTTATGTTCTACTTCAGACAAAGGATTAATTTGATCAAGGAATTGAGAAAGTTGTGAAGTAGCAAAAAAACTTTTTGTGGCATTATCTATTATTTTGAAATTTACAAGATCAGTTATCTTTATAGCATTGTCTAGATTCAATACACTTAGTTTTCACTTTACACTCTTAACAAATTTTCTCATAACAGGCTGTAAATGTGCATATAATATTTCTCACATAGTTCTTATACGTTTGTTTGAAAGATGATCAGAATCATCTACATAATATCATTTTTTATAATTTGATAAATTCAAAAGATATTTTATAGACGCCACTAAATCTTCACCATCATATAAATCTGAATTAGCATCATCTATAGACTTACTTAAACCAAGTTTAGCATTTAATTTTCTTCTAGCTATTCTACCAACGAATATTCTATTGGGATCCATAAATTGAGCTTTTACATAATTCAAAGCACTATCAGGATCTATAAGTTCTCAAGGTCTAAGTTTATTATAAATATATTCAGCTGCAGACAATGCATCTTTTGTAGTATCTTTTTTCAATGTAATTTCTAAATGGTTTGTATCTTCTTCTTCAAAACAATCTTTAAATAATTCTCTTATACCCTCATCATTCTCCATACCAAAAACTCTAAGTAATGTAGTTATAGGAAATTTTCTAGACTTATTTATTCTAGCTACGATTACTCAAGATTTTTCAACTTGTACTTCAAGCCATGGTCAATTTTCTGGTATAACTTTAAAAGAATATCTAAAATCTTTTTTAGCATAAAATATTCAATAAGATCTTATAATCTGAGATATTATGACTCTCTCTACTCCATTTACAACATAAGAAGCGGATGGTGTCATAAGGGGCATTATACCTATATTAACACGCTTACTAAATAATACCTTCTCTGTAAATTTTTTTCAGTCTGCCAATTCTACTTTTTCCACAAATTTAACCTTTCAAGTAATTATTCATCAATAGGTAAGTTCTTTTTTCTTGCAATTTTCAACAGTTTCCATGCAATCTTCAATTTTTATATCTCATATATGTATATATAGTTTTTCTCAAGCTATATCTCGTATTGGATTAATATCTTCAAATAACTTATGAATATATTTATTCACAAAGCTCCGATATCATTTTTTTTGTAAATCCAAAAGATCAGGAAATCATGAAAAATTTCTTGGTTTTGTAAGATATATTACTCAATCTTTTTGGTAATAATCTTTAAAAACATCCTTTATTTTAGGAATAATCTTTGAATGCCCTGAGTCTTTTTTATCCGTTTTTGAACTAACGGGCAAATTAGAAGGCTTTGATACTTTACCTCCTTTTTTAAGGTTGAGTTTTTTTTTATCTACCATGGGTACAAAAATCAGTTTAGAAAATAAACAAAAAAATATAAAACCGAAATACTGATCCTACATTATTTTTTTCTCTGAACCACCAACGTCTTTCTTCACTTTTTTCTTCTTCTAGCCAAAACTCTTCTTCAAGTCCAAGTTTCCATTCTCTGTCTAAATCAATGGGTACCAATTCTTTTTTTCCAATTATATTTTCTAATTCTTTTCAATTTACTAGCCATTACAACTATATTGAGAAATAAAATATATTACTTTAAGATAATTATTACTTTATAAATTCAATCAACCCAAAATTCCTAGCTCTTATAATTTCTTTTCTAAGTTTTTTTTGAATACTTACTCAATTGTTAGTATATTTTCTTGGTTTGATATCACCAAATCTAGTAATATATTTTTTAAACATAGGAATAGACTTCCAATTTATATATTTAGCGTTTTTTAGATCAGCAAAGAAACTAATTTTTTGACCCAATTTTTTCTCTTCCCATCAATTTATTATATCTTGTAATTCTTTTTGTAATGGTTTAAATTCAAAACCAATTTGTTTTTTTGTTCTCCTAAATATATCATACTTAAGTATAATATTATTATAAAGGAAAAGCTGCTTTATATCCTTTATATTAGCAGTATCTAATTGTAAATAATAAGAATAAAAATAAGCTTTATCATTGACTTGAACTCCCTTTAAAGGATACAATAAATCCATAAGTCATATTTCATCCTTACTAACAATATTATCTTTTAAATTTTTTTCCAAATCACTTATAAAACTTTTACAATCAGATTCTTTTGTTTTAGAATCTAAAAGCAAAACTAATTCATAATTTTCCATGACAAAATTTTGTCTACAAAATAAAATTATATAGATAGCCTTATATACCCAGTTATTTCAAATCCGCTAGGCATAATATCTTTTATTTTTTTACTATTATCTCTTATATATTCTTGTTCCAAAAGGACTAAATCAGATAAATATTTTTGTAATTTACCAGCTATTATTTGTTCTACGATATTTGCTGGTTTATCAGAATCTACCATTTCAGCTTTAAATTTTTCTAATAATTCATCACGGTAAGATTGTGGTACAGATTCAAAAGACAAATATTCTGGATTCATTGCAGCAACTTGCAAAGCAATTTCTTTTGCTGTATCTTCATCTCCAGTATAATAAATAATGGATGCAACTTTGTTACCTGGATGATTATAAACATAAGCATTTTTATTTGAAACTATTATGTCTTCAAGTTTTGTATTTTCACCCAACTTTCATATAAATTCAGTAACCATTCAATTCATTTGATCCAATAATCATTTATCTACTTGAGATAAATTATCAACATCGTTTGTTATAGTAGATACTTTATCCATAATTTCATCAAATAACACACGGAAAAGATCATTTTTTACAACAAAATCAGTTTCACACAAAAGTTTAAGAGCATATACTCTTCAATCTTTCTTTATAACTTTTATCAATCATTCGTTTGTCAATCTATCAGCTTTTTTAGAAGCCTTTGACATTCATTTCTCTTTCAAGATATCCAAAGCCCTATCAAAATCTCAATTAGATTCTATAAGCGCCTCTCTACAATCTTTTAATGGTGCAAATGTAATTTCTCTAAGTCTTTTGAGTAATTGTATATCAACTCCACTCATAATACCATATTTGAAATAATAAAATTTTTACTTAACTAAATCTTCCAACGAAGATATTTCTTTTAAATTATCAGCCTGAGTAGGATAAACCTTAATTTGTATCTCAAATAAATTTATTATCCATTCTCCAATTCATCTAAACAAAGCCAAAGGAGATTTTTCTCATCATAGTACATCGTATTTACCTTTCCATGCGTCCAATACAAATAATATCCATACAGAAATAATAATTAATATTATTAGCAATCATAAATACTTTATAACTGGCAGAAAAAACAATATAAGACTAAGTATAAGAAACAATATAAACAAAACCGACCATCATAAAGCCTGCCTGAGATGAAAATATTCAAAAATACTCATTTCTTTTCTACCAATAAATATTATTATCCCAAAAAATAAATACATCAAAATAGCTCTTTTTTTTTCCAAGCTACTTGGAACATACAAGTTACTAATAGATCATTTCTGATCAATTGTTTGTTGAATTTCCTGCATGTCTTATTTATTTTTAAGATAATATATACTTCATTACAAAATCTAAACTCTTATAACTTCAAATATTAGCTATCATAAGTTTATCTTCTGGGTAATATCTTGCAAAATTTGTTGATGAAATAATGATGCTGTCAATATTTTTATTTTTAGATAATTCATCCACAAAACCACCCAACATAGTACCATCAATCACGACAACTAAAGCTGGTTTTTTACTAAGTTTCGTTACTCATCTATATATTTTATTAATTCTATCAAACTTTCTTTTATATGTTAGTTGTTCTTTTTTTGTCAAAGTCAAAAAGTCTTCACTATCCATAAATTTTATCATATCGTTCATAGAATCAATCCTCTTTTTAAGAGTTTCAAAATTAGTCAAAAATCAAGCAGGAATTTTATAGTTAAGATAAAACACTCAACTAGCCTCTGCTAATTTAGCAAGTTCTTCATAGTACATTTTTTTTTCACTCACAACCAATACATCTCTTCATTCAGATTTTGCTTGCTGAATTTTAGATTTTGCATTTTCAAGTTGGACAACTATAGACTCAGGATCAATAACCACTAAGCCATTTATAATTTCAGCCCAATACTTTTTAGTTTTTGGATGTGCTTCATTTTTCAAAGTACCAATATGAACTTGTGCATCAACAATTTGTTGAATAGAAACAGTCATATTATCACTTTCTACGAAATAAATAAAGGGTCTACAAAACTACAATTTCAAAATTATTTGAAATTTACTGTAGCTCAAGCCTCTTGTAATTTTGCTTTCAAAGTTTCAGCTTCTTCAAACTTCACTTTTTCTTTCACAACAACTGGAGCTTTTTCAACCAATTCTTTTGCTGCCTTTAAATCAATGTTCAAAGTTTCTTTTACAACTTTAATAACAGCAATTTTTTGTTGTCCAATTTCTGTTAATTCAACATTAACAGTGTCAGATCAAGCTCAAGCACCAGCGTCACCACCAGCAGCTCATCATGCTACAACCATAGCGGCAGCAGTCACTCCAAACTCTTCTTCTAAAGCTTTTACAAGTTGATTTAGTTCTATGGCCCCCATTTCTTTAACAAGATCCATAATTTTTTGTGCATTCTTGGACAATTCCATTCTCTATACAGATTATAAAATAAATATATTTCAAAAACATTTACAACATTTTTATATCTAAGCAGATTCTGTGGTAGTTGGAGCTTCAGCTTCTACTGAAGTTTCAGTTTCCACTGGAATTTCTTCCACCTTTGTTTCTACATTAGAGTTTGATGATCAAGCATCTCAGATTTTTTTTGAGATTTGATCCAATACACCAGCAAATCATTGTAATGGATAATTAAATATGTAAGCCAATTTTGATATAAGTTCTTCCTTTGTTGGCATATTTGCCAAATCATCTACATATTCTCCATTGTACCATTTTTTATCAAACCATCATCACAAAAAAGAAAACGATGATTGCTTTTTGTCTTTTTTATATTCTTTCAAGAACTTATTTATAATTTTTAATGGTCAATATTGATCTCCAGTCGCATATAGCGCAACTACTGATCAGTCTAAATCTTCCAATTTTATTTCTTCATATCAAGCTTCTTTAAGAGCTCTCAAAAAAAGTCTCTTTCTGATTACATTAAATTTTCATCAGATTCAAAACATTGATTTTCTAATTTTAGTAGCATCAGGAACGTTGATTCATGATTGTTGGACTATAACCAAATTATCACAATTTTGAATATCCTTGATATAATCCTTTATAAGTTCTTCTTTTTTCTGTCTTGTAATAGCCATTGCTTTTTTACTATTCTTATAAAAAAAATCACCTTTGAAATACTAAAGGCTATAACAAAATCATATAATTAATGAATTCTGAATAACCTAGGTAGGAACATATATATTTTACGCATTAAACAACCTACTTTCTTTGGCATAACAGTCAATGTTTATATTTTCAAAACACAATTGCAAGAGATTTTTTAAAAAACTCAACTATATTTTATAATTCCTAAGTTTTTCTGCTGTTCTCTCTATAATCAATCTAGCAATTCTAGTAGGAATTAATTCAGATTTTGAATGTTTAAATATCGTTTTAACAGCATTTTCATCTATATCTATCCTATACAAACTATGCATCAACTTATCTCGATCATAATCAATTAGATATTTTATTCTCAAAGAAAGAGCTAATTCAATATCTTTTAATCAAAAATCAAAATTATCAATCCCATTGTTCTCTGGTAATTTTATAGAAAATTGATTAATTATGACATTTAGCAATTGTTTGTCTAAATCCATTACAAACTATTAATTATAAATTATTAATTAAATTGTCAAGTATTCTATCATTATTTTATAGATTACAAAGTAATTTAAAAGCTTTTTTTTGCTTTATTTGGTTTTAGAATAACTTAAGCTTATAATTACAAGTACATAAATAACCAATACAAGTACAATATTTAAAACAAAGCTAAAACATAACTATGTTTAATCAAAAAAAACAAATAATATTTTTAATTACAATTTACGTTCTTTCATATTTTTTAAATTCATTATTTTTCATAAATTTTGATAAAACAAAAGCAGAAGATTCTTTAAAAAGCACAAACATAATAGCAATATTAGTTGATCAGAATATTTATAACGACCTATCAGATGAAATACAACGATATACAAAGAATTATATCCAAAAAGAGGTTTCAAATAGTAAGGCTGTGGTATTGCCTATTAATGTACAAAATTTTAAAGCTCAAGATATAACAAAGATTCTTGAAAATATGTATTTTGACGGACTCAAAGACGAAACTTCAAAATTAGTGTGACTTATTTTATTATGAGATATCCCACTTCCTGTAATCAATAATCAATGATTTGTTTACCCAAGCATATATCCATATGTAGATTTTGAAAATCAAAAATTTATCCGAAGCGACCAACAAAAATATTTTATATATAACGATAATCCAAAGTGAGAACCAGAAATATGGCATAGTATAATAAATTATAAAGACAATATATATGAATATCAATCATTTTTTGATAAATTACAAAACTATTATACAAATCCATCAGATTTTGTAGACACAAAAATTCGATATGACGATATGATAGCAAACAAAAATTATTTCTATCAAGAGGCTCTTGGATCGTATATAAATAATTTTATCTATTCAGAAGATATTTGATATCATAGGTTCACAAATCTTCTATTAAAAATGGTGCAATGAGAACAGAATGAACAAATATCATCTATATTATCATGATATCAATGAAACTTTAAAGATGACAATAATCAAACTATAAATTGATATGATGTACAGAATAGTATAAACGAACTGAATGAAATCAAAGCACCTACAAAGATGCTACAAAAAATGCTAAATGAATCTTTCCTCAAAGAATATGATTCCCTGATGTCTACAAAACAATTGGCGCGTATAAGAGATAATGTACAAGCGGCTTGAAGATGGATACAAACCTATACATGAGAAGATTGAATACAAGCAACACGTACATCATTTGATTCACACTATCAGAAAATAATGCAAAAGGACGACGTAATATTGCGTTACAATGCTAAATTATATCCTACATTAATTGAATTTAATAATATACTAGAAAAATCAGTTGATAAACAGATAGAAGACCAAAAATATTATATGCAAACTCCTCTACTTGTAGAATATCAGGAATATAAAGACAAAAGAAAACTAGTCCCATCCATTCCACCCAAAATGAAATGTATACCAGAGACTGATGATACATACAAAAACTATTATTTCGGTAAATCAGCTGAATATATAGAGAGTGTAGAAGATACAAGTATATATAGATGAACATTTAGGAATTTATCTGAAATAGATTGACTCACAACATGAGATATACAAAATTCATCAAACCCATGAACAGATATAAATACAAATCTAAATCTTAAATCACTATGAGCCTCTTTTGATATCTTTTCTACACAAGTACAATGAAATAGATGATTTAATATTTTTAATTCTCCAGCAGAATTTGATCTTTATTCATGAACAAAAAAACACGAAAATCGAAATGAAGAATGTACAAAACGATACTTTCCATGGTTCAATATATGAATTTCTCGATTATGTAAAAAAAGAGTTTGGAAATGAGATTGAGATTGCGACCCAGCTGATACATCAAAACAAGCTGATTGTGAAGATCCCTCACAATTTGCAAAAAGAAATCGATGATGATCTTCTCCATTAAATTTAAATACATGAAAACTTGAAAATTGAATATATGAATTGAATTACTTTAATCGATCTTCTGCATGGCTTCCAATATATGATATAGCTTGATCAATAGCTATAACATGAAATCAATCAGAAGCAAATTCATTTTTATGAATCAAACAATATGCCTCTTTAACAAAAATTCAAGACAGATATTGAGACCTTGTATTCCCAGATAATCATACCCCATATGTATGAAAAACTTTTTTTGATATATACTGATTATCTAACAAAGATTGGTTAGATTGATCCTACATATATCTGCAAATATGATCAAATAGGAATTGTTGAAATGATTGGAAAAAATATAAATATAAACTTATAGATACAAGATATAAAAATACAACTATCAAACCAGAACAGGTAGACTGATTTGATTATGATAAATTCTCAGACAAAAACTATTTAAAAAAATATTACGATTATACAAAATTAGATATAGACACATTATATACAAGAGTACAGGAACAAAAATCTGAATTTAATTGAACCTATACCTGATGAGTAACAAACAACTTAATAACAATAGATAATACAATAGATCAAACAATAAATTGATTAGATCAGATAATTAACTTCAATATAAATAATATAGGCAATCAGATACAGATCAGTAGTTGATGGATTTCAATTACAAGCTGAGTTCAAAATCAGATTCAAATACTATCTCCTGAAATATCAACTTGATTATCAAATCTAGACAATACTATAAGTATGATATCTACAAACAATATAGAATATTATATTTCTATATTAAAGAGCACTGCAAATTTCCAAAAAGAACAAGTACAATTTTTGTCATGATGGAATCAATACCTAAACTCAAAATTTAATCTTACAAAGTCATTATATACAAGTTTGCAATGAGATTTTGAAATATCTCAAAATACATACAATTCTATAAATACTACATGACTGACAGATAAGATAATCGATTTACAACAAAAAAGAAATGATATAAATAATCTACAAATGTGTTGATTAAATAATCCTTGTTGATGTACAAACAATTATACAATATTATGTAGTACTATAAATCAGACTATAATTAATATAAATTCAATCAAGACAGCTATAAAAGAAATTGCTGAATATCAAGAATATGATTGAGCTTCATGGATTACAACAAAACCATTTGAATCTATAAGTTTAACATTATCAGGAAATAATTTCGAACAAGATATTGTAACCTCATTAAATGACATAAATACATTTCAAATAATTTATGATACATCAAATATTCCAAAAATTCATTTTCCATGAATGAATATAACAACACAAGATAGACCAGTAGATTCACCAAGATATATTACATTTCAATGATTATCATGAAATGCCGTTAAAATGATTTATCCAGATCTTTATAAGGTTGAAGTTTATTCTCAAAGTTGAGATATACTTATACTTAAAACACCTCAACAGATTGAAACTGCAATAAAATCATATCTTATAAAAGTAGTACAAAAATATAATCAGACTCTACAAGATCAATTGGACCACAAAGTAAATTTTTATAATACACAATACGGTTCTTTCAATAAGCTACAAACACTTAATACATTAGCAAATCCCAATCGTAATTATCAATTATTTAATAATGATTATCTTATACAAACAATTTGAAATGAAAACATCAAAACAATATCACAGATACTCTATTATCATAATATAACAAATCAACAAACAAAAATCTGATCAACAATCGCCGAAGACATACAAAATAAAATAGATTGATTTGATATCAATCAAAAAATCTCAAACGTAATGTCCAACTATCTTATACAAGACAACGATCAATGACCGCTTGTCACACCAAGTTATAACAGTAAATGATATGAGGTATGATTTTTAAATTCAGATTGACAAGATTATATCAGTAGCAAACCATTACCAAGCTTCATACAACAGATTCAAACATCAAAATCCAAATTTACAGAAAATAATGCAAACAACCAAATACCACAAGAAAAATCTGAATTTGAACAACAATTAAATACAGAATGTTGAATAAACGAAGATTGAACTGCGTTATTATTAGATTTATCAGATTTTAGTTCTCCATGGGTAACAGCATTCAAATGTCGAATAAAAAAAACTCTTCAGAAACCATTTGATATAAGCGTAACATTTCCATTCTCAAGTAATATAGATGGATTCGTAACAGTCAATGAAATCGAAAAACAACAACAAATATTTTGATCTCAACGATCAGAATTAAATCCAAACGGATTCAATCAGAGTGTAATAGCAAATACTACATCAGATGAAGATGCAATCAAGCTTCAAGAAATACTTTCTTATACTCAAACAAAATCTAATAAAAGCTCTCTTGATATGACGCACAATACTTGAACACTATCCATACTATCAACAAAAGACTTATGAGACATCAAAATGAGCATATATACAACATGAAACGATTGTCTGTTTTCACCTTGAAAATCAAGTAATTTATGTACAGATCATATATCTATTCCATTCAATCCATATCTAGAAAAACAGACCATACCTATTCAAATCAAAGATAGCAAAGCAGGTACGACAATCATTACATTTCAATTATGTATACCTGACAGTGAAACTTGTGTAAAAAAGACCCAACAATTAAATACTCTGCCATGAGATATACAACAACTCAAACTAATAACACTAGATGATAAAGTAATGGCATGATCACAGATGCCGATAATGGTAAAATGACTTGATCAATATCAAAACGACGTATGACAAATTTTAAGAAATTTTTTCATCACAGTATCTACATGAGAAATATCAGATTGAAGTTCCAAATCACAATCAATCAGATTTAATAATTTCAATGAATCAAATTTTATATACTATGCTCCACTGTATAGTTCATGAAACAATTCTGTATCTATTGTTATTTCTTGAGAAAATACGTCAATATCTGCAAGCAAAAATTTAAATATAATAAAATGAATTCCTAAGGCTAAGTATTGATCAAACATAGTATACCAGGTTTTATGAAACAATACTTTAAGTTGAATAGTGAAATTTGCTTTACCAGAGATAACTAGTTACTATCACTTCAACGATAATTTATGAATCAAACAGATAGATCAAAATAAACTACCTAAAATAGAATTGGAAATCTTTACACAAGATTGAAACAATATTCCTATTACAACTTTCGCAAATATAAAGACAAAAAACAATCTAGTAAAAGTATGAAATATTCAATCACGCAATAGAACAATAAAAACATGATGAAATACTTTTGATGTTCAGCAGATGTGATTTTATGCACAAAATAATATTCAGATACAAAGTTGAAAAGTAACAATATTTATGTATCCAAATTTCAAGGCATGAGATGACACATTGATAATAGATATACCATGAATAAAGACAATACAGATACCTATACAAGTCAAATCATGACCAGCAAAAATAATCAAACTCCAAACAAATAAAACTTCGATATGAATAAATAAATCAACAAAGGGATCTATACAGATAACAGATTCACGATGAAATATTTTTATAGATCCTATAAACATAAAAGTATGAACAATATGACCTATACACATATCATGATCTACTTACAATCCTAAAATATTAACCATCATATGATGAACATACAATTTTGATATATCAAGTAAAGATCCTTGATGAATATGATATATTTTTGCAAATATAGATTGAGTGAATCTCAACAATCAGAATCCATGATATGAAACCATAGTAGTACAAAAAACAATAATACCTACAGAAAAACTAAATATAATGTATCTAAATTTATTTGGTACAGATCGATGAAACCAACGATGATATTTTTCAGAGAATAAAAATTTCGTACAACAATTGATGACCTGATCAGAGAAACTTATTGCGACTACTACATCTTTGATAGATCCATATAAGATCAAAAAAATTGAATATTTGATAGATACTAACTGACAAATTCAAAATACAGAAAATTTACAGACAAATTTATCTTCTACAAAAACCAAACGAGAAATACAAGTAGATTGAATATGAGCTATATATATAGACAATAAAAATTTTAATATAATACAAGTTACAAAGAGTGAAACATGAATTTATGAAAACATACAAGAAACATTACAAAATAATTTAGATAAAAATACATTCTATTATATACCAGAAATACTAGATGATACCGTCATAGAAAATACCGTAATACAAAACAATATTATAATTAATTCCAGATCAGTATTTGATACACTTTGAAATATTGATAGTAAATTATCGATACAATTAAGTGATAAATATATAGAAGATTTAAATACACGAGAAATATATTTTGAAGATAGATTAGTATGAACCCTATTGATAAATATATGAGAAACTCCAATTATAAGCTGAGATATTATAAATACAACAATAAAATTATCTAATACTGATTACCAAAACATAATCACATTTTCCGATTGATCAACTAATTGAAAAAAATGAATCTGATTCTATACTGACGATTCAAATTTCCCAGAAGATAGTAAATGATATAATTCTATAGAAGATAGTAGTGATCCTACTTTAAATATATGATTCAAATGAGATTTAAAAAATATAACCTCATTTGCATGATGAGAAAACGTATGAGAATCGACCAAACATTTTGCATCAGAGTTTTTGATAAATTACTGAGACCCCTTAGTAAAAAGATTAAACAAAAACACAAATGTAAAATTAACAGATTATGATTGATGACTATGAAAAGTAATTTATTCAGACCCAGACAAAACAATATTTAAAGTAAAAAATATTGATTTTAACAACGATTGATTACAAGATTTTGTAATAGTATATACAGATTGAACAATCAAATTAGTTAAAAATTATTGATGAAATAATCCGTATCATAACCTACAAGAATTATCTATATTAGCTGATTGAATAAAAGAAATTTATATATGAGATGTAGATTGAAATAATTATGATGATATAATAATTTTAACACAATGAGATCAACTTAAAGCTTATACAAATCAGTTCTGAATTTTTGATGTTGATTGATATTTAATATGTTTAAATAGCAATGTAAAACAATGAATAAAATCAGAAGATGGATCTAATCTTTCATGAATAGATCAATTGTTTTTACAAGATATGAATAAAGATAAAAAAATAGACATTATAACAAACGATAAAGAATGATATATCAAAATATTCTATTGATGAAACAACAATTCTCAATCTTATGCAAATTATGTTTCTAAATTAAAATATACATGTGATCCAGATCGATATATAAGACAATCAGTAAACCAAAACACAAAAATAGTAAAAAGATTTGGAATCCAATTAGACGAAGATAATAAAATATTAGACAATAGTTTAATTCATCGAAAATGACTTTCACAAACAAGTCCTGAAGATCAATATCAGAATACTGAAGATCTGCAAGATGCTTGAATAAATATAGATTGAAATCAGATAAATGAATATCTAAACAATACAGATCCAAAAGATATAGATCAAGATCAATTGATAGATATGGTTTGACCAGATAATTTTGATGTAAGTAAAATGGTATGAGCCTGAGCAGAAAATTATCTCAAATACGTACAAGATCCTATTTGAATACAACCAATTTATGAGACACTCACATGAGAAAACCTAGTATTTAAACCACTATGATTCTTATCATGAAATGATCCTATACAAGCTTACAAAACATATGAAGATATTAATTGAGATATATTAGAATGATGAGATCTTGTTAAAATAACTGTCACACTCAAAGCTAATCAAAATTTCTTATGAACATTTATAGATAAGATATCTTGACCACGAGAGATTAAAATGCATCCAGAATGAAATATAAAACATTTCTGGTTCAAAACATGAACAGACATAACAGACATAATAATGAATCGGAAAATAGATAACGGATATTCATATATGTTGGATAACTTAAATATTCCACAATGAGAATATATCCAGTTTTATTATCGAGTCAATTATATAGCGTGAGATAACGTTAAAATAGATATCAAAGATATAGACGGTAAAGATTATAAATACGAAGATTCAAACCCTTTGGCTCAATATACGATAGATAACTATCCAGACATATCTACCAAACCATCAGATTGATGTTCAAAATCTATGACAGTATTTTTCAATAATCATAATAATAACTGAAAAGACTACGATGAAAATTATGTAGATCTACAAAAAATAATGCAAGAATATACACAAGATGAACAAATAAAATATGAAGATACAATGTCTGAAATTACAAATATGATATGAGATGTAAATTCAGAAGACTGAATATCTGCACTTGTTTGAAGTGATGCATTTGAAACATTTGATGTTAAAGAATTATTATCACAAGCCTTCAATTGATGAGCTACCATTAATTTATGATTCTTGGATGAAGCAACAGCAGAGATAAACGATAAAATAGATTGAGCTCTTAATTGATTATGTAAATGATTTAAGTTATGATGAAATTCATGTTGATGATTACCTATACCATTTAATCAAGCATTTTTAGCTCCATGAAAATATCATCTATTTGGTTGTTACAATTTACCTTTAGCTCCTTTAGATAAAGGACTTCCACTATTAGCTTTCCCTACAAATTCAGTAATCCCTATATGGCCACCATCCCCTGCATGAGCATGATGATTGTTCCCATGAGCACCTACTTCACAATTTAGACTATACATAGCTCCAACTCTTACAATGCAAATCGGCGTTGCTATGTGTCTAGGACCATATAGTTTATGAGCTAATCTTCCAAAACCATTTAGAGATATAGCATGAAATTGCATAGTAGTAGCCTTACCTATCCCTCTTCCTTGTTGAAAAAAATCAAATTCTACAACAAGCACAGATCAATATCCTCAGTGGATGAATGAAGTAGCATCAAACGCAAATAGTTGTAATAGTTTTGTATGACCATCATCAATATCAAATTGATATTCTCCATCTCCATTCCAATTAGTCTGATCTTCAGAGAGCAGTCCAAATTCAACACCAGTAATACCTCAAAATTCATACGCATTTGGATTTATACAAATAGATAAAGATCCTATTGGGGTTGAAGAAGAAGTAAAAGCACCAGAAATAACAATCTGATGAGTAAAATTACAATGATGAAAAGATATAAAAAATCAGATCAAAGGGTGACTAGTGAAATGATTAAAAAAACTGATCATAGACAATCGATTGGATAGACAAATTAAGTACATCATGAACAACCTGACAAAAATGGATGTGACTATTTATCTACCACAACTTGATGATTTATCAAAATGATTGAGTTTCTGAGATTTACAAGAAAAATCTAGTGAATTTAAGCAAGCTAAGGTAGATTTAAAAAATAAAAATCAAATAGCAGCTACAACAAAACTGAAAAAAAGTAAGTTATTGAAAGGATCTCAATTAAAAAGTGTTTCTAGTAACCTTTCTAATCCATTTGATTATATGGCATGACTATTTAATGACACAAAACTTATCAAAATAAATCAAAAAAACATAAATATCAAAGTACCAATGATTTATTCAGAAGATATAAATGCTTATTCAAGTTATCTCAAACAACGAAAGAACATAAATCTATGAGAAAAAGATGAAAATTGAAATCTTATAAAAGAATGAATAATACATAAATGGAAGAATCTATTATATTGAGTAATCTGAATGTGTGCTTTAGATAGCCAAAAGATAGCAGAAAAAGAATGATTAAAAAGGAAATATACAGAAGTAAAAAGACAATTAACATGAGAAGTAAAAATGTTCAGAGAAGAATTAAAGGCCAAAAGAGAATTTAAAAGCAATACAGATTTTGGCAAAGTAAATGAATGTAAAAGTGATTATAAAAAGATTGATATATTAATAAAGTTCTCCAAAACAGTATTTAATCAAAGTGCAGAAAATTTTCTGAGTTTAGAAAAAGAAAGTATAATAGACCTAATCAAAAGATGTTCAATCAAATTCAATTCTAATCAATGAAACACTTCTACTTTTGTACCAGATATACAGGAAAATAAATTAAAGGAATCTCTAGAAATCTCATCAAAAAATATAAAAAATACATCAAAAGAAATAGAAAATTATATATTAAAAAATAACTTACAAGAACAGTGATTAACATGAGACAATCTAACTTGATCAAAGGTAGAACAATGTTTAGATGTTTTTGGAGGTGTTGATTTTGATCTAATACTTGATTGATTCCTCTCTCTAGATGCCAATACCGCTCAATTAGAAACATCAATAAGAGAAAATATAAAGACATTGGAGCTTTACAAGAAATTTCCATTAGAATTATATGAATGGATACACATACAAGATAAATATTTATGAGAAATTTCTTCTCTACTAACAAATTTTGTTGGAAAAATAACATCTCGAATAACAACCAATGCAAATAGATATTCTCAATATGTAAACAGCTTGGTAACACTTATATGAATCATCAAAACATATCAAATATTGATAGATTTTTCAGTCAATCGATCTGAAAGATGTGGTAAATGTACAAATGATACATACGATTCATATTCATGTAGTTTATCAATGCTTTGTCCTGACATATGACTACCTATATTAGCCATACCTTCATTTAAAATACCAAATATCATTATAGACCTATCAAGCGTAAATTTATGAATGGATATTTTACTTCCCAAATTTAACTTTACACCCACAAAAATAGCATTAGTAAAAATACCAAATCTACCAGAGCCACCAAAATTTAATGCAAATATCAGTTTAGAAGATCAATTAAAAATTTGATTAAATCTTATATGAGATATCACAGCATCATTATCTTTTGTAAAAGATATCAACATACCTAGCATACCCCAGTTACCAAAGCCACCACAGCTTCCTCAACCACCAACTCTTTTACCTACAGTAAATCTAGAACTTCCAGTTCTACCTCCAGCACCCAAATTACCAGAAATTTCAACATCAATAAAGGGAGTACTAAAAACAGCTGAAGTGATAGGTAAAATAATATGTATTGTAAAATGATGAATATGATTGGTTTGAGAGAAATGAGTAAAATGAAAAATAGAACAATTGACTCAAAGAACATACGATGTACCATTCTTTGATTTTATGAATCTCACAATGAAATTTAAAGATCCTCCACTCAAATGATTTGATTATGAGATAGATTCTTATGTTAATTTACAATTCAACTTTGATTGAGTTTACAGTGTTTTTGATTGATTAGCAGATCAGATAAATAAATATTCTCAATGATTTGAAAACGTCACAGAAAAGACGATATGACAGATAACAAACGAATTAAACAACTGAGAAATACCTTGGACCGACACTAGTGTTTGAGAAGTATTTTCAGAAATACAGTGATGAGACAATATCAATATAGATTTAAATTCTTGAACGATCTTAAACTATAGTCCCAACAGTAAAACTAAAGTAGCTAGCTTGAATGATAAAGTTGTAATAAATACTTGAGGAAATGAAATTGAGTATAATTTGATAGATCATCAAACAGCAAAAAAATGACTTGTAGAGTGATTAGCATACTTCCAGACAATTTCATCAGATCAACAAACTAGCAAGAAAATAAATGAAATATTACAAGAAATACAAGATGTAAAAATACAATGACAAACAGATGAAATCATAAATATATGACAACAAGCACAAGAAATTATTGCAAAACAAAGAAAAGAAAATATTCAATTGGCACAAAATATTAAAACAGACTATGATTGATTTATCAAAATAATAGAAAAAAATCCTACAAAATTAGTTTCAAATGATGAAATAAATATAGAATTAAAGGCTGATCTTTTCAAAATACCAGATCAAACAAAAAAGATTCTTCTTGCCCAAGAAAATCCAGTAAAAACTTATACAGACGCTCAAAGCAAAATGGTAAAATGATATCTTAATGCATTAAACACCAATGATGCAAAATCACTCAATATGACACAACTATCATATTCCAAATCAATAAATTATTTGAGTAATCTAGATAAAAAGATTCAATTGGTTTCTAATCAATTAAACAAATCTCAAATAATTAAACCAGATTATAAACAGACAATAGACACGACTATAACCAATACAAAGCCTTTGATATCGCAAAGCAACTGATGATCAAACAATTCATCTGCAAGTATGTGATGATACACAGATATATCCTCTTTCATAAATTGAGTTTTGATCCAATGATATAGCGGATCAGATAAAAAAATGGTTAATACAGTTTATGATACAGAGTTTGTAACTAATATAAAAACAAATTATTACCAACAAGATTTAAATAAAGATAACAAAAAAGATGTTATAATGTGGGATGCCCACAATATTTATACAAAATATAACAATCAAGAAGATCAACAACCCAATACAAAAATTTATACAAACTATTACACTTATAATAATTGATTATCCCATCCTATAGATTTACCAGAAATCACCAACCAATGATATCTACAGATATGAGACATCAGTATCAAAATCTATAGTCCAGATTTTGAAGTAAAGAATTTTAGAATATGATGACAGACTTTTGAAACTATAAGTTTTTCACGATTAAATAGTGAGTTTTTGTGAGATAAGCCAGATTGATATCTCATCAAGATAAATCAAAGAATAGATACGTTCAACGATAAAGATCAAATTATAGATTCACTGAGCACAAATAAAATTAATAAAAAGTATGTATTAGTATTACCAATATGATTTGAATATACCTGAACAAAACTAAGACTAGAAGAATGAACATATAGAACAGAAAAGTTATTAACCTGAACAATACATCAAATAATATATTTTAATCCAGCAAATGAAACAATCAACGCAGTCTTAAATTCACTACCAAGAAATCGAGAATATACCAAAATTGCTACACTAAAGCTAGAAAATCAAATTTTATTTATCAATTCACCTTGGTCAAATCAAACAGTTTGATGAATACAAATATTATGAGATAATAAATGACCAGAAGCTACAGTAACCCTTTATAGACCACTTATACAAAAAACCATATGAACATGAGATAATTTAAATTGATTTGTATGAACCAAATATATTTTAAACGCTACACGAGAAGATAATATAGCTGTATCCAAAATGCGAATAGAAAAAGATGGTGAAATCATAGAGACATTAACCTGAATAAACAAAACATGATTTATCTATACAATACCACTATTTTTCACATGAGAAACTCAAGAAAAATATATTTTCCGAGCTGAAGATTTTAATAACAATATAGAAAAACAAGATATAGTACTCGATATACAGATACCAAAGCTAGAAATTACAGACATAAAAAAACTCACAGATCCTATATGATCTATTATCAATCCAATAACAATCACCACACAGATGGAATCTGATATAGATGAATGAAATATAATATTCCAAAGATCAAGGTATAAAAACATACGACAAAATCTTACATGAACACTAACCAGTGGGAATGAAATATCAAAATATCCAGTCTGACCAAACAAAACAATTATTACTTGATGATATTTTGATTTTTGAGAAACAATATGATTATATTTATCAGATTGAAGTCAGGTAGCAAGAGTAGATCCAAGCAATGGTAAAATAGAAATATTACCAAAATATAAAAATCAAGTTCAGATACAGTTGGATTTTACAAGCCATATACCGATTATAAAAATTGTAGATATAGAAAAAATAAAGGTTCTATTCCAACTTTATTTCCCACCTGAAGAACTAACTAATGTAAATTCAAACTGATACAGCAAAGTCAAACTTGAAAACCAATCATTCTGAGCATTCAAAGATTGACGAGCGGTTCTAGACAACAAACAGATAATATTATTTGTAAGTCCAGCCTGACATATATATACAGATCAAGAAATATACTGAGAATACTCATTTGATGATAACAGCAAAACAGTTATTTATAAATTTTGGGCAAAGGATAAAGAAAATAACAAATGAAATATACAAGTAAAGATCAAACCTTTATTCCAATAAGAATAAAAAATGCTTTATACAGTAAGTAAAACAATCTGATTCAAAATTTTTATAACAATTACAATATCAAGTTTTCTAATAATATTTTGATATGGTTTTGCTGAAAATTTAAATGATATAGATAATTGAGATTGTTGATTTGTTCAAGAAACGACATGATGAAATTTTTGAACTATATTAAATAACCGGTCATGACAAAATGAATCTATTTATCCCAAAGAATCTATAAGGAGAGCCCTTTTAAATCTCAAAGCTGCTTGTTGCCAACAAAATAAAATATGATCCCAGACACAACGATGTAAATATGATAAAGAAAATTGATTCTTTTTAAACAATTATCCCGATAGTAAATTTTTATATGACCATTTGGTAGATATATGACTTAGAAGATTGGATGCGATGGAAAAATTATTATATGAATGAACTACTCCAGATCCAATATGAAAAGAGCGAAGAGAATTTATAAATACAAAATGAAGTCAAGAAGAGTGAACAACGCCAACAGATATCCTACCAAAATTTAAAGAACAACGGACTTTAAATATAAATCATATATTACCAGATCGAGAAGATGCTAATTATAATCAACAATATCAAAATGAACGAACATCAATAGCTGGACAACAATATACTAATCGACCATTGGTTAATAGATATTCCAATCTATGTAAAGTATCAGCTTATATATATTGATATATGTGAGCAAAATTAGGATATTATACAAGGACAAATTTATATTCTTCCTGTAAATTACAATCACAAGACATTACAGCAAGAAATATATCTTTCACCAAATCAATAGTATTGAAAAAATCTAATAAAATATTATATGATAATATCAACTCTCATATTACAAACTATTTATCACAAAGCAGATTAGCAAAACTAAAAGAAACTATACTATGAATTGTCCAATATTTAAATGTTATCAATAAAAAAATTATTAAACTTATAGAAACATGTTCATAAACGATTTATATATCCCATATCCCAATGATTTATACTCTAAGTAAAAAAATTTTAATCTGATTGTTTTTTCTAAGTTTATTATCTATTTCTTTTGCTCAAGATACAGAAAATGATTTTTCTATTATACCAGAAAATAAAACATGATCACAAAATATATGAAATATAGTCAATCAGGTATGAGCAAGCTGAGGTAAAGTAATGGAAAATTATAAAGATCAAGCATATGGGAAAAAAGATCCAATAACATGAGAACGTCCATGAACAAGTGATTTAAGCCTATGAGATCAATTAGCCTCATGAATTATGACACGGGATACATTATTGGATTATGTTACATATATAGTCAGATTTTTATTACAATTGTGATTACTTATATGAGCCGTAGTTATGATATACATATGATACAAAAAAATCACACAATTCCGAGACTTTAAATGAGGTGATATAAAATATGTAATCATGTGAATAGCGGTACTAGGGTTTGCTTATGTAATCGTCAAAATGCTTGTAAATATGTTTATCAAGTAATCATTATACTACATCTTCCATCTTATCTCCTTCAATTTCTTTGATCTGGTCGCGAATTATCGCGGCTTTTTCAAATTCCCAATTTTTTATGCAGTCATCCAATTGCATTCTAAGGTCTTTGGTTATAATCGCTTTTTCTACTTTTGTCATTCTTTTTAATCTTTTGACTTTTCATCTAGTTATACCTTCAAATCATTGTACAAGGTTATCATCAGTCTTTACAGATTCTAAGAGTTTCACATTAGAATCAGCTTTTTGTGGAGTTATATTATTTTTTACATTATATTCTTGTTGTATCTTACGACGACGGTATGTCTCTCGTAAAGATTTGATCATAGATTCTGTTAAATTATCTGCATACAATATTACCTCTCAAGCAGGATTCCTAGATGCACGTCATATAATCTGGACAAGAGATGTAGTCGAACGCAAAAATCATTCTTTATCAGCATCCAGTATCGCTATCAGACTCACCTCGGGTAAATCTATTCATTCTCTCAGTAAGTTTACTCATACTATCATATCAATCTGACCAGTTTTTAATTTTTTGATTATCTCTCGACGATCTAAAGTACTTATTTCACTATGCAAATAAAAAGCCTTATATCATTTCTTTACAAGGAAATTGGTCACTTCTTCAGAAGATTTTTTGGTTAAAGTGAGGATAAGAATCTTTCCTCATTTTAAGATATGTTCATCGATTTTGTTTATCAAGCTATCGATAAATTCTGGTACCTGTGCTGGTAACTTATCTACATCTGCTTGTAAAAAATCTTTCAAATTAGTCTTTTTCATAACATTTCAATATTTTTAAATAATATTATATTATAAATATTAATAATAATATTAAAAGCAATAAAAAAAAATCTGCACGTGAATGCAGATTCTTAAAACATATACAATTATCCAATAACAATATTATATCCTGGATAACTATTAAGAAGAAGTGTTTTAATCGCTTGGTAAAATTTAGGATCTATAGATCCATAACCTTGACTAGTTCAATATAAATGAACTTTTTTTTCTATATCATTGATATCTATTCTACCGCCTCATAAACATGATCCATTTTCACAATATTTACCGTGAATATTAGAATGATATGTTAAATTTTCACTCAAAAAATATAACTCTGAATCATCTGATTTAAGAGATAATACATATTTTTGTCAGGGTGTTGTATAGTTTACTATTGTTTTTCCTTTTTTTCATTCAATAATATTTTTTATAGAGTCTTCTTCTAATTTTAATTTTACAGCCCTAGATCTTTCTTGTATATCCAATTGATCTTGTCTATCTTCTTTTATTTTATTTTCCACAGATCGAACAATATTAACAAACTCCTCTAATCACGATATATAGGGATCTGCAACAATTTTCGTATCAACACCAATAGCATCATCATATCACTTCTCTATCAATTTTCTTGCCAAAGATTTTGGTAACTCACCATGTTTTAATTTTTTTGTCATTTCATCATATCTAGAATCTTTATATTTACTAACATATTCATAATCTTCAATTTTATTATAAATATAATCTTGAAGATATATTCCTTTATATCATGGCATTTTCCTAATTAAACTGCGAAATCTGGAATAAAATTCACTAAATTCATTTTCTTTTATTTTTTTTGTTTCGTTAATAACCCTATCTACAAGTAGATTCATTTGTTCTACATTTAATGCTGTAGGTAAATATATTTCTCAAAAAAACAATGACATTATTTCTTCTAATGAAGAATTATTGATAAGATGATTCATATACATAATTTCGGCTGGTTTCGTTGGTCATCCTTCTGGAGATAGATAACTACGATACATTGTATAACCGTGACCTGAAGAGCTAAAAGTAAATATACATTTTCGTGGAAATTGCTTTATATTATCTTCTGTTATCTTTCATAAATCATACAAAGAAGCATAAACTTTCGCAGTAATTAATGGTTTTGGTAAATTATTTATATCAATAGTTGTTTTATCCAAAAGTAATTTTACAGTATCAGTATCTCATAGAGACCATAGCATTTCGGCTATTTTCCCATCAAGTTTTTTGTCAGTTGTGTCTATAGATTCAAGAAAAGAATTTATACCATTAATATTCTCATAAGTTCGATATTTTCACTTTTTTGCTATTAAATCAATATTGTTATTAATCAAGTTTACATTTAATTTTTCTTTTATACTTTTATGCTTAAAAACATCTTGAAAATTATGATCAACAACCAATAAATCATTTAATACATTTTCATCAATAGTACCGTCTATAATAAGTTGATCTATACGTTCATTTAATTCTCAACCATTGATTATCGAAGTATACTCTCTTTTTCATGGGAATTCAAAAAAATTTGTATCACGCATTGTATCATTTCTATTATAATTATCTTCCAATCCAGCATATCAAATAGCATCTATCAAAGGAAGTTTTATATCAAGTCATTTCAAAAAGATAATAATCTCAGAAAGAGATAGTCAATTTTCTTTAATACTATTTTGATTAAAAACACGAGAAAAAATATCAGGATTTGCAAGATCTTTTTTTAATTGTTCTATTGTTGTTTCTGGGATTCAAGAATAATCGGTAGAAGAATAACCGTTTTTACTAGAATTATAATAGGAACTAGAATTATCATACAAAAAATAACGATTTTTTATTAAAAAAGGCAAAAGCGAATAAATAAACTCTACATTATTTGTTTTGGTTAGGGCACTGTTTATTATCTCTTTTAAAGATGCTTTAGCACTAAATAGATACTCAGTACCATTACTCCATACTCAACTGGGCCTATTATGAAACTTATCAATAATACGATAATCTAACACTCCACGTTCTTCAATAATGGAACGATCAAAGTTATAATCATTTATTACATGATAAGTATTTTTAACAGCAATGATACTTAACTCTTCTATCACTCATTGAGACAATAAAGGAAAACTTTTTTTAAAGAGAGATAATCATTGAGCACCATAGAACATACCATTTTTATAAAATTTTCAAACAACGTCTTTCACTAGTTTATTTTCTTTCTCAGAAAGTTTAGTTCAAGATTTTAGATAAGAATCTATAAATATTGATATAGAATTAGATACGTCTCGCAACTTACCAGATACTAATAAATCTTCTATTTTTTTAGTAGTTTCTTCAGGAGACATTCTTCTACTGTCTTCATACTCATTAGTTCCTTTTCATTCTTCTAGTGTTTTTTCTTTTTTTAAAAGTACTTCAGCAATTTCTCTTCACTCATTTCATTGAGAACGTAACTTTCTTAATTTATCGCTAAGATTCTTTCTGTAATCTGGATCTAAAGAAATTTTTGCATCTACCATGATAATAGTTTAAAAAAAATAAATATACCTAATTATATATCTATTTCTATATCTGTCAAATCTTAGAGGTGGGAAATTAGAAAAAGATCTGAACCTAGATGCAGATCTTCACATATGATTAATTATTTTGATAAGAACTAATTGGTTTTCATAAATGGCCAAATTTTTATTCTTCGATAACAAATGGGAATCTAGCGTAAAACATTCATTGTCCTATATCTATACCAATACCATGGTGATGGGATTGAATACGCCCAGTATATCTTTCTGAACTAACAACCTTCTCTGGCATATAAATATATCCTTTTTGATCTTTTAAGAACTTTTCATTATTTGATACAAATTGTAGATATTCTTCAAATTTTATAGGTCTTACTCAAAATTCTTTCATTTTTTCAATATAATTTGATTCTGATAACTGTTCCTCTGGTTTTAACTTTTCATTTTTTTCACGATCAAATCTTAACATAACAATTTTTAATTTTTTAGCTTTGGGAGTATTATAGTTTAAATGTTTTACAACTCATGCAGGAAGATCTTGTGTTTGTAACTTATTAAAAATCGTTTCTTTATCATATTCTTCTACATCTAAGAAATTAATTTTCTGGCCATCTAAATCACTTAAATAACCTGCTTTTTCTAAATCACTTGTTCTATCTTCTAATAGATTATCTTTCAATACATTCGCTACTTCATTCGTAAGAAAAGTTTGTTCAACGCCTGTTTCTTCAAGTCAATCAGTCTTTTCAGTTTTTATAGTATTAACCATTTTTATAAAATTTTAAAGTAAAATTAAATATACCTAACTATAATCCTACTCTCTAAATTTGTCAAATTTTTAATGGTTTTTTTATTATTTAGCTTGATTATAAAACAGCCTTATTTTATATTAATTTTCTTAAAAAGATCCTCTTTAAAAAAGTTAAAAACAAGTTATACTGAACTATAGCTGTAAATATAATCGCGTCCATCGATTAACAAAAGTTGTTCAATATATAATATTATCGATATAAATATCTTTTAAAACAATATACCAAACATCTCATTATGAAAAAATTATATAACGAATTTTTAATTATCGCTAAAGAGCTTAATTCAATCGATATCACACCAGTTCTATACGGTTCTCTGGGATTAAGCATGCTTTTAAATATAGATCTCAAACCGCAAGATATAGATATATTAATACCAGAAAATTTCTTAAAAACAGATTGGAATTTATTTAAAAATCTTATTGAAAAACTCTGATATAAATTAGTCGATTTACATGAACATGAGTTTAAAAAAGAAAAAATAAAAATAGCCTTTGCTACACAGGAAAATTTAAAACCCTTTGCCAATGTCGATCATAATAATCTAGAAATTGTTCAAAATATAGGTGCATATAAACAATTATCATTACAAGATTACCTAAAAGTTTATACAAAGTCATCAAAAGATAGTTACAGAAAAGACAAAAATAACGATAAAGATGCAACAAAAATAAATATAATAAAATCAATTATTTTAAAAGAAAAAATAACTAAAGTATAATTATTTACTTAAAATAAATTTATGAAAAATATGATCTATATAATTACGTCTTTCGTAGCCATTATTGCACTCTGGTCTCTCTGGGGATTTTTATGATCAAATGTTGAACAGCCCAACTATACTGTAGTTAAAAAAATGAATAGCTACGAAATAAGACAATATCCAGAACATATCATAGCACAAACCACAGTACAGGGTTCTTTTAAACAATCACTAAACAATGGCTTTCGTATTTTAGCAGGGTATATTTTTGGTTGAAATACAAAAAAAGAAAGCATTGCTATGACTGCGCCCGTAGTAGCTCAACAGAATGGTAAAACCAACAAATCAGAAAGTATTTCTATGACCGCCCCAGTAATAGCAACGACCCAAGGGGATTCACAGATAATATCTTTTAATATGCCCCGCTCCTATACGCTTGAAACATTACCAATACCTACCGATCCAAGAGTAAAAATTATAACAATTCCATCTGAGAAATATGCAGTGATGAGATTCTTCTGGTATAACTCAGATACAAAAATTAAAAATATGCAAAAAAAATTACTTTCAGCTCTTGCTGAGGATGGGATAGCAACACAAGGGAATATATCATATGCTTGATACAATGCACCATTGACTCCTCCGCGGATGACACGTAACGAAGTTTTAATTGAGCTAAAAGACACTATGAGCAAAAAAATAGTATTAGCTGGTGGTTGCTTTTGGGGTATAGAAGAACTAATCAGAAAACAACCAGGCGTAATAAACACCACTGTAGGGTATAACGGAGGCAAGATAAAAAATCCTACCTATGAAAATCATAAAAGCCATGCAGAGGCAGTTGAAATAGAATATGATACTCAGAAAACATCGTATAAGAAACTACTAGATTTTTTCTTTCAAATTCATAATCCCACAACATTAAATAGTCAGGGCAATGACATTGGCTCTTCGTACAGATCAGCAATTTTTTATGGAAATGAAGAAGAAAAAGAAGAAGCAAAAAATTTTATTGAAATTGTAAACAAATCAAAAAGATGGAAAGATCAGGTAGTAACAACATTAGAACCATTAGAAACATTTTATCCAGCAGAAGAATATCACCAGGATTATTTACAAAAAAACCCAGATGGTTACACCTGTCATGTTGTTTATTTTGATAGTTATATAAAATAATTGAGACTATACACAAACCTTATTCCTTAATTTCACCTTTGACCAACTTTTTCAAATCTTCAATATACTTTATATATTTTCAATCTTTTGTGATAGCATCTAATTTTATATAAATAGATTTGTAAGCTTCCTGTTGTTTGTCCTGGGAATAATTTTTGATTTGAGATTGGATATTGATAAACATCGTCAAAGCTTTTTTATCTATTCCAGTCTGTACCTCATTTCCACTAGAGATACTACCCCATTCCATAAGTTTTTTTATATTTAGAAATTTTCATAATTTTCATTTGTACTTGGGATTGAGTCCATCTATATCATCTCAAGTTTTTCTAAGTGCTTGATAAATATCAGTATTTTTTAGATAGGGTTTGTTGGACCATAGAAGTGCTATAGCTCAAGCCACAATAGGCGTAGCAAAAGATGTTCATTGTCCATTATTATAATCTATATTTCAAGAAGCAAATCTTTTATCAGATAGTCCAAATATATTTTCTCAAGGAGCAACCATATCGACACACTTAGATCCATAACGAGCAAAATCAGATTTTGTTTTTTGATTATTTACAGAGCTTACTCATATCAAAAAGTTTTTGTTTCCATCGTTACATACCGGAGAGCTAGGATATCTATCTAGATCTTGCTTAGATCCATTCAAAGTATTACCAGCTGCTACAGTCACTACTACATCATGGTCATAAGCATACTGGAAAAACTTATCAAAATCTTTTTGATAGTTGCCTATCTCATCAGATCCAAAACTTACATTTATAATCTTAGCACCATTATCTACAGCATATTTTATTGCATCTCATACATTGTAAACAGTTTTCAAAGATTTATCAAAAATTTTTAATGTCATAATCTTTGATTTGGGAGCTATTCCAGCAATTCAGATTCAGTTATCTTTTTTGGCAGATATGATACCAGCTATCATAGTCCCATGATCAGACTGTATGCTCATATCATCACTATCATCTACAAAATTTCGTCAATAAATATCGTCTACATATCAGTTCTTATCATCATCTATTCCATTATCAGCTATTTCCGATTTATTTATCCACAGATTATCTTTGAGATCTGGATGATTTATTTTTACTCCCACATCCATCACAGCAACAGTTATTCAATCTCATAGTTTTTTATAATTTTTCCATATATCTTCTATACCTAGTATATTCAAATATTCCTGCTTAGAAGAATATTCATCATTACTCAATTTGGGATATATATTAAATTTAAATAATTCTGAGAAAATTCACGCACTATTTTGTACTTTAAAATTGCTAGTTATTTTCTTTACTTGTGGTAGATTAAGCCATATTCTATTATCTGTCCAAGAGACTATACTTGCTTTGTAATCTCCGAAGTAAACATTTCCGACAGCCGATCCAAATCCCCTTCACTGGATCAAAACCTTCTCTGATTCTCAGCCAGATTTTTTCACATAATTTCAATCAGAAATATCTATAATCACTGGTTTTATAGCATAGTCAGCGGTTCATATGATATTACCATTTACATAAACCTTTATTTTCCCTTTGAGTGATATATTGGATGGTACCAAAACTTTTATCAAACTATCAGACCATAAATTCAATCACTGATTACCATTTACAAAACAATGACTATCATCGTTAAAACATACTCATCCATATTTACCTATATTACTACCAAATCAATCACCATATATACTCAATTCTTTACCAGCATCCAAAAATGAACTAGACAAATCAATAGCTGAAGCCCAAGATCATAAAAATCAGATTA
The DNA here is from genome assembly GCA_049305865.1 of Candidatus Absconditicoccaceae bacterium. Lineage (GTDB taxonomy): Bacteria > Patescibacteriota > Gracilibacteria > Absconditabacterales > Absconditicoccaceae > UBA6263. Next base: position 41,785 of record JBAQPP010000014.1, read on the forward strand.
AAATCAAAACTAATATTATTTTTCTCATTATCATAAATAACATAAAGCTGATATAAATTATTTTTTTATTTGATTAAATCAACCTAATAAGTATTTTTTGATATGTAATTTTTAGTTTTTCAATTATCTATAGTGCAACAATTCAATTTTTCATTTATCAACCTCTGATGCAACAAAAACCTCGTCGATACACAATTTCTAATGTGAAGAATTTTTGATTTATGAATGAATAACCCCAATTATGAAACAAATTATTCAATCGATCCTTATGATCAGGATGTAGAATTTGTTTTTTTAAATACTTGCTGATTCATCTCAAGTGGTAGGGATGAAATGATAAATACAATAGGTGAGCTTTTAGGAGATTGAAAAAAGGTCTATCTATTGGGTTGTTGATTACAATATTATAAAAAGATTTTAAATGAAACCAATTTATTCTCATTGATAAAAGAAGTAGAAACAAAAGATCCAAAGGATTTATTTTTTCTATCACGATCAGATTTTGAAAATATAAGCATAGCTAAATTAATAAAATGATATAACTCACCAGATTTTAAAGATTTTAAGTTTACTGATTTCCCAAGAGCATATACCAATGCTGAGTATAAATTTGAATATCTTAAAATTGCGGAATGATGTGACAACAATTGTACTTTCTGTATCATCCCCAAGCTTAGATGAAAACAACAATCACTCCCAATTGAAAAAATAATAAATGAAATTAACAATATGCTCAATGCATGAATACAAGAAATTATCTTAATAGCACAAGACACTACAACTTATGGAAGAGACCTATACGGTGAAAGTAAATTATTTCAACTACTTGAAGAAATAGAAAAAATCAAAACTGATTTTAAATACAGACTACTCTATCTATACCCAGATATCATAACTATCAAAGAACTAAAAAGATTAACAAAATTCAAAAAATTTATTCCATATTTTGATATCCCTCTACAACATATCAGTTCTACAATACTCAAAAGAATGGGAAGATTTTACAACGAAGAAAAAATATATAGTTTATTAGATTTTATAAAAAAAGAATTTCCAATCAGTTTTATTAGGACAAATTTTATTATATGATTCCCAGGTGAGACCGATGAAGATCATGATAAATTATTAGAATTTATTCAAAAACAATATTTTGATAATATTGCACTTTTTGAATATCATGACGAACCATTTGCAACATCAAGTAGATTGGATAACAAAGTTCCTGCTAATGTCATTAGGAAAAGATTTACTCAGACTAAGCAACTAGTAAATCGTCAATTAATTGATCGAGAAAATAATAGAAAATGAAAAAAAGAAATATGATATATTATGGATTTTATGGATGATGAGATCACAGTACGTCCAGAACTTCATGCACCAGAAATAGATCCCTATGATGATATCACATCACAGCAAATAATTTGAGTTTTTGAGAATAAGGAAGGTTTAGAAATCTGAGATAAAATAATTTATAGAGTATAAATAAATTTAAAATATATATCTTTCATAAATAGCAATAAGAAATTTGGTTCTTTACAAATTGTTTGAGCCGCTAATATTACCCGAAAAGCAAACTGAATATAAGTAGCGAGTTTTGTAAAGAACTAGCTTTTTTGCACTTGTCCTCCGCGTAAGTCGGGGGATACTTTTTTGGCAATGAAAAAAAGTAGGTCCAAGTGAAACGTTATATTTAAAATAATCTTATAAATTTAATTTCTACATAAAAAAATAAATCTGATTTATAATGTCTTTTTAAAACCAACCTGCAAATATTTTTTTGAGTTTGAATTAAACTATCACTTATATAAAATAAACTTACATTTCACGCTTTACGTTTTGAAAATTTATATGTTAAGTATTTATATTCATATCCCCTTTTGCAATCAAAAATGTAAATATTGTTCATTTAATATTTTTCCAGTTAACAATATAGAAAACTCACATAAAATAATAGATAATTATATATCTAGTCTAGAAAAAGAAATCGATTTTTATGCAACATATTTCTGATCTGAGCAGATTAGATCTATTTATTTTTGATGAGGAACACCAAGTAAGATCTGAGCAAAAAATATCATTAGAATAATAGACAAGATCAAAGAGAAATTTAATTTAGAAAATTTAGCAGAATTAAGTTTAGAATTCAATCCTTATCCCAAAGAAGAAATTTATGAATTAATAGATATACTAAACAAAAAATATAATTGATTCTCTAGGTTAAGATATAGCTTTGGAATACAGAGTCTTGATAATAAATTACTACAAGAATCCTGAAGAGAAAGTTCATTACTTTGATTGGTTGATTTTATAAGATGATTAAGAGATCTCAAACAAGAGAATAATATTTTTAATTTTGATTTTATCGCATTTGGTAAATTCAATGAAACTAGGAAGTGAAATAAACAACTACGAAATGAAAATACACTAGAATTCTTTCAAAATTTTGTAAATTCTTGATTGGCAGAAAGTTTTTCTCTTTATACATTAGAATTATTCCATTGAAGTTTACGATATCATCAAGATAAAAACAAAGATATGTTTGCTGACGACGATATCTATGAAGAGTTTTCATTATTAAAAGATATCATATTAGACTGATGATATCTAAGGTATGAATTATCCAATTTCTCCAAATTATGACTAAGTAGTATACACAACAGAGTTTATCGAGAAATGCAAAATTATATATGACTATGAGTATCATGATCATCATTTTTAAATTCCGATATTGAAAATTACCAAGAAATTATTAAAAAAATCAATCCTGATTTCGATACACAAAATAAATGAATAAGATTTACAAATACTCAATCCATAAGTGACTATATAAATTGAGATTTTATAGATTCCAAAAACATTCAGATTCTGAATGAAGATGATTATCTCATAGAGAAGTTCTTTCTGAATCTTAGGACAGATCAATGAATACAAAATATTGACGAATTCAAAAATGTTTTAGTCAAAAACTACTTGGAATTAATAACGGGCTATCAAGATAGTTGATTTTGCACCTTAGATGGTCAAAAAATAAAATTAACAGACCAATGAATGGACGTTTTCAATTCAATAGTTACAGACCTATTAGAAAGAATATAATTGTTTTTAATTATTAGTCTCAAATAATTCTTATGACATCATGGACTATACCATATCAAACTCATAGATATCACCAACAACAAAGATTTGCTTGATGTGGTTTATATACACTCAAAAATGTCATAGAAAGTTTACAAAATGAAATAGATCTAACTATAAAAAATTATGCTCCTACTTTTTGGAATAAAATTTCATGATTTATGCTACCCAAAACAGTCATAAAAGTATTGAAAAAACATTGATTAAATACAACACGATGAAGATATATAATAAAATGAAAGGACAATAAAATTAATTTTCTAAAAAATCTATTACATAATTGACCAGTGGTACTTGTTATATGACACGCCTATAAATGAAAAAAAGATTTTAATCTATTAAAGGCAGTATCTGTACAACATTATGTAAGCTTACGAGGTTATGATGACCAAGAATGAATATTTTATGTATATGATTCTTGAGCACCCAAAAGACTTATAAGAAAAGACTTACCAGTATGAAACATAGCACTAAAATATAAAGATCTCATAAAATATTGGAAATTCTGATGATTTATGGTAAAAAAATATTTTTATATAAGCATAAATTATAATCTGTAAATATACTTAATAATGATAACTCTTATTTTGAGAAATCATAGTTATCCTATATAATTGCTCCAATAAAATCAATTTAGCCAATCAATGCTGCAAAGTAATTGAGCCAAAAGAAATTTTCAAATCGATATTTTTTTTCAATAATTTTTCATCAAAACCATAAGGTCATCATATGATAAAAATTACATCATTGTTTTTTTTACAAAAATCAAAAATCTGATCAGTATTTAAATTTTCTCATTCCTTAGAAAGTAAAACTTTTTTATAAGATCAGAATCTTTTTGAAATTGTATTAATTATATTTTGCGTATCTTTTTGTATAATCTGTTCTACACTACCATTTCTAGTGGGTTTCACATTCTCTATTTTCAAACTCTTTCAGAGTCTCTTCTGGTACTCTTTTATTGCGCTATCAAAATGCTTATCCGAATCTGAAATACTTAAAATAATATAAGTCATTACATAAAATTTAGTTAAATGATTTAGATAGGATTTTATAAATTAATGAATTGGGTAATATTTGTATCAATATTTTTAGACATTTACTAATAAATCCAGGGACACAAATAGCTTTTTTTTTGTTAACATATTTTAAAGATACCTTTACAACTTGATTTGTAGTTAGCAGTCATAACTGAGGAGTTTTGTCTACTCATGCATTAACAAAAAAATTAGTTTCCACAAATCCAGGACAAAGTGCCTGTACATATACTCAATATTTTTTCCAGTCATAATGAATATTTGTAGAAAAATATCTTACAAATGCTTTTGTACTAGCATACAAAGGATCTCACACAGACAAAAAAGAAGCCAAAGATGAAATATTGATAATATTTCATTTATTATTTTGTTTCATAATATGTCCTGCTAAATAAGACAATCTCATTGTGACAGTATTGTGAACAAAAATCATATCTTGCCATTTATCTATATTTCCATCCAAAAAATTTTCCTTAAACCCAAATCCTGCTGCATTTACCAGAAAATCCAAACTATTTAGACTATTTATTTTTTCTTCAACTATTTTTAATCAAGATTCTTTAGACAAATCAGCAATCATAAGCTGACATTTGATTCAATAATTTTTTTCTAATTGTTTACAAATTTCCAATCCACGGATATTATCTCTTCCTACAATAATAATATTATAACCTTGTTGAGCCAACTGATTTGCAAATTCTTTTCCTATCCCACTTGTACCACCAGTTATAAGAGCTAATTTATCCATTTAATAAAAAAATTAGTAAAGTATATATCTATCATCATATCAGTAATAATAACTTTTTATTCTCAATATATCTCATTTATTTATTCAAGCACTTTCAAACAATCCCAAAAATCATCTTTCTTCCATGGTCTTCCAAAATCGTAATTCAGCTTCATCATTTCATCGTTGTAGTATAAATACCAATTTACATATTTCAGGATTTGATATTTTCCACACTTTTCAATATCTAAAATTAACCTCTTCTACATATCCCTGTTCCAATAATAATGGTTTATCCTGTTCAGTGATATCCTCTATCATATTTTCAGAAACCCTATGAGTTATTTTCCTCTCCAAAGCTTCATTATATGTAACATAAGATGATGATTTTAAAATTTCTACAAATTTATTGAGTATCTCATCTAAACCAAAATGCGTAGCAGCAGAAATAACAAAAGTATTTTTTTCAAGTGATTTATCCGTAATTTTTTTCCACTTATTATTTTTTATAAAAATTAAAAATTGCTTAAAAACCTGTTTCTTATACTCTTGTATAATTTCCATATCGTTTACCAAATCGTATTTATTTATCAGTATTAATATTTTTTTATGTATTATAATTTCTTCTCATTTACTAACAAGGAAGTGAATATAGCCCTCTTCTTCTTTTATGATAATTTCATCATCATCTCATAGCTCAAATTTTTCTTTTACATAAACATCTATCTCTCATAAAAGTTGATTCAGATCGTTTATTCAACTATCGTATCTAGAAGCATCCAATAAAAAACAGAATACCTTTGATTTTAATATATGTCTCAAAAATGCGTTACCAAGTCATTTTCCGCTAGATGCTCACTGTATCAATCATGGAATATCTATTACATTAAAATTATAATTTCAAACATTCACTGATCATAAATTTGGAATCAATGTAGTAAATGGATATTCAGCAACCTTAGCTTTTGTATGAGAAATAGCATTTATAAGAGAAGATTTTCATACACTTGGAGTCCCTATCAGAGCTACATCGGCAAGTAACTGAAGTTCTAGAGTTATATCTCTTTTTTGTCATGGTTCACCCAATAGACAAAACGTCGGATACTGATTAACAGCATTTTTAAAATGAATATTTCATTTTCATCCATCTCATCATTTCAAAGCAATCCACTTTTCTTTATCTTCAATAAAATGGTGTAAGATATCTCATGTAACAGAATCTTTGATAATCGTCCCTACAGGAACAGTTAAAGTGACATCTTCAGCATCAGCACCAAATTGATCTTTTGTTCTTCACTGTTCTCCAGGTTTTGGTTTAAAGTTTTTTCTATATCTATAAGCCAATAAAGTATTTTCATCTTTAGATGCAACAAAAACTATTGATCCACCATTTCATCAATCTCCACCAGATGGTCATCAAAAAGCTTCCTTAGCTTCCCTTCTACCAGACGCTATACCATCTCCTCACTTCCCTGATTCTATACTTATTTTTACTTCATCATAAAACTGCATAATTATTTTTTGTAATAAAATTTAATATATAATAAAAATCCTGACCACAAAAAAAAGGGCTTTTGAAAATTTTTACATTACATAAAAAATAGTCAACGATTTGGCATAGTCCTCCGCGTAAGTCGGGGGATTCTTTACAAACCTGCCCCGCAATGGCAGTGGTTGTTTGAGCTGCTAATCATACTAAAAAAGCAAATTAAATATTTGTAGCGAGTCTTGTAAAGAACTAGCTTTTTTGCCTACTTTTTAGGCGATGATAAAAAGTAGGTCTCCGAAGGAAAATTTTAGTTACAAATTTCAGTACACAAAAAATCCAATTATATAAAGATAAAACGATTTCAAATTGAATTCCAAAAGTATATCCTTATATATCATTCACGCGTTTTTTTTGTTAATTATAAAAATTATGGGGTGGTAGCTTAGTTGGTAGAGCAGGTCCCTCTTAAGGACAAGGTCCGGGGTTCGAATCCCCGCCACCCCAAAATATATAAAAGTATAGGCATAATAGCCTATTTTTTTGTTTTACAAAAAACTTGTTATTCTATATTAAATTGTTACTTTATAACACGTTTACAATTTATAATTCAGTAATGCTCAATTTTGAAAATATTGCTCTACTCGATAAACACATAAAATATCTAAACAAAAAACTTAAAAATAAGAATATTTTTCTTGTTGGTTGATCTGTAAGAGATATATTATTATGAGTAGAAAACTCACCTACTGATATAGATTTTACAATGGCGTGAAATCCTACAAAAATCTATAATCAAATAGATAAAGAAGATATATCTCATTTTATGACAGAAAAATTCTGAACTATAACTCTTATAAAAGATGAAATTAAGTATGAACTCACACCTCTACGCACAGAATCTTGATATAAAGATACCCGTCATCCTGACAAAATCACACGAAGTGATGATATCATTTTAGATTCTGCTAGAAGAGATTTTACAATTAATTGTATTTATTATTTTTCTACTGAATATAAGTTTAAAGTTTGAAAAAATAAAAATATTGAAGAAAAAAGAAATTACTTAGATGCAATCAAAGAAGATTGAATAAATTTTTTCCCTGGTCTAAATATCTTAATAATACAAAAACATGATTATATACAAAAACTATTTAAAGACTGAATTTTCCAACCAGATTTTTTAGACTATTTATTAGATATTACCAAAAATAAAACAGTAATACAATGAAAGTCCAAAAATATTGAAATAAGCTCAAACATAATAAGAATAATAATAGATCCATTCAATTGAATACAAGACATTATAATCAGGAAGTTACAAACTTGCTGAAATCCAGACAAAAGATTCCAAGAAGATGCTCTTAGATTGATAAGAGCCATTAGATTTGTAAATGTATGCAACCAAAAATTACAAGATCAAACTACAATCAAAGAAAATAAAATATCACTTTTTGATTTTGAAAAAGAAACATGGATAAGTCTAAAAAAAAATTCTAAACTTATAAAAAATATAGCCAAAGAAAGGATAAAAGAAGAACTCTTCAAAGCTTTTAAAAATTGAAACCCATTTTGATTTACGGCCTTATTAGACGAGTCTAGTATGCTAAAATATCTATTTCCATCCCTTGCAAAAACAAAAAAAATCGAGCAACCTATAAGATATCATCCATTTGATGTTTATGCACATACTATGCTTACTCTTTACCAATTACAAAAAATAAATACTGATCCTATAGTGAGGTTCGCGATGTTATATCACGACGTAGGTAAACCATTACAATTTGCAGAGTACAAAAACGGTCTTTCAAAAGATGAAATAAGAGAAATAATGGCTTGACCAAACAATCATAGAAGAAGTGGCCCTCAACTAGCAAAAAAAGATTTTTCAAAACTTTGATTTTCCAGTAAAGAAATTATTGAAGTATGTAATTATATAGCTCGACATCATAAACCAGAAGAAATTTTAAATGCCACAATAGAAAATAGAGAAAAAAAACTTAGAAAATTTTTAAGTGACGCCTGATTTGATAGAGTAAACAACGTATTTGACATAGCCATAGCAGATAGATTGTGACAATATAATCCTCTACAAAATAGCAGTGATATTTCAGATGTACGAGAACTCAAGACTCAGTTAAAAAAATTAAATGATAAAGAAGGTCAATTTACCATAAAGAATCTTGTAATAGATTGAAATGATATAATCAGATATTTTAAAATGAAACCTTGACCCATAATATGAGAACTTATACAAAAAACATTAAATCGAGTAATGGACGATATTAAACATAGAAACAAAAAAGAGAAGATATTAGAATTTCTAAGAAAATACCTTAAAAATAAACCTATATAAAAAGGTTTTTACTACACTTCAATTAAAAAGCATTTAAACGCTTTGTAAATTTGCTTTTATTTGATATTTGATTATAATTTAACTACGTGCATTTTAGCGTATCCACAAGATAATGAATGCCGAATTGATAACAGTCATCACTACTCTATTAATCCTATGAATAATCATAGGTCTATGAATGATCTTTTTTAGATTAATAATTTTAAATTTTGTAAAAAAACATAAACAAGAACAAGCAGATAAATTGAGATTTTTACAGATCAGAATACCCAAAAACGCCGTAGCAAAAAGTTCAGATATAGAAGCTACCGACCATACACAAACAATGAAAAACAATATAGATCTTATGAATCAGGTTTATAAAAATTTTTACGCAATATATGAAGACAAACGAAAATTTAAAAAACGATGAAATAATTATATAAGTATGGAAATCTTAGTAGAGAAAGAAATGATAAAATTTATAATATGAGTACCAGAAGATCACCTATCAACAGTAGAAAAAATGATAGCTTCCTTCTACGCTTGAGCAATAGTAGATAGTATAGATCAACCCAAATTACTAGAAGCAGGTAAATATATGGCGTGAGGAGAATTCGGGCTCACAAAACATAGTGTACATCCCATCAAAACATATGAATCTTTTGAAGCAGATCCTATGGATAGTATACTTTCTTCATGTTCGCAAATAGATAAAAATGAAAAATTACTCTTACAAATATTAGTAGAACCACTCGCAGAAGATCGATTAAAAAAATTAAGAAAAAAAGCTGAAAAAATAAAAGAAGGAAGAGACCATTGACGATGGGTATCTACTTTTTTAAAAATTTGGAAATGATTAAAAGAAGATTCCAAAAACGATAAATCAAAAAAAGACGAAGACGAACACAAACATGACTTCTCACAGCAACAATTATGAGACTTCGATAAGAAGATGGATGACGAATTATTTAGCGTAAAAATAAGAACATTTGCTACTTCTACAACCCCAGAAAGACCCAAAAAAATAATTGATGATATATCAAGACTATTCAACCAATACAACTATATATGATTAAATACAATCAAGTTCAAAAAAGCAAAGGACATAGTAAATTTTGCAAAAGAAACTATCCAGAGAATATTCTTTACAGATAGATGACGATGGACTAATATAAATGAAATGGACAAAAAAATGATATTAAATATCAAAGAACTTTCATCAATTGTTCACTTTCCACACGCTAGATTCAATCTCAATCCTCGTATTTCACGACAAAGATATAAAATTATTCCAGCTCCAGACAATCTACCATTAGAATGAATATTATTATGATATAATACTTACTGAGGTGTTAAAAAAGAAGTAAGACTAAGAATAGATAACGACGATAGATTTAGACACGTATATATTTTATGACAAACAGGTTCAGGTAAATCTACTTTAATGCGGACATCTATGCTTGAAGATTTAAGATTAGAAAATTGATTTTGTCTTATAGATCCACATTGAGATTTGGTAGATCATATTATGGAACGTTTTCCAAAAGAAAGAATAGATGATCTTATATATTTTGATCTTTCTAATACAGAATATCCTATTGCTTTTAATCCATTAGATGGTACAGATAATGAAGACGAAAGAGATGTGGTCACAAATGATCTAGTGGAAATGTTTGTATCTATGTATTGAGAAGAAATATTTGGTCCACGTATACAAGATTATTTCCGTAACGCCTGCTTTCTATTAATGGAACAAGCAGAATGATGAACTCTTGTCGATATTATGAGATTATTTACTGATGATGCTTATGCAGAATCCAAAATAAGAAATGTAAAAAATCCTGTAATTGCCGCTCGGTGGAACAAAACTTATAAGAAGATGTGAGATAGAGAAAAAGCTGAAATTATACCATTTATACAAGCAAAATTCTGACCATTTACTACTGGTACATATATTAGAAATGTGATATGACAACCCAAATCAGCATTCAATTTTTTTGATGCAATGAACCAGAAAAAAGTAATATTGGTAAAATTAGCAAAATGATTAACAGGTGAAGTAAATAGTCAACTTGTAGGTAGGATGATTACTATGCAGATCAAACTTGCCGCTCTCAAAAGAGCTGGTTTAGATCCCAAAGATAGAAAACCATATTTCTTATATATAGATGAATTCCAAAATTATGTATCAAAATCTATAGAAAGTATATTATCTGAAGCCAGAAAATATAAACTTGGCTTAACGATTGCTCACCAATATATAGATCAATTAAAACAAGAATGACTATGATGAAATCTAGACCTTTCAAAAACAATTTTTGGTAACATAGGTAATTTATTTATATACAAAGTCTGAGCACCAGATGCAGAATTTTTAGAAAAGGAGATGTCCCCAGAATTTTCTCAGACAGATCTAGTAAATGCCGATGTACATAGAGCCGTATGTAAAATTGCTATAAACAACCAACAAACAAGACCATTTAGTTTTCAAACAGATCTACCTTTCCCAGCTTTCAAACCAATTTTAAATAATCCAGAAAAAATAGAAATCATGAAACAGATTTCTGCCCTTAAACGATGAACCAAAAGAGAATTAGTAGATAAAGAAATTTACTTTAGAGTATGAGTTTAGTTTTATTAGAATATATATCCAATTCCGCCAATAATGATCAACTAATATTATATTCCAAACCAGGAAAGTTTTTTCTTTGATTATCCAAAAATTCATATATATCTCACAATAAAAAATTGTTTTTTAGTCAAACAAAAAAATGTTTTTTAGACATTTTTAAATTACTATATAATTCTCATAAATTAGTCAAATTATATAAAATATAAGAATAATTATGATCTTTTAATTTATTATTATCTTCAAATATTCTTTTATACATAGCTAGTATGTCTTTTGTATACTTTCAATAAAAATCCTTTCTAAATTCCAAAAAGGAAGCATATTTTTGCTTATCTTTCTTTAAATCCTCAAATGATTCAATATTTTTTAAATCTAATCTTTCTTTAATATATGTTTTTGCCCATAATATAAACTCATCAAAAGATTTTATGCCACTAAAAAAAGCTTCTTTCAAAATATTATTCATTTTTATATTTTCTTCATTTTCTTGTATTAATTTTAATTCGTCTAAAGTTTCTTCAATATAATCTTTTATATCTTTAATTAAAAATCTAACAAAATTATTCAATTCAGGATCTTTTGATATTTTTGATTTAAGGAAACCTTTTAAAGTTTTAATTTTTATTTTCAAATTTCCCTCATCATATTTATTCCAATCAAAATTTTCAAAAACCTCATAACAATTATTTTCATCAAACTCTGACTTAATTCAGAAAAGAGAAGATATATCAGATCGATCTAAAGTTTCTAGGACTTCTAAAATTTGTAAAAGTTCTAATTTCGGTATAACAGCATTTTCGTCTAATGGTTTATATTGTGATTCAAAATAATTCTCTAATAATTTATATATATCGAACATTAAAGAAAAATCAGAATCTTTTAATCATTTTATATAATTTATATCGTATTTTTCTGCAATTTTCTTTTCAATATTAATATCTCAAATAATCTCATTCAAAAGGATAAAAAAGCTCTTCTTATTATCTATAAATTCTTTTCTTCAATCTTCAAATTGAAACATTCACGAAGATAATAAAGTTTTTATAAAATCAAAGACTAGAGTTAGTTCATTGAATATTTCTATACTATTAGGTGCTTTATTAGAATTTAAATCATTAACAGGACTATTCATTATTTAATATAATAATAAAAATAGCTATATATTATTACCAATAATATATAAAAATGTCAATCTATCTCAATACCAAATTATAATTTATAAATATTTTTGAAATTCTTTTCAATTTGCCCTTGTAGGGCATTTTTTTCTTTTCAAAAAAATTCAGATACATAGTCATATATATATATCACATTAGCAGGTTCATTCTGAGTTCATCTGACAATCTGAGGTGATAGATATGGAGCATCCGTCTCAAGTAACAATTGATCTTCTCAAACAATTTTTAAACTTTCACGTAATTCATCAGCCTTCTTGTAAGTCACATTACCACAAAATCATATATATAATTTTGGGAATAATGATTGTAGTATTTTTATTTGTTCTGGGCCATAACCTCGACAATGAAAATATATAATAAGATTTTTATAATTTTTTAAAATATTCAAAGTCTGATCAAACGCAGTTCTAGAATGTACTACCAATGGTAAGTCCAATTCTTGTACAAGATTACATTGCATAGCAAAAAGTTCTTTTTGCAAATCCAAGGTCTGCTCAGTTCATGGAAAATATAAATCAATCCCACACTCACCTACTGCAACTATATTATCTTTGTTATCTATAATTAATTGTTTTAGCTCCTCCATCTTAGATCAAATAGTTTTCATATCATCATTTTGAGTTAATATCTCAGGATGCAATCACAAAGTAATTTTCAAATCAAATTTTTTTGCCAAAACAATAGCGTTATTGTTATATTCCTCACTTGCTCAGACAATAATCATTGATTTTCATCATATATCAACAAATTTCTGAATATATTTTTCAGCATTAGCAAAAAGCTCTGGACTATTTAAGTGTGTATGTGCGTCATAATACATTGACATATAATCTACAATTTAAATATTACAATTAAGTTTTTCCTTGCTTTAATTATACAATTTCTTAAATACTAATCAAACCAATTTTTTTATATTTTGAAAATAATAATGGTAGGATTAGTAATTTGAATTTTGATGTTTATGTCATTGGTTTTGATACATGAACTTGGTCATTTTATTGCAGCAAAAAAAAGCTGAGTAAAAGTATTAGAATTTGGTATAGGTATACCACCCAAAGCATGTAAACTATGGACAGATAAATCATGAACAGAATATACTCTAAACTGGATACCTCTAGGATGATTTGTAAGGCTCAAATGAGAAGATCCAAAAGTTCCAGACGAATTCAACGCAAAAGATAGTCTTATAAAAGCCAACATACGGAGAAAACTTATAATTATGGTAGCTTGAGTATTTATGAACTTTTTGTTAGCATGGATATTATTTACCGCTATATTTACTGCATGAGTAAAACCTATTTCTATAATACCAGAGAATGCATTAGTGTCACAAAGCAAAAGTTATTTAATGCCTACAATATCTTTTTTGGATGAGAATTGATTTGTTAGCGGAGATATACAGAAATCTAAAGCAATAGTAGAGACTGTAATGCCAGATATGTTATGATCCCAATTATGAATACTATCTGGAGATATTATTTCACAGATAAATGAAACTCCAATAAATACACGAAATATAGGCAGAACACTACAAAATAATATCTGAAAAGATATCCAAATAACAATCAATAGAAATGATCAAACAATAATACAAAATTGAAAATGTCCTGATGATCAATGTTTATTATGAATATCAATAGTATCCTCATGAAATATAGAAATCAAAGACATCAAAGCTCCATTTAAACAAGCAATAGTTATGTGATTACAAGAAATCAAAGCTGAAACCAATCTAACATTAAATGCTTTATGAAAATTATGAAAAGATTTATTATCATTCAATGGTAAAAGAATTAAAGAATCTGTAAATAAACTAGCATGACCAGCATGAGCAATAAAATTTTGAGATAAACTTATACAAGAACAAGATTGGATGGCTTATCTATGATTTGCTTGAATCATCTCACTAGCTCTAGCTATTTTTAATATACTACCAATTCCTGCACTTGATGGTGGTAGAATATTATGAAGCTTGATACAACGAGCATGAAGATTCAAAGCGGAAAAATATTTCAACATAGAATGATATATCAACTTAGTATTTTTCATCTTACTTATGTGATTGGGTATATATATATTATTCAAAGATCTTATAGTCTTCTGGTGAGTAAATATTCCTTTCATTTCATAAAAAAAAATCTAATCATCAAACTAGACAATTAAATAAAATTTCAATTAATCCCGCAATATCTGCGGGTTTTTTTTAAAAAAATTAATTTACTATTTTCACATCTTCGTTACATCACTTTTCTATATCTACTTCATGTTGATAAGAAGATCTAGAATAGAAAGGTAAATTTTTCTCCAGATTTCATATTTCTTCTGTTTTAAGACTTTTATATTCTTGGTTAATTTTTTTAATCAATTCAACAGGAACACACTTTCTATCTTCAGCTGTCTTGATTAATTCTTTATAATATTTCTCTAATGAATATTTTCTTTTTAATAATTCTCAATTTTTACCTATCACTTCATTAAATATAACAGAGGCTTTTTGGAATATTATTTGAAATCAAGAAAATATAGATACTCTTTCAGCAGGATTGTTTTGGATATAAATAAAACAAAATAACAATAATACTAATCATATAACAAATTTCACAACATTTCTTTTAAAATCTATTTTCCTTTCTGGATCCATAATTTTTCTTACAAATAAAAAACACATAACAACTCTTAATATTGTTTTAATTTATATTTTCAACACTTAAATTTAAAATAAGACGCCAAAAATCCCCAAAGGATTTTAACGTCGTTTTTATCCCGCAAAGCGGAATAGAAATTATTCAAATTTCTATGTAGGAAAAAACAATTTGCAAATCACACTAAACTAATTAATTATATTAGATATTTTCCAATATTTTATTGTTTCAATATTTTTTTATGAAATTTGCTTTTGTACATTGTCGGATTTTTCCTTGAGGAGCTCTAAATGTATTTCAAGATCTAATCAAAGAAGATTTTTCCAATCCAGATAACAAAATAAGTAATTCTCAAATATTCACACTAGTTTCAGATATAAAATATATGGAGATATGAAACATAAAAATAAAAATCAAGACTGCTCTTCCCTCATGGATAAATAAAATTTTCATATATTTTACAAATCATAAGGTCTTTATACTGTCTCAAATATTTGATTATCGTAATTTAATATTTTTCTATCCATTACTTACCAGACTACTATCCAAAAAAATTAAAAAATATAAACCTGATCATATCATCATATCATCATTCGCTATTTCCAAAAATATAAATATTCCCAATTGATGTAAAAGTAAACTATATCTACATTCTCCTATGCAATATATACGAAGCCATTATGATGAATATTCCCAAAAGATAAAATGACGAAAATGATTTTTATTTAAATTTATCGTAAAAAGATTAAGAAAATGGGATAAAAAATTTACCAAATTCGATGTCTGTTATGCAAACAGTTATTATACTCAAAAACTTGCAAAAGAAATTTATTGAATAGACTGCCAAATAAAATATCCCACAGTCAAAGAAGAATATTTCACTACAGTGACAAGCACCAATCCAGTCAATTATTATGTCTACGTTGGTAGATTAGTAAATTTTGTAAGAGAGTCAGATTTAATTATTAGATTATTTAATCATCTCAAACTACCACTCATAGCCATATGATCTTGACCAGATGAATTATATCTAAAATCAATCGCCTGAGATAGTATCATCTTTACATGACGATGACCAACATGAATGATAGATATCATTAAAAATTCAAAATGACTAATAAATTTAACAAAAGAAAGTTTTGGTTTATGAACAGTTGAAGCACTATTACTATGAGTACCTGTATTCGGTTATAATCAATGAGCCACTCCAGAACTTGTAGATAAAGACTCTTGAATATTAGTAGATAATAAATATATGAAAACACTTATTGAAAAATTCCAAGAATTTTCAAATACTCAGCGAAATAGGAATATAATAGCAGAAAATATAAGAAAAAAACTAAATAATAATTAATACACAGTTTTACATTTATCGCTTATAATAATGTCTCAATTATGGTTCTATTCAATCATTAGCGTATTAATAATAAGTTTAATATCATTAATATGAATTTTTACTTTATGAATGAAAGTAGAAAAACTCAAAAAAACTCTGATTTATCTAGTAAGTTTCTCTGCTTGATGATTGTTATGAGATGCTTTTATACATCTATTACCAGAAGTAGTAGAAGATAATTGATTCACGATACTTACGTCTTTTTTTGTTTTATCTTGAATATTGTTTGGACTTATAACAGAAAAAGTGATCCACCGGAATCATTGTCATATGCCTATTACCAAAACACATATTCATCCATTTGCATACATGAATTTGGTATGAGATATAGTACACAATTTTATTGATTGATTGATTATATGAGCTAGTTATCTAATTAGTATACCAACATGAATAGCTACTAGTATAGCTGTATTATTGCATGAAATACCACAAGAAATATGAGACTTTGGAGTATTGATACATTGATGATTTAGTAAAAAAAGAGCTCTATTAGTAAATTTTTTAACAGCACTCACCGCTATTGTATGAGTAGTTATAGCGCTAAGTTTAAGTCAGTATAGTTCTCAACTAGTCCAATTTTTGATACCATTTGCAGCATGATCATTTATATATATAGCATGATCTGATCTTATACCAGAGCTTCATAAAGAAAATAAATTATTACAATGATTATTACAGATATTATGTTTCTTGCTTTGAATAGGACTTATGAGCTTATTGATTTTCCTAGAATAAAAAAACCTCACCAAGTATATCAAGATGAGGCATTGTTCTTTTCATTTTCAGCTTTTTTTGAAAGCCTTTTTCTTATCATAGTTTTAAAATACTTCTTCTGATACCTGATAAACCAAGATATTGGCCTACCAAACAATATCGCAATCAACAATCCTCCTGCCAAAGCATAAAGAAATGTTTCAAGAGATATTTGTTTTATAATAAAGAAAAAGATTAATTTTAAAACATAAAGAGAATAAATCGTGATAGTCAAAGTAGTTGTATCTGCCAACCAAGAGACTATCCTGGTTTTTTTGGGAAACATATTCTTGAATTGTCTCCTATAGTATATTCTTAAATTGAGCACATATTTAAGTAAAAATATATCTACAATAACTGTACTCAACCTCAATATAAAAGCTATCCAACTAGACATATTTGCTGCCCTTGTCTCTAAAAAATAGCTTATAGTATTGAATGTAACTATAGTGATAATCCAAAGAAATATTTCCAAGAATTTTTGATTTCTCGGCTTCATAATTATTTTTTTTATTTACAGCCCAACTATATTATTTTAAATACCAAAGTCAATAATTACTTTTGAGTAGTAAAAAACCTATTTTTTTTATCTAACCACCATTTTGATTGTCTAGTAAGATATTTTTGATCTTCAGGATTTTTCAAAAGCATCTTAACTGTTTCTTCGATAAATATAGTATTTTGACTTCATTTACAGATAAATAAAATTTCATCTCATACCTCTTTAAGAGCATTTTTTATTATTTTTCATGCTTCATTGGATTTATCAAATTTATAAATCAGACTTTTATCATATCATACCTTATCTAGTTCATCAGCTAGATGTTCACACATCTGTTTTCACACAAGAAAAACTTTATCAGCAAATTGACTAACATATCATGCTAACAATCTATGTTCTTTTTCAGTTAAATCTCCAAGTTCTCTCATATCACCAAGCACCATCCAGACTTTTCTATAAGGGAAAAGTTCACTTTTTATATTATGTACTGAATCTATTATTTTTCTTACACTCAATGGTGAAGCATTATAACTAGAATCAAAAATAATACTATTTTCCACTCACTCAAATACACTAAATCTACCTGGTTGTAGCTTATAATTCAATTCCAAGTTATCATTTGTTTTTAAATTATCAGTTTTATATTTATAGTTTAATATTTCCAATATCATAAGGGACACTCATATATATCAGTAATTTGGCTTTCACATAAGATTGGTCTGTACTTTATATTCATTTCATTTAATATCCAACACGATATCAGATATTATTTTTCAATCTTGAAAATTAAATTTAGAACTCATAATTTTAATATCTGCAGACAACTCATCTCATTGTGTCTGATAAATAAAACTATCTATCTTTATATGATCTTTTAAACTCATCGCGTACATATCATTCTGGTTTAGAAAAGCTATCTCAAGAGTGTTTTTTATCATTTTAACTTCCTCTTTTGCAATCTCCGCAGGATTACCAAATTGTTCACTATGTACAGCATCAATAGCGGTAAACACTCCTATATGCGGCTTCGCTATTTGGATAAGAAATTCCATTTCAAGCGGCCTATCTATACCATATTCTAGTATTATAATATCATAAGGTCTCTTTCAAAAAAATAATTTAAAAACTGATTTAAACAAAGTGGTAACTAAACAAAAAATATTAGGATCCCGCTTTTCTATCTCAAATACTGACAAAGATAATCATAGTTCTCAGTTAAAATTTTTTGGTGATGTATATATTTTTTTTCAATGTAAAAATTTCTTCAAAGTCTGAGCAATTATCATACGACATGAAGTTTTACCTACACTTCAATTGATTCATATGATATATGTTTTATGTTTTTTAAGATATTTACTAGCTAACAAACCAAGTAAACGATAATATAGATTAAGTAATTTTGCTTTCATAAAATACGTAAAAACGTAAAAACATAGAAACGACTATATATTAATTTTCTACTTTAAAGTTTCAACTTCAAGCTTTTAAATCTCATAGCAATATTAACTTATTAAATTTAAAGCTAGAAAGATCGCATAATAGTAAGATAGAAAAATCACACGCAGACTGATTTTTCTAGATTTTTTTGAATACTTTTTGGAGCAATGCCAAAAAGTATTTTGTCGTCTGGGGGCAAGACCCCAGATAAAATTAAAAAAACCGGAAGAAAAAATTCTATCCGGTCATTAATTTATTTAAATTTTTCTAATTCTGATTCTAGTTTTTCTATTTTCTCTTTATGATATTGAATCGATTTTTTCAAAGGAGTTATTTCTCTCTCACAATAGGCAATGTTATCCTCATGTTTTTTTAATTCATTTTCCAAATATTCCTTAGTAATTTTATCTTTCTCTTTCTGAGACAAATTTACAATAAATTTCTTTATCTTTTCCTTTCCACGATACAAACCAGAAAAGAACGAATATAAAGCTAATGTCTGAGCTCCTGCCATTCCAGCAGGCATTAAACAAAGAAATAGACAAACAACAATACCATCAAATCCCCCATTCCAAATCAAAGAATCATAGGCAAGCAAAATAATTGAAAGCAAATAAGCTAAACAACCAACAAGAAAAGCAGCTGTTTTAGCTTCTTTTAAGAACTTATCAGTTCCCTTCTTCCAAACATAATCTTCTAGAGCAATTTGATCAATCGATTTTTCATTCTCAATTTTACAGTCCATGATTTTTTGTTTTAAAGATTTTTTAATTTTTCTTGAAGTTCAGGAATTTGCTCATTACTTCTTTCGATAGATTCTTTCAATTCCTCTATCTCTAATTGCAATTTCTGAATCTCTCCCTCAGAGTAAGGTATATTATCTTGCCATGACTTAATTTTTTTCTGAAGATAATCAGAGATGATTTTTTTGCTGTCTTCCTTGGACAATAGAGAAATAGATTTTTCAATTATCTTTTCATTTCTTCTAGAGACCAAAGAAAAAATCACAACACAAGCCATAGCAAACATACCAGTAATTACAGCCATAACTATTGCAAAGAGAGCTATCATTGCATAATCATGTAAACAAGTTTCACAATAAATCACACTAAAGACAAAGAAAACAGCTGATAAAATACCTACAATAATACCAACATAAACTCCTATACTTTCATATCTTTGATCAAGCTTTTCTTTAGCATAATCTTCGAGAGCAATTTGCTCGATCGATTTTTCATTTTCAGTTTCCATAGTAAAGACCTCCAATTTTTTTAATTTATAATTTCAGGTTCTGAACCAAGCTGGTTAAGTCGATCATTAATTTCCCAAATAAAATTTCTTTTATTAAGATGTATCTTAAATGGAATTATAAAAAGAAGAGATCCAACCACATAACAAGCTAAAGCCTGTTCGCCAGAGAAAGAGAATTCTTTCCAAAAAGAAAGTAGTAGTAAAACAGAAACAACAGACAATAAAAACATAATTACTGGCCATAATATAACCAAGTAAAATAAACGGTCTCTTCTTTTAATGATCATTCTTCGTTTTTGCTGAAGTTCTTTGACACTCAGACCAGCAATTTCTTGCTGAAATTTTTCTAATTTTTTTGTTTTCATGATTATTTGTTTTTAATTTCGTTTGACATTTATGTATTTAATGATTTAATATTAAATGTAAATAGATTTGATAATTTTAGATAAATAATTATCATTTAATGATAATTTTATTTTTTAATAAAAATCATGTTCTTCTCCAAAACACTCTATGACAGAATTTTTCGAGAAATTGCAGAAAATCAAGAACATACAATTCAGACACTTCATAAGGTCATAAATAAAAAGGAAGAAAAAATATCCCTTCCAAATTTCTATAAGATCATAGATAATTTACTGGAAAATCAAATTTTAACCAAAGAACAATGAAAACTTAAACTCCATACAGCTTGGATTCTTTCACTTTTTGAATTAAATAATAAAGTTAGAGAAACCTATATAGAAAATACATTAAAACTAGATCTCAAAGAATGAGAACAAAAAACATTTTATGCTTCATCTCTTATAGATATAGATAATATCCGAGCAGAGCTACTAAGTATAATTGCTCTCAAATGAGGCAAAACCGAATCTCTATACATGTATAATTCACATCTATATCACATTCTTTGAATGCCAGAAACCGAAACTACAAACTTCAAAAACATGAGTAAACAAATGCAAAAGGTTTATCTACTGGTTGGAAATGAAAGTGTAATGGATCAATATGCAGCTAATATTATAAAACTTCAATGAATAGATATAGTATGTAGTGATAAAACAAAATTTCTAAAAGATTGATATTTTATAAATATCATAGGAGAATATATGATCGAAGCATTATTTCCCGATATTATAAATCAGTATTTCAAAGCCTTTTTTGATAACATAAAAAACTTAAAAGATTTTAATCCAGAACTTTTTCAGAATATCTTTAAAATGAAAGCTGAAATAAAGATTACCATAAGACGTTCAAAATCTCAAACAGACAGCCTCAAAAAAGAAATCAAAAAGTTCTTCAAATAAATCTAATAGCAACACATACGTTTTCAATACTGAAAAATTTATATAGATAGCAAATTGTCGCACAACGCGTCGACTTGTGAGACTTGATGTTTTTATCCAATATTTTTGTATCAAGACAAAAAGATTGATCGTAGGGTTTGGGACACGAAAAGTCCCAAGTAAGAAATAAAAAAAATCTGATCATTTAAGATCAGACTTTAATATAATTAATTTATTTATTCATCTTTTTCTACCATAAGTGTTATAATCACCGCAATAGGCACAGATAATAATACTCACAAAAATCACATTATCAGACCTCATATTATCATAGACACAAAAACCACAACAGGATTTACTCACAAAGTTTTATTCATCAGTAATGGTATAAATACATTATTTTCAAGTCGTTGGATAGCAAAGAAAACTGCCAATACAATCAATGCGCCGTATATTCAATAGTTAAGTAATGCAACCATAACGGCTGCTACACTAGCAAAGATTGGTCCAAGATACGGAATAAATTCTGTCAATCACGCTATCATAGCAAGAGATCATTTGGACGGGAGATCCATACCAAAAAGAGATAATATCCACAAGGCAGCATATACTGTCACTCATATAAATACACACAATAAAAGCTGACTTTTTAACCATATTCCAAGTTGCTTATATATTTTTTCCAATCTTATAACCAGATATTCTCTGGATTTTAATGATCATATACCAGAAACAAATCTTATAACTGATTTCTTCTCTATAGAAAATAGCACAGCTAAAGTCAAAACTATAGCGGCTTGTCATACAAAACTAAAAAATGATCATACGATACTCACCGCTCGATTACCAAGATATTGAGCATAAGTACTTCACATTTGAGCTATTTGAGCAATATTTTCTTGTAGTTTTACCTGTAATCATCAAACTAAATCCTGATTATTAAGATAATTTAATATATTATCTTGCATATAGTTTGGTATCCATGTGAGAGAATTTACAATTTCTGGTAAAGATTTTGTTGTCAATAAAATCTGTATATCATTAATCTGCCCTATTCATAATTTTATAAGTTCTGACAATTGTGTAAATATAAATGGTACAACAAACACAAATCAAGCCAAGACAAATATCATCAAAAGAATATAAGTAACCGCTATAGCTAGTCATCTACGAAATTTTATTCTTTCAAAAAAATCTATAATAGCTTCCATTGCAACAGAGAGTATATATGCAGCCAATATTAGATAAATCGTTTCAAGTGACTTAAATGATATATATCATAAAAATACCACCAAAAGTCCTATAATCCAAAACTTAAACATAGATTTACCAGAAAAAATTAATCAAGTCTCTTGAGGTACATCATTATCTTTTAATTTTTTTAATTGATTTTCTATTTTCTTTAATTCTTTAAGTTCCTTATCTTCACCTAACTTAAATTTTTTAAATAAATCCTGAAAAACTTTTTTTAATTCCTTCATAAATAAGATTTGAAATTACTAAAACTCTTTTGGAATTCCTTAATAGTATAGTCATTTATAGCTTTTTTGTCAAAACTTTCAAGATTCTGCTTTAAATTATCCAATTTAGATTTATTAAGGGTAATAAATATTTTATAAAATCTTCAAGATATAGTATTACAACATATTTTGTCTTTTAAAACACAGTTTATAATTGCTCTTTTAAGTACATTTCTATCAGTAGATCTCTTAGAATATTTTAAAGTTATATGACAAGAAATCTGATTATAATTAAGATTTTTATACTGATCAATATAGAAAATACCAAAATATCAATTAGGGAAAAATTGTTTTTTTCTAGTTATAAAAATTACATCTTTAGTTTTTAGTCTATGTCTTTTTTCCAATGCCATACAATAATATATACTCTAAATCATTATCAGATTATTAAAATTTCAAAACAAATCAATATCTAGTTTATTTTTACCAATTTAGATCTAAATCTATCTATATTAGTTTAATTTTATCGATTCTCGTTCTCAAGTTTTTATATTTCAAAGTTTATAGTCTCACTCACTTATTCTTTGCAAATCAATTACACGATTTCAAAAAAACTTAAAAATTCTTCTAATATGCCTTTTTTTTCATTCAGTCAAAATAATTTTATAATTCTCAATTTCGTCATTCTCCAATTTTTCTATACTTTTGATCTTTAATATTTCTCACTCATCTTCTATTCATTTTAAACATTGCTTAATATCATTCTGTCATATGGGTTTATTAACCTGTACAATATATTCTTTTTTTATTTGATTTTTGGGATGTTCGTATTCATTGACAAGTTTAGGATTATTTGTTAGTAGTAACAATCCATGGCTATCCTTATCCAATCTTCATATATAATAATAATTTTTCAATTCCTTTGGTAAGATATCATAAATAGTTTTATTATTTGGATCTGATTTGGATACTACATATCATATAGGTTTATTAAAAATAATTATCTCTGAATCATATTGATCATCCTGTACCCTATATATTTCCTTAAAATTTAATCCAACACTATTAATGAACAATTCATCGCCATTATTTAATTCTTGTTTGTAAGCTTCTACTTTTCCTCA
This sequence comes from Candidatus Absconditicoccaceae bacterium, assembly GCA_049305865.1. GTDB lineage: Bacteria > Patescibacteriota > Gracilibacteria > Absconditabacterales > Absconditicoccaceae > UBA6263. Next base: position 66,172 of record JBAQPP010000014.1, read on the forward strand.
ATTAACAAAAATACAACCCTGATCTATTAATCAAGTTATATTTCTTCTAGATAGACCAAGTTTATTTTGTAGATAAGAGATTATTTTCATGTAAAATCATAATAACAAAAAAAAAGAAACCTTACGATTCCTTTTTTTATAGTTTTAATTTTGATATTCAAGTATCAAATTATTCTGCAGCTGGAGCTTCTGGAGTTGTTTCAGCTACTGGAGCTGTTTCTTCAACAACTGGAGCTACTTCTTCAACTACTGGAGCTGGTACTTCTTCAACTACTGGAGCTGGTGTTGTTTCTTCAACTTCTACAGTAGGTTTTGAACAACCAACCAATAGAACAGCACTTAATGATAACAACAATAGAGCTAATAATTTTTTCATTACAAAAAGAATTAACAAATAAAATTTACGTAGACATATATAAATATATCTCATCTTTTTTCAATAGATTTATACAAAGACATATATATCCACAAAAATCAGACAAAACAACAAAAAATAACACTCAAATTTGACAAACAAAGCTCAAAGGGATATAATTTTTATGTATCACATATTTATTATATATAAAAGATATGGAAGAAGATATTAAAAAAGAAATGTGATTCCAAAAAGAGCATGAAAAAATAAGTAAAACTTATGCAAGGATTTATACTATAATTTTTAAATTTACATTACCAGTATTGTTAATTGTAGGTTCTTTTTTTATATCAAACAAAATAATACAAAGTAATTATTTAAAGAATATTTCAATATTCCCCGATAAAGATATCAATCAGATACAGAAAGAAACATTGATTAAAGATTTTAATAATAATATAAGTCAAAATATAGATAATAAAGATATAGAAATACAGATCATACAATGAAAACTATATACAAAATGAAATTTAATATATTCTCAAGATAATCTTATAAAATATAAATGATATGTAGTTCCAAAATTGTTTACAATAGAAAAAAACGCCCCAATAAGCGATATAACTTATTTTGACACTGGATTTTATAAAATAAGTAAACTAGAAGAATTTGTAAAAAATATAATATTCATAGATAAATCTAATTTAAATATAAAAATAGAAGATAATAAACAATTAATTCTAGATGAAAGCATAGAAAAGACATTTAATCTTACTTGTTTCTTTTCAAACAAAATAACAGATAAAATGTGTAATTACTATATAAAAGAATTCCTGAAATATTTTTTTGTATACAATATAAAAAATGATATTCAATGACTCAAAAAAATAGATGAAAAGATTAGCATAACACAAAATTATAAAGAATTTTGTGAATGAATAAAAAATTATATAATGTACTCAAATGATCCAGAAAACAATCTTAAAGAAATCATAGAAAACTGCTGAAATATACAATCAACGGACGAATTTACTAAAATAAAAAATTTTATAGAAATACAAAAAGAATTAAATGAATGATACATAAAGGATAAGTATTATTCGTTCAGAGATTTAAATAGTTACAAATTATTATCATTTCAACAGATATTGTATAACGATATTACATCAAGGAAAATAGATACTTTACGTCTAAATAATTATATAAGTTTTCTAAAAAATCTAATTAAAAAGAATAATATGGAACAGTTCTACAAAGAAGAAATATATTGGTTTAATAATTATTTTTTAATCAAAAATCTAGAAGCCTCAAAAGAAGAAAATCTATTTCCAATAGTAAAAGATCTATATTCTATAAACAAGTGAGAGAGCATATTTGGTATACCATGATTAACAACAAAGATAAAAAATAAAAATCTAGAAACATATCAACAAGTATCGACCTGACAAGAATATAATATAATAGAAATTATGTCCTGAGCTCAAACTTCTCTAACTAAAACTTTATTAAAAGAGTTATATAACATAACATTTTTTACAATTACAGACCATAATATAATATTAAAAGATACAGTAGGTGTTACTTGATATTTTCATATATTAAATAGGACAATAAAAACCAATTTACTACTAGAAAGAAATCAAAATAATTTAATAATAAAATCCATAAATCTTCAAAAATATTCATCACTTACCAAAGTAATAAACAATATAATTCAAAATGAAAATCGATGAATAAATAAGATATATCAATATATTAATGATAATATAGATACTTATTGAGTGGAAGATTCTGGAATACCAATTATTAATATTTGATTCTGTGAAATATTAAAAGCAAAAATAAATTATAATATAGTAGAATGTTCAGAAAAAAATGTATTAATAGAAAAAGATTGAATAAATTATAAAATATTTATATCAAACGATAAAGCATACGACGTCAATATATCAAATACAGAGATAGAAAATAGCATAAAAGAACAGTTACAAAAATCTTGATATAATAATATTAGCCTAACGGAAACTATAATATGAATACTAAGTTATAAAGTAGAAGATGAAATAATTACATGAAATCAAAATAGTATATTAATAACTGAAATATTTCAAAAATATCTTTGAACAGAGCCAGTCGATGTTGTAGAATCCAAATGATCTTTCTTTTTAACTTTTGCATTACAAGAAATAAATTTTATAGCAGAATTTGATATGATAAGCAAAACAATAAAAGCTATGTATTTCCAAGACATCACACAGGATTGAAATCCATTAAATATAAAAGATTTTTCTTTGTTATTAAGCGATGCCAATAAAACACAGATAAATCAATTCTTGATTAGCCCTATAAATTATATTAAAAATTTAGATTCTTTTGCCTATATAAACTACGAAAATAAATTTGGCAAAGAAAATAATACAAAATAGATAAAATCTATTGTAAATAAAACTCAAAACTTGATATTAGCATGGATGCTAACTTTAGTATTAATTAATTTTTTGATTTACAATTTATATTAATTTTATGTATAAAAGATTCGGATTAAATGACATCAAAAACATACAAAATGATTTTTTACAGCATTTTCTAAATATAATAAAAAAAGAAAAAAATCTCAATTTGTGAGATTTCTTAAAAAGGATATTTAAACAATGAGATGATATATATTATTTTGAAAGATGAGAACCTATTTTTAGAGTATCACAGAATCAATGACAATTAATTTTAATAGATGAAAAAGATAGAATAGAATTAAAATTAAGTAATGAAGATAAATCAGAATTAAATAATATGTTAAAGATTGCAATTACAAAAAAACATAAAAACTGATCACAAAAATCTATAGAGAGTATATTATTGGAAGAATTTCGTAATTGAAAATATTGAGAAATATTTGGCAAACCCTATATAGTTTACGATATAGAAACGACCTCAGATACAAACGATGTTAAACAATTCAAATTTCTTATATGATACTGCATGCAACCACAAAAAGACAACACAATGAGTTATGAATATATAGACAAAGAACATCTATGAAAATTCGTAAAAAGATTATTAGAATTTGATTGATATATAGTATGATTCAATAATATATGATTTGATAATCCTGTCTGTATATATAATGTTGGTTTATGACAGCAAGAAATAGATATATTAAATAGCAAAACAATAGATATTTTTATGTTTATACGAAATTTAACTTGAAAAAGATTAAAATTAAATAAAGTATCAGAAACATTTATCGGAAGCGGCAAAACAGTTGAATCATGACTAGAAGCAGAAAAATTATGGAAACAATATGAAGAAACATGAGATAAAAAATATCTTGAAGAATATAAAAAATATTGTAAAAATGATGTTAGAATTACAGCTTTATCATTATTATATTTATTACACTTTAAAAAGATTTTCATAGAATGAGATGAAATACTTTTCGAAACAAAAGATATAATAGATAAATCCAAATTTAGATGAGAAGAAATCAGAACGAATAATACACAAAATCAATCAATATTTGAATAAATAGCTATTTTCTACCTTTTACTTCTTATTTAGTTTAATGATTTCTGTAAAAGAAGATTTAAAAAATTTCTACAACAGATATGCAAAAAAATATCATGAAACAAGAAAAAAACATCGAGAAGAGGCAGAAATTATATTAAATGAAATTTCTCAGGAAAAAAATAAAAAGATATCAATACTAGAATTTGGATGCTGAGGATGAAGATTTATAAATTATCTGAATAGAACAAATTCAAAAGCAAAAGTAGAATACACATGAGTAGATATATCTTCAAATCTTATAAAACTAGCTAAAAAAGATAATCCACAAAACAATTTTATATGTGCCGATATAAGCGAATATATTACAAAAATAAAACAAGAGCAATTCGACTATATAATATGAACAGAAAGTTTTCAACATATACCAACATTAAAAGAAAGATTTTTTTTGATGAAAGTTTTTTATAGAATACTCAAATATGACGGAAAAATAATAATGACAAACCGATGTTTATCAAATCGATTTATAAAAAAATATTATAAAAATATCTTGAAAGCAATTCTAGAATATATAATTTCATTTTGAAAAAGATCTCCAAGAGATATCTTTGTACCATGGAAATCAGGAGAGTCCGCAAAAGAATTTAGATTTTATCACATATTTGGACTACAAGAGTTAGATAATTTAGCTAGACTATCATGATTTGTTATATCAAAAATATGATATATACAAAAAGACAATAGTATTTCAAAAGAAAGAAAAAATGCAAGGACGTCATTACTTATAGCATCCAAAAAGATATTTAATTCATAAAAACAAAATGATTTATACTGTAAGTAAAAAAAGTTATCTAATAGCAGTCGTTTTAGTATCAATGGTTTTTTTATATTGATGTAACAAAAACTTAACTACTAACACACAAGAAACAAAAAATAATTCAAATTGAAACAGTATAATAT
>JBAQPP010000015.1:0-10272 GCA_049305865.1 Candidatus Absconditicoccaceae bacterium
CAACTATTTCTAATGATAAGATTTCTGATAAATGCTATAGTAGTTATGGGAATACCATTTCTGATTGTATACATAGCTATACGACTTAATGTTATTGAGTCTAAGGTTGTATGATACGTAATAGCGATAAGTGTTGTAGTATTGTTATTTTTGATGGCATATATCAATGCTATTATTGAAGCATTTTTTATGACATATCGATATAAAGTTTATAAAAGCATTACAGAAGAAGCAAAAAAATAGAAAATATTATTTTACGAAATGTAAAAATACTCATTCGTATTTTTTTACATCTATTACTTCCAATCTTTCTCAGGAATCCAAAATTATAGTTCATATATCTCCATTTTGTCATCAAGATTCTGCATAGAAAGGACTAGAATCAAATACTAGAATCCTTTGACCGTTTACATCGAAGTCTTTTAGCAATTTGGGATTATCTGAATTTAGATTTTTATATCATAAAAACTTTGTCGCTGATAATCATGCAACATGTTTACCCCGATCAACATCTATTGTAAATTTATCTTTAGATCATTTACGTGATCTATCTTGTTGTAGTTGCATTTCTTGTTGAAATCAATCTTCATCTATCTGGAATCAATTTTCTTTTGCTATCTCCTTAGTAAGTTCCAATGGGAATCCAAAAGTATCGTAAAGCATAAATGCGTCTTTTCAAAGTATTAATTTCGTCTTTGAATTCTTTTCTAAAATTTCACTTAGCATTCTTTGTCAGTTATCAATTGTCTTTTGAAATTGGATACATTCTTTTTGAAGAGTGTCTGATATAGTTTGAATATCTATTTTAAGATCGAAATTTGTAGATATACTCGAACAGATATTTGTAAAAAGTTTTTTAAGATCAGATTCAGATAATTTTTCTAAGGAAATTAAGCTGTAATACATCCTCCTAATAAGTCTTCTAAGTACATATCCCCTACCCTCGTTAGAAGGATTGATACCGTCTTTTATCATAAAAAATGATGTCCTAATATGGTCAGAAATTATTCTAAACTTTTTTTCATTCCCAATATATTTTAGTTTTAAATATTTTTCTATCTCCTTTAAAATATAATCAAATATATCAGTATCGTAGACTGAATCCTTAGACTGTAAAACTTTACACATTCTTTCAAATCACATTCACGTGTCTACGTTTTGATTGTCTAATTTAGTAAGTTTTCAATCTTCAGAACGATAATATTCCATAAATACATTATTTCGCACTTCAAGCCGATTATCTTCATCTGTTCATGGGTTGGAATCTTGTGGCGGTAGCTTAGATTTTCATACTCGATAAAAGATTTCTGAATCTGGACCACATGGTCATACTGGTCATGGACTTCGTCGATTATTTTTTGCTGGCAGATAAGCTATCCTATTTGATGGTAAATATTTTTTCCAATATCATGCACTTTCTTGATCTATAGGAGATCAATCATCTCATTGGAAAACTGTTGCCGCTAGTTTTTCTGGATCAAATCCAAGTACATCTACAAGGAATTCTCGACTCCAATCTATAGAATCTTTTTTGAAATAATCTCAGAGTGATCGATTTCACATCATTTCAAAAAATGTAAGGTGACTGGCATCCCCTACTTCATCTATATCTACGGTACGAATACATTTTTGTATATTAAAAAGCCTGGTTCACAAAGGATGTTTTTTACCACTTAAATATGGAATAAGTTGCTGCATTCATGCAATATTGAACATAGCTGTACTTTCTTTTCATCAGATTAATGACGCTTCAGGAAGATATTTATGATTTTTGGATCATCGAAATTCGTTCCATTTGGATCTAAGTTCTAGTCAGGATATTTTTTTCATTTATAAAAAATTTGTATTTAAATCAGCCTCAAAAATATAGATTTTATGGTTGTTTGCAAGTTAGAGTAAAATTTTTATTGAAAATAATATATGTATTAAATATTTTAATAATCGAAATTATCATTTTAATAAACGGCCACTAAATCCATAACTTTTACCACCAGTATCATGATTCCATTTATCACTTTTAAAGTCTGCGTCACCACCTCCAGCTAACCATATACAAGAACGTTTATTAAAATTTCCAATTTTATTACCACGCGGAATATAATAACCAGAAAGTTGATTGTTCTTTATATCTGCATTGTAAAAATCATTATACTGTGGACTATTTTCTCATGGATTACCCGCCAATAAAGTTAACTTTGGGGGAGTAGGTAAATATCTTTTTTCTAAAGTTTTTCTTGAGCATCTTTTATATTTACAAGCCTCAAAAACAAAAGCATCGTATGTAATAAATATTTGTTCACCCTGACAAGGACCTTCTAAATATTCCATAATATCTCAATCTGGATTGACTTTTACTTTGATTATTCATCCATCATAAAGATTTATTTCTTGCTCATCCTTCCATCAAATACTATCTATACGAAAAGTATCTTCTTCAAATTCTGGGATCTTTTCTTTTTCATTGGATTCTTGTGACTGGGTTGTTTCAGTTAGACTTTTTTTATCTATAAGATATCGGATAAGTTTCTCTTTTATCTTATCAGAAATAGATTCTAAGTTCCTTATAGCCACTATATCTTTGGCTATTTTATGTCTTAGATCTTTATTCTCTAATTTTTTAGGATCTATTTCTATCATGATGATTACATCAATTAAATTGATTAATATAATTATAACTAAGTTAGTCTATTTTACAAATTTACAAGCAAATTTACAAATAAATTTTGATTTAAAAAAAATCCCTATTTATTATAGGGACTTTGGTGGTAGAAATTATGATTATTGGGTCTTTGGTACTGTGTTTGTATTTTTTATATTGTCTATAAATTCGTATAATTTAACCTTATTTACTCAATCATTTGAAAGGATATATAATTCTGGTCTCTCTCATGATATTTCTGGTACATCCACGTCTATAACCTTGTTATTATCTAATGCGAATGTCATTCTAAACATATAATATAGACTATAGCTTGAACTATATGATTCATTAGTTTTAACTGGACGAGATTCATAAACCGTGAAAGTTTGATTGGTCTTATCAAATAAATATACATATTTTGAATTTAATTTTGCTATTACTTTTACATTGTTTGAATATATACTTGTAACTTTATCTCATCACATCATAGGTACTTCGCGTATACTGAGTCGATTTGAAGCAGGATCTCTCCATAATTGATACAATTTACCATTTGCTCGAGTAAGGAATGTAGCATCTATAGCAAAACTAGAAAAATCTCAATATCATGAAGCAAATTTTACTCAAGATGCCAATGCTACAGAATAATTTTGTCATCATTGGAATATAGATTGAGATCATAATGTATTGCGATATCTAGTGACAAAAAGTCATCATATACCCAATGAAGGTTGAAATACATATAAGTTAGCCTTACCATAAACAGCGACTCATCATATACGAGATGGGAATCAATCTGTTGTACTTACTGTTTCCATACCAGCTTTTGTAACCAAGTATAGACTTCATTTATTACTAAAACAATATAATCAATTTCTAAGTAAACTTATTGAACATCAGTTGATAGTATCTGTAGAAGTATAATCTATAAGCGTTCATCTCATTCAGTCGTTGAGAGCTCATATAAGTGCAGCTTTATTTCATGCTATCATCATATCTTTCTCTGCAGCTATGGATGTAGGTACTCATAATTTAGAATTTTCTATAGATGAAAAAGTTAGAATTTTTGTTTTTTTATTCATAGCTGGATCATCCAATTTTGATAGACTGGTAAGATATATAATATTGAATCAAGCATAATAATCAGCTTGTAAAATTTTCTTAAGTTGGATAATGTCTTCTACTCGTTTTCATTTGGTTTGAAGCGTATCCATTTTTTGTAGTATCTCATTGTATTTTATTCATTTTTGATCGGATGTAGGATCCATTGCTTTGAATAGATAGATGTCTTTTTTGATATCATCTATAGAGATATCAACTACTGCTCAAGATTGTGTAGTGAAAGAACTACTGTTCTGTTTGAGTAATTGGGTCAACACACTATAAAGCAAAAATAATACTACCAATGCTAAAACCAAAACCGTGATATGATATTTATTTGAAAAAAAAGCGTCTTTAAGTTTCATAAGTTTAGAATTTGCCAATCTATTTTTGAGCTTTTCGTCAATTAAAGATTTTTTTGGCATAGCTCAGTGTATATGGTAATAAGCCATAAATCATATAGCTTCTTTTTGGATTCTAGTAAGAAGTAATTGCTCCATAAAATCTAATAAATCACTCTCTTGAGATTCTAATATTACCTCGACTTCTTTGAGATCCTGATCATCTAGAACGTCAGATATTTTGGTTCATACATATATTATTTCATCATTTTTTTGAATATCTCATTCTACAAAATCAGAAAAAAGGTCAACTTTTGCTCTATTATCTATTCAATTGTGAAGTGAATAATAAACCTTACTATCTCTAAATATCATAATAGTAACGTCTCATATCATAGATGCCATAAAAACAGCATCTGAAATAATCTGGATATATCATTTTATTTCAAACTTTTCAACATCACGAACTTTTTCTGCAAATAATTTTAATTTTGTATTTAGAGATTCTAATCATGTTTCAAGATTGGATTTGATATTATCCATATCATTTGTTTCTTGGTTACATACCTCTATAAATTCTCACAAAAAATCCTGAATAAGATCTTTTTGATAATCAATAAACTTTGTTTCTTCAAACAAAACAGAAGCTTTGATCTGCATACCATTTGTCAGAGTCTCTTTGAAAGAAAACAGATTCTCTTCTTCTAAATAATTAAATTTTTGTTCCTTTATTTGCATGGAAAGACGTAAAAATATTAAAGTCCCTAGGCTTGGGATGAACTATTGAAATGGTAAACAATTAATCCAATAAATTTATAATCAGATTTACATTTGTCTATAAGTATAAATTTTTAATCTTTTTTCAATAGCAAGTACTTAAAAACATATTTAAAACAAGACAATGAGTTAATCACTTTACTTAAATTCCTCTTGGGATCTGTAATAAGTCTCCATAGTCGTTCAAGTTTAATTTTCCTAACTATTCTTGGAGCTCTTTTTTGTACTCATGCCCAAAAATCAAATAATCATCATGTATTGATAACTATCAAATTATGATCTTTTATTTCTTGTAAATTATCAGCTGTCCATAGTTCCTGTCTGGGTGATTTGGGTGTAGACATAGCAACAAGTAAGATATTTATTGTGTCTTGATATCAATTCAAAGCTTCTTTTACATTTTGTCGATTCAATTCACAAAATCATTTTTTATTATTGAATTTTGAAAATCAATCTTGAATATATATAACATTATATCATTTATAAGAGATATATTCTTTGGATTTTTCTAAAAACTCTGGAGTCGTACCAAACATTAATAAACATATTTTCTGGTTACCAAATTTTGTTTTGATATATTCAAGAAAATATGGTACAAAATCAGTTCAATTTAAGTTATTCAACCAATATATTGAAGATTTTACTTTATGAAATAGTCTAGCTAGGAAATAGAACATCTGGAGAGCTATACCATCAGGAAAAAGAAAATCTGATTTTAAAAGAATTTTTTTATAGTCTTTTTGTGTATTTGTTTTTTTGCGTTTGCTAAATAATTTTTGAGCAACTATAACTGCAAAATAAATAAAATTAACTATAGCGAATCAATTCTTTTGGTATTGAGAGACTATCTGTTCGCTGGCTTGTTGTGGATTTCATTTAAATAATTTTTCCAATATCGAATGCATTTGAGTAATAATTTATTAAAAGGATTCTATCTTTATTCATGGATAGTAATATTGTAATATCTGTTGATATGTCCATCATTTTTTTGCTCGATACTCTGCTCACTTACCACTCATACCTACTCAATGTCATGCAAAGTCCTTACATTTTGCAGTGTCTAGATTACTTATCAAATACGGAGTATCTGTCCATCATCGTTTTTCTTGGGCAGAATAAGTAAATCATGGAGAACAATTAAAATATGGTAATATGGGTATATATCCGTCAAATGTTGTTAATAAATTTTTTGTAGCGACAAGAGCTTTGGGTCGTTTTAAAAGTGTAATTTCTGCTCATGCTCATACATATTTTTGAAATACATCTGGACTATCTACTGCTGTATAGTCTGATCAAGATGGAATATTTGGATGTATATTTTTAAGATAAAAAAGCGCATAAGATTTGGATATCATTGCCATGACTTTATTTTTTTCTATACTTTCTCAGTCATTTGTCTCTACAATTCATTTTAGATAGTCAGCAAATAATAATGTATTTATCACTGCAAATTTATTAGATTGTTTTCATCTTGTATTTCTAACTTCTTGGGGTTTGATTAATATTGTTCATCTAAAACTATTTCGAGGTTTGGAATAATAAGACTTTCTCTTGTAATTTTTGAACATTATCAGATCTTTTGAGCTAGTTATTTTTAGTGAATTTCATGTATAAATATTTGATCATATAACCAATACTAACTGTTCATTAACTATAGAAACAGTTCATAATGGAGATGTATATTGATTTCAATCTAGATCAAAACTACATGTTCATAAACATCAAATTTGGTAACCAGTAAAATTAAATGTAAGCTCATATAATAAAACACTTATATTTCAAGCCAACAATTCTTTTGCTTCTTGTAGTGAAACTTTATATGTAATCTTGGAAGATGGTTTGGGAATAGATTTTTTTGTAGAATATTTTTGCTTCATCTGTTTAATAGATTTTTGCATCTGATCGCGTAGTTGTATAGCTCAAGTATATGTAAGTTCAGATTTGATTTCTCATTTACTAGTAATGTATGAAATTAACTTATCAGAAATCGGACTAGCACCAGAAGTAGAAATGGAACTGTCTGATGGATAACTATTTAATCATTTAGATACTTGTTGTCTAATCTGAGGTAATAGATTATAAAGATTAGTTCATGGACAAGCGGTATTACCAGCATCCTTGTGTCAAGCTATAGCATATCATTCTGAATCTTGTACATATGGAAATAGATCAGGATCTTTTTTGGTTGCTACCTTATCTTCATGATACATTACTTTGGAAGTCGGATTAATATTATATTTTTTAGCGAGTGCTGTAAGTAATTTTGTCAAAGAACTAAGAGTTCATGTAGAGACTTTTTGCTCATTAAAATTTCACAATACACTAACTCATACACTTGAGGAATTATTTCGTTTGTCATGTGCTCATATCACTCATTCCCCTCATGCTCTTCATTCATATATATTACCAAATGGATCTATGAGGAAATTGTATCATATATCTCATCGTCATCTATTAACAGTATGATATTTATAAATATCTTGAATTTTTTTGATAGCAGCTCAAGTAGTTAGGATTCAAGATGAATTTTCAGCCGTATGGTGAACTATAAGTTTTGTTTTAGTATTTTTGATGCTCTCAGTCCATTTTAATCTTTTACCAGAATAATATTGGTTATATTTATCTGCTGTAGACTCATTTGGATAATTGGATATCAGATAATTATTTGCAACTTCTAACTGATATTCACTTCTTCTCTTTTCTAGATAAGCATCAAAATCAACCTCTTTAAGTTCATTCAGATATGCTTCTTTACTGGCTTGTATTCAAGATGTAGTTACAGTTCATGAATAATATCTAAGAGATTCATTTGCTCACCATTGTTGACGAGTAATGATATTTATTCATGGTAAATTCCAATCAACAGCGAATCAATATGAACAAAAAAATACTCACAAAAATACAATAAAAAAATATTTTACAAAATTCTGATTTATTCCCATAATATATTTGTATTTATTAAATATGTTTGATATTTATATATAAATGTAGTAAAAATTCAAAGGATAAAAAAGTTGAAACTTGATAGTAGAAAGTTAAAAGTAATTAAACATTTATAATTTATAATTTCACATTTATCATGTTTACACATTTACACTGACATAGTAGTTTTTCTTTTCTGGAAGCTATAGGCAAGCCCAAACATATTATTGCAAAAGTAAAATCTTTGGAAATGACGGCTATAGCTATAACTGACTATAACTGAATGTATGGAGCTGTTAATTTTTATCTATGAGCAGGCGATGAGGGTATAAAACCTATAATTTGATCTGAACTATGATTTGTGCTTGATATAAATTCTGTAAGCAATCCCAAAACAATATGAAATATTGTACTCTTGGCGAAAAATGATATCGGCTATCATAGCTTGATGGAGCTTGTTTCTTTTGCTAATCAGCAATGAATAAAATTTAAACCCAAAATAGATACATCTATACTAAAAGAAAAGTCCCAGTGAATTATAGCTATTATAGGATGAGAAGAATCTTGGCTCGGAAAGATGATTGTAAACTGAGAATCAGAAGATAAAATAATAGAAATCATAAATATGATAAAAGATATTTTATGAAATAATAATGTGTTTCTGGAAATGACAGCTCAGAATGAAAGCTTGATAAACAATGTAAAAAAAATCAATAATCAGATTTTATTTTATAGTAAAAAGACAGATACTGACTGTGTCGTAGATAATAATTATTTTTACCCAGGTAAAGACGAAAAAGAAGCTTGGGAAATGGCACTAGCAATCAAAGATGGGTATAAAATGTATGATGAAATTAGAAGGAAACCAAAATGAGAATATCATATAATGAACGAAGATGAAATCGTTAATATAATGACGTGAAATGGATATGAAGATAAACAGATAAATGAATGGATAGAAAATAATAATAAAATAGCCGAATCTATAGATGTAAAAATCCAGTTATGACAGTATCTTTTCCCAAATTATGAAAATCCAGAAGATGTAAAAGAATTATATGAGGAAAATAAGGATAAATTGGTAGTAGAAGAATAAGATATCTTATTATTCTAGTTATTGATCTAATAAATTATATAATCTTAATCAAGTTTGACATATTGACCGTTTTCTCACTCTATAAGATTAATTACGTCTTTTTGTTCTATTTTCTCTGGTTCCTTGACTGGAGAGATATCTATATTTTCTTGTCAAGATGCATCTGATTTTGTAGCAATTTTATATATTAAAGTTCATCATCATATAGTAACCAATAGTGCTCAAGTAGCAGCTATTCAAGGATTTTCTTTAATCCAATATAATAGAGATGGTCTATTAATAGGAATTATTTTGGTTTCTACTAATGATTTTCAAGTTCATGATTCAATGTATTTATTTCTAAGTTTATTATAATTTGCTCTTATATTATTTCATGCTGCATTGTCTGGTAAGATTCAAGCATTTCACTTTATAGATGTAACAACTTTTCAATCTTCTATATATTTCCATTCTCATTTTCTAGAAGCATTTTGTGTTGTATTGGGTTCATATATAAGTTTGTAATTTTTACCATTTATAGTTATTCATTTATCTGACATTATTTGAGCATCAAAATCATCTGCTAATTCTTGAACTTTATTTTGTTTATCGATCAAATCTTTATTCTCTTTTGCTTTGATTTCTTCTTTAGTTAATTCTTTTTTAACTGGTTCTTTTGTGTTTTCTTTAGGTTGGGGCTCAGATTTTTTTGTTACAGGCGCTTCTTGGACACCCAAAGATTGATTCATAAATTTATTTCTTTCTAAAATTAACTTATCCAATTCTGCCTGCTTAAATTTAATATCTTGTTCTCTAGCGAATACATTGTCTTTTAATTTTCTTTCTAAATCAGGTTTTCATCATTTATCAGAAATATTTTTAAGTGCAAGTTTTGCATTATTTAATTCATTTTTTTGTCATACTATTTCTGATTGTAGAGATGAGATATTATCATTCATTTTTTTTATCTCTGCAGTTGTACTGGTTTTGTTTTCTGTTTTAGTTTCTGGTTTGGTTGGTTCAGCTTCTTTTTTTACATTATTTTCTGTTGATTGTTTTGTATTTTCAATTTCAGATGAATTTTTGGCTGTTTGCTCAGCTAATTTTGAATCTATTTCATTCGCTCTAGTACGATTTTTTGTTATTTCATCTTGTAATCTAGTTTGTTCTGGTTTTGTCTTTGCATTTATATGTTCTTGATATAATCTTTTATAATCTGCTTCTAATTTTGCTCTTTCGGTGTTTAAATCAGTTTTTCATTCTGTTAATTGTTTTTGTTCTTTAGCTGCCGTTATTTGTTTCTGTTCTTTTGCTGCTGTTAATTGTTTGGGATTTTCTTTTTGAATTTCTGGTTTAAGTGTTTTTTTGTTTTTTGATAGTTTTAATTTACCTACTTCTCATGCTCATCTAAATAT
>JBAQPP010000016.1:0-1829 GCA_049305865.1 Candidatus Absconditicoccaceae bacterium
GTCCTATTGATCCAGCAGCTCCAGTTGCACCAACATCACCATCAGTACCTGGTAATCCAGTTAAACCAATTGGACCTTGAGGTCCTGTTGGTCCTGCAATACCTTGATCTCCTTTTGGTCCATAAGATTGTCCACGTAATCCTGCTGCTACTATGTGAGAACCATTAGCAATTACAGTTGTAGGAATTGCGTTGTCTGCATAATTTAGATTATTAATTTCTAATATATCTTCTGCAATTATTCCAGATACCTTATAATATCCTGCAGTTTCAACAAATATAATTTGATTAATAGCAAATGGATTGCTATCAGTAACATGCATTTGTACATATCCATCTGCTGCTGGTTGTATAAATGCTGCTATAGTGTATTCTGATGTGGTATAATCACTCATATTTATTGATCCTATTTAGTATATTAGAAGTAAGTAATTCAGATATCTTATTATCGCCAAAACGCGGAGATAAAACAACCTTCAGTATCAGATCCTGTAACAACAGTTAATTTAGGACCAGTTGAAGATACAGCTAATACACATCCTACAGATAAATCTAATCCTTTTATAGCATCAAAATATCTTTCAGTTTGAGTAACTGTTAACATTTTAAAAGAAACGATAGGAATTGCGTTATTTGCAGGCAATTCATAACCATCATGAACTTGAAGCCAACGAGTTGAACCACTAACATTTTCAGCAATAACACCCATTAGTTTACAAGGTGATGCAGATAGAACAACTGATCCATCAGCATATCCATCAACCATTAGAGAATTATATTTATTACAAACTATGAAATTTTCCATTTATTTATCCTTTAAAATCAACAACACACCTACAGTTACTATGTGGATATTCTGGTGCATCTCCAGCTAAAAACTCTTTACCATCTAAACTTCTACATCTTGAACAAGTTTTACCATCATTTACAGCATTCCAAATCAACATTTGTTTTGGATGATTAGCAATCATTTTAGCTACATTAGCTTGATATATTTCTGAAACTGTTAATCTTTCAATTATAGGTTCAGAACCTCTCATAGCCTCTTTAACCTTTTCAGCAAATGTAGGCTTATCAGAAATAGCTATTCTTCTAATAACGTGTGAAACAACATATAATGCTGCTGAAGCTATAATTAATTTCCTATTATCTAAAACTCTATGTTGTTCTTCTGAATACTTATCTGCAATAGCAAATGATGCTTTGCGTATATCTTTTATTTCTTCTAATACATCGCTTGACATTTGTCTTGTTTTAGGAGCTAACTCATCTTCTGAATCTATAGACATAAGAATTCCAAGTAAAAGTAATTGCATTTTACGTTTACGTTTAGCTTCTAATTTTTTTAAATCTGTTAATCTACTCATGATTAGTATGCTTTATCTTTAGTAGATTCTTTTTCTTTATTAATAGGCTTTTTATTATCTTCTCCATCTTCGCTTTCATCATCTTCTTTTTCAATACCTATTGTATATAATTCGTCATCACCAACTGTGTCTATAGAATCTGAAATTTCTTGTTTTATTACTAATTGTTCTTGTGGAGATAATGTATTTAAGAATTGAGAAGCTACTTGGAATAACATTGCCTTCTTGAATGTTCTTGATGGAATATTTATTAAAGACATAGATGTTGCTTCTTTAAGAATTTGCTCGCGATCTAATGTTAATCTATAATCATCTAATCCAAGACATTGCCAATTAATTGTTTCGTTTCTTGCTTTAGAAATTAACTTAAACATTTTAACAACAAATTGCTTAACTACTTCTCCATAAGCTGTTAAAACTATTTCTTTGGATCGATTATCTACGATTTTAGATAATCCAGACA
>JBAQPP010000017.1:0-15729 GCA_049305865.1 Candidatus Absconditicoccaceae bacterium
TCCCTGCAATATCGGTATTTAATCCTGATTTATGTGTCCATAGAATAATTAATAATTTTGTCATCCTTTCTGGATCATAAACCTGACTAGTTAATTTTACTCAAAACTTACTTACATCTAAACTAATATTTCATTGATTTATATCTATTTTACTTATACTTCATATATCAGGAGTTACTGTGAATTTTCTATTATCAAGACATATCATCAATGGATCTGCATTATTTATTATTTCTCATTTTATGTTTTTTCGTTTATATCAAAAAGGTTTTGGCCACATATCCAATTTTTGAGGAAACTTTTTCTGATCGATTTTTTCTTTGCTAGATACAGGATAATTTATTGTAATAGGTAAATTTTTAAAAGACGCTAGACTTCCAATTGCTTTTTTTATAGCTTCTATCTCAGGCTCATTCTCTTTCATTATTTCTTTTTGAAATTCATTTAATTCTGCTCTAGTTTCTTTTGTTTCGTCTCATTCAATATCTATATTTGATTCAAAGTTTTCCATTGATTTTTTATAAATCTAAACTCAAAATTACTATACCATATCATTATAAGTACAATTAATTTTTTGTCAAAATATTATATCAGTCTTTTTTAAGGGTTATAAGTTTAATTAGTAAGCTTTTGCAAATAATACTCTTCATTTACTTTTTTTTCAAGTTACCATACATACTCACTTACCAGCGTATTCTTTTTTGATAAATTCTTTAAAAGGTAAACACCTTATAGTAGCTTTGGTTTCATCTTGTATCTTCAATGCAGTTTCAGTAGTTCAATCTCGATGTGCCATTACAAATCATTTTTGTATTTTTTCTTTAAACTCTTCATAACTATCTACATAATACGTATTATCTTCTCTCATTGTTTTATTTTTATCAAAAAGATTTTTCTGAATTTCGTGTAAGAGGGGAACTATTTTTTTACTAGCATCTTCTAATTTTATAATTTCTTTTTCACCAGTATCTCTTCTGTATAGATCTACATTTCAATTTGCCATATCTCTAGGTCATACAGCTATTCTGATAGGTACTCACTTGAGTTCTCGTTGATTAAACTTTCGTCACATAGATTTTTGATCATCATCATCTATCTGATAATTCAATTTAATAGTATCTTTGAAATAAACAGATTTAATTTTTAATTTTCATTTTTCTACGGCTTTTATCAATGGTTTTAAGTATGCTTTTATTTGTTCAAATTCTTCTTTGGTCTTGAATATTGGTACTATGACTACATGTATTGGAGCAAGTGCTGGAGGGACAACAAGTCATTTATCATCACTATGTGACATGATGAGTCATCATATAAGACGAGTACTTACTCATCGTGATGTTCATCGTACATAATCAAGTTGGTTTTTATCATTAGTAAATTTTACATCAAATACTTTACCAAAATTCTGACCTAAATTATGAGATGTCCCTGCTTGCAATGCTTTGAAATCTTGCATCATAGGCTCTACTGCATATGTTGTCAGTGCGCCAGCAAATTTATCATGTTCAGGCTTGGGTCCAAGTACGGGTGATATTGCTATAAAATTTGTAGCAAAATCATTGTAAACTTTATGCATTTTCCTAGCTTCAGTTTCGGCTTCTTCATATGTAGCATGTGCTGTATGTCATTCTTGTCGTAAAAATTCTGCGGTCCTCAAAAATATTCTAGTTCTCATTTCTCGTCTTACTATATTTGCTCGTTGATTAATGAGTATAGGTAAATCACGATAACTATTGATTCGTCTCTTGTAGCTATCCCAAATTATAGTTTCAGATGTCGGTCTGACAATCAGTTCTTCATCGAGTTTTGCTTCTGGGTCTACAATCAGTTTTTTATTCTCATCTAGTTTCAATCTATAGTGCGTCACTATAGCACATTCTTTTGCAAAATGTTCTACATGATCAGCTTCTTTACTCAAAAAAGATTTTGGTATAAAAAGCGGGAAGTAAGCATTTACATGCCCTGTATTTTTGAACATATTATCCAATACATTTTTGATATTTTCTCGTATACCAAATCCATATGGTTTGATCACCATACATCATCTTACAGATGAGTTCTCTGCTAAATCTGCATTTTGTACAATATCATTGTACCATTGTGAATAATCTTGTGCTCTAGGTGTAATCGTCATAATATGATTTTAGATTTAAAATTTATTATCGCTTGTCATCTCGAGCTTGTCGAGAGATCTCTTTAATAGTAAAAAAGAGATTTTTTGTTTCACTCGAAATGACAGTTGTCGTGGTCTTGCAAATATATAATAAAAAAAAATCTGATTTCACTACAAAATTTAATTTAATCCATATGATTGCCATATTTCTTTTATATATAAAAAAGACTTGCTTTTTATTTTTAAATACCTAAAACGTTCCCTGCTAAATCAAACGATTATGGAAAGATTGTCAATCTTCATTCTGGTTCTCCTTTCGTTGGGGGTCATGCTGCTGCTTGACCAACCAATATTGAGGACATTAGAGTCTTCCATCTATCCTGTTGATAGCGCTGATCTGAGCCCGTCGAGGGTATGGAAAACAGTCTTATCTCCAGGATTCGCCGCGTAAAGGCTATGCTTCTTAGAATCTCACATCTGGTTTTACCGGATGATGAAGAACCCATAGCCTATTTAGTAGGGTAAATAAGATTCAACGGTCATAAGTAATTTGTTTGCTATAGATCGTATACCCGAAAAGTCTTTTTTAGACACCCCCCGCTGTAACCGTATCGGCGGGGGATTTTTTTTATAAAAAAATAAATTCTGATTTTTATCTATCTTTTATTTACCAGTTCATACCAATAAAATTACCTATATAAAAAATACATAAAAAAAGACTTGACATTTATAGGTAAATAGTTATAAGCTCTACACACGCAACGAAAGTTGCCTCTAGCTTACCACCCGGTAACCTAGGAGTAATGGGGAAATAAACCAGATAAGGAAAATCTATAAACATTTGCTTATGTCACGATCTCCGCCCAATGTGGTAAACACACTGTCGCAATTTGTATAATTATTTCCCGGCTCGCCCACGCAAATCCATTGACCTCTATAGACTTGGTTATGGTAAAAATGCAAGGGCAAAACAAAACCAAAAAAAACGGCATGAAAAAACGCCAAAAGAAAAGCCTTCGCCCTTCTAAAGGTTACGGCTAGCAGGCTAACCCTGCAAAAAAAAGAAAAATTAATATAAAAGCCAAAAACCGGAAACATGAAAAATCGCAAATCATCCGGTAAGCCAACCTTTTTCGTTGGTTTTACCTAGCAATGATTAACTTAGGATAGATGGAAGCCACCTTTATAGGTGAGTGAGCAAATAAACCAGCACCCGGCGCCCAATGCAAAGTGGCAATCGCTGGAGCATTCTATCCGCTGTTTAAAGTACATTTATAAAAAAAAGAAAAAAGTATCCTCCGGCTCAACAGCCAAGCACGCGCATCTAGTCGCAGCGTAATTCGCAGAGCGACATAGGCAGTCCACGAAGTGGCAGCCATTAGCACCGTGCATTATATTCCGGAGGAAAATGTGAATGTCCGGTAAATACCGGTTTTGTAATCTCCTATTGGAGCTGAATGGAGTAAAGGTGCACCTTTCTCCTTAGTAGTGTCGAGAGGGCTTATGCCCATATTACCACTTTGATATGACGGGAGTAGCCAAACCCATCTATCCGTACAAAATAATTATACCGTGCGGTAATCTCTTACAAGCCAAATGTGCTGCGGAGTATATCAATGTGTTTTTTCAACCCCGGGGTGGTTATCCTCCCGGTTTCAAACCGTCTCTAATTTGGAGACAAATACCCCTGCGAACGTATGTGTCGCGGGGGTTTCGCTTTATTCTAATTTTTTAATAATTTTTATATAAAATTTTTACCATAAAATAACCATTGACAACAGATATAAAATTTATAACATGATAGAGTAATTTTTTTCCATAATGTTGTAAGGGCCGCTTGTTTATCAGTGGCTCTTTTTTTATTTTCAAAAAACCATTTGCACAATCGATTTAAAATATTATAAACTCAAGCGACTGTCATTTCGACTGAAGCATAGCGAAATGGAGAAATCTCTTAATATTATTTTAAAGAGATCTCTCGACGAGCTCGAGATGACAAGTTGCTTAAGTATTTTGACGTTTTTATACTCTAACCTTGTCTATGTGTTGAATATTTGCATACAAATGATCTAAAACAGATGCACAAAAAATTTTACTGCATTGACTCCAAAGATTAGAATACCGTGGTTATGATTCTGCATGATTGTTTGTCTGAAACGATAATTGAGAAACTCAGCTTATTAGGTCAGTTTGAAAAGTTTCATCACTTGTAGAAAAAACTAATAAAGAAATCAAAAAATCTGATTTTAATTTTTGAATTGCTCATACTCGTCGAGCAACACATGGGTGAATTACAGAAAATAATTCACATCCACATTATAATATGGATAAAGATTTTTATCTCGTTCATAACTGAATTATTGAAAATTATCATAAACTCAAACAGGAATTGATATCCAAATGATATAGGTTTTACTGAGAAACTGATAGTGAGGTGGTAGCAAATTTATTACAAGAATATGATACGTGAAATTTTCTTACTACAGTAGAAAAGGTTCTTTCTATTATTAGATGAGCATATGCATTAGTTATAGTATCATCCAAATATCCATGAGAAATGATTGCTGTCAGACTAGGTAGTCCGCTAGTATTTGCATACAATTGAGTTTGAGATTTTTATTTTTCATCTGATCAACAAGCATTGGCTTGATATGCTGATAAACTTATTTACTTGGATGATTGAGACTTGGTTTATATACATAATAATGATTATCAGATTAAATCATGATGAATACAGATTTCAAGAGAAATAGAAGATATGGATTTTGAATCTTTGGAAGTATCCAAATGAGAGTTTAAACATTTTATGATCAAAGAAGTATTTGAGCAACCAAATATTATTAGAAGAATTTTTAAATGAAGAATAAATTTTTCAAATTATTCAATGAATGCTGAAGCTTTTCATGGTATGCAAAACGAAAATTTTAAGAAGATAGTTTTTGTGGGTTGTGGTACTTCATACAACGCATGAATGCTTGGAGCTTATTGGATTCAAAATTTAGCAGGTATACAAGCAGAGTGTGAAATAGCTAGTGAATATGAATACAAAAATATCCATGTTGATGATCAGACTTTATTTGTTTTTATTTCACAATCTGGTGAAACAGCAGATAGTATAGAGGTTCTTAAATTACTCAAAAGTAGAGGAGCGCATACATTTGGAATAGTAAATGTAGTATGATCCACTATTTCACGTCTTACCGATTATTGATTGTTCACAAGAGCATGAGCAGAAATCTGAGTTGCTTCCACCAAAGCTTTTACAGCACAGATTACATCTATTTTGCTTCTTGCATTATTTCTTTGAAAAAAGAGATGACTCATAAAGTCTAAATATGATAAAATTATGACAGAACTAAGTAAAGTCCCAACAATGATAGAAGATGTCTTAGAGCAGAGCAGTAATATAAGGGGAATTGCACAGAAATTTGCTAAATACAGAAACTTCTTTTTTTTGTGAAGGCATTATCAGGTTCCTATAGCTCGTGAATCATCACTTAAACTCAAAGAAATTTCTTATCTACATTCAGAATTTTATCCTAGTTGAGAATTGAAACATTGACCATTAGCACTTATTGATTCCAATATTCCATCCGTATTATTTGTTCCCAATGATTTACTATTTGAAAAAAATGTCTCCTCAATCCAGGAAATCAAAGCTAGAAATTGAATAGTGCTTACAATCTCAGATAAAGAAATTCCCAATGCTGATTATAATATTAAGATAAATCAGACTATAGACGAAATATATCCGTTTATCACAGCTATTGTATGACAATTATTTGCCTATCACGTAGCTGATATTCTATGAAAAGATATAGATAAACCTAGAAATTTAGCAAAAAGTGTAACAGTTAAATAATATTACACTGTTTCATCGATACACTGTCATATTGATATATTTTTATTTCCGTAAATTTGATATAGTCTCCCGTATAGATCATTTTTTTATTATAACGTCACTTTCAGGTATATCTTTATTTAACGTTTCCACGATACGTTGCATGGATGGTTGTTCGTTGTTGAAATATCATGCCATAAAATCTTCAAAAGCAATATCTCGATGTTTACAACTAGAATTTTTATAAATTCATTCGAGATTTCACTGCATACAAGGTCTAATTTGTACTTCACAAGGATGGTTACTAAATCAGTTTTTATATCTATATGCTTTTATGAATTGTCAATTTAAGACTATATCTCACCATGGAGATATACAATTTGGTCTGATTATATCTGTTTGATCTACTATCTTATCGTTAGTTTGTGATGAACTATCGGCATAATTATTTCGTAGAGTATCTGCATCAGAATATCAATCTATTTTTCATTTATTATCAAAAGTCGCTCATTTATTTATGGGAACATCTTTACCTGGTTGTATAAGAGGATCTATTACTTTTTCGTTATAAGATATCACAGGTTCTTTAGTATATTTATACGGCATATTTGTTTTACAAGATTTTTGTTCAAAAGTTCATCATAGATTACCATCAGTACATATTCTTCTTTGAATATTACATATATCTGGGACATCACTTCTTTGTTGATATGCTAATATAGATTTTCAATGTTCCAATATTTTTCATCGTGGTGTAGTACAATTTTTCTTTGGAATATCAGAAGTTTTTTCTACAGTATTTTTTTTAATATCAGTTTTAACTATTATTTTTTCATTTGTATATCATGATTTCACGATTCAAGTATTTATAATAGTTCAAGAATTTAAAATTCAAGTACCTATAATATCTCAGGTAGTATAATCTTTGAATAGATAGTCCCATTTGCTAGATGCTCAGTGTTCAGTAGATTCCTCACTTATATTATGTTCCACTCAATTATTATCAACGAACATAAATTGCATATCTTTCTTTTCTGATACTATCTGACTTCTATTTACATAATCTACAGCAGAAAAATATATACTTATAACTAGGAATAGTCCTAAACATACAATAATAAATATCAAAGAATTATAAAAAAAATTGATTGATATTCATTTTTTCTTATTTCCATAAAAACGTTGTTTATATATTCTTTTAGAAACTTTTCTTACCATTATATTTAGATAAGATGTAAAGATATTTCGACTATTATAATTAGATTTTGTTTATATGCAATATTTTATTAATTTATAATCACTCAATTTCCCAAACATTCATCTCAATCATAAGCTACCACTATTTGTCATGGTGCTATAGCCCATTGCTTTTCTTTAAATTCTATTTTTTTTTGCTTTATATCTTTATTATTTCAACTTATTTCTAAGATAGCTTCTTTGGGCTCTTGTCTATATCTTATCTTTGCTTGTATTGTCATTGGTAGTTTAAATTCATCAGCTATTCGATGCCAATCTTTAGCGTATATGATTTTCTGGTTTAACAATTCTGATCATCTAGGTCAGACATAAATAATATTTTTTTTAATATCTATTTTACTTACATATAAATCTGGTAGTAAATTTAATCCGCGTCTTTGTCCTATAGTATAAAACCAAGCGCCGTCATGTTCTCAGATTTTTTTTCAATCTATATTTATTATATCTCATTTTTTATGAGGAAGTTTTTTTTCTAAAAAAGTTTTAATTGGAATATTTCAGACAAAACATAAACCTTGACTATCTTTGCGTTCAGCATTTGGCAATCAGATTTCTTTTGCTATTTTTCTAACTTGAGGTTTGTCTATATCTCATATCGGGAAAACAGATTTACTTAATTGGAATTGATTTAATCAACTTAAGAAATAGCTTTGATCTTTATTGTAATCTACTCATCTAAAAAGTTTCATTGTAACAGCTTGTCCCGCAATAACGGGATTGTTTCACTGTTTTATTTTAACAATACGTGCATAATGTCACGTTGCTATACCATCAAATCATAATTCTAATGCTTTATTTAAAAACACATCAAATTTAATTAAATTATTACAAAAAACATCTGGATTTGGAGTTATTCATTTTTTATATCCATCATATATATATTTAATTATCTTTTCATTATATTCTTGTATCAAATCAAAATATAAAATTTCTATTCATAAAAATTTGGCAACTTTGATTGCTTCCTCGGCATCTTGATATGTACTACAATTTCATGAATCAGAAACATAATTTTTCATAAATCATGCCACTACATCATATCATTGCTTTTTAAGTAAATAAGCTGCTACAGCAGAATCTACTCATCCGCTCAGTCACACTAAAAATTTTTTCATAAAAAATTATCTTATAAAAAACGATTCACTTATAAAAATTATTTAAATTTAAACAAGTCTGATTTTATATTATAATTATATTAAAGTTTGATTTCCATCTTCTCTTAATCCATCCATTTCTTCATAAAAAGAGAATAATTCATTCAATTGAAATGATATTTTATCTCTGATATCTTCAACTGAAGCTAATCAGTTTTCGAATAATTTTCCACTAATATCTTCTTCCATGCAAAGAAATATGATATAAACAATATATATTATAAATATAAATATATATTTGTCAAATAATGTGTTATTGCTTTTAATAACTGGTATATTATTATTTTTAATTATATTATTTTAAGAAAATTTTGTAACAAAAAAGTACCTTACTCTGGTAAGATACTTTCCTGTTCGTAATTTTTTTGTTATTACTTTTTTTTAGCTACTTTTTTCACAGCCTTTTTAGCTACTGGTTTTTTAGCAACTACTTTTTTAGCAGGAGCCTTTTTTTTAACTACCATTGTGTTTTATTTAAGAAAGAAATAAAAGAACTAAAATAAATTAAAATAATTTTGCAAGAAATTTCTATATTTCGTAATTGTAATTCAAACCTAATAAATCTCTCATCTAGGATTTTAATAAATCCGTACAATTAATTTTGTAAGTAATTTCAAAAAAAAATCAAGTGATTTTTTATTAGGTGAGATGCTATATTATTAAAACATCAAAAAAAACTCTTTTAAAAAAATTATGGTCAAGATTTATATAAGTATTTTCCATTAATTTTATATCCATATATTATTGGCTTTATAACTAGATAAATACGTTGTTATACGGTTTTATTTTTTCTCTGTATCATGATGCAAGAATTTATTACAAAATCTATATTATTTTTTTCACAAAATGAAATTACATTTTTACTATCACTTCAAGGTTGCATCCAAATTTTTTTAAATTTATAGTTTCATAGCTTCATAACTATATTTTCGGTTATAGATGGTTGCGTAACAAAAATAATTACGTCAACTCATTTTTTATAATTTTCTAACTTTTTATAACATTTTTTTCATAAAATTTTTTCTTCGTTGGGATTGATAGGTATCACCATATATCCTGCAGACAGTAAATCTTCAAAAACTTTGTATCAATATTTATTTTTATCATTACTCGCTCATACGACAGCATAAATAAATTTTTTATCAATCATGTATAAAGTTTTAATTTTAAAATAAACCTATATAAATACTAATATAACTCACGATGCTAATCTATTTAAAATGAATAATAGAAATTTATAATCAGATTACAAATTATTTATAAAATAAGACGCCGGAACTTCTTCAGAAGTTCAACGTCGTTTTTATCCAGCTATGCTGAATAAAAACTTTAGAAATTTTTATGTGATAAAAGATTTAATTTAATGAAAAAAGATATAAAAATTGTAGCATTAAATATGTATGATACTTGGATAGATATGAGAATCAAAAATAATCCATATAAAAAACTATTCTACAAATTATGAATCCAAGAAAATATAAAAGAGTTGTCTAAAATTTTACAGACAACTTCCAGAGATATAAAAGATATTTTACCACAAAAATCTCTTGAAAGAGAAGATATCGATTTATTATTAAAACAGTTTAACGAAGATATTCAAAAGCAAATACAATCGATTTTAATCTATGACGATTTTATACCTACTATTGATTTTCTTAAAAAAAACTGATACCAAACAGCAGTGATTTCCAATCTCAGTAAACTATATGCTTACCCAGTTACACATTGAGAGTGAAAATGAAAATTTGATTATGAAATTTTATCTTTCGATGTATGAGAAATCAAGCCTAACATATGAATATTCCAAGAACTACAAAATAAATCTTGAGTAGATCCTAGCAAAGTGATAATGGTTGGGGATAGTTTTGTATCTGACGTAAAATGATCACATAATGCTTGAGTTTACCCCATATATTTAGAGAGATCTTCAAAATGAATCCAAGATAATGGACGATATACAAAAATATCTTCTTTAGAAGATTTAAAAGAAATTTTATAGTTTATCATCCTATTACATCCAAAAATCTACATTCGATTTTCCTTACACCAAATTTTGGATTGTGAAATTTTACTATTGCGAGATTATTCCACACTTCAAGAACATATCCTGTTCCAAATAATTTATGTCTTACAATATTACCTTCGTTTACATCATAAGTTTTTTCACTAGCTCATCAGTTACTTAAATCATATTTCTTCAAAAGATCTGCTGGTATCTCATCCAAAAATCTACTAGGTGGATTCATTTTGGTCTGTCATCGTGTCATCCTACTATATGCATGAGAAAGAAATAACACATCTTTTGCTCTTGTAATAGCTACATACATAAGCCTTCTTTCTTCTTCCAATAATTTTGGTTCCATCATAGAATTTGTTAATGGAAAAATATTATCTTCCAATCATGTTACAAATACAACTGGAAATTCCAATCACTTACTCGAGTGAACTGTCATAAGTTTTACTACATCTATATCTCAATTTTCATTCTCTATGACATCAGACAACAAAGTTACTTCTTCCATAAATTGCCTAAGTGTAGACTCTCATTTTTCTATATATTTTTCTGCCATGTTTATAATTTGTCATATATTTTCATATTTTTCATCTGCTTGCAACTCTCATCATTCTTCTTTTACTAGATAGTCTCTATATTTTATTTTTTTAACGAGTGCTTCTATAAATCATGCTGGTCTATTGGATTCTAATATTATTTTTAATTCATCAATCAATGATATAAAATTCTGGATTCAAGATCTTGCCATTGGTGTGATTTTTATATCTATTGCTTCTTTGTTTATTTTCTCCAATGTTTCGCTCAATGATAATCCACTTATTATAGCATCGTTTTCAATATTATCTAAAGTAGTTTTTCAGATTTTTCTATTTGGTATATTTAATATTCTTTTTAGAGAAATATTATCAGCATTATTTATCATATATTTTAAGTATGCCAAAATATCTTTTATTTCTTTTCTTTCAAAAAATTTAAAAGCACCATAAACTTTATAGGGTATTCATTCTTGTATAAATAGTTGTTCAAAAATAGATGATTGTGCATTGGTTCTATATAATATTGCTATCTGTCATCGGCTTTTCAATTTATCTCAGTCTTTCATTTTTTTTATCATATCTACAATATTTGCTGCCTCATCAGTTTCACTTCAGTGGATCAAAATAGTTATTTTATCTCATCATGTTCTATGTGGTATGATTTCTTTTTTATATTGATTGATATTATTTTTTATTATATGATTTCATGCATGTACTATATTGGGACGTGAACGATAATTAATCTGTAATTTGAACATTACAATGTTCGGTCGATATTTTTTTACATTAAGAAAATTTTCCATCAAGGCTCATCTCCAACCATAAATACTTTGAAAATCATCTCATATCATAGTTATATTTCATCATTCTCCAGTAAGTGTTTTCATCAGTTCAAATTGAATCCAGTTTGTATCTTGAGCTTCATCTACCAAAATATAGTCAAATTTATTTTCCCGTTTTTTCAATACCTCAGCACTTTTTCTGAATAATAAATAGGGTATTAGTAATAGATCATCAAAATCTAGAATATTACTCTTCTCTAACTCTTTTTGATATTGCTCATAAACTTTTCACATGCTTTGATCATAATCTGATCTTATATTTTTTAGAAATAGTTTTGGATCTACTCAATTATTTTTTTGACTAGATATAAATCATTTTACTTCATTAACTTTAAATATTTCCTGTAGATTTAATCTTTTTAACACATCTTTTATAAGTGTCTGAGATTCATTGGTATCTGCTATAGAAAAGTTTTTGTTATACTGCATCTCAAGTTTATCTATATCTTCCTTTAATATTTTCAAAAATATGCTATGGAAAGTTCCTATCCATTTCAGATCTGTTGTAGCATTTAAATGTTTTATTTTGATATTGCTTTTGGTCTGACTCATAGCATTTATAAAATCATCAAGATCATTATCTTCCCCTCATTCAGAATTTTTTTTCGATGTATTATTTTTATTTATTTCATTTCAAGTTAAGCCGAATCATGCTATATCTTCAGAAATTTTTACAAGCCTTTCCCTCATTTCATTGGCAGCTCTGTTTGTAAATGTCACTGCCAAGATTCTATTAACAGGTACGTCACATCCCCATATCAAATTAGCTATTTTATAAGTCAAAACCCTGGTCTTTCAACTACCAGCTCAAGCAATAATCAGACTAGGTGTGTCTATATATAGTGCTGCTTTTGTTTGTTCTTCATTGAGTTGTGATGCTATATATTCTTTAATATTCAAAATTCTGAAATTACTAATTTAAAAAGTCGCAATTACTTTTAATTTTCTACTTGCAACTTTCAACTTTATAAAAAAAATAAATAATTATTTTCCAATAAAATAGTTATAATAATAAAATAAGACGCTGGAACTTTTTCAGAAGTTCAACGTCGTTTTTATCCAGCTTGCTGAATAGAAATTTTAAAATTCTTATGTGATAAAAAAAGCTTCCAAATAAAAATTCGGAAGCCTTTAGTTAAATTCATTTCCAATTAGTATCCTAGCATAATCGCTGCTATGTCAGGGAAATGCTCAGTATAATCTCCAAATATTTGGCAACCATATTGGTGAATCAGGAGGTCTAGCTGACAAATTTATTTTATTCCGTGTCAGTATGTCGCGGTTATACGGAAGCTAGACCTTACGCACAGCTCTGATTTGAGAGATTCCAATCTCTCCTTTTTTTATTAAAAAAAATCTCTAGAAAATTGACAAATATTATAAAAAGATATATAATATGATATATTTAAAATATTATAACAAAAGAATGACAACAGAACAATTAATACAAATTTTTTCAAAAATTACTAAGGATGAGAAAATCCTTAAATTACAAGAAATTCTGAATATGTTAAAAGATAAATTGCCTATTTTTGAAGATATGGATGTTTATTTAACAAATGCTTGAAATCAGATAGAGGATAGTACTTTGATAAGTTATTATAGTATTATACTAAAAAATGCTGAATATTTGGAAAATAAAAAAGTTATACAATACCAAGAGTTCATGGAGAAATTAAGAAAAATAGAAGTCCAAGAGCATCTTAGAGATGATGATAATTTAGACAATGATTTAAATAATATTTAAACTTTTATTATAATAAACCGTCAGAATGGCTTTAGAAGAAAGTATCAAAAAAGAAATTAAGGATATTTCCGGTAATGTAGATTGTAAACGAGAACAGTGAGAAAAACAAAAAATAATAGATTTATGAAAAAAAACAGAATGATTAAATATTTCTGAAAAAAGAGACGATTTAGTTGAATGCAAAAATCTTTTATGATCTCAAAAGCTATGAAATTCTGAACAGACTTTAGAAGATTTTTTGAAAAAAGATATTAAATCTATCCTTGTACAAAAGAAAGCCGAATGGGATGCTAAATCAAATTCTTCAAATACTTCTGAAAGTGTTCAAGATTTTATAAATTGAATATGACAAGAAATACAAAGTATATTTTGAAATAAAA
Source organism: Candidatus Absconditicoccaceae bacterium (assembly GCA_049305865.1). GTDB lineage: Bacteria > Patescibacteriota > Gracilibacteria > Absconditabacterales > Absconditicoccaceae > UBA6263. The sequence goes on from JBAQPP010000017.1 coordinate 13,885, forward strand.
ATGATAAGGTAGCTATTTTACAGGTATATTTAAATTCTGTAGGTGATGTTAATTCAAAGCACGCTATCATACCTTATAACGCAAATAAATACAACTATAAAGCATGACAAGAAAATAGACTTTTCATAGATGGTATACTATGACCACATACTTACAATGCCTTATGGTTAGCTACTTTTGGTGAAGAATTACCCAAAATTGAGTTGGTAAGGAAATCATGATATGCTTTTGACAGAAATGAACCTAGAATAATTTGAAAAGATCAAGCATATATACCACTTACATTACCATGATTAGATAAAAATTGAAATATCGAGTCTAGTAAAACTATAGAAATTATAGATAATCCTAAAATAAAGTGAGCAATAGAATTGTTATATCTTTTTTATGATTGAGTATCAAAAAAAGATAATCTATGAATAGATATAGACACTGAAATAATGAAAATTATGACAGATCCTAAATTATATGATAATGAAAATCGTTGAGCAAATTCTTTGGATTGATATGTTCAAGCAATCAAGCAATTGAATATTAAAATTGCATGAGATAAATCTGATCTCAAAAAATGACGTGATGCTATTACAAAATATCTAAATAATTCAGGCACTATAGAATCTTCAGAACTTGCTATATTGAATACATTAGAATATGATGTTTGAGTACATGAATATGTAGCAAATTATATTGCTTCTAAGTATATAAACCTATCCAAAGAGCCATATAAATCCAAAATGGAATCAATAAAATCTATTACTACAGATAAAGATTTTAATGAATATGAAAAAGATATAGATAAAAAATGGATCGAACAAAAAGCTGTACAAAAAAAATTCATTTTAGAGACTTTTAATAATGCAAAAGTAAAAGCTACTACTCCAGAATTACAACAAGAACTATGTCAGATGTTCGAAGTAGACGATGTCTCAAAAGTTACGTCTGGTCTCATATGACAAAAATCAGAAGCGGCTATAAAACTTGCAGAAGAAGATTTCAAAACTTCTATGTTTGATAATTATTTCAATAAGAGATTTTTCGAAGAAAATATTAGAAAAGATATAGTAAATCTAAATAGTACAACTGCCCAATACGAATGAAAAAATCAATTCACAGCACTTTTTGCAGACATTCAATGAATATGATACATGAATCCATCTAGTGAAAATATGGATACAGCAAAATTTATAGGACAAATGATTGCGGAAGAAGCAGCATGTTTCGCTATATGAGCATTGACAGCATGAGCTTGATGAGTTTTATTGAAGGCAGCACTATATTGAAGGAGAGCTATGAAAATAGCTAGACTAGCAAAAGCAGTAAGTAGATGAGCAAAGATAGAAAGAAGAATTTCAAAATTTAATCAGGTAAGAAATTTAGTTAGAACTGTAAATATAGCAGAAAAGACAGTAAAAGCTGAAAGAGCTCTCACTTGGTGAGGTAAAGCTATCAATGCTACTACCACAATTCTAGGTGTTACTGTTTGATGAGCAGCTTTCTATGAAGGTACAAATGCAATGCAAAATATTATAAAAGACGTTCCAATGTTTCAATGATGGAATGATTATCCAGAAGTTTTAAAATCTATAGCTATGTTTGGTGCACTTAAAATTGTTAATAAATTAGTTGCTACTCAAAAACTTATTACTGTAGCATGAAAACAACTCAATGCTAATCCTTTCAATAAATTATTACAGATTAAGAATTGAGATAAGTTATTTACAAAAGGAATGAAAATTGCTTGAGAAAGCTTAGTTTGATGATGAGCTATTTTTGCTGTGGAATGAGTATGAGAGATGATCATAGATACTGAACATGATCGAACAAAAGAAGAATTTATACAGGCAG
>JBAQPP010000018.1:0-1720 GCA_049305865.1 Candidatus Absconditicoccaceae bacterium
ATGCTAAGTCTTATATACTCAGTATAAATGATTGAAATTATTCTAAAAATATAGATTCTAATATATATTTACACATACTTGTAAATTCCTTATCTCCTACCAATCCAAATGATATAATTGAATTTGAGTCAGTTCTAAATCAGATATATAGTGAGTGATTTATAAAAAAAGATGACGCCTATTTTTATATGTGATTAGTCAAAATATATAATAAAGATCGAGATGGTGCAAGCAAAATATTTAAAACAATTCCAGATTCTCGCTATTCCAAGTTTATACAAAGTTATTTTGATTCATTAAATAATCCATACATACAAAGCGATATATCATCATATTATAAAGATGGTTTAGTGGCTCTGACTATGCTCAAAAATTGATATTTCTCCATAGCAAAAAAAATAGCACTCTCTATTGCCATCAAGGATGAGGCTTATATCTTACCTTATCAGATATTAGCATATTCCCATTTTCTTACCAACGACCGAGAAACAGCAATAGATTATTTTTTTAAGCTTATAGATATCAATCCAGTAAAAGAAGATAATTATAAGTTCTTAATATGAATATCATACTATCGAAATGAAAAATATGAGCAATCTGTATTATATCTCTCACAGATAAAATGAGAGATTTACAAAATAGATGTTTATAGATATCTTATATTAAATTATATAGCTTGAAATGATAGTACAAAGCTAGTACGTATGCGACAATCTATTTTATGACAAGATAATTTACAAAAATCTGATTTTTATACATTCTTTTATAATGTCTTTTTCTTGCCATTTAGAAATCAAGAAATATTCACAATATATAACGATAATCCGGAGCTAACGACAAGTTTTTTGGATAAATGTTATCAGACATTTGGCTCTTGAGATGATGATATATGTATTTATTGACAAGCCTGACAAGATATAGCATCGTCCAATCGAATTTGAGCAAAAGACAAACTTTTGTATATATCACAACATTATAAGCAGTGATATATTTACCATGCTTTATGAGATTATTATAACAGTCAAAAAGATGTCGAACAAGCAAAAGAATACTATCTAAAAGCTGTTAGCATGACTACAAGCGAAATCGAAAAGACTATCATCAGAAAAAAATTGATGGAATAATTATTCTCAAAATAAAAAAAAAATTACACGTTTTGATGTGTAATTTTTTTTATAACATATATTTAAGATTTATGCTACCAACTTTTCATTTGTTTCTTCATCAAATTCTTCATTATCTATAGTTCTTGTATTCATTTCAACTTTTTTTCAAGGTCTTTCTCCAGGCGTTTTATCTTTAGGTCATTTTTTAAAATCTCATTTAATTATTTTTCCTCAATCTTCTTTTTTTGCAGATAGAAGTTCAGCTAATTTTTTACTTGTTTCTTCTTGTTGCTTAATAAGTTTTTCTACAGTAGATTTCAATCACTTATTTTCGGCTTCTAGCTCTCAAACTTTTTTTTCAAGAGTAATTTCCTTTTCTGATGGTCATTTACTTTCAGTCTTAGGTTTATCTTCCGATTTCTTTTCTTCTACTTTTTGAACTCATCAAATTTTTGATAAGAATAAATTAGAAACTCGATTTTTTTTACTTATATCTCTTGTTTTTAAATGTTCATATTTAAATTCTGAAACTGGCTTATCAGAAAGTACAGATTTAATAGCATTTCATGGATTAACTAAAAGGTTTCAAAGCACATCCCTGGTGTGTAAAGTTG
>JBAQPP010000019.1:0-6774 GCA_049305865.1 Candidatus Absconditicoccaceae bacterium
ATGTTGATCCAGGCTTTACTGGAAAGTAAACAGCAGGACAACATCGAAGTGATCAACAGGTATCTCAATGGGACAGTTTTGTATCCCTATACACCGCTATCTCTTGTCCCCAAAATGGATTCCAGAAATTATCATGCAAACGGAGGTACTCCTCTGTTTGACGAGACTGCCAAGCTACTTGCTACAGTCATCGCCAAAGCACAGGATTTCAAAAACAATGGTATCCAGGTAAGGACAATAACTCTGATTTTAACTGACGGTGATGACTGTCATTCACGCACCAGCACAGCTGCTGACGTCTCCAAGATTGTCACAGATATGCTCAGGAGTGAAGACCACATCGTTGCTGCCATGGGATTTGACAATGGATCATGCAATTTCAAAAAAGTATTTAGCAATATGGGGATTCCCGATCGCTGGGTGCTGACCGCAAATGCAAATCCAAGTGAAATCCGTAAAGCATTTCAGGTTTTTAGCCAGAGTGCTGTACGCGCATCTCAGAGTGCTGCTCATTTTAGCCAAACCAATCTTGGTGGGTTTGGTGGTTGATAGCAAATAAGATTTCTTTTTGCTTAGCCAAGTATTAGTTAAGACCCGTACTGTTTTTCAGTGCGGGTTTTTCTTATTGTATTTTTTACATTTTCTCTTGCAATTATTTATATATTTATATATAATTGGAACTGTTTAATATATAAATATATTGATGAAGAAAATACCTGTTCTGATATATACAGATATTGGAGATGATATAGATGATAGTTTAGCTATAAGCTATTTAGCCTATTGTGATGATATCCATATTGTATGAATCATATGCGATAGTAGAAAAAATAATTATAGAAAAGATATGACAAAAAAACTTTTAAATATTTTGGATTATCAGACATCTATTTTATGATCACAGCATAAAAGAGTTCTAAAAAATATTTTAACAACATATTGAAAAGACCTAGTTATTCTATCTATAGCAAGCAATAAACGACTAAAAAAAGACATGGAAGATTTTCCTATTCTATTTTGAAATATCAAAAGAATCTATTTCCAGTGACATGTATACTTCAATAATAAAAAGATATTTGCAGATATGCATAGTTATAATTTTACACAAGATCCAGAATCTATAAAATATATTTTAGAATACAAGATACCGATGACATTTGTAGGTAAATATATAGCCTATGAAGCACCAATAACAAAAGATTATTTTACAATATTATCCCAAAACAATCCATCTGTTTGTAATATATTATATCAACGAGCACAAGAATGGAAAACAAAATTTAAAAAACTTAATCCTGAAATATTTGAAAAACTATATGGGAAAGACTCTAATATTATGTCCTATCCTTATGATCTAATTACTGCCATAGTTATAAATAAGGAAAAAATGTTTATCAAAAATAGTATTTGAAAAATAGATCTTATATGACAAGAAAAAAATCAAAAATGAATCAAAAACATTTCAGAATTTAAAAAGTATATAATAAATATATTTAAAAAACATTAAAAAAATCTTCCGTGATAAAAACCACGGAAGACCTTATAATTGTGAAAAGAATTTTATTCCTCACGTTTTGCAATCACAGTACGGATACTGAATGAACGTAAAGCATCATAGATGCTTAGTGTTCCCATAGCGGAGTTTTTCCGCCCTGTGAACGGCAGTATATCCGGTCCCCTTTGGCACTGCATGTTGATATTAATCCTGCAAACCATGTTTGCAAGCTGAGTAATCAGCTTATCAATTTCCTTTGATGGGGTAAACAATGATATTTGCTGCCCATATGGCGAGTTTTCCATGTATTGAACCACCTCAGCCAAATCATCATAAGGAACGATAGGCACAACAGGACCAAACTGTTCTTCATGATAGATTTTCATTGAAGGATTCACAGGATATAGGACTGCTGGAATCATCATAGTATGATGTGGCATACCAGCACGAAGATTGGTCGTCTGAGCTCCTTTGAAGATAGCATCAGTGATATAATCACCCATCCATTGAATTTTGCCTACTTCAGGCATAGGGGTTTGCATCGGACTCCCTTCAAGGCTTTGATCGTCCCATGGCATGCCAAGAGGCAAAGCATCAACAGCTTCAGAAAATTTTTTTACAAATTCATCAGCTATTAATTTTTGGACGAAGATGATCTTAATTGCGGTGCAACGTTGACCGTTGAAGCTGAGCGATCCCGTGATGCATTCACGCACTGCTGAATCGATGTCGGCATTGGCAAATATCACAGCCGGATTTTTAGCTTCAAGACCCAGAATCATTCTCAGACGATGTGGATTAGGATGATTTTTTACAATTTTATCAGCCGTACTAGACAGACCGATAAATGCAAAACAATCAATTTTACCTGATTGCATCAAAGGAGTGATAACAGTCTGACCATCGCCAAAGACGGTACCAACAACTCCCTGGGGGAAAGCCTCAGCAAAACATTCAAGTAATGGCGCATTGAGAAGTACGCCGTATTTCGCTGGCTTGTAAATAACTACATTGCCCATAATAAGGGCAGGAATAATGATAGTCAGTGTCTCGTTCAAGGGATAATTGAACGGTCCCATACACAAGGTAACTCCAATTGGAGTGCGTGGAACACGAGCCAAAAGACCTTCAGTCAAACGAAAGTCATCGGTACCTTCATTAAGTAATCTGTATTCAATGATGGTCTTCTGGATGTATTCGATCGTACGATCAAATTCTTTGAAAGAATCCTTGGAAGTTTTACCGATCTCCCACATAAGAATACGAACGATGGCATCTCTGCGAGATTTCATCATTTCGATAAATTTTTCAATGTGGGTAATACGTTGTTGCCATGACATTCTGGGCCATTCACCTGTACCAGAAGCCCATGCTTTGATAGCCGTTTGTAGGACTGATTCTGCTTGGGCTACTGTCATGAGTGGATAATTTCCAAGATAACAAGGTTCTGCCGGCGTTCCGACGAATTTGTTTATGATTGGAGAATAAACTTTTTGAAATCCTCCCTCATGTTTTTTGAGAGTTCCATCCAGATACTCTGTAATTTCAACATCCCAAGGTTGGAACTGTTCAGGAATATCATCCAAGTGTCTTGGAAATTCCGAAATTTCACCAATTGTTTTTGTCATAAAATTTTGATTTTTGTTTTAGGTTTATGTTAATTAATTTTTTGTTTTAGTTTCTATATCTATACATATTTTATCATAAATATCAATACTTTTGTACATTTTATAATATGTTAGTAAATGAATGTAAATATAGTTATTGTAATTTATACATTTTCTCTTGATTTTGGAAATAAAATGATTATAAGCAAACTGAAGATGAAAAACACACCACCAGTAAGATCTACGACTGACCGCTAGATAACTGGTTAATAATCATATTCATAATATATTTTTTACATCTTACTTATTGTAATTTATACATTTATTAATCTATTCTATTTATTATTTAACCCCTATCCTATGGAAACAATGACTATCAATCAAACTCAAACCAAAGAAACTTTGGTAAAACAAATTAATTTAGAAAACTGTAACGATGTAGAAGATATTGCTATGATAAGTGTAGATAACACTCAGACATTTGAGAATGAAAATTTAAATGAACTATATGTAGGTGAATGAGAACAAGCAGCTCACGCTACAAAAAAAATTATGGAAGCGTGTAAGTACTATTGAATAACTACCATCAATGTACTTGAAGAACATCCCATATGACATGTATCACTAGCTGCTAACTACAAGAATAAGAAACCATTTGAAATGATAAATTATTTCGAAGTGGCTGATCGAACAGATGAAGAAAATGGACTGAATGAAAGAGCTCAATTCACGGTAAATGAATTGAAAGCATTTCTCAAAGAGCTTAGCTTGGAATGAAAATCACAGATGCTACGACCAGATCATGGAGTTAAATGAACTCAAGGTGTCGAACTAAGTGAACCATTGAATGAATCAGATTTTGATTTGAAAGTAGTAAAGGGAACTAACCCAGCAAGAGAGGCATATAGTGGATTTGATGAAACAACACTTGATGAAGAGCTAAATAAAAAATGAAAAAAAATATTACTTATATGATGAGTAGCTACTGACTACTGTGTATGACAGACAGCACTTGATGGACAAGAAAAATGATATCAAGTATATCTAGTAAATGAAGCAATCAGATGAGTAGCTCAAGAGACTACTGATGCTATGATGAAAATATTGGAAGATAATGAAGTGAGATTTATATCTTCTATGGAACTATTTAACATACTTGAAAAAAAATTTGCATAACTTGTTATTGTAACTATTACAGCATTTATATTATTAAACCCCTATTAAAATGAATACTTTCGATACCAAATCATACAAAGCTAGACTACAAGAATTCCCTGAGATTAGCTACCAAGAATATCAACAGATTACTGACTTACAAATAAGGAGAGATATTGCTAAAAAAAACAAAATCATACAAACTGATGCATACAATAGAACTATGAATCATTTGAAGTGAGAAAAATCTTATAAAAGAGAGACATTCTCACTATCATTTAGAAGATCTCCAAATAAACAGTATGTTGTAGTAGATGGTATCAGAAGTACACTAAAAGATATTTTGTGAATCAAAATCACTCAATGAGAACTAGATTTCGCAAAAGATTTTTATGCAGACCAAAAAGCTAGGTGATGAAATGGATATTTTGATGTAGATATGCGACAAGATGTAGTAGATAATGGTGGGTTTATACCACTAGATATCAAAGCCGTAGAAGATGGGACAGTACTCAAACCCAAAGAACCAGTAATGCTTGTAAGTTGACCAGCAGAATTAGCAGCAGTTTATGAACCAGTTTTTCTTAGAGCATTTTTCAAAAGTATAGTAGCTACGGATGCTCACTATTTGGAAGAGATTATATGACAATGAAGAGTTGCAGAATTTGGTAAAAGAGCTGCTCCAAATGAAGATTTCCACTTGGATGCTGTAGAAGCAAATATAATAGGCTGTGGTTTAAAAAATACTTCAAATGATACAGCTGCATTGGTATACCCACAAGTCATTAGCGGATGAACAACCGCTCATAGATATTTCGCATGCTACCCTACCGAAAATGATGCATTTATAAATGCTATAGAAAAGTGCGATAAAATAGCATTGCTCGTAGATCTAGTAGATTCATATAAATGAATAGATAAGATAGTTGCTTTAAAGAAAAAATATAGAGCATCATGAAAAATTATATGAATGAGATTGGATAGCTGAGATCTAGCTGATCAGGCAGTATATGCATTAAGAAAATTACAAGAAAACTGAATGCTTGATCCTAAAATGGATAAAATCGTAGTAGCAGACATATCTACAGTAGATGATGTAAGACGTGTAGAAGACGCCGTGACAGCTGCTGGATTTGATCCAAAAGAATTTATCCAATACTGACTAGGATGACTGTTGGTAGCAAGAAATAAGACAAGAGATGCTCTATCTGCAGCTTATAAACTTACTGATACAGAAGATTGAGCAACAGGGAAACTAAGTAATGATATAGATAAAGAGCCTATACCATGAAATACAAATATAGAAATCAGAGATGGAGCAAGATATATAGTACAAGAAGATGAAGAAGTAAAATGAGAAAGATTACTAAAAAATGTTTATAATAACTGAGCCTTGAATTATGATGATAATGATATTCAAGCGGTAACTGACGCAAGAAATCAGCTTTTGAAAACATTTGAAATGCATAAATTGGAAACAAAAGAAAGTGAAAAAACAAAAAAAGTTCATGAAGAAGTAAGAGATAGACTATTGAGTAATTTGGATGATTATATATCTGTAAAAAAATTGAATGATCTATGAGAAGATACATTTGGCAATAAAGAATCATTTGAATTACGACTAAAAAGTCCAAATTTCTGTATGTGAGGGATTATTCCTTATGATATTTCTCAGACTAAAGAATGAAGAAAAGATATTTATGATGAACTTATAAGGATACAATATGGTGTAGTATGTTAAAATAAAATTTATAACAACTCATTTTTTCATTGAGTAGTTAGTCTTATATTTCATTTACCCATAATAAACTGCATAACTTCCATAAGGTGTTTAGTATCTTTATAAGCTTTGACTTCTATTACGCTTTTGATTGAATCATTTGTTGGAGCTGTAATTTTATCAAATGTAATCCTCACTTCATCATCAAAAAATATTTCTCTTTCAAAAGAGACTTCTTTGGATGGTTTTTTGATAATAAAACGATATGGAAATTTTCTAAATAATCACTCAGCATCCATTCATGTTAGATCTTTTTTTCATTTTTCCTTACTACTATAAAAGAAATTGTAAACTCCATTTTTGCTTAGGTAATCTTTTTTTGCAAGTGTATGTGCTATTTCTAGGTTACTAACTTTATCACCAGTTACAGAATCTTCGATTTCTCTAAATTTCAAAGTTCATTTTCTACCAGAGAAAGCAGCTATACGATGATCAAAATATTTATCATGGTATGTACTCATATTGTAATTTGATAGTCAGAATTTATCTGCTGTTTCTTCAAAAATAGAAACTGGTTTCTGATGATTATTAAATATAAACCTGGCTTCGTAATATTTTTCTCGTTCAAGCCCATTTAATTTTGTGAGATGTTTCTGGATATGATAAAAAAGTTCGTTACCAGAATATTTGACAAGTATAGCAGGAGGAAGAGCTATCAAAAAACTAAAAATAGCTAATATCCGAGCATCAAACATCTGGTTGGAAAGTCAATAAGCCATGAGTCATGTATATATTGT
>JBAQPP010000020.1:0-3204 GCA_049305865.1 Candidatus Absconditicoccaceae bacterium
GTGTAGTACTTCATACAATGTTATAAGTTGTAGAAGTATTTGCAGGTAATCGTGAAGTTCCATTCCATGTTTGAATATAACTACTTACTGTATTCCATACTGTTCATGTAACTGGTTTAGCTGGACATGTATATGTAGTAGTATCTGCTATACAAGCGCTTCAATTCCATGTATAATTAGCAGCACATTCATAACGACATTGTGTAGTACTTCATACAATGTTATAAGTTGTAGAAGTATTTGCAGGTAATCGTGAAGTTCCATTCCATGTTTGAATATAACTACTTACTGTATTCCATACTGTTCATGTAACTGGTTTAGTTGGACATGTATATGTAGTAGTATCTGCTATACAAGCACTTCAGTCCCATGTATAATTTGTATTACATATATAATGACATTGTGTAGTACTTGGTGTAATATTATAAGCTCATGTCTGACTTGGCGCCCATGAAGTTCCATTTCGTGTTTGTATTATATTATCTACTATATTCCATTGAGAATTTGCTGGTAATCATATGCAAAGAATGTTTTGGGTCTCTCGTTCACATAATGAGCTACATCAATCTCAATTATTTATATTACCATCATCGCATTGTTCAATTCCTTCTGGAATTCAATCTCAACATATTGCATTTGTAACACAATTTCATCATAAATTAACTCGAGATGTTCAGTCACATCATTGGAAACATTGATTTAAAAATCTTATGGTTCCTCAATAATCTGCGTCGCATCATGTATTGTTACTAGTAGATATTTTTATCATTCAGTCTATAGTTAATTTTACCTGTGGCATGATTGGAATAGAACTTCATATCCTTACGTTTGATCCCATATTATATATATTTACGTCATTTGTTGTCCAAGAAGATCAATTCCAAAATGGAGTTGCTCAATCAACTCAATCTTGTAAAAATCAATCAGCTCAAGCAGGTCATATAGCTCACGTTGCTCATACTCATCCTACTCAATCAGCTCATGTTGCTCCTCTAGGTCAAGCTGATCATATAGCTCACGTTGCTCCTCTAGGTCAGATGTCTCAATCAGCTCAGTCAGCTCACGTTGCTCAGGCTGGTCAAGCTGGTCATATATCTCATGTCGCTCAGATTGGTCAAGGCAATCAGTTGGTTCAATTTGCTCCTGTTGCTCAAACTGGTCATATATCTCATGTCGCTCAGATTGGTCATATAGATCATGATGCTCATTGTATCAATGTTTTTAATACAAAAATCATTTCTCAATTACTATCTATTCATAATATTTTATCTACGCCCGTTAGATCATTGGCTTCGGTCCAGGATAGATTGTCTGTATATAATTTGATTTTATGTTGATCATCTGCATTGATATCAAATAATCTTGTAAGTAGATCATCAGTTCAATCTGTCGATACTATAACCCTTTTTATGGTTTGTACAGCATAATCTAAATTTGTATTGATCTCTACAGAAGCAAATACTACTATAGATCATAATCAAATTATAATACTGAAAAAAATCATTATGAGATTTCGTAATTTGATCTCATGTTTTAATCAGATTTTATTGCTATGAAAATTTGAATTTTTCATTATTTTTTATATTTATTAAAATATATTATAATTATATATTTGTTTATGGGGCTGGACATCGATTTTCAGGATATGTTCAGGGCGTACAATGGGCATCTGTTCATCAATTATATCAGTTACAATACCATGCAGTTATACTATGATTACCATTCCAATCACAAGATTCCCATTCCATTTCTCATGTACCACATTCATATGGGTCATTAATTGGGCTTGGACAAGCTCCATTAATTGTCTGATTAGATCGACAATTAACTGGTTGTGCATTTTGAGTACATGTCCGTATCCATTTTTTATATCAATTAACAGCACTAGCATTTACTGTTACAGAACTAGCTGATGATCATGCAGCACATAAATTACTAGATGGAGCTCCTATTCCATTTGTATTTTGTGCAATTCAACAAGATCAAGCATTACATGTATTGAGATCTACCCATCATGTAGTGGCACATCATTTAAAACAAGATCAGTCATATCTAATTTCTCAGCGATGAGATGCGTCACAAGTCGTAGCATTTTGTCAGATTTTTATATTACCATTTACATCTAGTTGTGCTACGGGAGTTGATGTTCATATACCTACTTTACCTTGGAAGATAGCTGCAATAAATGATACATTAACCATAGAGACTAGTAGTCCTATTTTAGATCAAGGTCACCCATTATTGAGATTATTTATTAATATTCAATAAACATTGGTGTTGGTAGCTATTCAATATAATTTATTTATATATGTTGAGAATACGCCGTTATTAGCTGAGATATCTCATGTTTGATATAATCAATTGGTTCATGCTATTATTGTTGAAGCTTTAACTGTTCAATTAACTTCTAATGTTTTAGTGGGAGATGTAGTTCATATACCTACTTTTCATGAAATATATAAATCTTTTTGAAATCTACCAGTGCCGAATACATCAATATTATAAATTGGACTTGTTGTTCATATACCTATATTACCGATATCAGTGATAATCATTTTTACATTGCTAAATATATCCGAATCAGTCGTTGTTTTATTAGTATTTCCTCCTCAACCTGGTATTGTCGAAAAATACATACTTCCTATTGCGTTTGCCATGATAGTAGCTCAACCATTATTTGCTCCATCACTATACATAAACCATTGACCAGCACTATTTCTAGATGAATTAAATCATACATAATTATACATATAAGCAGCGCTAGCTCACATAGGAGCTCATCATAAAGAAACACTTTGTATGTTGTTTCATACTTGAAATTTTCAGAAAGGACTAGATACTCCTATACCAACATTTCATCCAGTATTAAATATATTTGTATTTGTCGTTGTCCAAGAAGATCAATTCCAAAATGGAGTCGCTCAAACTGTTCCTGCTTGTAAAAGTCCTGTTGATCAAATTGCTCCTGTTGCTCCTATAGCTCCAGTCGTTCATGTAGGTCAAGCAGGTCATATATTTCATTGGAATCACTGTGATCATTGGATTCACTGTATTCATTGAGGTCAAGTAGGTCATGTATTTCATGTTACTCATCTAGCTCCTGTGACTCACTGAATTCATTGTATTCATTGTGCTCAAGTTTCTCCTGTTGTTCATTGTATTCAATGTACTCATTGAACTCACTGTATTCATTGAGGTCAGGCA
>JBAQPP010000021.1:0-1572 GCA_049305865.1 Candidatus Absconditicoccaceae bacterium
CTATTACATCAAGTTTTCTTTTGGGATATTCAAATCTCTTCAAGCCTTTTGTTCTAGCTGCTTGTTTTTGTTGTTGAGATTTTTTCTTTGTTATTCATTGTTTATTAGTTCTAGATGCCATTTTTATGGATTTATAATTTTAAACAGGATAATAAATATAATTAAAAGCTGATTAAATTCAAGATTTTGATATTTTATGATTTTTCATTTAATTTCTTGTTTATACCTTGGATAGCATTCATTATTTCTATAGGTATCATCCATACTGTTGTATTTGATGCGTCAGAACTAATATCATTGATAGATTGTAATGTTCTAAGATGCAATGCTCATGGAGTAGTAGCTAGCATTTCAGCAGCTTGCTGAAGATTTTTTGCTGACAAAACCTCTCATTCTGAAGTAATTATCTTTGCTCTTTTTTCTCTTTCTGCCTCAGCTTGTTTTCATATGGTTCTTTTAAGATCATCAGGGATATTAATATCTTTTATCTCGACGGACATCACATCTATTCATCGTGATTCAGATTTTTCATCAACTATTTTTTTGATTTCAGCACTAGCCTCGTCTCTCTTTGCAAGTAATTCATCAAGTTCAAATTTTCATACAATATTTCTCATTGTCGTCTGTGCAAATTGAGTCATAGCATAGTCAAGATTCTTTACATTTATTATAGATCTATCCACTTGTTCTTCTTTGACTCTATAATATATTACAGCATTGATACTACATGAAATATTATCTCTCGTCATAGCTTCTTGACTAGGCACATCCACTGCTTTTTCTCTGATATCTACAGTAGTTGTTTTTTGAAAAATTGGAACTATAAACTTAAGTCCTGGTGTTAAAATTCCAGAATATTTTCCCAATGTAAATACTATCTTTCTCTCATACTGCTTTACAACTCTGATTCATGTCAATAAAAAGAAAACGATAACGATTAATAAAATATACCCTCACATTATAATTTATTTAAAAATTAAAAACTAATTTTTATCCAACAATAGCTCGAAACAAATCTATTTTTTACTTCCCCTATACCCAACAATTACTTTATAAATAATAAAAGCAATTAACAATACAAGAATAATTCGAACAATATAAGATCATCACAAATTTAGATTCATTCACCAATCAAATTTCGGCATATTCAACTTTAGTCAATTATTATCACCTATCCGACTTACAAAAAAAGGGAATCATATAAAGATTAACACTACAGCAATACTAAATATTCTAACTTTTTTAAATATATTAACTAATCAAGCACTATTTTTAAATCAAACAATATTTAAGTTTTTTGAGATTAAGTTTAAGCCATCTTCTATTTTTATTACATCGTCTGTTATATTGTCATTATTTTGAACTACATCATCTATATAGTAAATATTAGAATTTTCATTACTTATATGTATTTTTACTATATCTCATTCTTTTACAAAAGTCCTAGCGTATTCTAATAATTTATTTATATCTTCTTGATTTGGTCACATCCACCTAATTTTCAGCCAAGAATCTTTATATGGAAAATAATCACTTTCAAATTCCATTTCTTCATTTGTTATAGGGTTAGTT
>JBAQPP010000022.1:0-18648 GCA_049305865.1 Candidatus Absconditicoccaceae bacterium
ATTAAATACCGATATTGCAGGGACGCCTTGGGCAATAGTAAAAGAAGTAAAATAATAAATTTGTAAACGAACTGTGATGGTTCGTTTTTTTTTACAAAAAATACAGGATATAAAACGAATTACACCCTATTATTTTTGGTAAAAAAATTTTTTGTATATTGTAATTTTATGATAATGCTCTTACAGTCCGTCGCAGATACACATCTTCATAGTATTCTTAGTATTGGTTTTATTGTACAAGTACTCTTGCAGTCCGTCGCAGATACATACTCTTACAAAAAAATCCACACAAGATAACGAATATAATATACAAGAAGACAAACTACCCTATTGATGTAGGATAGACTGTTGTTTTGTATATTACACAAGTTTTAACCTATGTGGATTCCAAAAACAGTTCTCGAAAATTTTTTTATCTTGAAGTAAAATAATTTTTAACTTATCTTACTTTTACGTGTATATTATAAAGATATGATATTGAAAAGCAATAGAAGTATTGGAAATATAAAAACGGACCATTGAGATCCGTTTTGTTCACATAATAGATTTATTCTTTTTTTGTTTTTAATATTTTATCTATAAGTTTTTGTCTGACTTCTTCTTTTGTTCATCATTTCTTGATAATCTTATCACCAAAAACGGTCCATATAGCGTCTACTCATTGGTATACTACCATACCCTTTCAATCTAAAGTAGGAAGTCATATCTGTTTTGCAATATCTAGTAAAGGAGTAGTTCATGTTTTTGTAAGATTGATATCGCTGACTATAAGATTTGAGTTATCTTTCGAAAAATCTTCTAATAATTTTGTACTTGCAGCAATATTATCTTCTACTGATCATCAAGAAGGAGTGAGTCAAGAAAATTTTTCTAAATCTCCGTCTGCTCATTTAGTTGTTAGATTGACTATAGCATCTATGTGTTCTTTGAGATCGAAAATAAATTGTTCATCTGCAGCCACAGATACATCTTTTTTTATAAGATTAAGACTATCTGATATAAACTGAGCTTTTGCAAGTGTTCTATTTATGATAATTAACTTTTTTATTCCTCTATGAACCAATTCCAAAGCTATTCATCTAGCTGTTCATCAAGCACCAAGCATAACGATAGTTTTGTCTGTCAAATTTTCTCATATTTCTTTAAATTTATCTTCTAAACTTTCACAATATCCTGCTGCATCAGAATTATATCCATGGATTTCATTACCGAAATGACCAATAAAATTTGTAGAATGCATAGCATCTGCTACAGGATCCACGAAATACTTTTTTGGATCAGAATTAAAAAGTTCCCAACCAAAGTCTTTGAATCAAACACCTAGTCATCATCAAATATATTTATTATCTATTCTAAGTACTTCCAATATTTTTGCTAAATTTTCGGCCTTTGCTACTACCATACTCGTTTTGATATCCAAGCCGTATTCTTGAGCAATAAAGTTCCACATCTTGGGTGTGATACCTGCATAATCATGATTGATAAAAGCTAATGAAAAATTATCAGCTTTGAGCAATTCATTTATATCTTGAATATTATTTTCTGGTAAAGAAGCAGATGTAATGATTCACTCTTCGTAAAGTTTTTTAATCTCTAAAGAATTATCTATAAGATTAGATGAATTTACTTTTTCCATATCTATCTTTGTTAATAAGTTAAAATCTTTTGTGTGGATATATACAGATTTTACATGTTCAATAATTTGAGGAATATCTTTCAAATCAGAATCTTTTAAAAGTTGTATGTTGGTTATTTTTACCAATCATGCCTCAGGAGCAAACACAGGATAGATTCATTCCTTATCATTTCAAGGGATATTTATAATCCTAGTTTTTACCACCTCTCAAATTTTCCATCATTTTTCATTTGGATATATCCTATTTCAAGGACGATAAACAGTGATTTTATCGTTATCCAAAAGAAATTTTTCGTTTTGCCTAAATGCAATTCCATTCCTATCTAAATATACCATAATGATACTAACATATAAAAATAAATATTCTGATTATTTTACTTTTGATATAGATTGAGCAATAATATTTGCAATATTTTTATCCAAAGCTGAAGGTATAATATTATCTGGATTCAAATCTGTAACATAATTAGCTAAAGCTTCTGCAGCAGCTATTTTGTGATCATCTGTAATTTGTTGAATGCGATAATCTAATGCTCCTCTAAAAATACCAGGGAAAACGAGCAAATTATTTATCTGATTAGGAAAATCACTTCTTCCTGTAGCCACTATATAAGCTCATCAAGCTAATGCTTCTTCTCTAGTAATCTCTGGATCAGGATTGGAAAGAGAAAATACTATTGCTTGTTTCGCCATCTTTTCAACATCTGTAGCTTGTATAAGATTGGGTCTACTAACTCATATAAATACATCAGCTCAGACTATTACTTCTTTTAGGGATCAGCTTTCATTATTTATATTATATTGTAATAATGATTGTTTGTATTTATTTAAATCTCCCCTACCAGAATGTATAGCTCAATGAGAATCTACCAAAATTAGATTTTGAAGTCAGTATTTTACAAGTAATTTGGATATTGCTATACCTGCTGCTCATGCTCATACTAGAACAACTTTGATATCAGAAAATTTTTTATTTACAAGTTTAAGCGCGTTGATAAGTCATGCTAGTACAACAATTGCAGTACCATGCTGGTCATCGTGAAAAACTGGTATTGAAAGACGTTTTTTGAGTTCTTCTTCGATATAGAAACAATTTGGTGCTGCTATATCTTCCAAATTTATTCATCAAAACGTAGGAGAAATAGCTTCAACAACGCGAATGATTTCATCTGGATCTTGAGTAGAAAGTACTATGGGTATAGCATCTACTCAACCGAACTCTTTTAAAAGGATGGCTTTTCACTCCATCACAGGCAATCCTGCTAATCATCAAATATTACCTAGTCAGAGTACTGAACTTCAATCACTAACAACAGCGACTGAATTATTTTTCCATGTATAATTATATGCTAATTCTGGATCTTCAGATATTAATCTACAAGGTTCAGCAACTCAAGGTGTATAGTATATAGAAAGATCTTCTCTTGATCACAAGGGAACCTTAGATTGTATTGTTAATTTTCATCTATATTGTTGATGTTTTTCAACTGATAATTTATTATAATCCATATCGTATTCTGAATATAAAACTTTTTTTATTATAATCTGATATGCCTATTTTTCAATGATAAAAGTGATTATCGTAAATGTAATTTAATATCTTTTGATAACTATATTTTGATTTAAAAAATACTCTGAATAAAACCCAGAGCATTTTGATTTGAATAAGGAAGATCAATCAGCCGTACGAATTTCTTCATACTTTAAGAGGATAGCTTCTGTTTCGTCAATAACACATGCAGTTAAACCAGAAAGAATTGAGACAAAGGTAGCGTGACTAACTTCTTTCACATCTTCTGGTTTGGATTGGTCAATTTGAGACTGCATGTATCTCAAATCAGCCTCAAGTGTTTCAACAGCCCCATCTTCTGTAGCAAAGAATCTGGCTGCTTCAAGGAGAAGGTCTAATCTGTACTTTTCCATTTTTAAAAAAATTTATTTTACTTATTTTTTATATATATTTTAAGTATTAAGTCAAGTCTACTTTGTCTGTTCAGCCATTATCATAATTCTTTTGTCAGTTCTTCCTAGTGGATAACATCACATAAGAGTAACATATTTTCACTGTTGATTATATTTTAGAAATGTCTCATTTACTTTTTTGGGAGTGACTATAATTTTATCTACAACTTTATATTGATATAGATTACCCTTCCATATTACTTGGATTTGATCTCCGTTTGTTAATTTGGGTATTTCAGAGAATATTGTTCAATAAGAATTTTTTTGTCGTCGTTCTTGAGATGTATGACCAAATATCAATGTGTTACCTCATTCTCATGGGGCTGGTGTTGTGGGATATTTCACCACTCAACTCATCAGCTCTTTATCAAAGTTTTGAATTGTAAAATCTTTCGCATCTGTATATTGACTATCTATAAGTGGAATATCTATACCAAGAGATGATATAATTAATCTATTTGTAGGAGGTAATGTATTAAAATCAAATTCATATTGTTTTAATCTTTCTTGTAATATACTTTCAGTAGATGGAGAAATAGATTTTTCTATTGCTGTTCAAGCATCATATTTATCAATAAGATTTTGAATTTCAGCTGTCTTGGTTTCATTATTTTCTATTATTGTAGATATAGAATTGTTGGTCTGTGAAGTTTTAGAATTTCGAGTTTTAACTGATTTTGTTGTATCACTAATATCCAATGAAGATGATAAACTATTTGCAAACAGATTTATATTTGTAAAAATCAGCATAGCTACAAAAACCATACAAAAAATTATTATCAAAGTTTTAAGTTCCTTGAAAATTCAACGTGTGGGTCTGGATATTGGTTTGTTTTTTTGTGCTACTCTCTCTAAATAATCTAATCTAACATTCATTTATAACTCAATATATAGTATTAAAGGTACATAATAAATTATAAGACAAATATAAAATAAAACAAAATAATACTGAATGATATGAAACGTAAGTATTGACATATCAATAAATTTTAATTTTATAAAAAAAACACTCCCGTAAAAACGTGGAGTGCTTTTGTGAATAATTGTTGTTAAGTTAGAGGGATAGTAAAATGGAATTTTGAACCTTTTCCGAGTTCACTTTCCACCCATATTTTTCCTCCATTTCTTTCTACAAATTCTTTACAAAGAATGAGGCCGAGACCAGTTCCTTTTTTGCCTGTAAGATCCTCTGATATTATCTTCTCGCCTATTTTAAATAGAGCGTTTAAAATATCGGGAGACATACCCTTACCATTATCAGTTACAATAATTTCTAAGCTATCATTGTGTTTTTCAACACTAATCATGACTATGCCACCTGATTGTGTAAATTTGATGGCGTTTGAAACTATATTTCTAATGGTAGAATCTACCATAGGTTCATCTGCATATACATAGTGAGACTCTTTGACGGTGGATACCAAAGTCACTTTTCTATGCATAGCATTAGCAAAATGAAAGGAAATAACTCCATTAATGGTTTTTGAGACATCAAATGTGGTCGGTGATACTTTTAATCTCCCAGTCTGTAGTCTTGCCCATTCGAGCAGATGCTCCAATAATTTATGAGCATTTTTACTAGAATTATAGATAAGTTTGATCATATTCTCTTTTTCTTCATCAGAATATGAAGATCCCTCCTCTAACAAGATTTCACTAAATCCCATTATACCATTAAATGGTGAATTGAGATCATGAGCTATCAGATCAAAGAATCTATCTTTTGTTAAGATTTCTTCGTTAAGCTGCTGGGCTTTTTGTGCAAGCTCTTTAGATTGTTCTTGTAAAATTTTACTTTTCTCAAAGCTATCTTTTACTAAATTTGCAAGGATATCCCATTCATCGTCAATCCTGTTGAATCCAAGTTTCTCCAAAACTCTTATATCCCTAGATTTGAGGGATTTTAGAATCATATTTATTGGCTTAGTTACATATTTCCTAATAACTAACCAAAAAGTTAACATCACTACCAACATAGAAATTAAAACAGCAAGAAACATAAATTCTTTTGATTGTTTAATTTTATGATTTAATTGTGACGTTCTAAAGCCGATGCTCTTAATGAGCTTACCATCAATATCTTTTAGACCCTGATAAATGGTAGTTGATGTATCCTTTTTACTAGAAAGATTATAGAAATTCACAGGGAATCCGGTTCTTGCCTTTAGATTGGATAAAAAATTATAATCCCAATCACGAACAATGAATAAATAACCAGTTCCTTTCTCTATCCTTTGTGTATCGCTAGTAAAAGTGATAATAGACCATGAAACATGAGATAGAATAGAATCCTCTAAAATAAAGAAATTACCTCGTCCGCCATCTAATTTTTTGATAATATCAGGCTTGATTAAATTTTTACTTTGAGGTTTGTAGAATAAACACACACCATTTGAGTCAAAAATTGAAAAATAATTGAACCCGTAAGAATTAGAAAATGTTGCCATATTGGTTTTTATCCAATCAATATTTTTTGATTGAACATTTGTGTACATATCGTCCCAGGCAGCATAATCCATGGTTACGCTTTCTTGTTGTCTCAAGAAATCACTTAATGTTGTATTTACGATTGTCTTATTCGTCAACATTACCGTATTCATCAAATTCTTTTCTCTTGCGTTTACTGAAAAATAAAGCGTAGAAATCATAAGAGAAATGAGAATTATAACTGACAATAACACTAATATTAACTTGGTTTGCAATGTTAAGAATTTTTTTTTCATAAGATTTTTATTAGTCTTTTTCTTTTTGTTTATTTGACATTTTGTTTTATTGTTATAGGGTATAACTATTTAAATTTGAATTTCAAGTAGAATGTCTTATAGTTTGAGAATAAAGACTAAATTATTTGATTGATTAAATGGAGATGAAACAATTATTACAACAAAGTTATATTTCTATGATAAAAAATAGTATATGAACAAATATGTTTAAAAATAATTTTTTTGAATCAAATTGAAAAAAAGTAGATATAGTAAAAAATTGATCTGATTCATGTGCATATTTTGTAAGTAGTGTATTGAAAATTTTTGGTTTAATAAAAAATATTCATGCAACTGTAGATGGAACAATCAAAGATATTGTAAAATATTGATGGAAAGAATATAAATGAAAAGAAATTCCTCTTTGAGCAATCTTAGTTTGGGAAGTTAAGAATTGACATAAACATATATGATTCTATGTATGAAATAACAAAGCTATAAGCAATAGTAGTAATAAAAAAGAGATAGCAAAACATAGTCTAGACTATAATAGTAAAAGAAACATTGAAAAAATATATGTTAACAGTATACTCCTATAAAGTAAGTGAAATGTAAAAAAATGAAAACATATAAGTTTTTAAATATTGTATATATAATATGAATAAACTAGTTCTTGTAATATTAGATTGATTTGGAATCAACGAAAAAACGCCCAAGGAAAATGCTATAAAACAAGCCAACACAAGTACATTTGATAAATTATTAAAGGCTGATTATGCAAGTTTGGGTGCTCATTGAAAATTTGTGTGAGTACCAGACGATCAGATGTGAAACTCTGAAATATGACATCTTACAATATGATCTGGAAGAATAATAAAAAACAGCATCGTAACTATAGATGAAATGTTTGACAATGGTGAATTCGAAAAAATCAAAACATTTAAAAAGGGAATTGAACATTGCAAAACAAACTGATCCAATCTACATATATTACAAATATTTGGACCATGATGAGTGCATTGATCCGACTCGCATTTAAGAAAAATATTAAAAATAATACCAAGTGATATTGATGTTTTTTTACATCTTTTTGGTGATTGAAGAGATTTACAACCAAATTCAATGCTCGATCTCATGAAAGATTTTGAAATATTCCTTGAAGCATATCCCAATGTAAAGATTTCATCTCTTGCGTGAAGGTACTATGGAATGGATAGAGATAACAATCGAGAAAGGATACAAAAAGCTTATGATGAAATAATTTTTTGAGAAAATGAAACAAGCGATACACCTAGTGAATATATTGCAAAATCTTATGAAAATTTAATTACAGACGAATTTATAAAACCAGTAAGTTTTATGGGCATGGAAAAAGTATCTAACTGAGATACTGTATTCTTTTTAAATTTCAGATCAGATAGGTGAAAACAAATGACACAGGCATTTACACATTCTTTGAATGTTGAGAAAAAAAATAATACATTCAGCTTTATAACAAAGAATCTTGATGATGTTTATTTTGCCACTATGACAAAATATTATCCAAATTATAGACTCAATATATTTATAGAAAATGAAGAAGTAAAAAATACTTTATGAAAAGTAATTTCAAATCACGAGCTTAGACAATTACATCTAGCAGAAACAGAAAAGTTTGCTCATGTTACTAAATTTTTTAATTGAGATCAACAAATAGTGTATGATTGAGAAAAAGATATCTTAGTACCTAGTCATAAAGTCGCAACTTATGATTTAGATCCAGATATGTCAGCTCAAGAGATTTATGATGAATTCGAGAAAAATGCAAATGACTATGATTTTGTTGTAATGAATTTTGCTAATTGAGATATGGTAGGTCATACTTGAGTAATGGAGGCATCTATAAAAGCTATAGAAAAGCTTGACGAAATAACAGAAAAAATTATAAAATTTTGTGATAAAAATAATTTTGAACTTTTGATAACTGCAGATCATGGAAATTGTGATGAAATGTGAACAATAGAAAACCCCAAAACTGCTCATACATTAAATAATGTGCCTTGCCGATATATAAAAAAAACTATAATACAAAAAATTAAAAAAAGCTGATGACTTGCAGATATTGCACCGACTATTTTGAAAATAATGTGAATAGATATACCAAAAGAAATGACTGGTAAGGCTTTGATTTAATATATAAGAAGAATAATGGAAGAAAAAAATAATTATAAACAATCTAGAAAGAGTAAAAAATTTTGGGTTTTAAATATTATTATATTATTTTGTGCTGTAGTTATTTGAATATTTTTGGGACAAAAATGATTTTGAGTTAAGAAAGGCATATGACCATGACTTACCAATCCTATTCTCAATACTAGTATAGGAGAGAATTTGATGAATAACAAAAACATCAACCTGGAATACTATTTGAATGATTATGAAAGAGTTAAGATAGCTAATGGAGATATTACAGACTTATCTGTATATTTTAGAAATTTTAATAATGGTAATCGATTTTGAGTAAAAGAGAAAGCATTGTTTTCTCCTGCAAGTTTGATGAAATTACCACTTTTGCTAGCTTATTTCAAAAAGGATGAAACGGAAAATTGATTTTTACAGAGAAAATTGATTTTTACAAAGAATTGAACAAGTGATAATTACAAACAAAATATAATGCCAAGTAAAAGATTACAAGTAGGTAAAGAATACAAACTTATTGATATCATTAACCAAATGATAGAATATTCAGATAATGAGGCGTCTATTTTCCTAGAAAAAAATATTGAAATCGATGAATTTAAAAGGGTTTTTACTGATATATGAATAGAATTTCCTCCAATTACTGACTGACAGTTTGATAACAATATAAGAGTAGTTGATTATTCATCTTTTTTTAGAGTCTTGTTTAATTCATCGTATCTTAATAGAGAAAACTCTGAAAAGGTTTTGAATATGTTAACCAAGACCAAATTTAAAGATTGATTGGTCGCTGGTATTTCGGATGAGAATATATTAATTTCTCATAAATTTGGTGAAAGATCAATATTTTGAAATAATTGAATTGAAAGAAAACAGTTACACGATTGTTGAATTGTTTACTATCCTGATCATCCATATCTATTGTGTATAATGACTAGATGATATGATCGGAATAAGCTAAAATCAGTTTTACAAGAAGTTTCAAGTATAGTTTTTGAAAAAGTTGATGATACTTATAATAATTAATATCGTAATAAATCAATAATTTAAAAAGATTAATGTTTTTTTTAGTATTATAAAATAAAATAATGTATAAAATTCAGAACGTTCACGCACGTGAAGTATTGGATTCTAGAGGGAATCCAACAATAGAAGTGGATTTAAGTTTGGAGAATTGAAGTATGTGAAGAGCTATTGTACCATCATGAGCATCTACATGAATACATGAAGCACTGGAACTTAGAGATGAGGATCCTACAAGATATCTTGGTAAATGAGTTTTAAAAGCAGTTAGTAACGTAAATAATATTATAAAACAAGAGATCGAAAGTAAAGAATTTGATAATTATGAGACTTTAGATAGGTTTTTGTTAAATCTAGATTGAACTCCAAATAAATCTAAACTATGAGCAAATGCGATACTCGGTGTTTCTATGGCATTTGTAGTAGCATGTGCAAACAGTGAGTGAAAGTGGATTTATGAATATATAAATGATGGTAAATGAAATACTCTACCTTATCCTATGATGAATATTTTAAATTGATGATCTCATGCTGACAATAATGTAGATATACAAGAGTTTATGATAGTACCAGTATGAGCTAGTAATTTCCATGAAGCAATCAGGATGTGAGCTGAAGTATTTCATAATCTAAAGAAAATATTAAAAGGGAAATGAATGATAACATCAGTATGAGATGAATGATGATACGCGCCAAATTTAGGATCTAATGAAGAAGCTTTCCAAATCATTATGGAAGCTATTGAAAAAGCTGGTCATGAATGAAAGATTAAACTTGCTATCGATGCCGCTGCCTCAGAATTTTATAAAGATTGAAAATATATATTTGCATGAGAAAATAAAATAATGAGTCACAGCGAGCTTACTGATGTATATGAACAATGGATATCTAAATATCCTATTATGTCTATAGAAGACTGACATGCTGAAGATGATTTTGATTGATGGAAAGAAATGACGATTAGACTATGAGAAAAAATAATGATAGTTTGAGATGATTTATTTGTGACTAATATTGAAAGACTTGAGATGTGAATCAAAGAAAAGATGGCAAATTCTATACTTATAAAATTAAATCAAATCTGATCTGTAAGTGAAACTATAAGTGCTATAAATATGGCCAGTCAAAACTGAATGAAAGCAATCGTATCTCATAGATCGTGAGAGACCGAAGATACTTTTATAGCTGATCTTGTTGTATCTTTGAATACATGATTTATAAAGACCTGATCTGCATCTAGAACAGATAGAATATGTAAATATAACCAACTAATGAGAATAGAAGAAAAATTGTGAGATAAAGCAAAGTATGGTAGATAATAAAAAAAAATATACTGTCATTTAGACTCTTTCACTGTCATTTCGACCGCAGCAGAGAAATCTCTTAGTATATCTAGAGATATCTCGCTTCACTCGATATGACAAGTAGCTCGAGATGACAGTTTTTTTATAAAAAAATTCTTTGGATAAAAACCCAAAGAATCTTAGATGGAATGAAATAGTTTATCATTCCCAATAATAAGTTTTAATAGTCACCTGTACTCTGTGTTCTTCACGACACTCATACATGCCAGAAGAACTACCCACTGATATACTTCTGTGGCAAACAGGACAGTATATTGTGCTATACTTAGCTACTTTCCCAGGATAAGTATAAGTTTTGGGTGGTTTATTTTTTTTGCCAGCGTTTAGGAGCGCAATTCTACGTCCTTTTGTCTTACTCCGTGAAACGATTTCTCCAGTTTGGTTACAGCGAAACCGACCTCTTGAAATCGGTTGAAATGTTACCTTGTCATAAGTTTTTTCCATAAAATTAGTTTTTGTTTTGTGTTAATAATTTTTATGTTTTGGGTGTGTGCGTATTTGGAATATAACATATACGCTGCAGTTCATAGGAAACTCCTTCCTCCCATTTTTTAGGAAGAATGTAATGGTAATTTGAGAAGTCTTTTCCCATAAAAAATTCAGTTAAGATAGTTCTTTCTTCCTTTTTAATACACATGCGGGGGCGAAAAACTTTTACTATTCTGTAACGTCTTCCGGCTCTTATGTGAAAATGGCCTACAATGTAGTGTCTAAATGTTTTTTTCATGAAGTTTAATTTTTGTTGTTTTGTTGTTTTATATATTTTATAAATAAAGTCAAATATAACTATTTTTCATAATAGCTTGAAAAAAAACAATATTACTTTAATTTATAATTTAACATTTATAATGTGTAATTAATATAGTGGATTTAATAGCAGTATCGTACAAAAATATATGACCCTTTAAAGACAGATTGATCAGCATTTTTTTTGATAATGGGAAATACTTGATTAAATCACCCATAGGAACTTGAAAGAGTTTTCTGTTTTTTGATGGTCCAATGTATGGATTATACAAATATTCTAGTAGGAATATGCTCAATATAGCAAGCAAAGAATGATTTATAAAATTACTTTGGGATTTTGAAGGAGAGAAATTTTTGTTAATAAGGAAACTTATAAAATGAAAATCTAAGGATAGTTGTCAATCAGGATTATTTAAGATAGATGGGCTGGATGTGACTAATTTTGCAAAGAAATTTGATGGTAAAATAATAAATGAAAATATAGATATACAAGAAATATTACAAAACGACAAGACAATAAATATTGAAGAAATAAAATTTAAAAATGAAACAGATTTACAATTACATTTGACTAGCTTCTTGGAGCCTAGAGAGGTATTTTTGAGTACGGTTTTTCTGATGCAAGATAATGATAATATATTTGAAATGGTACCAGCAGAAAGATTGAATGTTTTAAAAAATGTATTTGGACTGATTTGAATAGACGAAGCTAAGGAAAAAATAATGGAGAAAAAAAGAGAGGTCGTAGCCCAGATAAAAGCCAATGAAGACAGTAGTAAATATGATTTTAAATTAAGAAAGTTAATTGAAGAATATTTGCAGTGATTTGAAGAATTGAATAATGTAAGTTTAGAACGAATAAATCTGAACGAATATAGAGAATTTTTGGATGATATGAAGATGATAAAAGATAAAATAAATGCTAACGAATTTGAAGTATGAAATTTTCCTGTAGGGTTAAATAAAATTTTGGATGAAAAAATTGAGATAGCAAAAAATGAATATAACAAAATATTAAATCAAAAAGAAAGTTTGATCAAAAATAAAGAAGAAATACAATCTCAAGAAAAATTATTAAATAAAGAAAAGCTTGAAATTGCCAATACTGCAAAAATATTTGAAGAAAAAATAGAATCTCTTGATAAGATCCAAATGGATAAATTTAAAAAACAAAAGATAGAAATACAATCTGATATAGAAAAAATTAACGAACAAGTGAAAGAAATGAAGTCAAAATTAAATGAATTATGAGAAGAAGGGAAATGAATCTGAGATGATGCAAATATATGAGACTATTATAATTTAGTACAAGATCTTGTAAGTAAATGAAGTTTATATAAAGCACAAAAAGACTGATTAGAAGCAGATATTAAGAATATAGCAATTTTAAAAGAAAAAGAGATAGATAGTTTAAAAAATGAAATGAAAAATCTCGAAGAAAAAAAATCCATGAGAGATGAAGAGATAAAAAAACTAAATCAAAGTATAGAAATATTTGAAAAGAATATGCAAGAACAGGAGATATTTGAATGTGAAAAAATATGAACACACTGCCCTTTTATCAAAGTAATAAATAAAAAAACTTTTGATAATCTACAGGAACAAAAGGATAAGCTGTATGCAGAGAAAGAACATTTAGAAATGAGATTAAAAGAAGAAAATATCCAAACTAAGATAAGAAATGTAATATCAAAGATTCAAGAGATTGAAAAAGAAAATTGAGATAGTGGAAGGACGAAGGATATTAAAATAACTCAGGATAAGATTGATTCAATAAAAGATTTTTTAAATAAGATTGATTATAAAAAAATATGAGAAATATATAGGGAATATAAAAATTTTGATAAGGAACTGAAAAAATTAGACAAAGAAATAAATAATCTAGAAATAGAATTTAATAAACTGCAAGAGTATAAAATCGAAGTAGAAAAAAATAAAGTCAGGATAGAAAATATTGATTCTAAGATAAAAGAAATAAGATTAAAAATACAAGACATAGATGAAGAAGTGGAACAAATCGAACGTCAGATAACTAAATCAGACTTTGAAAGTGTAAAAAAAATTGAAAGAATAAATGTTCAAATGAAAGAGAATATCCGTGATATAGGTAGTTTAGTAGAAGAATTTAAAAAATCTAAAATACATATTAAAAAACTTCAAGAAGAAGAAAAGATATTGAATAATCTATACCAGATTTTTTCAAGAGAACTTTTACTTGTTGTCTTACAAGATTCTCTTCCTATATTAAATGATATTATAAATAGCTTTTTGAGCCAAGTGGTAGATTATCAGATAAATTTTGATTTAAATAAATCTGACTCAGAAAAACTTGAACTTGATATCAAAATATTGGATGATAAATGATCTAGAGACGTCAAAAGTCTCAGTGGATGACAAAGAATCATCTTAAAATTAGTACGAATGCTTGCTATTTCCAGCTATATCCGCTCCTCTATTTTATTTCTAGATGAAACCATAAATAATCTTGATGCTGATACAGTATGAAAAGTAGCTGATATGCTTGAAGATTTTGTAAAATCTAGAAATATGAAATTTTTTGTAGTCACTCATAGTCAACAAATCCAAGATATGAAAATACGAGACCAAACTATAAGTATTTAAATATATAAAGTTTTTTGCAAATTTTTTAAATCTAGTTATAATATTTTTGTTTAAATTGGAAATAATATAATATGGCTAGATACTTAGATATGGTAAAAAAATTTGATAAAAAGCATTTTTGTCCTTTTTGTAATGAAAATAGAGAGGATATTTTGGAAAATAGAAAATATTTTTATGTAATCCCCGCTCGTTCTCCTTATACACCAGATCATATTTTGATAGTTCCTAAAAGACATGTATGCTTACTAAAAGCACTCGAACATAAGGAACTTATACAGATGTTTGAACTTGTCGCTAAATGGGATAAAAAACTTCGTAAATACCATAAAAATATAAGTCTGCTTCTTAGAGATGGTCTATCAAAGCAGAAAGTTTGAAAATCTGTAAATCACATGCATTTTCACCTTATACCAGATCATATAGTCTACGTAATGGACGATAGAGACTCTGAAAATCGCGATTTTTATAATGAAAAAGATTATAAAGAATTAGCTGAAGATATAAGAAAAAAATATAAATAAATTTTCTATAAATTAGAAGAATATCTCTATTCTTTATAATATTTGTAACGTTTGTCAATCTATAGTTTAATTTATACCAAGGTAAAATTGGATAAATACGTATTTGAGAATAGAATTAAAGTATATTTTATTCTCAATTGTACAAATGAAGAAATTTTGAATTTATATGTTTATAATTTTAGGACTAACTATAGGATTTGTAAAATGACAAGAATCCTATCAATCTCAAGAAAACTTGGATAATTTTGATGAAAAATGAGCAGTCCAAAATATAAATGATTTAGAAAAGAGCGTAGACGATATAACACAGCAACTTTATGATTTGGATACAGCTGAAAAAAGCTGAGATAATTCTGTAATAAGTGAAAAATATAGAGAAGTCAGAGCTGAAATAGTTCGTGTAATAACTGATATCAATCAAACCACAAAAAAAGTAGCTAATACACTCAGAAAGATAGCCGTATATAAAAAAGAAATTTTAAAAACAGCTGAAGAATTGAAAAATACAAGAGAATGAAAATGAGATACCAAAGAATATATTGAACAATTTGCAAATTTTGCTTATAAACTAGATAATGAAATTTATAATAATCAAACAGATACTATAGATGATATAAAATTATTGGTAAAGTCTGATAATATTCCACGTACACTTGTAGGTGAGAGTCTTGTAAGATCTATGTTATTACAATTCAACGAACTGATGTGAGATTTGGATACAAATGAAACTGATAAGTTAGAAAGGATTAAAAAACTTAATCTTATGAAAATAGAAACAAAGAATGATATCAAGGATTATAATAGTCAACTAGATAGTTTACAACAAAAGAAAAATTATTTAGTCAGATTTATTGATCTTTATAAAAATAAACAATTGAAGAACAATAATTTTGAAAAAATATTAACAACTAGAAAAGATGTAGATGATATGATGATGCTTTTTGTGGATGATATAGTGAGAAAAGATTATAAAGTTTCTTTTAAAATAGATGATAAAATAAAATTATTGAATAAGATGCAAGATGATTCACTCAAAGAGACTTCTCCACTTGCTTGGCCATTATATCCTATTTATAAAATAGATAGTTATTTTGGAGATAAAGATTTTGAAAAACAATATTGAGTTCCCAATAGATGACTTTCTATAGCTAGTTCACAGTGAACTCCTGTTTTTTCTGTGCGTGACTGAGTAGTATATCATGTATCAGATACAGATTGATTTGGTATCAATCGAGTAATGATAGTACATATGAGATGATATGTCTCTGCATATATGTTTTTGAATAAGATAGACATAAAAGAATGAGATGTAATCAAGAGATGACAATTGATATGATATAGTGGCTGAGAGCCATGAACAAGATGAGCATGATTTGTATCCAATGGACCTAATCTATCTTTCATAACATTCAAAAACTGAGTAGCAATTGATCCTCTACCAGAACTAGATTTGAGTGTAGTGCAGAATAAGGATGTATTACCTGATCAATATCTTGTAAAATATTTGAATGATAAATATGCTAGGCCTATAGATATTACAAACATAGAATTTGCATCTGGAGATACACAACTAGAAAGAGCAGATGATTTCTTGAGTAGATATGGTGTAGGTATTTATAGAGAACTTGCTTTCTGGGAAGATGTGGTAAAAGATACCAATATAGATAGAGATGTTTCAATATGTATTGCATTTGCTGAAAGTACTCTGTGAAAATATCTAACTACTTCAAATAATATATGAAATGTATGAAATAATGATCGTGGAGATAGGATAGGTTATGGATGAGCTTTTGCTTGAGCAAGGATGATACCTTTGACATTGAATAATCAATTCTTGTGAAATTATCATACTATCAAACAGTTATCAAGATATGGAAATGAGGATGGTAAAATATATGCATCTAGTCCTATCAATCGACAAACAAATGTTTTGAAATGTTTGAGTCAGATTAAAGGATATTACGTACCAGAAGATTTCCCATTTAGAACAGGATTAAATCCCAATATGTGGGATGAAAATAATGGAGATGAAAAAGATGCTATTATGAGTGGAGCTAATGTTGTAGTGAAAAAATAATATTTTTAATACATAAAATAAGAACCTGGTGATATACCAGGTTTTTTAATTGACTTTTATCTAGATTTATATATTTATAGTAAACAAAACAAAAACATTTAGTCTATGAACTGGGAAAAAATTGACGAAAGGTACAGGTATTTCAGTACCGTAATATGGGTTAATACATTCGGTCTGATTTTTGAGATAATATCAATAATCAGGGACCAAGATAAGGGACAAAATGAGGAAGTAAAGGAATTTAACAACAAAGAACTCGAAAAAGCTATAGCAAAACTGATGCTATTTGTGGGAGTTATTCTCGCTTGTATTTACCTATTATGGATTCAAGTCCTATTACTTCACATTATTTCTATCGCTCTCATTGTTTTGGGAATAGGTGGAAGGATAGTACAGGGTATCAAGACTTTTATAGACGAATTTATTGGTTAATAACTAATAGAACAAGAGGATCTGATTTTTATCAGTTTCCTTTTTTTGTTTGAAAAATTAATTTGAATATCAAAGTGATTTAAGATAATCAAATCCAGCCTGTCTAAAGCCAAAATCATTTAATGTATGCATATCGCTATTTACATAGACTCATGTTTCTAAAAGCGATAATAGTTTATTCAGTTTATCTAAATCTGTTCCTCATTCATTCAAATAAAAGCAGTTTAATTCTATAGAAACTTTATATTGATTTAGTACTTTTGCTATTGCATCTATATCAAGATATTTTGAAGTCTGAGATTGGCAAATATGTCAGATAAATTTTATTTTATCATGATATTTTATGATTGCGTTGGTATATGCCTGAGTAACATTTTTTAGATCTCACTGGAATATAGATGCATGACAAGAAAGGATATTAAAATCAGATTCTAATCATTTGATATCAAAACAAAAATCACCGTTTTCGTTTATCAAATCTCACTCTATACCAAAACTTACGTCTAAATCATTATGGACATTTTTTCGTCTATTTTGTATCATAGATCTAGGGCTCTTAAGTGAGATATTAGCTTTATCTAATACAATTTGACTATGATCGGTAATTACGATTTTTTTTAATCAGATTTTATCTGCATATTGAACTATTTCATCAATGGTATTCATCCCATCAGAGTAATTGATACAATGCATATGATAATCTTCGTGGATGGTATTGAGTATTTTCATGTGAATTATCTGTAAAGAATAAATTATATACTAACTAGAATAATAGATGCTAATCCAAGGATTACTCAGATAATTTGTATAGGGGTGAAACTTTCTTTGAACATAAATATTCATATAGCTAACGCTAATATCCCACTCGCTACAGAAAAAATAATCGCTCATCTACCTAGTCACGATCAATTTTTGAGAGCAAACAATCGGAAGGTATTGCAGATAAGATAAAATCACAAGGCTATAACAGAATACCAAAAAAACTGAGAGTCAGATCGTTTCTTTGCAAAAATATCTGCTACACTTTCAAATATAATCAAAAATATCATTGGTATTGCTCGTTTCATAATTATATATTATTAAAAATTATATTTTATCTATTTCAAATCAGTCCTTTGTGTCTCTGATTTCATATCACATATCTTTTACCTTATTTCTAAGCTCATCTGCAAGAGCATAATTTTTATCTTTTTTAGCCTGAAGACGTTGTTCTGCGAGATTAGTAATTTCTGAAGAAATAATTATATCCTTCGTTTGCTCTCAGGATGACATGAAAAGTCAGACTTTTAGAAAATTATTTTCAAGCCGATATATCATACCAATTATCTCTTCATTTGGTTCGCTTATATAAGAATTTATAACTGATATTGCCTGTGGCATATTT
>JBAQPP010000023.1:0-16912 GCA_049305865.1 Candidatus Absconditicoccaceae bacterium
GGTTTTAACCATAATTTTCAACTGTTCTAAAGATATTTTTTGCATAATATGTTTAAATATAAATTTTTATGTTTCAGAGATAATTTCAAAAACTAATTTAGCTAATTTCTGATGATTATCGCTATCGATATGGATACCTTCTTTTTCATCGACTTTGATTTCTGATGTGGGATCTATATAAAGAACATTTTCATCTTCAGCTAATTTTTTGTAAGATTGGATTAGCTCGTTTCATTTTTGCGAACTTCATTTGAATAGTGTGGAAGCTATGTTTCAAGCTTCATTTACTATCGGCGGAACTACGATAAGAATTTGAGGTGACTTAGATCAATCCAAAACTTTGTAATTTTTTATTGTGTGGATTAGTTTTTCCATTCACTGTGTAATTTGTTCACTAGATAAATTCATCATTTCTTTTGTGTCTGTTGTGCCCAACATTAGAATTACTAGGTCCAAAGATAGATGTGATTCAAGTATAATAGGAAGTGTCTGGAGTCAGTTTCTTAATGGGAATTCTGGTCTAGAGTCATCAAACATTGTAGTCCTTCATCATAATCATTCTTCGATGATTTCAAAGTTTTCTCCCAAAAAATTTTGGAGTATTCATGGTCGACGTTTGTCTAGGTGATATCTAGACATTCACATAGATCAAGGAATTCGTCATCGAGTGTTTGAATCTCAGTAGCATAGGATTCTTTTGGCGTTGGGATTGGTATGCATAATGATGAATAGATTTTAAATATGATTTTTATATCAAATATCTTAAAAAATACAATTATAAAAAAAGACGGAAGTAAAAACTGTCCGCCTTTTGTATTGTGATTAAATTTATTTTTATATCATTTTTTCTTCATGAAATGATATTTTTTCTTTGGGAAGTTGATCTTCCATGATGTACTTGATGTATTCTTCACCTCTCATGGTTTTACCGCTTTTGCGATAACCAAGGTGTTTCAGGTTAAAGTGGCGTGGTGACTTGATACCACATGCTGCACCCAGAGTAAACAAACTCTGACACATTGTCAGTACATAGTTTGCGACTCTGTATTTTTTTTCTTCAATCACCAGATTTTTTTCTTTTTCTGGATCTGTTGTGGCTACACCAGCAGGGCATGCGTTGCTGTCACATGTTTCAGCCATAATACATCCCATAGCGATCATCATCCCACGACCAGTATTGACACAATCTGCGCCTAAACAAAGTGCAATAGCAACCTGATCTGCTGTTACTAGTTTCCCTGAGGCGAAGACTGTAATTTTGTCGCGTAGATTATGTTTTTTCAATAGTTCTACGACAATAGGTAGAGCCTCAAAGAGAGGTAATGCCAGTGTGTCCGCCATTTCCTGGTGAGTAGCTCCACTTCCGCCTTCACTTCCATCAACCGTAATGAAGTTTGGATACATACCCGTCAGGGAAAATAGTTCAAACATACTATCCAATTCTTCTACCTGACCTACGACAATTTTTATGCCGACAGGTTTTCCACAGCTATGTTGTTTCAAACGAGCAATGAATTGGATAAGCGATGGCGTGTCGTGGAATTCAGGATTTCGATTTGGAGATTCTATATCTATTCCTGGTTCTACTCCTCTTAATTTTGCAACTTCAGGGGTATTTTTTTCTTTGGGTAGAAAACCACCCTTTACTTTTGCTCCTTGAGCGTGCTTGATTTCACAAGCCACTACGTTTTTGTAGCTCATGTTTTTAGTAAAATTTTCCACTGAGAATATCCCATCTGAATTGCGAGATCCGAATAAACCAGGTCCCAATTGATAGACTACATTTCCACCTCCTTCGAGATGCTGTGGGGTCAGTCCACCTTCTCCTGTGTTGATCCATGTTTCGCTAATGGCAGCACCAAGTGAAAGAGTCTTGATTGCATTTTTCCCAAGAGCACCATATGACATACCCGTTGCACCGAAAGGTCTTTTTACTGTCCAATGCTTGGCGATATGACTATCGTTTTTTCCGATAATAATGTAATCATTTTCTGTAAATGCCCAAGCATACAGGTTTTTTTGGATTATTTTTTCATTTCTCCAGAAGAGCCCGTGACCAATAAGACTGTAGATGTAACTACCGACTTGTTTCATATTTACGGATAATTCACTCTTGTTTAATGGGAATGGAGTAGGGCGTAAAAAAAATCCGTCAGCACTGAAATCTCTTTTACTTCCGAATGGAATGATAGTACTTGCGTACTTACTCATCTTTACGATAGTTACGAAGATAAACCTGGAAAATGGTTTTCCTTCCATGTCGTTATTGAACCAATATTGTCTCAATTCTGGTCCAACCATTTCAGCGATGTATCGAATTTTACCCATCAATGGATAGCCTCGCAACAATGCATGTTGCGGTTGTTTTACATTCTTTCTATAGAGACGGATCATCCATATAGTTAGCAATGTGATAGTAAGCAGCATAATAAAAAATGCTACCGCTCCGATAAGAGTCATAACTTCAATAAAGTTTTGCATATTATTTTTGTTTTATTAGGTTTATATTTTTATTTATAAATATACTATATATATTTACTGTATAAAGTCAATGTATGTTTGTGCTTGATATCATAAAAATTACAATTGTTAATAATCCTGAATATTAATTTAAATCTTGGTTAAAAAATCTCCAAAAATCTCTTGCATTTATTTTTTCAATATTTATGACGTTGCTACAACATATTGTATCTATGGAATTAATCTGACACCAAATATAGTGTCAATCATCATATATAAATTTCTTATTAAAAGCTAGTTTTCCTTCAGAATTATAATTTTTTAGCACACTAATTTATACCGTGATGATAGAATATATCAGAAAAAGAAACAACGATATTATGAAATTTGATCCTAGTCGTATACGAAATGCTATCAATAAAGCTTATCTTGCAAATTGAATTGTAGATGAATCAGAAATACAAATTATAGTGAATGACATAGTAGATCAACTCGTCGATATTTCTCAGACTTTACTTGAAGATGAATTTGTAAATGTAGAGCAGATACAAGACATCGTGGAGCAGACATTGATGAAATTTGGAAGATTTGATATAGCAAAATCATATATAGTTTATAGGCAAGAACGCAGTAAACTTAGAGAACAAGAAGAGACAGAAGGAATCAAAAAACTCAATTCTAAAAAATTTTATGTAACAAAAAATGATAACAAGACGCAGGTTTTTAGTATAGCTAAAATCAAAAAGCTTTATGAAAAAATAGCTTGAGAATATATGGAAACATGTCCATTTGATGATATCTGGCATGAACTCAAAAAATATTTAATGGATGGTATCAAAACATCTGAACTTATTAATTTATTCAGCAAATCCGCCATTAATCTGATTTCTTTGCAAAATACCGATCGACAATATATAGCGGGTAGATTGACTGCTGTCGATTTGTGGAAACAAGCAGCAAGAAATAGAAAATTAGATATAAATAAAATTTATTCGCCAATTTCATATTTAGATTTATTTGAAGATTATATAAAAAAGTGATTCTATTATGGAGATTTTTGGAAATATTATAGTAAAGAAGATATATTAAAGGCTTGAGAATATATCAAAAAAGATACTGATATGACATATAATTATACGAGTGTCCTGATGATGAAGAAGAGATATCTGTTGAATCCAAATAAGATTATTCGAGAGCTCCCTCAAGAAATGTATATGTCAGCTGCTTTATTCTTGGCTATACCAGAGGAAAAAGATGAAAGATTGGAAACAGCAATACAGATTTATCAAAATATTTCTACACAGAAGATTTCTCTTCCTACGCCAACTCTGATGAATGCTAGAACAAATTTTCATCAATTATCTAGCTGTTTTAAATTAAATTTAGATGATGATCTTAGAAGTATATATCATAATATAGAGAATATGGCTCAGATATCAAAATATGGAGGTGGTATATGAGCATATCTATGAAATATAAGAGCAAAATGATCTACAATTAGATGAGTAAAATGAGCATCTGGTGGAAGTATACCATGGATTAAAGTAATCAATGATACAGCTGTAGCGGTTAATCAATTGGGAGCTAGAGCATGAGCTATTTCTGTAACTACTGATATATGGCACAAGGATGTATTGGATTTTCTTGATTTACAGACTGAAACATGAGACATTAGACGTAAGTCTTTTGATATTTTTCCAGCAGTTTCTATTCCAGATTTATTTATGAAAAGGTTAGAAAATAATTGAGATTGGACATTGTTTGATCCAAAAGAGATTGAGGATATTACTTGAAAAAAACTTCAGGATTATTTTGGTGATGAATTTGAAAAATTTTATGAAGAAATGGAGAATGATGATAGAATAGTTCTTAAGCAGAGATTTTCTAGTAAAGAAATATTTAAAAAACTTTTAAAGACTGTCGTAGAGACAGGCATGCCTTATTCATTTTTCCGCGATACTGTGAATAATACTAATCCTAATTCACACTCCGGT
This sequence comes from Candidatus Absconditicoccaceae bacterium, assembly GCA_049305865.1. Lineage (GTDB taxonomy): Bacteria > Patescibacteriota > Gracilibacteria > Absconditabacterales > Absconditicoccaceae > UBA6263. The sequence goes on from JBAQPP010000023.1 coordinate 4,455, forward strand.
AAAATATATTCTAGTCAACTATGTACTGAAATTGCACAAAATACGTCTCCATCAAATTTTATTGAAGAAATAGACGAAGATTGAAATATATGTATAAAATATAAAGCATGAGATACTGTAGTTTGTAACCTAGCTTCTATAAATGTTGCAAAAGTATTTACGGATGAAGAAATTGCAAAAGTTATACCTATCGCTATGAGGATACTTGATAATGTAATAGATCTAAACTTTTATCCCATCAAAGAGGCAGAGATTACAGCAAAAAAATATAGAAGTGTATGACTATGATTTTTATGATTAGCTGAACATCTAGCAACACATAAAATGATGTATGATAGCGTATTTGCTAGAGAATATGTAGACAAGTTATTCGAAAAATATTCTTATCATACTTTGCTTGCTTCCAATATTCTTGCAAAGAAAAAGGGAGCATATAGTCTATTTGATGGTAGTAATCGATCTAAATGAATATTTTTTGGCAAAGATTCAGAATGGTTTGCTACTCATGCTAGTCTCAAAAATGAATGGAAAATATTGATGGATAGTATAAAACAATATTGAGTTAGATTTGGATATCATCTTTCTCCGGCTCCTAATACTTCTACATCTTTGGTTGTTGGTACTACTGCATGACTGTTGCCAATATATAAAAAATATTTTGTAGAGACCAATAGTATTGCACCATCTGTAAATGTAGCTCCAAATCTAAATAAAGAGAATATGCGATATTATAAAGAATATACAAATATGAAAATGCCTGATGTAATAGATATGATTGCGGTGATTCAGAAATGGATTGACCAAGCGATATCATTTGAATGGATGATCAATCCTGCCAACACTAGTCCTGCTGATCTTTATGGTTATTATCTCAAAGCTTGGAAGCAATGAATCAAGACTATTTATTATGTTAGAAGTATGAGTTTGGAAGTAAAAGAATGTGCGAGTTGTAGTGGATAGTTAAAAATGTTTTATAAACTAATTAAAAATATTATGAAAAATTTAATTGAAGCGTTGAATCGACGCTATGCAACAAAAAAATTTGATCTGGATAAAAAAATAAATCAGGATGATTTGGATATATTGTTTGAAGCTATGAGATTAGCTCCTTCAGCATTTGGCTTACAACCTTGGAAATTTATACACGTAAAAAACCAAGAAATTAGAAAACAATTACAAGCAAATTCTCGATGACAAGAACAGATTACAGATGCATCAGATTTGATAGTAATTGCAGCCAAAACCAATCTTCAAGAAAGTGATGTAGATGAATATATCCAGGATATGATACAGACAAGGAAAGTTGATTTGGAAAATATTCCTGAAGATTTTAAAAACACAGATAAGCTTGTAGAGTATAAAAATATGATGCTTGGTAGTATATCATCAAAAACTCAAGAACAGTTGAAATGACGAAACCAGAAACAGGCATATATTGTATTGTGATTCTTGTTATCTGCTTGTGCTCAAATGTGAATAGATGCTTGTCCTATGGAAGGATTTGATCCTGAAAAATATAATGAAATTTTATGACTCAATGAATTATGACTAACTGCAACAGTAGTTGCAACTTTGGGATATAGATCAAGTGAAGATCAATATGCAGATGTTGCGAAGGTAAGATTTACTAAAGAAAAAATAATTATTCAAAAATAAATTTTATGTATTAATATATTCTCATGGAAATGTGAATTTATAAACATTATAAAGGGAATACTTATCAAGTAATCGCTGTATGAAAACATTCAGATACACTTGAAGATTATGTGGTTTATCAATGACTTTATAGTAGCCAAGAGTTCGGAGATAATCCTATACGAGTAAAATCAGTAGAGGAATTTGAAAAAACAGTAGAAACAGATTGAAAAACAGTAAAGAGATTTGAATATATATGAGAATAAAAAAAGGCGTGTGAGTAAAACTCCGGCACGCCCAAATGGTATAAAGGTTATTTGCAGGTCGTGGTTTTCCTTCCAAGTTTACAATAGACTTCCAAGTTAAGTATTGAAAGGTAATTTTCACGCCGATGTTTAATTTAGATAATTGTTGATAAAAGTCAAATATATTTTATAATTTTAAGACTAAAAAAATGGAAAACCTAACAACATTAAAACTTGAAGATAAGATTGAAATTATGTCTTTTGATATCTATGATCCTATATCTGATTCTATTATTAAAAAATCACTTTGAGATTTTGCATCTAAACGACTTGTTTTATTTTTTTATCCTGCAGATTTTACTTTTGTATGTCCTACAGAGCTAAAAGATTTAAATAAATCTTATGAAGACATCAAGTCTTCTAATGCTGAAATTCTTGTGGTGAGTACTGATACGGTATTTTCTCACAAGAGATGGATAGAAACAGAAAAATTATTAGAAAACTTCAAGATACAAATGGTAAGTGATAGAAAGTGAGATTTAAGTAAATTATTTGGAGTATTAAATAATGAAAGTGGAAATAGTGCGAGAGGAACATTTATTATATCTCCTGATGGTGAGATAAAAGCTATTGAAATTGTTACAGAACCAATAGGGAGAAGTACTGTTGAACTTGTAAGAAAGATTAGAGCTCTTGAATTTGTAAGATCTAATCCTGGTCAAGCTTGTCCTGCTACATGGAATGTATGATGACAGACATTGAAACCATCTATTAAGATTGCTGGAAATGTGGGGGAAGAAATGAAGGATTAGCAAAAAACCTGTCATCTCGAGTCCCGCTTTGCGGGATAAACTCGTCGAAGATCCCTTAAAAAGATTCCCTTCATTCTTTAGGACAAGTCTCCACTTCGGTCGAAATGATAAGTATTATACTTTATATTCTAAAATAAAAATTATGGAAAAATTACAGCCATTTCTAAGTAAATATAAGCAGCTTATTGTCTATTTTTATCCCAAAGATAATACTCCGGGATGTACTATAGAAGCTCATGATTTTTCTACTTATAAATATTTGTTTAATAAAAATAGAATAGGAGTGATATGAGTGAGTAAAGATTCAGAAAAATCTCACTGCAATTTCATAGAAAAACAAAATCTAAGTATAGATTTGGTATCTGATGAAGACTTATCTTTACACAAGCAGTTTGAGGTGCGATGAGAAAAAAATATGTATGGAAAAATTGTTCAAGGGACCATTAGATCTACATTTTTGTTGGATGGTAATTGAAAAATATTAAAAGAATGGAGAAATGTAAAAGCAGCTGGTCATGTACAAAAAATTATAGAAGAATTAGAATTAAAATAAAAAAAAACAATCCTCCGAAAACGAAGAATTGCTTTTATCTATTGATTTCTTTTTAGTTTACATACCTGGTAGTACTTCCATTGATTTTTCAATGATGTAGTCTGCGGTGGTTTTATATCTGTAAAGGTCTCCACCGAATTTAAATGTTCTTTTACATGCTCCATAATCTCCTATAATGGTTTCTATGTAACCATAAGAACCAATTACAACAAAGTTTTTGCCATTATTTGTAAATAGCTCTGTTTTGTTACCTTCCAATTTCATCCACTGTTTTCGAATAGACCAGTGGTATGGATTGTGCTCAGGTACATCATCAACGAAAACTAAGATTTCATTACTGACTTTTTCCAATTCAACATCATGAATTCTTTCAAAATCTTTCTTACTTTCGGTCCATAGAGATATATTGATACCGAGTTTTTTAAGGGATTCGAGAGTTGTTGTGGGATTGAATTCAGTTTTCGTTTTTATTACTTCTTGTTCTGTTGTTTTATCATCTTGTGATGGAGGATTAAAGATTCGATAGAATCCTAAAACAACCAATGGGATGAAAAGCAGGTAAAGATAATTTGTTTTAAATTTCATAGTTTTGTTTGTATTTATAATATATCTTATATATATTTTATAACAAAAGTCAACTATAGTTTTTAAATCTTTAATTTAATTAAATGTCCTTTGTACCTAATCAAATTTTTAATCCTGAGGGTAATGATGATACTCAGGTAAGAACTATTATAAAATGAAATACAACCTGACTTTTTAATCTCAACAATACCAAATATTGACGAGCTAAATCGTTATATACAATTATGATAGGAAATTTTTGGGTACCAGAAAAGGTATCATGACTGTGAGAAGATAGCGTATGTTATCAAAATGATTTAAGTGATGAAGAACGTAGAGCATACGATGGTATTTTATCATTCTTAATTTTTCTTGATAGTATACAGACTGTAAATCTTCCAAATTTTGCTGATTATATTACTGCTCCGGAAGTTAGTCTTATCATTGCTATCCAGACGTATCAAGAAGCAATACACTCTCAAAGTTATGCAACTATTCTTGAATCGGTAGTAGATAGTAATAAAAGAGATCAGATTTATTATTTTTGGAGAGACAATGAAATCCTACTTGAAAGAAATAAATTTATAGGTCAGATATATCAAGACTTTATAGATAATCCAAATGATGAAAATTTTTTTAGAGGATTAATCTGAAATTTTCTTCTTGAGTGATTATATTTTTATAATGGATTTGCTTTTTTTGATACTCTTGCCGATCAACAAAAAATGAGATCTACAGATAGGATGATCAACTATATACGTAGAGATGAACTTACTCATGTGACTATGTTTACCAATATTCTTCATGAAATTAGAAAAGAATTTCCAGAAATGTGGAATGAAAAAATGATTTACGATATGTTTAGTGATGCTGTAGATCAGGAAATTAAACGATCACAATTTATATTAGGAAATAAAATTATAGGAATCAATGATAAATCAACTGAAGTTTATACAAAATGGTTGGCAAATAATAGGCTTGCTATGCTATGACTTGAGCCATTGTTTCCTGATACTGTAAAAGATAATCCCTACAAACATCTTGAAAGGTTGCAAGACAATAATATGGAAAAATGAAATTTTTTTGAATCTACTATTACCAATTATACTCAGTCTAGTAGTATGAAATGAAGTCGAGATTTCTAGGAATGTAAAATTTTAAATTAAAAATTCTCTTATTTTTTCAATCAATTTTTTGTGTGTTGCAGTAAGCTTTCTTATTCCAGACTCTAGATGATCTAATATTTCTAGAGTTTCTTTTGTATATTTTTTTTGAAATATTTTGCTTGTCGTATCTAAATCTCTCACGTTGTCTAAACGATCAGATAGCTTGATGACTAATCCATATGATGACATATTAATCATTTTATTTTTTAAATATTCTGTTTTTCCTATTTTTTTAATTTCAGATTCATTGGATGTTAATTCATCTACTAATGCAGCTACATAATAGCCAAATTTTTCTGCAATTTCTTGAAGTGTAACATTTTCACAATCTTCTACAGTATCGTGTAATAGTGCAGCTGTCATGAGAAGCTCTATGTTTTTTGATTTTTTGTATGTCTCTATATTTTTTGCTACAGAGATAGGGTGTCGATAATAGGGCATATCATTTCATTTTCTTTTTTGTCATTTATGCTTTTGAAGAGCAAATTCTAGGGCTTTTTCAAACATTCATACAAATTGTATTGGCATCTTGTTTTGATAGATAAATACCAAATATATAATCATATTTTTATTTAAGTGAAATGTTTTTTTAAAAAAAACTCCTCGCGTAAAAACGGAGGAATTTTCGTGATTTTCTGTGTTGAAGATTATTTCAATAATTCTCTCAGTTCTGTAATATTAACTGAAATTTTGTTGTAGTTTTCTTCAAGGAACTGCTCAACTTTTACTTTTAGGTCTTTAACCATGTTTTCGTTTGCCAAACCAGTTGTACGTGAGGATTTTACAAATGAAAGTGGCTGAGCAGTATCATAATAATCGTTTCCCAGGAATATCCTGGAGTCGTTTACCGGTTCATAAGTTGGTCTTATTGAAAGCCTACTTTTTTTGATAACTCCGGTCCTGTTTTTTACAAAGCTTTTGTGTTTCTCTGATTTCCAGATATCACGTCCTGATGTTTTGATGTGGACATGTAGAGGACCCAGGTAAACCATTATAGTTTCGTTGCCTTTGAAATTGGTTTTTAGAGCGTCCATATCCTTACGATGTTTATCCTGGAAGTTGGAAACAGCAACTAGCAATCTTTCAAGAGGAACAAAGACTTCATCTTTCCCTGGATGACCTTCAAAAATGTTTTGTACTTGAGTTTGAAGGATCGTTAATCCACCCTTGGAAGAGAGTAATGCTTTGAGTTTTTTTTCGCTTGATGATAATTTTTTTCTTGTCATGTGCTTTTGAATTTATGTTTAATGATTTTGTTTTTGAGATATATGAATAAACATTCCCTATAAAATGTCAAGTATTATTATAAAAAAACTGGAGCGGTATACACACTCCAGTTAGTCTCTCTTCAGAGCCTCAGTGCCTGTTTCAGTATTTCGGAAACCGAGACATCCCCTAATACCTAGATCTCTTCGCCATGAAGGACCAGATTAACTATTGAGATCAGCCATAGTCTCTCTGTTTTCAACGTCTTGAAGTACCTTCGGGAGAGAGGATATCGTTTTTGTAATAAAAGTCAAGTATTGTTAGCTTTTTAGTAGCTTTTGTTTCCAGTTTTCTAATATATTATTTAGATAGACTATGTTGTGAAAACTAAGTAATATTCCACCAAGCATTTCTTTTTCTTTTATAAGATGATGAAGGTAAGCTTTGCTATAATTTTTACATGCAAAACATGGACAATTACCTGTCAGTGGAGTAAAATCAGATTTATATTTAGCATTTTTTATTGTCATATTTCATTCATCAGAAAAAGCCATACCATGTCTACCCAGTCTGGTCGCTAATACACAATCAAACATATCGAATCCATGCTCTATAGCATGCATAAGATCTTCTGGCGTGCCTACTCACATTAGATATCTTGGTTTATCGTTTGGTAATTTTGGTCATGTAAACTCTACTACTTCACGGATAAGGTCTTTGGATTCTCAGACACTTACTCATCAGACTGCTATTCAGTCTTTTGCATACTGTGATAGAAAATCTATTGATTGTTGTCTGAGATCTAAGTGTATTCCTCATTGGACTATGGGGAAAAGCACTCAACGAACTTTGTCGTATTTTTTTTCTAGATGGTCAAATGCTCTTTTGGCCCAGCGATGTGTCATATGCATCTGTTCTTCTATGGTTTTTTTGTTTGCATCTGTAGGAGAACATACATCAAGTACCATCATTATATCGCTTCATAGATTACATTGTATATCGACTACACTTTCTGGTGTGAAAAAATGTTTTGATCCATCGTATGGTGAATTAAATTTTACTCATTCTTCTGTGAGTTTGATTTTTATTTCATGGCTAAATTCTTTATCTTCATCGTTGGATTTATATTCACCTCTACTATTTTTATTTAATCATAAACTAAAAACTTGGAATCATCCACTGTCTGTAAGTATGAGTCAGTTTCGATTTTCAAATTTATGTAATCATCAAGCGTTTTTTATCAGTTCATCACCGGGACGTAAATAGAGATGAAATGTATTTGCTAGGATTAGATTTATTGTGGGCAAATCTCAAATATATTTGGGATCTTGTAGCATATCTAAAATTAAACCTTTTATAGTTGCTTTGGTTCCCACTGGCATAAAAATAGGAGTAGTAAGCTTTACTCCGTTTAACTGTATTTCACCTACTCTTGCATTTCAGATTTGTTTGAGTATTTTAAAATTAAGTTTAGACAAAATATTTAATTTATAATTTAAAATTTAGAACTTAAAATTGACGTGAGATAATATAATTAAAAACTTATTTTAAACAATAAAATTTTAAATTATTTAAATAAAATGATAGAAAAAATAAAATCTGAATTATTTAAAAAATATAAAAATGATGATATAAAGTGAATGTTTTTTTCCTTATTTGATGAAAAAAATAATTTACTGTTTTCAAATGGTGTATTAAAAACTGATAAAACTATGGATAAACTTATAGATACATTGTACTATGGATTGATGGATAAGATATCCTGAATAAAAACTGTTGTTGTAGATGTCGTTTTGTCCTATGATCAAGAGACTGATTTACAAAAATTATTGTGATATGATGTAAAACAATATGGGTTTTGCCTGATATCTGCAAATGATCAAAAAACCTGAGCTGTATTGCCAGATACCAAATGAATAAGCGATGCAAAGCAAGCTTTATGATATATAAAACAAAAAAATTGAATTTCTTGAAATTTGGAAATATATTCTTTCAAAACAGATAGAATAGTGCTTAGCATTTAGAACTTAGTTAATCGCTAAAAACTAAGTACTAAAAGTAATTTTTATTCGAAAATAAAATTTATTCTGGATTTTAATTTTGGTAGAGTGCTGTATCGTGGTGGTCTAATTTTTATTGTTACTCAAGCAATTTCAGGATAAGACAATATTGTTTTTTGCGCTTGTTCTTTATCTATAGATACTATACTATTCTTGATATCTTCCAATATTCAATTGATGTCTTTTGTAAAATCGTATCACTGGATTATGTCTATTTTTGTTGGTATGATAATTACATTTCATTCTTTTTTTGTGTTATCAAAAAACACTAAACTATTTTTGTCTATTGTAACCAATTTTGATTTTTCTGATGGTCTTTGTAAAATATATTCACTAAATCATTTAATTAAATCATCTCGTTGGATATAATAAAAAGTTATATTACTTATTATATATCACTGTATAATGGCTGACTGTTCTCATGTTTTATTCTTGATATATAGTTGTTGAGTAGTATTGGTAATTGCGTCATTGAATGAGATTAAAATACCGTTATTTATTTTGAAGTTTTGAGATACTATTTCTTTTTTATTTTGATTGATATAATTAGATAATTTTGATGATAATATATTGATATCTTTTTCTGTGATTGTTCACTGTGAACTGATGAATCATCAAGTAATGTCTGAAGAAATTTCAGCATATACTTTGTTAAGATATATACTTTGATTTAAATTTTTAATATATAATTTTGTTCAAGCTTGTACATTTCATCTAGATCACATAAATATTCAATTATCATCTTTTTCCATTGCTTTGATTTTTACTGTGGTTTGAGATGGTTGTTTCTCTGATCAAGCTGGTATTTCGTTCCATACTACTGTCTGGAAAAGACGTCCATCATCTGTTACTAGTCTTGTGTTTGGTACAAATGAATATTTTTTTTCGGTCTTATTTATTATTTGAGCTTCTCATCTAGAAGGGTTTTGTAAGTATTTTATATTTGCTGTACTTATTGATAACTCGTATTTATGTTGTATGGATCAAGAAAAGATTGGAATACTCAAGAATCTAGGGTCTTTTGTATATGTAGTGTCTGTATTGGGATAATAACGAAAATTATATATTATACTTTCTGATTGCTGAGAGGGTTTAATATATACATTTCAGCTGGGTAATATAAGACTATATAATACGTAGAAAATTGCTAATATAAATGCAAGTTCAAAGCCAAAAACCACGTAGAATATATAATTCTTTCTATTGTAGGCTAATAAATGAAATCTTTTGAAATTGAAAAAAAATAGATATATAATGTTTAATACTCTTAATATTTTGCTTTTTTCTTGATGTATAACAACCAATCATAGGCTCTGAAAAAAATATTTTGATCTATCGTTCTTGGTTATAAAATATGCGTCTATATTTCTTTCTTGTATCAATTCTTTTAATTGCTTTCATCGTCGTTCATTATCAAAAAAAGAATGTTCAGGATCTATATAGATATTCACTGATTTATTTGTTGGTAATTTTTCTAATGTTTTGAATATTTTATATAAACTATCGTTTTTTTGAAAAAAAACTTTCATAGGCATAGTGTTAAAACGTTGTAGCGAAGTGCTTTAACGTCTAAATAAATTATATTAAACCTGATCTCTTTTCCGTTTTTGTTGCGAATATATCAACATCATAATTGCAATAAATGATATGTATTGTTTAATATCAAATGTTATTGATTGTATAGATATGGTTCAGTATTTGGGATAATTTTGAAATGTCATTATTACTATGTTTGTGAGTATTATAAGTATTATAAATCAGATAATTCATAGTCAAAATTGTTGTTTTTTTCTTCTAATGATTCATGTTATGAGTATAGATATGAGTGCTCAAATAGAAATAAATAATCATGCTGGATAAACTCAATTGAATTTATTTAGTTCGCTTTCTATGTTTAATGGTTTTATGCACATCCATTCGTGACAAGATTTTCATATAAAATTATCTCATAATAAAAGGAATATTCCTATAGGTATTATACTTAATCATATTGAATAAAATAATATATCTATCCATATTTTCTTATTCTCATTTCTTTTTATTTTCTTGAAAAATATTTTAAAGGCTATCATAATTCATATTATAATTCAAACGAAATGAAATTTGTATCAGTATGGACTGATTAACATCAAAAATTCATTAATGCTTCTTGGTAGAATCGACGTTGTAAGTGCAAAATCTACATAAACTCATATTAAATACATTAATATTGTTAATACTGGTAACCAATAGAAAAATTTCCGAAAATCTTGATGATATTTTTTTATCAAATAATATGCTATACCCAAAAATATTATAAATCATATTACAATACCAAAACCGGTCATATATATCTTAGCTCACCGTATGGTGATATAAGGAAACATAGTATTGGATTATAGAATAAAAAAACTAATGATTGCTCTATCTGAGATATTCGATGATTTTTGTTTCTCTTATTCATGTTACTCTTATGATACCTGGATAATCGAGTTGTTCTTCTATTTTTAATCAAATATTTTTCAAAAGCTTTTCAACTTCTAAATCTGAAATTGCTTTAGGATCTACATATACCATTATTTCTCTTCATGCTTGCATGATGTGTACTTTGTCTATTCATGGCATTTCGTAAATTAATTTTTCTAATTCTCACATCTTTTCTATAAATAATTCTTTTGTATTGAATCTTGCTCACGGTCTAGAAGCTGACATTGCATCTGCTGTAGCAATTGTTCGTGAGATAGAATCTATCATAGGAACATCAAAATGATGTGATTCTGCAGCATTTATAATAATAGGATCCATTCAAAGTTTTCTAAGAAATTCTCATCATATCTTTGCATGTGATTGTCATCATGTACTCATTACCTTTCATATGTCGTGTAATAGTCATGCTTTTTTTGCCATGACTGGATCTAATCCTAACTCTGTTGCTATTGCTTCTGCTATTTTTGCTACTTCTATACTGTGAGTCCATAGATTTTGACCATAACTATATCTGAGAAAAAATTGTCATATGCATCTTACTATTTCTGGTTTCATCATTGTAAGATTTAGCATAGTAAGTGCTTCTTTTCATTTTTCTGTTAAGATATTATCTAGTTCTTCCAGTACTTGATTGTGTATTTTTTCTATATAGAATGGATTTATTCTTCAATCTTTTACGAGCATCTCAAGTGTTTTTTTGGCAACAAATCTTTTTTCACTATCAAACGATGATAATCTTACAACCAATGGTGTATCATCTATTACGAGTTCTACTCATGTTATCTTTTCAAAATAACTAATATTTCTTCCCTCTCTTCAGATTAGTTTTCATTTAAAATCTTCATTTGGAAGATCTACTAGTTGAGTAGTAAACTCTGTTACACTATCGGCAGCGATTCTAGGGAGTGCTTGTGCAACTATCTGTGCTGCTTCTTTTTCTGCTTCTTCCTTTTTGATTGTTTTGAATTTCTCAACAAATTCTGATATCTCTTTCTTGTTTACCTCTTCTATATTTCTGAAAAGATGTTCTTTTGCTTGATCTATACCAAATCATGCTATTTCAGATAATTTTTCATTTTGTCTTGTTACTATATCTTCTGCTTCTTTTTGTTTTTCTACTATTTTCTTTTTTTCTTCCTCCAATTTTTCTAATTTCTGATCCATTTTTTCTTCCCTTACTAGTAGTCTGTTCTGAATTTCTTCCATTTTTGCAATTCTTTGGTCTTCGATCTTTTGTGCTTTTTCTTCCGCTAATTGTAATGTATTATTAGCCTTTTTCTTTGCTTCTTCTAACATTTCTTCTTCAATTTCTTTTACTCTATTCATTCTCTCTTTGAATTGTTTTGCTTTTTCTGTTAGTGTTTTTTTGTATCAAAAAAATCCTCCTAGGGCTCCTGCTCCAATAGCCAGGACGTAGCCGATGATTATCATTGTTGTCATATTTTATAACGTTTAATTTTGTAAAATATCAAAAAAATCTCTTTTCAGTTGAAATTTATATGATTTATTATTTTAAATTCAATGGAAAAATTATTTACTAATATATTTTAATATCATAAATCTGGTCTATGTGCTTTTCTAAGATTTAAATTTAAATCTTTGAATGGATTGTTTTGCTCCTTAAATTCTTGTCGTTCTTCCATTGCTTTTGCCAATGTTTCTGATGTGGCATTTTTTAAATCTTCAACAAAGCATCAGCTTTGAGGCATTACTTGTGAAGATCTTTCCATTTCTTCTGGTGTATATACGTG
>JBAQPP010000024.1:0-32131 GCA_049305865.1 Candidatus Absconditicoccaceae bacterium
ACTGTAAATAGGGTAGTAACAGCTACTTTAGCTAACTGAAAGAAAAAGGTAATTTATAAGGATGGAAAGTTTACTTTGTAAATGTGAAATGTTGAATGTGAAATGATAAATTATATGACGTAATTATAGTTGGATGAGGAGCTGCAGGATTATTCTGTAGTATTTTTGCTGATAAAAAAATTGATAAATTGATATTAGAAAATTCAAAAAGAGTTTGAACAAAAATATTGCTTTCTGGAGGATGAAGATGTAATGTAACTAATATTAATCTTGATCCCATGAACGATTATGTATGAGATAATCTTAAGGTCCTACCTAGTATTTTTCATAAATTAGATAATTACGATGTGATTAATCGATTTACAGAAAGATGATTGCCTATGCATGAAGAAAATTATGGGAAAATATTTCTTGATTGTGAGAAATCTAGTAAATTGGTAGATCTTCTTGTACAAGAGGCAAAGACTAATAATACAGAAATATTATTTGAACAATGAGTTGTAGATGTAGAAAAAAAAGAAGATTTATTTATAATCAGGACACAAGATAATGAATATTTATGTAAGAATATTGTGTTTTCTAGCGGATGAAAAAATTTCCCTCAAATATGAGCTACTTGAATAGCTCGAGATATAGCTAATAAACTATGAATACAGACCGTAGAAGCTTATCCTTGTTTATCTGGTGTCGAAACTACACAAGATGTTTCTGCTCTTAGCTGAAGTGCTGTAGATGTACAGGCTATTGTGAATTATTGAAAAAAAATAGTATTTCAAAATCAATGACCAATGTTATTTACTCATCGATGACTTAGTTGACCTGCTGTATTTGATATTGGATTATTTATTTGAAGAGAACTGGAGAATAATAAATTAAAAGATTATGAGCTAAAAATTATTTTTGATATAGAAAAATTAAATGAAAAAACTATCCAGTTTTTTGGTTTGTCTCCAAAAGATTTTGAAAGAAAGTTTGAAATAACATGATTTAGACCTTGGGAACTTGCAAAAGCTACCTGATGATGAATAAAATTATCTGAACTTAGTCCTAGTTTGGAAGCAAAAAAAGTTCCATGACTTTATTTTGTTGGTGAAGCATGTGATATTACTGGTAGAACTTGAGGTTATAATCTACAATGGGCATGGAGTAGTGGCTACGTAGTAGGGAAGTCTTTGTAATTTTGTCATTCTGAACGAAAGTAAATGATATAATTTCATATTCTTCGTTACACTCAGAATGACAATAAATTAGAATTTGATAACCTATAGTTGTCAAAAGATACAAAAAATAGAGATTTGTAAATAATAATATACTAGTATATAAAATATACCAAGAGATCTGGAAGATAAATTCAGATTTTTTTTGAAGTTTATATTTTTGGAATATAATTAATTATACAAATTTTATACCTTATCCCAAAGCACCATGGAAAAAGCAAATCTACAATCATCTTCAGAATCTTTATGAAAGATCAATAGCTTGATTGATAATATCAATCAGACTTGTGATATGTTGGTTTCAGCACTTGATTTAAACTCTGATGCAGTAGGAGTATATGGAATAAGTTTGACTGAAAAAATGGATACTGAATTTGTGGATATTATACTTCTTAAGGTTGCGCAGATGAAAAATCATTTGATCGATCTCAAAAGAGAAGTAAATAAAGAATTTTCTGATAATCAAAAAGATGTAGAAAAGATTATTTCTTCACTTAGAGAAGTGGGGGATAATTTAGATATTTTGCTTTTGGGTAATGGATTCTATAGAAATAATTTTGAAATGCCTATTAGAGAAGTACAGACTATGATAGAAAGAGTCTATGAAGAGGTATATGTAAAATAATTATAAATTTGAACTAACTGTAAATTTCTGAAAATATAAAAAATCGTTATACGTGGTGCTATAACGATTTTTTACTTAAATAAAAAAGTGTCAGTAAACTTGACAGAGAGAGAGAGTTTATATATAATTATGGTATATTTATATTTTAATTGTTTGTAATGACTCCTCCTATTGAATCATCAATTACACCAGCCAATGTAAAAAATCTTACCGATGAAGAACTATCTATAGCTGCTGAAGAATCTAAAAGAAGAATCGCAGCTAATTTTACACAATCTGTAGAATCTACTGAGAAAATACCTGAGCTCGAAATAGAAAATTACAAGATCGACAAAACCCTTTCATTACAAGAGAAACTTCAGAATTGACGAACAAAAGAAACTGATCTCAATGGTATAGTTTACCTCAGAAAGGACTTATGAGACGGAGCCTATGTACGAGAGTTCTTTGATGGTAACTACAAAGGAGAACAAAAATTTAATCGAGCAGCAGTCCAAAGCCTCTGACTGCAGGATAAATTACCTAAGAATTATGAAGAATTTAAAAAGATAAGATGAGAAAATCATCAAGACTTTATGCAGAAATACTTTTCCAAAAATAACAAGCTCTTTCTTTCCGGCTCCCGGTATCCAAGAGACAAGAAGTTCAATGGTATGGGTGGTCGAGAGAATTTTTGGTTGTGAAATGGTGCTAGTATAGGACTCCAGGAGCATGAGCTCCCTCATGAAAGCAAATATCCCCAGCATGGATTTTCTGTTCGTCTGATTAAAGCATAAAGTGGAAAGTAAAAAAAATAGATAAAAAAATCTCGCTCAATTGGCGAGATTTTTTTGTTACTCCTCTTTAAAGGTATTTCTTACTGTGTTCGAAATGACAGCTAGATTCCGGCTGCAGTTTCACAATAACGCCGGAATGACGAGAAGTGGATTTATTTCTGACTCCAAACCACTCTCTCTTCACCGTTAATTTCTTTAAATTCCTTTGCTTTTACTTTGATTTTATCTCAAATATTGTAGAATTTTTTCCATTCTACTCATGCTGGTGCAACAATAAAGTTTTTGTGGAGTAGTCATTCTACTCATTTTACAGTTACAAACATTCCGTAATTATAACTTAGTTTGATATATCCGTCATATTCTTGTCAGATTTTGATGTCTTTGATAGTGAAAGTATCTCAACTTGATTGTTGAGATGAACTTGGTTTGAGTGTTGAAGGCGTTGAAGATTTCTGTGTTGAGGTAGTTCATGTATTTGTAGGTTTAGTTGTTTGTGTATTTACTGATTTAACTTCTTCTTTTGGCATAGAAGCTTCTATTTTGCTTATATTTGGACAAAATTTGAGGAAGTCATTTTTTGCTGGGTCGAGTCATGCATTTTTGATAATTTCTTCTAATTGTTTTGAACATTCTTCCTTTTTTCATATTCGAATAACCAAAGGTCAATTTTTTTCTATTTTGATTGTCTGATGCTCGTATATATCTAAATGAGTCTGTATAGATCAGATTTTTTCTCATTTTTTATATCTTATATTTGCTTGATCTTCCAATCATTTTGGTTTTGTATACCATATTGCTTTGTGTGAATTGTTATCTGTATCAAATATAATTGCATCTGGTTCTATGCCGTCTATATTAAATTCTCTAAAAAGATAATCATGATCTAAAACAAATTGATCTTCAAAGTTTTTTGCTTCTTGTTCGCTTAGTCATAATCATTCAAGTTTAGCTTTTTCTGCTATTTTTTCTTGTATAGAAAATGTCTTTGCGTTCCAAGCATTCATCAATTTTTCTAGTTGATCTTTGGGAGTTGCATATCTTTGTCTAGATTGTTTGCGTATTTTATCGATAAGCTCTAGTGATCATTCAGGAGTGGATATGTCCAATGTTTTCATATTAAATGGATCTGATGATATTCAATCTATCATAAGTCTGACATATGCGGTGAATTTTGGCAGCGATATAAGATCATTTACAGATACCATTTCTTTGAATTGCCCCGTAATAATATCAGCATCATCTTTTCCTAATGTAAATGCTATTGTACTACCTACGTTTCCAAAAATAGCATCTTTGATTTCTGGTATCAACTGTGAAGTATATTGATTTGCAACTATAAGAGATAACTTATATTTTCTAGCTTCTGACAATATAGTTACAAATGACTCTGTAGCAAAATTTTGAAACTCATCTATGTAAAGATAAAAATCTCTTCTCAAATGAGCTGGTATATCTGCCCTAGACATGGCATCGATTTGGAATTTAGTTACCAATAGTGATCATATCATATTTGCATTGTCTTCTCATATTCTTCATTTACTCAGATTTACAAGTATAATTTTTCATTCATCCATAGCTTTTCTTAGGCTTAATTTTGTCCTAGGCTGACCAAATATATTTCTTACAAGTTTGGATGATAAAAACTGTCAAACCTTGTTTGTTATAGGTCATACTGCCTCTTCCCTTTGTTTATCATTTCGTTTATTAAATTCTGTCTGTCGAAATTTTAGTACTACACCATCTTTTACGTTACTTATTACCTCTTCTCTAAAATTTTTGTCTGTTAATATTCTCAAAATATGCATCAGTGTTGCATTTGGATATTCAACAAGAGATAATACAACATTTCTAAGTATATATTCTAATCTTGGTCATCGAGAATTTCCAAATAATCTTTTGAATGTAGAAACCACACCAGAAGCTACAAGATTTTTTCATTCTTCTGTATCTGACTGGAATAGATTAAATCATAATGGAAAATCTGAATCTGCAACATCAAAAAGTATTACATCATTTATTCTGTTTGTGGGGATATGTTCTAGTATAATATCTACAAGTTCGCCATGTGGATCTAGTAATGCCAATCAGTTTCATGCTAACATATCACTTTTGAGCATATTTGCTATAAATGTAGATTTTCCAGTTCAAGTCTTACCTACTATATACATATGTCTAAATTTATCATCTTTTTTGATTCCAAATCTAACATTTTCTCATCTATAATCTGTGTCTCAAAGTATAGTCAAATCTAACTCATTTGAACTATCTGGGGAAGGTATATTTGTGGGATATGGAAGTTTTCTATATAGAGTATATTCGAGTCATTTACTGAAATTTGCTTTAGTAGGAATATGAAAGAAATTAATAATTTGATTAAAGGCTGTCCGTTTGTATTTTTCAGATTTTTTTATTTTAATTTTTCAGTCTGAAACAAAAGGAGCGAATACAGATGTTATATTCTTTTGAGTTCATTCTTTGAGATAAGGATCTTTTGTCCTGATTATATAAGATATTGAAGATAATATTTCTTCTTTTGGCGTGTTATCATCTTTTTTTTCTTCAACTTTTTTGTTTGCTCATCGAGCTCGCTTGATCAATCATCCTACTTTTTGTAGTGTGTTTTTTTGTTTTTTAAACTTAAAGTCAAAATATATATTGAGTTTGGAGTCTTTATCTATGTTATTGTATAATGAAAGAATGTCTTTCATAGGATCCATGTAAGTTCAATCTTTTGTAAATGTGCTCTGTGAATGTAAAACTCATTCATCAGAAAAACGTATAAAATCCCTATTTATAGGTAATACAAAAGGATCTGTTTCTTTGAGATCTGAAGTAGGAAAATTGGAATAGAATGTATTTTGAAAATAATTTTTGAATGATTTTGGGATTACGACAAAAAGTTTTATATTATGTGAATTTCAACTTATTAGAAATGTTATTTTGTTGGTTTTTAGACTTATAAGGTTACTGATTACTGTATTCCAATGATTAACCCCAAGCTCATTGTCTTTAAATGGCTTGATTTGAAAGAATACGTGATCTGATCTTATAATTTTTTTTACAGGAGATACCTGTTTGTTTGTTTCATTTGTCATTAATTTATTATTTGTTAACTAAAGTTTCAAAGGAAATACAATTGAAACCATATTTTGGGTTCAAATACGATTATATATATTTTACTATAAAAAGCAAGAAAATGGAATGCTTTTTGATTTTTCTATCTTTTTTTCTTGAATCTTTGTTTATGTTTAATAGAATCAAATCGTTTTTTATATATTACTATTTGATTTGTATATATTCTCTTTTAATAAATTTGCATGATTTGATAGAGTTTTTAAAATTAATATAACTCAAAACAAAGAAGAGCAAAAACAATTTATAAGGTGAAATCTACTAAAATATCAGGATGATGTGTTTTTGTGTTTGTGAGATGAAATATCCTTCCAAGAACAATATGAGTATAAATATGAAATAAATATATCAAACACAAGCCTGATTTCTCAATCTTTTTTGACTGATAAAACTTTGGATATGGTTAATTGGATGGTGTATCGATGGTATAGTAGTTATAAATCAGTTTTAAAATATTTTGTATCGTTTGATATTGAATGACTCATGAATAGATGAAAGATACCAAGTAAAAAAATAAAAATAAAAAATAATGAAATTATCATTGAAAACTGAAATATTAAAATATCTGATAATAAAATAAATTGACAACAATTAGTGATTTTTCCTGATTTATGGACGCTGTTTAACAGTGTAGACGAAGATATTTTATCAGCGAAATGAAATATACTTTTGAAATCTAATGATACTCAAAATCAAAAAGATAAGAAATGGCGAATGATAAAAAATGGATGTATAAATAATGTTTTTTGTACTCATTGAGAAATATTTCAGGATCGAAATGATTTAAAAAAAATAATTTTGATTGATCCATATAAACGATATTATGAAAATCAACAAGATCCTAGATATAGTGTAAATGACGTGGTTAAAAAAATGGAAGAAATATATTGAACTAAGATCGGAATATGATAAATAAATTGCTGAAAATATCATTAAACTTGTATTTTTGTGTAAAAATGATATAGTAGGTGTTGTTTTGTAAATGTTTTTTGTGAATTATGTATAATCTATATCAAACCAAAATTCGAAGAGATATAAATGAAAAGGTTTATGAAAAACCATCTTTTGTTATTGATATTTTTTGAAAAAAATATTTTGGACTTATAAAAACTAAATCTTGGTGACCGTTGAAGACTCAGTGGTATCAAATAATGTGAGTAGAATTGCCAGATGATAAAAATTATGTTAATGATGAATTAGAAAGGATTAAAAAAGAATATTCTAAAAAAAAATCTAATATACTTTTCCAATTGTGATTTATAAATGAAATCATTCGTTTTGAAAATGTATGACACAGATCAGATGATTTTAAAAATGATATGAGAACGATAAGACTTAATATACGTGATTTTATATGTTCTAATTTTGGTTTAAAGCTTGCTTTTAGAGAAAATATGCCACAGAGTAATGTAGTTTACCATATAGGAAATAAAACAGATGATGAATTTCTTGAGCAAATGAATTCTGGATGTAAGGATCGTGTGAAAAAAGCTATGAAAAAATGAATATACTTTGGTATAGCTAGTCCAGATCGATATGATTTGTTTTATGATAAATGGTTGGAAACTGTTTGAAAAAAATGAGTAAATATAATACCTAAAGAAACTTATTATCGTCTATTAAGATATCTTACGCAAAATAATCGTTGAAATCTTTTTATTTCACAGATTGACTGAGAAATTGTTTCTTGAAGTATATGCCTTTATGACGAACATCGTATAATATATCTTTATGGTTTTGCTAGTAGAAAATTTGGTAATATATGATGACATCATTATCTAAAATTTAAACTTTTTGGTCGAGCAAGAGATAATGGATTTACATATTGTGATATGTTATGATGAGCTCCGACATGATTTCCTGAGCATCCTTTATCAAGTGTAAGTGCATTTAAAGAATCTCTTGGCGGTATGAAAATAGAACGATATGGTAGTTATGATTTAATATTAAATCCAATATTATATAAATTATTCAGAATTTATACAAGACTTAGGGATAAATAGCTTGTTTATTTATATGATGTCAAGTTTTGATGGTTTTTTGCTGTGTTTTTTTTGACTTTTTTTTGTTTTTGATTAAACTTTATGAGTAATTATTTTGTAATTTATTATTTATACAAAATATGTGAAACGAAAACAAAAACGAAAACCAAGAAAATGAATGAAGTCTTAACTTAGATTCTTTACAGAGTTCAAGTGATTTTAATGATAATGAAATAGATCAAAGTATAGCTTGATTGAAAAAACAAGAAGCATGACCTTGAACTTATTTAAATCTGGATATTATTGATCAGGATATAAAAGAAACTAGACAAGATGATAGTAGAATAATTTTGGGTGATGATTGAATGAAGACTGATTTAACAAATGTTATAGTTAGTCGTTCATACTGGAAATTATTTATACTTTCTTTTTTTGGTATGATTATATTTTCTTTAATTTCTGCATGACTATTTATTTATAATAGTTATTTACAAGATTTGAAAACTTCTGTAACTGAATCTCAATATGATAAATATATTAAACAATATGATTCTCTTAAAAAAGAAACATTTTGATTGATTTTTAATAAACCTATTTCAGATGTTGTCCAATTAGATTTGGCAAGTGAAAAATGAGTCCAAACTCTTGAATCTTTTTTGAAAAATTCTAGTTTTACATATATTAAAAAAAGAGATGTCCTACAGGTAAGTCTAGATAATTTAGTAAATTCTACAACTTCTATTTATACTGAGGTAACTGATAAAAAAAATTATGTTACGAAATATGGTTTTTTTACTCAGGAATTGAAGGACTTATTGAAAGATCAAGATAATATGTCGAATATAAAAAGGTCATTATTGTCTTTAGAAAATATAAAATTTAGTAGCGCAATCCAAGTTTTTTCTTATTTAGATACTTTTATAGATTGATTAGCGAAATCTTTGAATGTAGAAAAAGATCAGATAAATACTTGAATGAAAGATGTAATAGATAGAAGCGAAAAAGATATAATGGTATATTTAAATAATTGTTATCTAAATCCTTTTGAAATAGATTATGACTGCAATACTATATGAGATTTTGATATGTATTATAATATAAAAGGTCAAACTGGTTTTGATACGAGTTTCTTTAAGAGACTTATTTATTATATAGATTTGAAGTTAGAACAAACTGAAATACCTAGTTTTAGTATAATGTTTAATGGATTTAGCTCAAATAGTAATCAGATAACTTTCTCTATAAATGTAGATACATTTAAACAAGATGAATTGTCTTTGGTCGAAAAGGGAATATCTAATCCACATATATTTATAGTTAAAAATTTAATTAATTTTCTGAAACAAAGTAAATTTATATTGTGAAAAGATATAACAACAAAAAATATCAAAGTCCAACCAAGGACTATAACAATATGATCAAATCAGTTTAATGTAAATCATTCTGCTATGAATTTTTCTTTGCCGATACAAAAAGATTCTGAAAGAGAAATATTTGATTTTGTAGAAATTATAAAATAAATTTTAATTATATAAGTATTATTTATGGACGAACAAATTATGGAAGAAAAAAAAATTGAAAGACATAAAAAACCTTCTATGTCTAAACAAGACTTATGAGGTGATGCTTTTAAACAATCTATAGATAATTTTTTACGTTTTATAAAAAAAATATGGAATAGTATTTATGATGTTGTGATCAATAATGAAAAAGATTTTTGGGTAGTTTTTTTCCTTGCTATTGGAACTTTTTGTTTAATGATATTTTTATCTTTAAGAGTTTACAATAACACCGTATATATAAATGAAAAATATATGGAATTGGAAAAATTGGAGAAATATAAGGTAAACCAATCTTTTAAATCAAACGATGAATTTAGATCTTTAAATACTATAAACGAAATAATTGATATTTATAACTGATTAAAAGAAGATAAACTAAAATATGATAGTTATGTGAAAGAATTATCTACATCTTATGAATATTTGTTGCAATATATATATCTTCCTAGACTGAATATATGGAAAGATTTATATGTGGAGCAGATACATACAGATATGATTTGAATTAAATTTCTTGAAAATAATCCTTATGGTGATTCATCTTTGATAGATAAACGAACAAGTTTTTTTCAAGATGTATGAGAAAATAACGAATCTAATAAGGTTTCAGATATATCGGTAGGTGACTTTATAGAGGATGAACAATGATTTTTTACAATACCAATTACATTGTCGTTTGAATCAAATTCTAAACGCTCGTTTTTGTTGCTTTTGGATAAATTATTAACTACTTCCAATCAAGAAAATGTATGATTGATAAATGAATTTATGTATTACTTGATCCAAAATATAAAAACAGATAAGATAGACCAGATAAATACTATAGCAGATAATCTAAAATCAGAATTTTCTTGAAATTATTTTTTAGATCAGGATGGATGAAATAATATCAATAAAATAATAGGTTATACAATATATAATCGAATATATTCAATAACTTGAGATGTAAGTATTATAGATGATGCTGTAATAAATAAAACAGTTAAGGATACTGTGTCTTGTGAAGAAAATTTGGATATCAATGTATGTTATTATAGATTTAGAGATAAATATAGAAATATTCCAGAACTAGCTTATAATATAGGAAGAATGATTATCGATGTTGATAGAACAGTATTTTTGAAGAATTTTTTGAGAAAATTACCACCTATAATATCTATAAAAGATTTAACATTTAATAAAGTAAGAGCTGATAATTTAGTATGAATAGAAGCAATGAAATACAAAGGTAAAATAGTGATTGATGTTTTTGGGAAATGAATAAGCTCTGATGAAGTAAATGAAATATCTTCTGTGCTTTGAACAAAATGTTTAGGAGAATGAATCTCAATCAATGCAAATATAGCAGCTATCAAAATAGACGCATATATTAAAAAATTATCTTGAATAACCGATTTGGATTTTGGTAAATCCAAGAATATGCGAGAATTAAACGATCTTATAAAAAAAATATGATCTGAATACGGAGCTTTAACTAATTATAACAAAATAATTAAACTTTTTGAAATATATAGAATGCTAGATGATGCAAACTTGTGTGTTGACTAGATATAAGTAGTTTACAATATAGATTATTCTTTTAGGTTATAATATACTTGATCTATATCTTCATCATCTTCTAGTGCACTTATAAGATTATCTAATCATTCTTTTTCTATATCAGAAATATTAACTTCATTATTGGGTATATATTGTATATCTGCTTCTTGTATATTATAATTTAGATTATCTATTTGTTTTTTTGTTTCAGAAAAATCTTGTTTGGCTGTATATATAACGGCAATTCATTGCTCTATTGTGAAATCACTTGCAGCTGTTTCCAATATTTCGTTTTCAAAATCTTCGTTATTTAAAGGTAATATGCTTTCTATTTCTTTTCATTTTATATTTTCTATTTTCTTTTTTCAATTTGTAACTATTATTCCTTTTTCTGTAAATTGCCATAATACTGAGCCTGGTTGACCAAGTGTTCATAAATATTTATTCATTATTAATTTAACGTTTTGAGCTGTCCTATTTGTATTTGATGTAAGCGTTTTGATGACTAATGCCACTCATCATGGTCAATATCATTCATAAAATATTTCTTGCAAATCGTCTCATTCTAATTGTCATGATCATTTGAGTATTGCTCTATCTATTATATCTCTTGGAACTCATCAATATCTAGCTTTTTGTAAAGCTAAATCTAAAGATGGATTCATTTTAGGATCAGCTCATTTCTTTGCGGCAATTTGTATGACTTTTGATAATATACTATATCTTTTTGATTTTGCTGCATCTCATGATGCTTTTCTAGCTGCTATACTATGTCGACGTCACATTTTTAAACTAAATGATTAAAAATTTTTAATTATTTCTATTGTGAATAACTGATTTTATATCATCTAATTTATATCATTTTCTCATCAATTTCTGTATGATATCGAATCAATCTATTCATTTTTTTTTATAGTTTTGTATATCTCTTGTGATTTTTTTATATGTTCATTCTTGCATATCTTCAATATTTCTTTTAAGTAATTGATCCACAAGATCTACATCTACTCATTTTTGAATTAATTTCTGTTTAATTACTATAACTGGTTTTCATTTGTTTGATATTTCACTATTTATATAACTTTGTACAAAATGTTCATCGTTTATATATCATAATTCTTTTAGTTTTTTTATAGTCTCATTGACATCAGATGACATAAATCATTTTTGAAAAAGATGAACCGTTAATTCTTTTTCGGTTTTGGGATAACGTGAAATATAATTGAGAGAAAAATTTAAACAAGTTGTAGCCATATTTATTTTTTAAGTCAAAAATTTATAGTGGATTCTTCGTTGTTGAAAAGAGCAAAAATATCTCATTCAGGTTTTTTATTTTGTTTTATTATATCTTTTAATAGAGCTTCTATTTTTAGAAAGTCTGAAAATTCAATTATTATGTCGTTTAGGATTGTATCTTGCGTTTCGTATAGCATTGTGACTTTTGCATCTACGTTATAATCAGCATCTTTTCTCATTTGATTGAGGAATCTGGATATTTCACGAGCGACTCACTCTTTTTTGAGTTGTGGAGT
The DNA here is from genome assembly GCA_049305865.1 of Candidatus Absconditicoccaceae bacterium. Taxonomy (GTDB): domain Bacteria; phylum Patescibacteriota; class Gracilibacteria; order Absconditabacterales; family Absconditicoccaceae; genus UBA6263. The sequence goes on from JBAQPP010000024.1 coordinate 12,366, forward strand.
AAGCTCTAGATCTAGTCTTGCAATGATATTGCCGTCAACAGCTATATTGTTTCAATCAAGTCATTGGTAAGCTATTTCATAATCATCTTTATCTAAAATTCGTTCATTTTTCTGATCATCAAAAACTTTTATTTTTTGATCTTCAATCTCTTGTATATTTCATTGTTTGGAAAATTGTATAATTTTACCGGTATCTTTTGTAAATTTTGATGAAATCTGTGATCAGATTGGCTTATATATTTTGGTAATTTTGAGAGAATCCGGTAATAAATCTATTTGTTTGATATTTACCTCTTCTTTTATGATATCTCAGTATTTTTTTAGTAAATTTTTGATCTCTTGGGACATGATTTATAAGTACAATCTAAATTAGATTAAGTATAAAAAAAGATTATTAGAATTCAATATTAATAATTATTATATTCAATGCTTTTTGATAATTTCACGAGCTTGTTTGATTGTTAAATATTTGTATCATTTTTTGTAATTTATTTTACTGATTTTATAAATTATTTCCCGGTGACGAAATATTTCTTTATATGCATTTATCATTCAGTAATCTGGATCTAGATTGTGGACTGGTAGAGATCATATTCAATTTACCTCGATTATCTTAAAATTACCTGTGTATAGATCTTGTATATTATTTACTTTGATATCATAACGTCAGAAATAAAATCAATTTAAACTTTTACTTAAATCATCAAAAACTTTTTCTAATTTATCGTTATTCAAATATGATTTATCATAGAATACTGATCATCTTACGTGATTTCATATATAATTTAGCTGTATCTCTTTTCATTTTTCTATTATATCATTTCGTTTTTTATTATATTTTAACTTTAAATCTCTGTAATAAAATCTTGCTCTAGGATGATTCATAACGAGTTCACTAAATTTTTGTTTTCAATCTCATTTTATAAACATGAAACATTTTTGAGTGATTCATGATATTCTTCAAAGATTTTGATCTGGGAAACGGTAATAAAAAATACCAAATTCCATTGGATAATCTATAAATTCTTGAATTAAGAAATCTTCTTTTATATATGATAAGTATGACTGTGCGTCATCTGTATTATTTAATTTCATTATGTCTCTTCATGTTCTTCCAAGATCTGGTTTTGCTATAAGAGGGTATTGCATACCACTTTTTTTTATTTTATTTAATATGTCTGTAATCGGTTCTCAGTATTTTATAAAAATAGTTTGTGGTGTCATACTTTTATTGAATTTTTTTAGATCGTCATACTTACTAGTTCAGGAAAATCAGCTAAATTGCATACAGGGATTGATATTTGAGAAAAAGAATAAACTTCAAGATTTTATAACTAAATAAAGGTAATATATATATACTGGGATATCAGAAATATTTCCTGGTCGAAATTCCCATTTAGAATATTTTTGAAAGAATATTTTTATTTTGAATAACATGGTTATTTTATACCAAATAATGTTAAAATTCATTTTCATAGAAAGATAACTGGTGCATAAACTATTGTTTTACCTATAATGGAAGCTAGTAAAAATAATCGAAAATTTAATTTTTTACGAACAATACCAACAACTACAAAATCTGGGATAGCTGAGTCTATAGCTAATATAGTTACAAAAAATAATATTAACTGACCATGATTTGCATCTAGATGTTTTTTTATTTTCTGGTTTATTTTGTTCAAGCCTTTTTTGTTTTCAAAATATTTTATTATTCTATTTTCTATTCTAGAAATCATATCTTTATGTTCTCTTTTGTGTTTATAATCTGATATTTTTTTATAAACGTATCAATAAAAAAACCATATTATTGCACTACTAAATGCAGCTGGTAATATAGTTATAATTGATAATGTCCGTACACTATAATTTTGAGCTAATAAAAAAGCTATAATTCAATAAGAAAATGGTATGATAACTGGAGGGAATAATGGCGAGATAAATACCAAAAAAGACAAAAGAATTTGTTTGGTTAACATTGGGTTTTATTTTGTTATATTAAACGTTCTTTACTAGCCTAAAGAAATTTTGAATATCTTTTGTATCCATATCAGCGTCTACACAAACCATTCTTATAAATTCTTGTTTTTTCCGATTTCAATATGATACTTTTATAATTCATTGTTTATCTAATTTCTCACATAGTTGACGAGAATCTTTTCATATTACTTGGAAACATACATTTATACATTCTGGTTGTATAATAAGTTTTAGATTTTTGTCTTTTTGTATTATATCTATAGCTGTTTTTACATTTTCAAATTGTTTGTTGATCCTATCTTCGTATCATTTGTCTCATAAATATTTTAATGCTGTCCGCACCTTGAGAGCGTCATTTCTTCTTCCACATTGTATTGATTTTGTTGCTGGATTGTATGATTGGCTATCCATCTGAAATAAATAATCAGCCGTCTCATCAAAGTTTTTTTGTAGAATTGTTTTGTCTTTGACAAATATAAGTGATGATAATATTGGTACGTTCATCATTTTGTGAGGGTTCCAAGCGAATGAATCTGTAAGTTCAGATCAATCTATCAAATATTTGTGTTTTTTACTAAGAGAAACAGATCATCATAATGCTCAATCTGCATGTAATCGAATTTTATATTTTTTTGCTATTTTAGAAGTATCTGTAATGGGATCAAAAGCTCATAGAACTGTTGTTCAAAGTGTAATATTTATGAAAAATGGAGTATATCATTTTGATATATCAGATTTTATATTCTTTTCTAGATCTTTTAAATCCATCTTACCATTACTGTCACTTTTTATAATCTTTACATTATCTCTTCATATTCATACTATATTTGCTGCTTTTATGATAGAGTAGTGTCATTGATCAGAACTATATGCTATTAATCTTTGATTAGATAGTCATTTATTTTTAATATTTTTATTTTTTGTGTTTCTCGCTATTATCATAGCTACTAGGTTAGCTATGGATGCTCATGGGACAAAAATTCAATCTCAATTTTTATATCAGATTTTATTTCATAGATATGATACTATTTCTTTTTCCAATAATATGTGTATTCAAGCTGATTTATAAGTATGCATTGTATTATTTAATACTGCAGTAAGCATCTCAGCTATAACAGCTGGCATGAATTTACCACCAAATAATAAATTAAAAAATCATTTACTAGATGTTTTGGGACTATTTAAAACAATTTTTTCTAATTCAAAAAAAAGATTATCAATCGAAGTTCAATCTTTTTTGATTTTTATGTCTATTTCTTTGGAAATAGCTTTAGGAGATTTGTATTTTAGTACTGGTACTTTTTGACTATGGTCATAATATTTTTTTATGATTCATGTCAACCTGTTTAGTAACTTGTCTGCATTTTCCATTAACAAAAAAAATGGTTAAACGAGTTGGTGGTTTATATTGAAAAAATTATTTATAACAAGGGGAATGTAGTTTAAATAAGATGGCAATAACTTTTAAATTTACCTTTAGAACTACATACTTAATTATTAAAACTATTTAAATTTAGATTTTACTGTATGTTTGTAAATATTATATTGACAAATATATATCAAAATATATATTTTATAAAAAAAACACAAAAAAGATATGAAAAAAGAATATTTACAAAGGCGAAGTTGTGGTTATTGGAATATAGGTAATTGTATAGCTATAGATAAGGCGCAGACATATAATGAATTGTTTGATATAGCTATAGATTTTATACCTAGGATGCCACAACCTCTTATACAATTTTGCGGTCCTATATCTACCGGAGGTAAGGGATTAATAGAATCCAATTTAGCTGAATTGGATAAAGCAATTCTTTTCTTTGCTGTTAAGGGAGTATCTATCTTTGATCAGATCCCCTTTGAGGAACCAATGCAAAGAATTAAATCAAGTAAGCAAAACTACAATTATGATCTTTTAAATCAGTTTTATGTGCCAATTTTTCAATCAGGATATATCAAAAAATTTGTTTTTTTGCCTGGATGGGAAAGTTCTGTCGGAGCTAGATGGGAACATGATTGGGCAAAAAAATATGGTATCAAAATTGAATATCTACCTAATAATTGGTATGAAGATGATTATGATTTAGTGATTTAAAATTTATTAGTAATAACTAAGGGCTTTTTGTCCTTAGTTTTTTATTAAATTATCTTGCAAAAAATGTATCATTTTTTTCCCTTTACAGGACGAGTGCACTTACAGTACTGCAAAAAAGAGGAATAAAAAAGTCCTCTTTTTTTTGACAAATAAAAAAAAAGTATTATAATAGATACTACAAGATAAGAAAATAAATCTACTTTCCATAAAATGTATTAGTTGATTATTAATATATTATATAGGAAGGAGGTCATGTACAGATGCGTTGTTAACCTAAACCATTAACAATTATTATTGAAGATGCTAATTGCATAGTCTTTGTATTTCAAAGTTGCTGCGATACTACTAGTCGTATCCCGCAATTATAGTACATTTGCGTATGTTATTAGTTCCATATTGCTAGTTTAAATGCTTCTTTGATGGGATTCTTTACTTTGCTCTTGTAGACTTGTCTATAATAGTTTATTAATCTATCTGTTATCTGCTATTTTGGTCTTTTTCCTTTAAATGATATCACCTATATGGGTGATATTTTTTGTTATAAAAAATTTATTCTCTATTGATTATTATATGGCCAATTGATACATATTGATATATATTTATTGTTTATATTGTATTATGATTATTTCTAAGGCTGTTTTTATAAAAAGTGCTTCAAAATTTGAAGAATGTCCCGTATCTAATCTACCTGAATTTGCAATGATATGAAGATCAAATGTCGGAAAATCATCACTTATCAATACTCTTGCTAATAATGGTACTCTTTCTAAAACGTCTGTTAAACCCGGAAAAACAAAATTGATAAATTTTTTTGTTATTAATGATACTTGGCATCTTGTAGATTTGCCTTGATATGGATATGCTAAATCATGAAAAGCAGATAGAGCTTATTGGATAGATACAACTCATGATTATTTTGTTAAAAGAAAATATTTGAAAAAAGTTTTTGTCCTTGTTGATTGAAGTATTCCCCCGCAAAAAATTGATATTGATTTTATTTATAGTTTGGATCAAGAAAATATTTCGTTTGATATTGTGATAACTAAGATGGATAAAACTAACCAAAAAAATCTGAACTTATATAAACATTTATTGGAAGAAAATATTAAAATGTTTGTTTCTAAGATGCCAAAGATATTCACTATTTCTAATGTTTCCAAGAGATGAAGAGAAGAACTATTGGATTATATTCAGAATTTAATTTGATAATATATTTAATTATATTTTTTTAATTTGATGCTTTATCTTAAAGCTACTGATATTACAAAATCATATACCTCAAAAATACTTGTCGATCATGTGGATTTGACTGTTTCTAGATGACAAAAAATTGCTTTGGTCGCCAAAAATGGTGCAGGTAAATCTACTTTAATTAAAGTACTTATGTGAGAGGTAGATCTGAGTGATGGAAAAATAGAATGGAGGGAAGGGATACGTATATGATACCTTTCTCAGGATATTCGTTTGGATGATAATAAAACTGTACGTGAATTTTTATTCGATTTTGATACTAACCAGCATTGGGAGCAGGAAGTAGAGCTAAATATTACTATCAATAAACTGCGCATTACACCATATCTGGATCAGAGTATTATATCTTTGTCTGGATGAGAAAAAAAGCGCGTAGCCCTGGCAAAAGTATTGATGTGAAACCCAGAAATGTTGATATTGGATGAACCTACAAATCATTTGGATCTGGATATGATAGAGTGGCTTGAACGATATTTGAAAAATCAACATACTACTTTGCTTATGGTTACACATGATAGATATTTTCTTGAAAGAGTATGTACAGATATATTTGAGCTACATAGAGGAAAAATTGTAATGTTTCCTTGAAATTATTCATATTATCTAGAAAAAAAAGCAATCCGTGAAGAAAATGAAAAAATAGAAGTGCATAAATTTAAGCAATTATATAAAAAAGAACTTAGTCGAATCCGTAGGGCGCCAAGTGGAAGACAAACAAAATCTGAATCTAGATCAAAAAGATTCTATGATATAAAGGATAATTATGATTCTTGTAAAGATATACTTTGGGATGAACAGGCAAAACTTAGTTTATCGATTAGAGAAAGACAATTATGATGAAAAATACTTAGGCTTAAACATATCAAGAAAGTGTTTTGAAATAAGATAATATTATCTGATTTTTCTCATGAATTTAGACATAATGAACGTATAGGTATTATAGGTAAAAATGGGGTCGGGAAATCTACTTTTGTACGTATGATTATCGGTGAAGAATCAGTAGATTCTTGAATAGTGGAGTCTGGAGAAACAGTAGTCTTTTGACATTATCAGCAAAAAGAAATTCATTTCCCTGAAGATAAAAGATTGATTGATATTGTAAATGATCGTAATCTTTTGGAGCAATTTCTTTTCCCAATGAGTCAGCAACATATGTTTGCAGAAAGTTTGAGTGGTTGAGAAAAGAGGAGACTATATCTATTAACTATCTTGTATAATAATCCAAATTTTCTAATATTAGATGAACCGACAAATGATTTGGACCTTACAACTATAGGAGTGTTGGAAGAATTTTTGATGAATTATAAAGGTTGTTTAATAGTAGTTTCTCATGATAGATTCTTTATGGATAAGATTACTGATCATTTATTTATTTTTGAAGGGGAGGGTGTTGTAAATGATTTTTGGTGAACATACCGAGAATATAAACTGTCAGCTGAAAATGAGAAAAATAAATCTACTGCTAAATCTTTTTCTAAGAAGGAACAGGACGTTGTTTGTATAGAATCTGAAATAATTACAAAGAAAAAATTGTCGTATATGGAAAAACGTGAACTTGATCAGCTTACAAAAGATATACAAAAATTGGAAAAAAATAGAGATGAAATTAATCATATTTTTGATCGTAAAGATATACCTTATGATGATATAAGATTACTTTCAGAGGAACTTTGAAATATCCTACGTCAACTAGAACAGAAAGAATATAGACGACTGGAACTTAGTGAAAGAGACTAAAAGATATATTATAATGCCGCTTGCTATAATCAGATATAAGGAGATAATGATTAAGTCATTTTATTTGTTTATATATTGAGGATGAGAAAATTTATTTGAAATAATAAATATTTATTATATGCTTTTATTATTTTTATATCTTTAATTTCTTTATACCCTATTGTTGTGAATGCAGAAACAATATTTCCAGATGTTGGTGAAAGTAAATATCGCGATAGTATAGAGTATCTTTATGATAAAGGGGTAGTGCAGTGATATCCTAATGGTACATTTGGGCCTGAACTTGTAATCAATCGTGCTGAAATAATGAAAATTATTCTTGAATCTAGTGTAGAAGATGCTATTGGTACTTGAAAAAATTGTTTTGATGATGTCTATGATGATCGATTTGCTAAATATATTTGTTATGCTAAAGAACATGATATGGTAAAAGGATATACCGATGGAACTTTTAAACCTATGCAACAAGTTATTGTAGCTGAGGCGCTAAAAATGTGATTAGAATGATTCTCTATTGATATAAATAAATCTAGCGAAGAAGTTTGGTATCAGCCGTATGTAGAATTTGTCCATAAAAATAATATTTTTTCTAAGTATGCATTACTTCCAAATAAAAATATGACTCGTGGTGAAATGGCTTATTTTGTCCATCAACTTATGCTAGATAAAAATTGAAGTAAAGAATTTACTAATCAGCGTAATGTTGATTCTTTTGGTTGTGGTAAAGAACCACCAAATATAGCCCCTACATCATCAATAGTAAATGGTCAAACTCGTAATTATATTACAGTAATAGGTAATAAATATAATAAAAATATTCCTATGAAAATTATTTTTGCTTTCCATGGTCGTACCAATCCCAATACCATGGTGCGTACATATTTTGACATAGAAAAAGAATCGCAGGGAGACGCTATTATTATTTATCCTAGTGGATTGCCTGAAGAATGACCTAGTCGTAACCGGAGTAATCCATGAGATAAATCATCTAAGTTAAGAGATTTTGCATTATTTGATCAGTTACTTAAAGAGTTTGAAAATAATTATTGTATAAATAAAGATCAGGTTTTTGTAGTATGACATTCACTAGGAGCTTGGTTTGCTAATAGTTTGTCGTGTGCTCGTGGTGATATAATTCGTTGAGTAGGTAGTGTAGGTGGTGGTACTACAATAAATAATTGTAATGGTCCTGTGGCAGCTATGATAATGCAGAACCCTGATGATAATTTAAGCTCTTATGGAGCCTGAGTAACGGCTCGTGATCAGATGTTGAGACAAAATTCTTGTGGAGAGAAAACAGTGAGTGTCGGTCCAGAGGGATGAAATTGTGTAGAATATGTAGATTGTCAAAAAGATGCACCAGTAATATGGTGTCCTCACTCAGACTCTACAAGTGAACAATGAAAATATTATCCTCATACTTGGCCAGATTTCGCTGGTGAAACTATTTGGAATTTTTTTGATGAACAAAAATAATTATTTTGAAAAATTATACAACTTTTTATCATGAAGTGTAACCTGCTACACCTATAATATATATTATAGACATAACCAATAAAAAATAAAATAAATTATCTGGATGAACCATATTAACTGCTAGAAAATAAAATTGTGATTTAATCAATGGTGTCCTTATATTATATTAAATCAAGGCTTACAAATAAAAATTATTATATGAAAAAAATCACAGCTTAGACTGTAATTTTTTATATGTAGAATATATTATAATATAGTCTATTTAGTCTTAGGCGTAAGAGAAATGATAACCAATTCACTTTGAGTTCATATCCTGATTGGAGCTCATCGGGAACCAATGCCTTGAGAAACAAATGCAGTCATATCATTATAATTATATTTTCAATATGCATAATCATTAAATAATCAAATTATCCAGGAAAAAGGTATAAATTGTCAATTATGAGTATGTCATGCTAATTCTAAATGAATTGGATGTCAGCTTAATTTTATTAATTTTTGTGGTTGATGAGAAATTAATATAGTATAACTTCCATTATCACTTATTTTACTTTCTTGTAAAATATCATCTAATTTTTTATTTCATCGATAACTTTTATCATCTATACCTACAATTTGGAGACCGCTTATTTCAATACTTTGATTTCTTAATGCTATTATATTCGTTTTTTCGAATATTTGAGATATAGAACCAGAATTACCCATATGATCGTGGTTTCATAGAGTTGCATAAATTGGTATGTCGAGTTGATTAAATGGCAAAAATGCGTCTACATAACTAGATTTTGCCGTGTTCATCAAATCACCACCTAACAAAACAAAATCAGGTTTTATTTTGTTTATTTTATTTACTATTGATTGAATATATTTTTGATTACGAATACTATCAACGTGGATGTCACTTATAAATACTATTGTATAGGGGTTTGTGATTCTATTGTTGGATATATGAAGTGGAGTAAGTTTTGTTGTTGTTCATTTATATATTCCAAATCACAGCCGTATTACAAATAAAATAATCATAAATATGTAAGGGATTTTATACCAGATAGAAATGATATCTCTAAAAACTAATAGTGGGGAAAATACCCGTGTAATATATATAATCCAAAGTAATATTATTCAGATAATCTCAGTGCTTTTTAATGGGAAGTTGATAAGTGTCATACTAATTACCATTATTAGAATCATTCATATAGAGAGTAGAATAATCGTTTTGGGTCTTAAAGAAATACCTAACATAGCTGATCATCTCCAAATGATTAATGAAAAGATCCCTAATATTACTATGACTGCTATTATGAGAAATAATATACGGAAAAAAATATTGTTATTGTACATGATAGAATCTGAATATAAAAATATTATTTGTTTTTTTAAAATTTCAAATGGGTTTACTTTTAATTTAAAGACTTTTGATATCAATATAAATTTATTTATATCAATTGTTGTAATGTAGCTATAAATAATTATCAATTATGAGATTGATTTAAGTATATAAAAATAAAACAAATGCGATTTGTTTATATAGTAAGATGTAATGATAATTCATTATATACTGGAATAGCCAAAGATTTAACTAAGAGAATTTCTGATCATAATAATTCCAAAACTGGAGCTAAATATACCAAAAGCAGACGTCCGGTTGATCTTATATGGTCTAAAAAAGTTGCTGATAGGAATGAGGCATCAAAATTGGAATTACAAATCAAAAAATTATGAAAACAACAAAAAGAGGAAATGATTGCGCTTGGATAAAATATGTTTTTTTAATATTTCTATTGTAATTATAAATCATATATTTATTATGTCAATATATATAAAAAACATAATAAAAACAATATGTGGTACTTAATCGGTGGAATATTGATTATGTATGTGATTTTAAGAGTCTTGATAAGACATGCAGAAAAACAATTTGACAGAATAAATGCCGAAGAAATATCGGAAAGGAATGAAATGTCAAAAAAATATTTGCGTGAGGAAAGAGATGACTTAGTTGGACTTGCAAATGCAATTTTAATTGTAAATCAACAAAAAACATACGTAAAAATATACCTCAAAAAAAGGTGTATTTACTGGCTCGCGAGGATATTAACATTCTCGTATGTATGAAAAAGCTTTAGAAGTGAAAGAATTTTTTTCTTTCATTTTTTTATTAAAAAAACCATGATCTAAACTGTGAATTTCTATAGTTGTTAATTATTACTTCCTATTTTGTGGTGATATGTAAAAAACTATTACACTCCATTAAGGCTAGTTTGTCTAAGTTATGAATTTTATCGTATTTATTATATTGTAGGAGTAAAATGATATTTTGTTTAAATTTAGATTATTGTAAATTTGTAAAATATTATAATTTGATTATAATTTATTGTATAATTATTTTATTAGTTCATATATTACTATGATAAATATAATATCAACAATATGATGAGATGAAGATAAAACAAATTTATGAGACAAAAAAGAAGATATTTTCCAAGAACTTAAAAAAGAAAATAATAAATCTGAGTCTGATATTGATGCTATTATAAAAAATAAATTTGGTGAATATGTAGATTTTCTAGTTCTAGACGAAGATGATCTTGATATGAGTTTTGTAGATAGTAGTAGAAGTAGACATGTTTTCTATGAAGTAGATACTAGTGGTAATATCAAAGAAATGAATATTAAGCTCCATGTGATACCATATTCAAATGAATTAAGTGCTTCTGAGGAAGAATTAGCTAAATGAACATCTATGACAGATATAATAAATAATGCTGGTAAAGATGGGATGTATATTATTCACAAAGAAATTATGAAAGATGATTTAGGTAACAATGAAACGCAAGATTGAGATGAATCTGTGACTGCATATAAAATCGAAAATAATATTGCTAATGAATGATGAGATAAACCTGTTACAATGCAAGAAATAAGTACAAGATTACATGATAGAATGGATGTCGATAAACATATTAGTGATCAATTTAAAATGTAATAAATATATTATAATTTTTAAAAAAACATTACTATTATTGGAGTGTTTTTTTGTCTATATTTGAAATAATTCCCGTAATTTGGAGATAAATAAAAAGATATACTTTTAATGTTTCTATTGTAATTATAAATCATATGTTTATTATGTCAACTACTATAAAAAATATAATAAAAAAACTATGTGGTACCTAATTGGTGGAATATTAGTTATGTATGTAATCTTAAGAGTCTTGATAAGACATGCAGAAAAACAGTTTGACAAAGTAAACGCAGAAGAAATATCGGAAAGGAATGAAATGTCAAAAAAATATTTGCGTGAAGAAAGAGATGACTTAGTTGGGCTTGCAAATGCAATTGTAATTGTAAATCAGCAAGGAACATACGTAAAAATGTACCTCAAAAAAAGGCGCATTTACTGGCTCGCGAGAATATTAACATTCCCGTATGTATGAAAGAGCTTTTTAAAGCTTTAGAAGTGAAAGAATTTTTTTCTTTCATTTTTTTAAATAGCTAGAGATTATTTAAACTTGCTATAGTTATCTATAAGATGATAATAGCTTTAAAAGCTATGGTTTGATTTTATGCTGGCTTAATTTATTAAGAAATTATATTAAATTTTTATGAAGACAATATTTTTATTTTTGAAAGTTTCAAAATGAAAAAATCACTAATCATTTCATTTGTTTTGCTTACTACAATAACGCTTGTAGGATGTACAAACACTCAAGATAAACAGCTTCAACAACAGAATGATTTACTCAAACAACAAAATACATTGTTGAAACAGCAGACAAATTCACAAGATATCAATACTAACCCACCAGGTTATGTAATAGATAATAATACAACAGGCAATACTAACCCAACGGGTAATACTAAAACAATACCTTTTGATGCAGTAGCTCCTGCTAATAATAACAATACGTACACTGATAAAGAATTTACTAATCAATAGTTTCTAAAATAGTGAATAAAAGTATACCTAGGTGATTGTTAAAAAAAAACACAGTCTCAAACTGTGTTTTTTTTATGGTAGAGATAAATGAAAAAAATGTTAAACTTGCTAATAACTTATTATTTTTTATGTGAAATAGAAATAGGATCAATTTCAATAATTTCTGAATTATTGATTTGTACTTTTGTTTTTATGTGTTCTCAATATCACTCTATATAAATTCATGTAATAACTTGATTTGGATGATCTTTTAGAGTTACTTTTTCTATTGTATCAGAAAATATAGCGGTAAAAGAACGACTATTGTTGATATTTGCTAACACGACTTCTCTTTTTCATAAGAAAAATTTATGATCGTCCGGATTAGATGTATGACAGGTATAGTTTGTAATAACTTGATTTGGATGATCTTTTAGAGTTACTTTTTCTATTGTATCAAAATATATAATTGCACAATTATTTTCATCGTTATTTATTTCGAATTTACCTGCTTTTCTTCAAGCAAATGGTGTGATAAAATTGCGATGAAATCAAAAATCATGTATTTGTTTTGTAAGTTCTTCTTGAATACAGCCTTTTATAGTGACTTTTTCTAGTGTTTCTGAATAAACTATACAATCTTTATTATTAACTTGTATGAAAGCTGTATCTTTTCATCATAAAATCTCTCATTTGTAAAAAGTAATAGTAATAAGTTCTTCTGGATGATTTTTGATATGGAAAGGCAGTCTTTTTAAAGTATCAACATCTATAAGAACTAAATTTTCAGGACTTTTAGTCGTTCGTACGGGTAATACATTTCTTCCTCAAAGGGACATTTGAGATATTTCTCATCTTCCCGGTCGATTAGTAATAATGTCGTTAGGGTCGTCAGCAAAACTTACAGATATTTTTTCTAAAGTATTTTCGTCAATGATTATCCATTTTTTTTCACCAGTCTTATTTGTGTTTATAAACTTTGCTTTTTTTCATCCAAAATAAGCAGATTTACCAAAAGAAGCACTTATATACTCATCAGTACTTTCTTTGAGATATATTTTTTCATTAGTTTCGGCGTACAACATAATCCAGTAATTATTATTGATTTGAGCTTGAAAAATTTGTTTTCATCAAAATTCATGAACCATTCATCTTTTTGTGATAATTTCTGTGGGATTATCTTTTATAGTTTCTGTAATTTTATTTTTTTTCAATACAGAAAAAGCAGAATTTGCTATAGTAGAAATAGTGGTTTTAAAATTTGAAGATCAAGACTTATCTGTTACTTTTTCTTTAGGTCATCATCTTAATTTTTTTCTTCATCTATCCATTTATATAATATAATAATATAAATATATTGCATATAATTTACTTATTTGTTTATATAAGTCAATAATAATTATAATTTAAAAAAAAATTCAAAGTCAAACAGACAATGAATTTTAATTACAAAATTTTCTTGATTGTTTCAATACTAACTTCTTAATCTTTTTGTAGAAATTCTACATCTTCTTTTGTTAGCGATTCTACTGTAACAATCCTTGCATTGTAAATTTCAGGATCGATTTGTTCGCCGTCAGACCAAGAATTGCCTGGTACCATGCTCCATTGTATTCCTTTTCCTTGTAATAAGAACAGGTATAAAAAAGGTCCAGATCCATAATACTTGAAAGATTGGATGTTATTAACCTCTTTGTCCCGACTTCCTTCAAATGTAAAGCCCAATTCTATAAGTTTTTTGAATAGAACTTCTGCATCGAAACCTTCTTTTGTTTTTACTGCAACAATTTTTTTTGTCATAGCTTTATCTGTATTAGCTTTAATATTTTATTTAGCATATTTATTGTGTATATTTAAGTATTAAAGTCAATCTTTTTTATATTAGTATTATAAATAAAAAACACGACCTAAATCGTGAATTTATATAGTTGTTAATTTTTGTAGTGATATGTAAAAAACTATTATACGCCATTAAGGCTAGTTTGTCTAAGTTAAGTTATGAATTTTATAGTATTTTTGAGATAATAGATAATTAATTTTTTTTTAATATATAGTATTGAAAAATACTATTATCATTGATGTTATGTCCTGAAGAATGAAGTATTTTAAAATTTCAATGTTTACAGAAATAATCTTGTTTTAATAAAACAGGAGTATGTCAAAATAATACTATATAACCATTAATCTTCACTTTCTTTGCTAATGTATCGAAAAGAATATAAGCATTAGAACTTGTTACTATTTCTGAATTTAAGAAACGTAAAAACATTATATCGACATAATTATTAGGAAGAGGTGAATTTATTGCATCACCAGTATATATCTCATCAACAAAATCTTTTGCATATTCTGTCATTTCTTTACTTAAATCCTGACCAATCGTTCTACATAAAGGAAAGTTTTCTTTGATTGATGATAAAAATGTTCCTGTAGAACATGCGGGGTCGTATATTATATATCAATCTTTAATAATATTACTAAAATAAGTTTTAGTATATTCTCTAAAGTGTTTTTCTCAATTTGAGAGATTTATTACTTTTTCTGGTGATAATTTCCAACCTTCAGGGCTACATTCTTTTTCTTTTTTTGTATCAAAGTTGATGTAATAAAATGGGAAAAATATATTTGTAAGTCTATCTTTAGCTACTTTCTTGAATATATTAATTTTTTCTCAATTAGTGAAAGGGTAATATTTAATTGATAAGTCATTATTTAGTACTTTCTTTTCTTTTAGAAATCCTAAAATCATTGATGAAGTAATCTTACTACAATTTAGTGCATTAATCTTATTTTTAATATATAGATCAGATAATATTTTTCTTCCTACAATGGGTGGGAAATCTTTATTTTCTAATATAAATATATTTTGAGGCATGTTAAATGTTTTATCTCTAAGTCGACTAATTTTTCTACTAAGAATATTTATTAAGTTAATTTTTTGAGAGACTTCATTTTTACCAATTAATTGCTCTTTATATATAATTTTTTCGTATTTAATTATTTTATTAAAATCAATTGGTTTGTCGTTATTATAATTTATCATCTAAGAAAATTGGTATTACCTAAAAACTAGGTTATAAAAAATAATACTTATTTATCTTTATCTTTTATTTTTTTAGCATACATAGCTTCTTTCTGTTGTCTTTTAAATTTAGAACTACTGTCTTTTTTCTTTTTTGAAATAGGCTTATCTAATGCATCTAAACTACCTTTCATTTCATTTATTAAAAATACAGTTTCATTTCTAGGATCTAGTCACATATATGGTCTTCTAATATCTTGATTATTTGAAGTTTCATATCTACTTATATAGCTTGAATATACTCCGAGACCACTAGTAATACTTATTAATGTGTTTTGAAAATTTAACATATCAACATACTTAGCTTCTCAATTGAGAGTGACTTTCTCAGAATCACCTTCTATAATTTCAAATTTACTGTTTAAATTTGATAAATTATTAATTACATTATTTAAATAAATTTTTGGGATAGTTATATTATATTTTGCAATAGGTTCAATAATTTGCATATTGCACTGTTTCAAAGCTCTCATAAATGCTAAGGGGACTGCAATATTAAAGTGCATTGGATCGGATCCCATTGAATCAAATCTTCAATCTATAAGTGAGATCTCTGCATCAGTTACTTCCCAACCAAAAACTCACTGATTTAAGTATTGTTTTATAAGTCTTTCTGTTTGTTTTTGATATTTTTTCAATAAAAAATCTGTATTAAATTTTGATTGATATATAACTCAGCTTCAAGTTGGTAATGGTTTAATTTCAATTGTTACAGATGATACGCTAGTATATGATGCTGTACCTATTCATTTTTTTGAAGGTGTTTCTTTATGTATTAATATAGGGTCAACAAGCTCGGCATCTATATTAAACCTTTCTTTTAACATTGTTTCTATAATTTGAGCTTGGATTTCCCCCATTAAACTAATCATGATCTGATTATTTCTTTTATCATATCTTACATCAAGGTAAGGATCTTCTAAATTAAGAATATTTAAAGCATTTATAAGTTCTGATGATGTATTTTTATCTTTTGCTATAACATTCATATTAATTAATGGATTTACAAAGCTTATATTGTTAGTATTTTCTGGCTTTTCTCCAATATATTGATTACATTCAGCGTTGATACCATTAATAATTACAATATCTCAACTATTAGCATCGTTAACAGAAATACGATCTATTCATTTTACTATGTGTAAATCTTTTATTTTTTGTTGAGAACCATCTTCCATATCAACTATGTCTCTTTTTTTTATATTTCCAGATAAAATCTTTGTAAAATAATTTTTGATATCATCTTCTACCCTCACAAGATAAATAAATGCAGAAAGTTTTTCTTCTTTATTTGATAATGGTGATGGTAAATATTTTTTCATGGTTGAAATTAAAGTTTCTATTCATTCATTTTTTAAAGCACTTCATCAAATAATTGGAAAAATTTTACCTTTTTTTATTAATTCTTCTAATCTCTTATCAAGAAATTCTTGTGTTATTTTTGGGGGTTGTTCTAGATACTTTTCTAAAGTTTCATCATCTAATCCAGCAAGAGTCTCGCTCATTTCTTCAAATGTATATTCTTTTTTTACAAAATCATTATCATTATCGGTCTTTTCTATGTTGATTAATGGAATAACTTTTTTTTCAATCTTTTTCTTAATATCTGCTATGATTTCATTGTAATTAGCTCCAGCCCTATCCATTTTATTTATAAAAATAATTGTAGGTATATTCTTTTGTTTTAATAGTCTCCAAAGAGTATAAGTTTGGGCTTCAACACCTTCAACTCATGAAATTACAACAATTGCTGAGTCTAAAACATTTAATGTTCTTTCTACTTCTGCAGAAAAATCAATATGACCAGGTGTATCAATAAGCTGTATTTTTTTATCATTTAATTCAAAAGTTACTAGCGCTGATCTTACAGAAATACCACGTTGTTTTTCAATATTTAAAGAGTCTGTAGTTGTATTTCAACTATCAACTCTTCCAAGAGTATCTATAATTTTTGTATGGTATAATAATTGCTCAGTTAATGTCGTTTTACCAGCATTTGCATGAGCAAAAACTCCCATTGTGATTGCTGAGTTTTCAATATTTTCCATTTTTTAAGTTTTGTTTATATATTCTAAAATAAGTGAATTTATTAATTTTTTATAATCCACACAATTTGGTTTGTTTATATCTAGATGTGATCATCCTTTATGTTTTGCAGCAGGACAACCAGTACCACAAATATATCTATAAATACATGAATTACATTTCTTAAAATTATTTACATTTCTATTATGCCACATATCATTTTTTTCATTAAATTCATATTTATTATTAAATGTTCCAACTGTATAATTTTCATTACCAATTCAATGCCAACACTTATATATATTCCCCTTATAATCTAAAATATATTGATTTTTAGATGCTCAACAATGTCTAAGACTTGGTTGAAAAGCCTTATTGTTGAAAATAGATTCAATAAAATTTATTGGATGAAATCTTTTTGTGAAAATAGACATATTGGGATACTTTTTTTCCATTTCAAATATATCTTTTATAGCAACGTTTTCTTCAATAATATTTTGTTCTCAGGAACATCATCAATCTTGTAAGACATATATGTATGTATTCAGATTGGACATGTCTTTAAATTTATCAACAATGAGATCTGCTAATTCTGGAAGATTTTTTATATTTCCTTTATCTACATTTACTCTAAGATATGTCTTAATTCAATTTTTAAGTATTTCATTAATGTTTGATATAATAATATCAAAACTACCTTTCCCATTATGGAATATTCTTCTTTTATCATGGACATCTTTGGTTCCATCTAAAGTTATTTGAATATATTCTACTACATTACTTTTTAAGCAAGGAATGAATGAAGTTATATCAATTCAATTTGTGACAATATTTGCTCTGTAGTCGTTTATTTCAATTTTTTTTAGAATATGATTTATGATCATTTTATTTGAAAGCATTAGTGGCTCTCATCACATTATTGTAATTTTAACATCTTTATTGGAAAATTGTTCTCTATTTTGTGAAATTTTTTTTACTATATCATCAATAATTTCAAATTGTTTATCAACAATTTTTTTCTTATCTACAATATTAGAATGTTCAATATGATATGTTTGTTCATAACAATAAGTGCAATTTAAATTACAAGCATAAGATGGTATAATAAGAAAATTGGGATTGCTGTTTTTTTCAAGATCTTCTATTTTTGAATCAAGTTTTTTAAGAAAAATTTGATATTCGTTTTTGTTTTCGAAAAGATATTTTCTTTCCTTCATTGTCTCAATAATAGATTTATCTAAACTACTAAAACTATTATTAAATATTTTTTCATAGATTCCCTTATTAATATAATCGGCTGCTCAATTAATAAGATTTAACATTAAATATTTATCTTTATTTATTTTTATGTATTGTATCTCTTTAATTAAAAACATATTACTAATACTTAATATATAAATTTTTTATTTAATATTTAATGGGTATTTAGTAATTTTTAGTATAATTAATATTTAAAAGACTAATTATATATATTTTTATTTTATATAGCTTGAGACCAATCCCTTAATTTTTGGATTAATTATAAAATTATTATAACAGTAAAGTTTTAGATGTCAAATGCAAGAGAAAAAAACCTAAAATTTAAAAAAAACAAAATTCAAAAAACACTTGAAATGTTGTCTAAAAAGGATAAATGTAAATATTTTATTCCTTTATAATGATTCCATGGCATCAGTAAATTCAAATGTAATAGTTGACTCAAAAGAATTAGTATCTTGCAAAAATAATAGTTGCGACTACCATGCATAATAATTTATATTTTGTGGTTGTTTAATTAGTAAGATATAAAGTAAGCTATAACTAATTTGGTTATAATTTGTTTTCATTTTTTTTGGTTTCTCTGATTTTTTTTGTTTCTAACATAATCGTCAATAATAATATATTTCAGTTACTTCTATTTAAAAAAATCATCCTAATGTTGTTGTGGGATGATTTTTTATGATTCTTAATTGTTATTTCCTATTTGGTGGAGATAAGTAAAAAAATGTTAAGCTCGCTTAGGTTATATTTATCTATGTTAAAGGATGATTTTGAACGTATTTTTGCTACTATGGAAGAAAAGTGATATTTTACTGTAAATAGTTAACAGAAAATGTGAATAGAACTATAAAGGACGTATTTACTTTGATGTCTCAATCTTTATATACATCACATATTGTTTTATTATTAATTGTATGTTATGAAAAAAATATTATGGATGCTGT
>JBAQPP010000025.1:0-4114 GCA_049305865.1 Candidatus Absconditicoccaceae bacterium
GCAAGTACAACATATTGTTATTATAAATGTTCAAACTGATATAATCGAAATGGTAGTTCATGTATAGCCGCAGCAACATGCTGAAACGGTAGTGTGGGAGCGTGAGAAACTTGTGATGATAGTAATACAAATAATGGTGATTGATGTAATTCTACATGTCAACGAGAGACTAGATCATATGCTTGTAGTTGATTACCTGTAAATACAACTGCAAACACAGCAAGTTCGATTACACAGATATGTTGAGCATCCAATAGTTCTTCATGTACGTCACGATCACCAAGTACCACGTATTCATATAATGCAAGCGCAAGTACAACATATTGTTATTATAAATGTTCAAACTGATATAATCGAAATGGTAGTTCATGTATAGCTGCAGCGACATGTTGAAACGGTAGTGTAGGAGCATGAGAGCAATGTGATGATAGTAATACAAATAATGGTGATTGATGTAATTCTACTTGTCAACGAGAAACCAAATCAGCAGATTGTATTTGATTAATAGCAAGTAGTAAACCAAACACAGCAAGTTCAATTACACAGACATGTTGAGCATCCAATGGCTCTTCATGTACGTCACGATCACCAAGTACCACATATTCATATAATACAAGTCCAAGTTCTTCTCAATGTCTATTCAAATGTGAAGATTGATTTTCTTATAGTTTATGAAAATGTTTATTGCCTACAACGCAGACATGAAATATTTCAACTACTGGAGATGTCACATTTGTTTGAGCCCCCATTATTGATTGAGCTAGTATGCCACTTTCCAATTATATAATAAAATTGGATTCACCAGAAAGAGTAGCGGTACCAAATGTTTGAGATAAACCAGTCTGAACACTGACGATATGAGCATCAGTTAATGCTATCAAGGCTTCTTGATGAACTCGAGATAAGACCTTACAAGCAGTCAAATCTATTAGTAGTGAAGATGTACGTGCCGCCAATCTATGAGAGACATGAATACCTAGTGAGGGAACTATCTATACTACAATAGAAGCTTGATCGACATGAGTTTCTCTTCTTCCTATTTGATGAAATTTCTTTATGCAAAATTATATTGTAGACTGAACTCCATGAACTACACTTACTATATATAGATCATCAGACTGAATCAATCGATCAATAAATAATCCTGACACAACTTGTACATTGGATGCTAATCTGATGTGTAGTTTCTATACGGATCATCTTACAACTTTTGGTTTTTGGTGATCACTTTCAAATTTTAATATAGCCAATTGAGCCGCATATATAAATGATGCAAATGTTACTTTAAATAACAATGTTCCCAAAGCAAAACAGATGAGATTTTCAAATAACTGATCTTCTCGATCATCATTAGTTACTTATGCTACTACATATCCTTGGACTATGACGGCGTTAGCTGCTAATTCTTGATACCAACCAAGGACAGTTTATGCAAGATTCTATAGTGGTATAGTATATTCTGGTACTAGTGATACCATTATCTGAGATACAAAACCACCGACTATGACGGCTCCATTTTTAGGTGCTTGAAAGGTAAGCGGTATATATTATAGTTCATCTGCACCTGTATATGCAGTGAGTAGAATAGCTGATACTACAGCTATCAATCTTTGATGATGTGGTATGTATTATCTTAGTGCTTGATGGGTATCTTATTCTCTCACAACTTGAGGTTATGATTATTGTTATAATACAGGAGCAGCTACAACTTATTTTGAAAATCTGTATTCTTTTGCTATACAATTTCAGGCTATGGATCAAGCTGGCAATGCTACTATTTCTAGTACTTGAACTTTTTATAGAGATGATGCCTGACCACACTGTACTATATCTATCAATAATTGAGCAACGTATGCAACTGGACGAGTATCTCTTTATATGTATTGTACAGATTATTATAGTACGCCATTTTCTGATCAGGTTTGATGAGCTTGAACCACAAGGATATGATTTTGAGATATTAGTCATTGATGACTTACTTGGGCTGATTATGATGTATGAGAATCACAACTTTATTTAACTGGTTATGATATAAGTGGTCAGCCAGATTGAACAGTAACTCTTTATGTACAATGATTAGATGTTATAGGTAATACTTGATCATCAGCTTCAGATACTATCATCAAAGTTACGGATACCACTCCACCAGTATTGACTGAGTCTATGGCAGTATCAACACCAACAAATGATACGACTCCAGATTACGAATTCGATTCTACAGAAGCATGAGAAATTTCTTATAGTTGAGATTGTTCATCATCTACCACTACAGCAGTTGGAAACGGCACTACCTCTATTACGTTCAACACATTAGCACAGTGAACGCATAGTAATTGTCTGATAAGGGTTAGAGATGCAGCTAATAATACAAGTAATCCATTAAGTGTAAGTGCGTTCACTATAGATACCACACCACCAGCAGCACCTACATGTACACCAGCAAATGGTACATATTTTTCTTGATCATTGGCAGTTACATGTACACCTACAGATTGAACAATAAAATATACAACAAACTGAACAACACCTACATGTGGTTCTCCTACACGGAGCAACCGTTCATTCACAGGTACAACCATATTGAAGGTATCACAATGTGATGCAGCATACAATATAACTACAACCCCCAATTCCTATACATACTACTTAGATAATACTCCACCAGTAGGGTGAACTTTC
Source organism: Candidatus Absconditicoccaceae bacterium (assembly GCA_049305865.1). Classification (GTDB taxonomy): domain Bacteria; phylum Patescibacteriota; class Gracilibacteria; order Absconditabacterales; family Absconditicoccaceae; genus UBA6263. The sequence continues at coordinate 2,680 of JBAQPP010000025.1, forward strand.
AAAATAAATAATGATACTGGATATACAAATAATACAACAGTAACACTTACAAGTATTGATTGTGGATCAGATGGATGAGTAGGATGAATCATCCAAATGGCATTTTGAAACAGTTCTAATCCATGATCAAATCGACAATCATGTAGTTCTTCTGTATCGCATACATTGTCAGCATGAGATTGAACAAAGACTGTATATATGAGATTCCGTGATAGTTTATGAAATACAACAACAAGTGATGTGATAGATAGTATTATCCTAGATACAGCTCGTCCCAATGTAAGTGCTAACAATAACTGAGTTTGGTGGAATACAGATATTCCTATTACTCTATCTGTAGATGATACATATTTGGCAATCGCTAAATATAGACGAAATGTTGCTGACTGTCGAAATGGCACATCATTTACCAATTTACAGATAATCACCTGAAATACAGAATGAACCAATACCTTATATCTATGTGCAAGTGACCAAGGTTGAAATACCAATACATGGACTGGTATATATTACCTAGATAAGACCAAACCGACATGAACAATCTCAATTAATTGATGAGCGGCGCAGACAAATAGTGCAACAACGACATTGACGTTGAGTGGAACAGATACAAACTGAGTGACACAGATGAAATTTAGTTGTAACAATAGTACATATAGTGTAACAGAGACATATGGAACAAGTAAGAGTTGGAATATAACAAACTGATCATGATGTACAGCATGAGACGGCACAAAAACGGTTTATGTACAATATAAAGATACGCCATGAAACCGAAGTACAGCGACAATAAGTGATACAATAGTCTTGGATACAACGGCCCCAGTCCCACCTACATGTACAGCTAGTCAATATTTTTGTAGTAGTATCGCACCAACGTGTACACCTACAGATTGAACAATAAAATATACAACAAACTGAACAACACCCACATGTGGTTCTACATCACGAAATACTCCAACGTTTACTGTGACGACAACATTGAAGGTATCACAATGTGATACGGCGGGAAATATAAGCGTAACGCCTAATACATATACATATACAAAAGACACATCCTGACCATCAATGTGAACAAGTAATTGAAGTATAGCAGAAGCAAATCAATGTGATGTGTCAATATCGTCAGTATCAGATTGATGAATATGAGGAGCAGTACAATACTCATGTGATGGAGCAACTTATTCTTGATGGTCATCTACAGTAAATTGTTCAGCATGAACACAAAATGAACCATCATGACCAACAATCAAAACAGTATATTCAAAAGACTCATGTTGAAATATATCAAGTGCGGGTCCCACGTGTACATGGACTAATGTAACACCGACAGTAAATGCGGTAAGTAATAGTGCGAATGAATGATCAACAGTATTGTTAACATCAAATGCAAGTGATCCATGATGAACAACATTTAGTTATCAGTGGTACAGTA
>JBAQPP010000026.1:0-81844 GCA_049305865.1 Candidatus Absconditicoccaceae bacterium
TCTACACACAGACTATTCTTTTTATATTTCATTTTGATAAATAAACAAAAAACATAAATTCATAACACATTGTATGATAATGATATTTATGTTTTTTACAAATTTATTAATATATATACAAGGGTAAATTATTTTTTAGTATTATTATTTACATCTTTTGCATTGCTATAATATTGCTTAAACACTTTTTCTATTATAGGTTTTACATATTTTTCGTAAACATTTTTTACAAATTCCTGTCTACTTTTTTCCAAAGCCAATAAATCTGCTGATTCATAATTTTTTGGATCATCATTTTTTCTACTGTTAAGAGCCTCTGCCTTTCGTTTAGACAACGCTCTATTATAAAATCATTCAAATCATCATTTCAGATTTTCCAATTCATCCTTAGAATAAGGTAATTTTGTATTTTCAAAATAATCAACATTTATCATTACAGGAAATGGTAACAGATTTCGACCAGATCACATTTCTCATTTCCCATTTTTGTGTCACATCAAATTTTCACCAGCTTTTTGATAATTATGAAATGATTTATAAAAAGTTGCAAAATCTTTTGTAGCTGTAGAATCTATCATCTCCAAAACCAATTCTTCCATTTCTGTTTTAGACAGAATTTCTCAATTTACATCATCTCCTTTTACACTTTTATTTTTAAATAAACTATTTTTTCATTTAGAGTTAGCATCTGGATGTTTAGAATTTTGTTTCTCTACTTCAGCCTGTATTTCTCTTTCTAGTCATCATCCAAACAACAATTGTGCCATATCTTCTCATATTTCATCTTGCGATTTTACAGCTTTATCCAAAACATTTTCTATTTCTTTTTTTGTCAAAATCTTTTGAGCCTTTGTAGGATTAGCTATAGTAAGTAATATAGCAAACAAAGCCATACTAGCAATAGCCTTTAAAGAAAAAGATTTCAAACCATTCTTAGAAGCATCAGATTGATTTCAAACATTATTTAAATTTTTTCCAGTCATCTTAAATTAATTAATTTGTAAAACTTAGTATAAGTATAAATAATTTATTTGTTTTGTCAAACAATACATACATATATAGATAATAAAACAAAAGTCAAGTAAATATGAAAAATAATTATATTATAATAAATTACACAAAAAAGACTTGACTTGTTGTAGTAAATATTTATAACAAACAAAATGATGTGATAGTCATTTATAAAAAATATACAGCAACAAGCTGCCTCGTACTCACAACGATAAACAAATGTGAGAAAACAAAAAAAATCTAAAAACAAAATAACCAATCTAAATCACAATGGAAAATCAGAAATCTAATCCGGAAGAGACCGGAAAGAAAAAAACCAGTATCTTCGAATTCCTTTTCGGATGGATGAAACCATCACCCAAGGAAGAGCCCATTAAAACTGAAAACGAAGACGGCTCACCGCGTGACCCGGCCGAAATTGAAGCTGAAGAAAAGGCTCGCAAAGAAGCAAAGGCAAACGCTCCTAAACAGAGCAAAGCTGGGATGATAAGCTTCTTCGGTCTCCTCCTGGCAGTGATTGCAGTAATTGTTTTGCTCTTTGTATTTGCTAACCCCTTCTCCTCCAAAGATGGAGATGGAAAAGAAAAAGCAAAGACAGAACAGGCGGGCAACAACAACCAACCCGGTAGCGGTAACAACAACCAGCCCGGTAGCGGTAACAACAACCAACCTGGTGGCGGTAACAACAACCAACCTGGTGGCGGCAACAACACTCAACCAATCGTACAAATTGAAGTGCCCGCCTCAAACGGCCAATACAATTGGTCAAACGTAGATCAGGATATGCTAAAAAAAGCCTATACCACAAATCCGGATCTTAAGGGTGAAACTGTATTACTAGTTTATCTTGTGAAAGATTATGTTGATGCTAATGGCAAAACCCAGGACATGATCTGGATACAAACCGATCAAGGTTCGGGGCCAGTAAGAAACATCTTCACTGAAGCCACAAAAGTAAAGTAAAGTAAAAACAAAACAATAACAAAGAAAAATCAACTTTATGAAAAAATTCTTTTTAATGATGGTTATTGCTGTTTTAGCATCCACCATCGCAGCAGAAGCTCAGACAGTTCCATTCGCTTACAACCAGACCATTGAATGGTCGAAATTGGACAGCAACATGCAAAAAACTCTGCTTTCATATGCCAACGCTGGAGCCTACGATGCCCCGGTTACGATCAAAGCAGACAGCCTTATGCAAACAACACTTGTTAAGGGAGTAAAATCCCGTTCAGGCAAGATCGAAGATCAAGCCTGGATGCAAGTCATTGTAGGAAAGAAAGTAACAAATTATTTATTTTCGCTTTCCTCTCTGCCAGTCATAACCGGCAAATGCTGCAAGCTGACAATCACCGCGCATCGCGGAGACAGCGATGAGTTAAATTAACTTTTCAAATCATTTATTAAAAAATTGCGGGTTTTTATCCGCAATTTTTTCTTATAAAAATTTATTTAAGCTTATTCTTTTGTTATATAGATCTTAGATTTTAATACCAAATTATCATAAATAGCTCACTGTGACAATGTATTTATACAACCACCACTTACTCTTCTTTGATCTTTACCCAATGAAAATAGAGATGCTCTTTCTCATTTTCTATTTTTTCATAAATAATAATTATGGAATCCCAATGTATATCCATTAGCATTATTTACGTCATATTGATTTTCTTCAGGATACAAGGCTACATATTCACCTGGGCCAGCATATTCTTTACTAAAGATATTTGCCTTATTTCAAGGTTTCTGAGCATTCTCTGGTATATAATACATACCACCAGGCGTTGTTCTCAATGCTCCATCTGCTATTTCTTCCCTTCCATAAGCAGTATTTTTTTGATCTCATCTATCTTTTCATAGTAAAATAGAATGTATACCTATCAATCTATGATCGGCTGAAAATATATACATATTAAAATCTGATTTTGATACTATGGCAAAACTTAAATTCTTATTTAAATTATTATCCAAAAATTCTTTATATTTTGATTTTACGTCTAATGCTATATTGTAATTATTTTCAATATCTTTTCATTTCAAACCAAATAAAGGATTTAACATTCTATTCATAGTAAACTTACCAAGAACACCATCTGCCCTATTATCACTATACAATGATCATTCTTTCATGCCCAAATAGTCTTCCTGCATTCATTTTACATCTCACTTCAAAAGATATTCTTCTATTATTTTTCTTACATCACCATTTGATATACTTAAAACATTAGTAATTAATGTTTCAAATTTAACTCAAGCTAATTTTCATTTCAAAGCTATTTGTAAATTTTTATTATCAGTTGAGAATCATTCTAAATTCAATTTTTCTTCCTTTGGTTCTTCCTCCGGTACTATTGGTTCTTCCTCTGGTACTATTGGTTCTTCTTCTGGTACTATTGGTTTTTCCTCTGGTACTATTGGTTCTTCCTCCGGTACTATTGGTTCTTCCTCCGGTACTATTGGTTCTTCCTCCGGTACTATTGGTTTCTGAAATCAATTCTTACCTACATGTATTTCATTTATAATATTTTCAAATTCTGTTTTATCATCAAAAGAACTAAAATCTATTTCTCATCATTTATCAGATTTTTCATATATATAATCTTCCAATCAAACATAAGATTTTCATTTATCACTTCACACAACAAAAATACCTATATCCATCAACACATTACCATCCTTTGTTATACTATAATATTCTCTTTCTCCATCATTAGATATTTTTTGTTTTTTATCAAAAACATATCCATCGACAGAATATTTAAGAGCCAATATAGCAAAAGAGTTTTTTAAAGACGATTTAAGTTGTACTATATCTGGCACTATTGGTTCTTCCTCTGGTACTATTGGTTCTTCCTCTGGTACTATTGGTTCTTCCTCCGGTACTATTGGTTCTTCTTCTGGTACTATTGGTTCTTCCTCTGGCACTATTGGTTCTTCCTCTGGCACTATTGGTTCTTCCTCCGGTACTATTGGTTCTTCCTCTGGTACTATTGGTTCTTCTCAACATATATTTAACATTTTATTTAACAAATCTTCTCCAATAACTCAGTTCCAATCAGGCATTGCCTCTCATCATAAATCAGTTTTAGATATTTCTTTTAGAACAAAAAGTGTGTTGGGACCAAGTATTCAGTCCACAGGCCATGAATTTATATATTCATTTTTCAACATATCTTCTACAATTTTTGTATTACCATTTATATTCATTACATTTACACACTTCATTGCTAATATTTGTAAAGCAGCTATTCATTCTGCTCAACCAGGTTTTAGCTTATGATTTTGTGTATAGAAATCATTTCATACAGTATTTTTTATTTGATCAATTCTAACCTGAGAAACATTATCATAATTTTCACTATGATAATTTTTTATTATTATATCTTCCAATTTTTGAATATCTCATCATACCTCAGTTTTTATCTTATCAATATCTCATTGTTTAAGAAAATCTTTCTCTTCCTGCTTGTTCAATCAATATTGCTGATCAAATACTTCTCAAGCCATTCTCACTAATTACAAATAAAGACTACATATAGTATAATCACAAAAAAAAATCTGTCAAAAAAAAAAGTACTTTTTTGCAGTCCTGTTAAGGGCAAAAAAAATCAAAGATTTTTTGCAGTGCTGTTAAGTGCAAATTACGACAGATTTTTTTGATTTATATTAATTTGTAAATATTTTATATTTCCTCAGTCTCTTCCTCTTTTTTTGTTAATCTTGATTTAACTGCGAATACAATCACAACAACCACAAATCATCATACTAAAACTCACAAAACTATAAGAAGTGTCTTCACAAGTTTGCTCATTCACGTTGTTTCTTGAGAAACTCCAGTAGGTATATCTTTTAATATATCAGAAGAACATTTTTCGCTAGGTATAGAATAATAAGTCATAATTTTACACATACTAGGAATTATAGTTAGTTCCATATCCACAGAGTCTATCTCATCAGACTTCAACACTTGTCAGTCTTCCAGTACAACAACTTTTTTTCAAATGGCAGTCAAAATCTGATTTAATATTTCTTTTCTATTATCTTGTTGTGTATTATTTCAAGACATGTCTCAAACCACAGATTCAAATTGGATAAATATATCTTCAATCTGAGACTTCATAGAAAATGGGATTATATTTAATATCTCAGCTTTAGATTGTTGATATTCATTTCATCACATTGCAGCTACAGAAGCTCTACTTTCTAATCTAGAAACTATAGAATCAAACAATACTTTTTGTTCTTCATCCAATATAATATTATTATCTCTTACATATGTCTGTACTGCGACCAAGTCTGATTTCATATTTGTAGTATCTATGACATCTTGTTGTAGAGTAATCAACAAAGATTTTAATCATTTGTTTTCTTCTTTTGATATATCCAAACTATTTATAAATTTCATCAAATCTTGTTGTAATAACCTTGTTTCATCATCCAATTGCAATCATATATCTAAGAATGTTACTGTAAAATCTTTTGATAAAGTTTTGGTATCATCCATCTGATAAAATATCCTTCAAATAATAGATTGATACAAAGGATTATATTCTATAAGCTTAGCTTCATTACATGCAAAATCTTTATCATTAGCTGGATTTGAATCATTATCAGAATCCAAAGATATATCTTTATCTACATAACAATCTTTTTCTCAAGCATAATAAATATAAAATAATACTGCATTATTTAAGCTATTTCATACAAAAATTTCTTGTCAGATTTCAGATTCGGATAATTCTGGTAATGAAAGTATTTCTACATCATCTGATTTTATAAACCCAGAAATAACATCAACTGTCCATTTTTTACTAGCTTGATTAGCATATTTATCTTCTAAATCGATAGAAACGACATATTTTTTATAACTAGGATATTCATACGCAAGATGATGTATTTGATTTCAAGAACGTAAAAATTCTTCATCTCATTTTTTACAATCAATCATACTCAAACATATTTCATCCTTAGTAATATCTCATATACTTATATCTCTAAGTAAGAGTAATCTATCATATAATTTTATTAATAATCTTGGTTTCAATCAATTTTTAACGACGATACTTCCTCATTTTCATATTCATTTATATCATCTATATAAGACAGTAGCTCTTGGTATATATCAAGTAGAATTTGGTTTTGTATAGATATATGTCACACGATCTTTTTTTGTTACCAAGTCATATGTTCAATCTCAATCAAAATCATATTGAATTGTTCTTTCTTTTATAAAATCTGGTCTATCAGAGACTATTTTTGATATAACATCAAAGACAATTTCATCTCATATTTCAACACTAGTTTTATCTGACTTCAAAGTAACCATAGGTACGTCTGGCCTAGCTGCATCTGGAGGAAAAAATACAATAGGTCAATTTCATATCAAGTCTTCACTAGATTGTTTACCATCATCATTGTCATACATAGTTACTCAAAACATAAATTCTCATGGCATCTTTGGCAAAGAGAAAAATGTATAAGGTATATCACTAGGCGTAACCTTAATTTCTAGTTGTCTAGTAGGATCATCTTTATAATAGTAATACCATTTATAATAAGAAATAAATCAATCAGAATCTATTGGATTGTTAGCAGTCACCTTTACTATCAAAGGATCTATATCAGAATTAAATATATCTTTTACGTTATTTTCTTTGAATCATACTCATATTTCATTTCCATATTGAGGATAGGCTAATACAATATTATCCAATTTTGGCAATGCATTATAAATTTTAAATCGTATTCTTGTTCTTGAATTTTTATTTATAATCGTATCCTCTGCTGTAAAATCTACATAACTACAACCAAGCTCATCAAATTTATAAGCAAACTGTTGTTGTTTATATATTTCTCCTTCTTTGGGTTGAAAATAAAATACTAAATTATTTTTTTCTCATTTTGTATTTACAGAATCAGATGCATCTATCTTAAATTCCTCATATCTATCCAATTTATATGCTGGATATTGAATAACCTTATTTCATACTGTAAATTCACAGATATCATTTTGAGTTTTAGTCATAGATTGTTTATCTTGAACTTTATAAGCTGATATTGGAGAGTTTTTTTCTCCTATAAAAATCAGTTCATTAATTTCATTTAGCATTCAATTTGGATCTGAAACTTGTAATTTAACATTATATACTCAAACTTTGTTATAAGTATGACTAATTTGATTTGTTTGAACTGTAGCAGATTCTCAATCCATAAAATCCCAACTATAATTTAATATTTCTCTATTTGCACTCACTTCAAATTTCACAGGAGTTCACCACACGGCAGCCTTTGGCTTTGATAATATTTCTGGTCTTAATGTAGATTTTATTTCAACTTCTTTTTCGATTTCACCTATTTTTCCATATTTATCTCTTACTATCAATTTTACTTTATGTTTTCATATATCATTAAAATTAAGGGTGATTTTCCTATTGTTTTCTTGTGTGTTTATTATTTGTACGAGGTTGGGTCTATCAAAACTTCGTTCATAAGAAAGCTCATCATATCAATTCATAACATCTATATCTGATGACAATGAAGCATCTAAAACAAATTGAGATGGGTATTTCCAAAGTAATGTAGGATTGATTTCAAATTGTCATATCGGATCAGTAGATTCTATAAGCAAATTAAAAGTATCTACATTTGTTTGTCACAAGTCATCTTCAACAGTCAATTTGACTATATATAATCAAGGTTTTTTAAATTGTTTTTTTATAGACTTTCATTGTATCATATCTATTTTATCTCAGTTATCATCGAACAATTCTCGCGTATAAAGTTTTATGTTTGATACTATAGAATATGATGGACTACTATCAAAAGAAAACGTCATAGAAGTATTTCATTGTTCAGGAGATCTCTTAATAATTGCAACTGGATCTGAAACAAGAAGAAAAAATTTCTCTGTTATATTATTATTTTCATTATCTGAAACCGTAAGAGAAACGAAAAATTCTCATTGTCATGGTAATGGTAAATTTATTATAGATGGCTTCCCCTGTCATTGTTTCATATATCTAAATCCGTCTGCAGAAGTTATATCCCATTTGTAGGTCTGTAGTATTCTACCGCCCATAGGAACAGTTGCAGATGGATCAAAAATTATTCATCTTTGAGCTTCTTGTATTCATAGTTTTACTTTATTATATTTATCTAACTTTTTTCAATTTGCATAAACCACTACTGAAGCTACTTTAGGAGCAACATCTATAGAAATATTTTTTGATCAATCAAAAATTCATTTAGTTAAATTATTTGAACTTCTAACAGTTAAATGTACCAAATAATTTCATGGGCTATCAAATGTGTAATTCAAAACAGGTCATATTCACATACTCTTATCCAATCAATTTATATCTCTATAATATCGATAATAGTTTTTACTGGGAATTGTTTCGTTTGAAGGATCCAAACTAGCTCTACCATCAAACGTTACTATCAGTGGCGCTGGTCAAGATTTTGGATTTATACTAGCCTCTGCTTTTACTGTATATTTTGTATTTATTTTATCCAGAATCTGTTTCAATGGTTTATAACAGGTATCCATAAAAGCGGTCAATTTGTTATAAGTATAACCAAAAGAAAGATCTTTGGATAATGAAAGACAATCTTGATATGTTACTTTAAAATTATAGTCCTGAGGAAAATAACTAAAAAGATTAAGAAAACTTTTATTAAGATCTTCAAATTTACTAGACGGTATCTCAGATCATATTTTGCTAGCAGACTCTATCTCTACAAAAAGTTGTTGAGTCTTTTCTCGATCACTACTTATTTTATAGTTAGCTATATATTCTTTTGAAATAGATTTTGACGTTGTAGATTGTCCAAAAGAAAACATATAAACAGACAATCATAAAAAAAATAGAATTCACAAAAATCTAGATATAAATCAGAATTTATTGTTTTTTATTATTTTCCCGACCATCATTAAGATATATAAATGGTTAAATATTATAGTTTCAACAGTTAAACACTTCTACATTTCTATATCTAAATTATATTCTTTTATGGTTATTTTGCAAATTTTTCTATGCTTTTATGCTCTTCATCTAGCTGCGTAAAGCTAACTCAAATTTATTTGTTATATTTCATATTTTTTACTTATTCTTGTTTTCACTATAAAATTAAATACTATCAGGGACACATTAGTTTATATTTAACTATTTATACCTATAAAATGAAAAACACACACATCAAAGCTAAGAAAAACTTACCATGGATTATATGAGTTATAGTAGTACTTTTAGTAATAATTTTATTTACAATGAACAAAACAATAAAATCTGATTGTGAAAAAGCAGTCGTAAGCTACCAAAATCTAGCAAAAACATTTGAAATACAGGATAAATCTGTAATTAATTGAAACTCTATAATAGTAGATTATATAGGAAGACTAAAAGACTGAACGGTTTTTGATACAAGCATAGAAAGCGTAGCAAAAGCATGTTGAAGTTATCAGACATGAAGAGACTATTCTCAATGATTAGCCTTTCAAGTATGAGCATGACAGATGATAGCATGATTTGACGCATGAGTAATATGAATGAAAGTATGAGAAACTAAGACAATAAATATACCATTTATGCAAGCATATTGAGCAAGAGATGAAAAAAAGCTTCTTGTAATGGATATGACAGATCAATTCAAAGATTATAAAAAATGAAATGATATAATGACACAATATTGACCAATAAAAGTATATGAAGTTACAAAAGACAAAATTACATTCGATACAAACCATATGTTGGCAGGTAAAGATCTTATATTTGATATTACAATAAAAGATATAAAATAATCAACTTATCTATATGTTTTAGCTTTTTATAGTTTCAATTTTTGTTATGGAATTGACAGTTTACAATTGAGAAATTTTCGAAAGGACAATTGTTCGATATCTTTGGTTTTCTGTTGTTTTGATACTTATTTTGGTTCTTTCTATATTAAATAATAATGTCCCATGAGCAATTATAATATTGTTTCTGATAGGATGATATTTCTATTATTCAAGCACAATAAATAAAAAAACATCAATAAAAATATCTGAAAGCTGACTACTAATATGAGACAAAATACGCTTTTGGAATACTTTGACCTGATATATTTTGGAGGTAAACAAAAACAATTGAGAGATCAAAAATATAGTTTTTTTATCTGTCAAGAATCACAATATATATACAATATCAGATAATATAGATAACCTAAAAACATTTATAGAGAGTCTGGAACAATATATCAAGATGCTACCATCATTTGAACAAACATTTCGAGAAAAAATAATGAGAAAATTTCAAATTTAATCAATTTTTAATGATTTTGATCAGTGTAATATGTCCTGACATAGACTAGTAATCAAAGATGCAGCACGACAATTGATCGGAAGAATAATAAGCGCACTATTCTGATTTTTGACTATCAAAATCATGACTCCATATCTAGGACCTCTATGATACGGAGATTATTCTACGATTTTAAAATATTTTGCTATATGGACAGCTTTAGCAGATTTAGGACTATACGTACTAGCAGTTAAAAGACTTTGAGCAATCAAAGAAGCATGAAATGATCCCAATAACGAAAAATTAAAATCTGAATACTGAAAATTTGTATGAACCAGGATAACAATTATGGCAGTAATATATTTTATTGCGATATTGATAGCATATTTCTTACCTGCATATACATCCAACCAATATCTTATACGATGATTGCCATTTGGACTAATATTTTCTGCAAGTTTTATGCTAGCAGGGATACAACAGCTTCCATTACAAATATTTTGGAAAATGGAGCAACTCAGCATTACACTGATAACAGCGAGATTATCACAATTGGCGATACTGATTCCAGTTGTATATATATTTTTCAAAGACATGAAGTTTGATTGAAGTACTATTTCTATAGTAGCTTTTTGTGCAATATTATTTTCTGTAGTAGCTAGCTGAATATGACAAAATATAGAAATACATTATAGATCAAAAAAAATACTACCCTTAAAGGTGATTTTTGATCGAAAATTTACAAAAAGCATTGTCACCAAAAATCGACAATATTGAATCTCATATTATCTAAGTAGTTTCCATACTCTTATAGTTTTGTTATTTCTTTGACGGTTTTTCCCTACATCATGATGAAACGATTATGCTTGAATACGGGCGCTATCCCTATCTTTGATAGAAATATTGCTTATTATTCCATCATCATTATGAAATAGTTTATTACACAGAATATCCAATTATTCTATGGAAACCAAACGTAAAAGTATGTGAAGTCTGATGACATTGGTATATCGGATATGATGAATAGTAGCATTAAATTTTTGGATATTTGCAGATCAGATCATATTGATAGTATCTTGAAAGGCTTTTATATGAACATTTTGACTGATTCAATATCGATGATCAAATCAGATCTTACCATTTCTATGAGTAGTATTGCGACGAAGTTTTATAAAACAGATTTATAATTATCTATTTGTATCCGTAGAAAGACAAAATGTATTACTATGAATTAATCTATTTTGAGTAATTATATGAGTTTTAGTCTGACTTTATACCATACCCAAATACTGATTATTTTGATGAATCATTACACAAGTATTGTTAGAATTTTTATTTATGATAGGAGCAATAGCAGTCGCTAAAACAAAAAAAATCAATCTTATAACTCCACGAAAAACATTTTGGAGACTATCTATCATAATTATTGTATTCTGAATAATATGATTTACACTTACACAATATATAAAAATGACTATCTTAAATTTCTTTATAATAGCCATTTTATTAAATCTTGCTTTAGTTTATATTTCTTTACCAAGCATCAAAAAAGTAGCTCGTTGACTTACATTTGAATAGACTAAGCAACTTTGATATCTTTTTTATTTTCTTGTACTATATTGTTTAATACGAGTCTTATTTTGATATTTTCTCAATTATCTTCTTTTTCTTTTATCTTAACATATAGCTTATCTCACACCATTATAGATTTAAACAAATCAATACTCTCCACATCATTTTTATGTAATACTCAACGTACTTTATTGTCTTTATCAAAAGTCACAAAAACTATATTTCCTCTGATATTATTTACTACACCATCATAGTCTTTACCAATTTCCAGACTATCAATAGATATCTCAGGTAAATCAGAAAGGATATTTTTCAATCAAAGTTCTGTTGTTTCTATTTTTTGTTGTCTAGATATTTCTTTTTCTTTTTCGACCCTTACTTTTTCATCTTCAATATTTTGTCTATAATCTACTATTTCTTTTTTGAGGTTTCGTTTTGATCAGGGATCTTTTGATTCTTCAAATTCTCTATCCTTAAGGTATTTAAATTCATTTAATAATTTATTGATATCTTTTCCTGATCATATTTTATCTATAATAAAATGATCATTATTTATATCGAATCATCATATTTTACCAGATAATTTGGATGGACTATAAATATATAAATCTCATGTTCATGGGAATAGTCTTATAATTCATTTATTCCACATGGAAGCCATCTCAGGTCAATCAGTTAATCTTCATCACAAATCTACAATAAATCTAGTATCTCATAGCATAAGAAAATATCAGTTGGATTCTGCTTTTAAAAATTCCCTATTAGATTTTTGTATTCTTTTCTTTTTTTCATCAGATATTTCTTTCAATGTTTTTTCTTCTTTTTGCTTGGATCAAACATCAAAAATACTGACCTTATTTTCATTCAAATATTTATCATCAAGATATTCAAATCAAGTTTTGTTGGCATCTTTAAAATAATTAAAGACAAATCAAGTGGGTAGAGCTTTATAAAGTCAAAATATTGTCCTCTCTAGATATGAAGAAGTTAGTCCACAAGCTTGATATCATAAATCATCTACGACATCTACAAACTCAACAAATCTCTTAATCTGATCTTTTCTATAATATGGGATTTTGTTGAAAGTTTTTAAAATCTGATATACCATACGAGTGGTACTACATGGACCACCTCAATGCTCGTCAAGCAAAAGTTTAGTGCCGAATAAACTTTTTTCTCTTCTGATTTTACCATCTTTTATGGTGGTATGTGATTTTTCGTATCATTCTATTTTGATTCATCATGCTATTCAAGTATCTAAGTTAATACCAGGTCAGCTTTGTTCGTTTTCAACAAAAGTTAAATTTTTATATCAATCTGGTGTAAATCAAGCTATCTCAAGAAGAAGAATAGAGGCCGAAGCATCTATATCGGCTCTTCGTAGTAATCATGTATTATTTTTTTGACCATGTACAGTAAATTTATCATAAACTCTTTGCAAATCTTTCCAAATTTCTTCCTTATCTTTTCCATTTTTTATATGTTCATCAAGCCAATTTTGAAATTCATGTAAATATTTATTATTAGATTGATTTTTTCTATATGTTATACCCGTTAACAAATAAAATATATCCTGAGCTGTTTGAGGATTTTGCCATCATTCTTTATCCAAAGCCAAAATCAAATCTCTTTGAACCTCAAAAGATTCTTCTTGTTTTTTACTTTCAGATATTTTATTTATAACTGAATCATCTTGAAAGGGTTTATTCTTTCTATCCAATCGTCATTCTGTTTTTCAATCGTTCTTTTTTGGTGGTCTCAATAATTCCTTAAGCACTTTATGACTTGTTTTAGGTTTATTCATATTTTACTTTAATTGTAAAATTTTTTCACTATATTATAAATACAAATCCCAGTAAAAGCAAAAAAAATGATACATTTTTTATTTGTCATTCTGAGCAAAGCGAAGAATATAAAATTTATTATTCACTAAATAGATTATGTTAAAAACCTTAGCAATCGAGACTTCATGCGATGATACATCAGTTTGAATAATCACTTTTGATTGAAATATTTTCGAAACCAAAAAATTATTAGCTTATTCTCAAATAGATGATCATCAACAATATTGATGAGTAGTCCCAGAGATAGCCTCTAGATTACACTCAGAAAAAATCATAAAAGTAATTTCTCAAATCTGATTTTGAGAGATCGATAAAATAGATTTTATAAGCGTAACTACTCATCCGTGACTACCATGATCTCTTGTAGTGGGTAAGGCCGTCGCTAATATGCTTTGAGAAAAATTCAAAAAACCAATAATTGAAATCAATCATATCCACTGACATATATTCTCACTTTTTTTAGAAAGAAATATCAGTGAAATCAATTTTCCCATGATGGTTTTGACAGCTAGTGGATGACACAATGACCTATATTTCGTTGAGAACAATTTAAAGCAGTTCAACATTACTAGAATATGACACACCCTAGATGACGCTGCTGGAGAGTGTTTTGATAAAGTATCTAGAATGTTATGATGACCATATCCATGATGATGATGGATAGCTTCCAAAGCTCTAAAATGAAAACCAAATACTGATTTTCAATTCAAAAGAATATTTTTATCCGCTGATAAATTTGAATTTAGCTTCTCAGGCATGAAAAGTCAGGTTTCATTTTTATTAAAAAAATTAGAAAAAAACAAAATCAAAATCACAGAAAAAATAATCTGTGATATAGCTTATGAATTTCAAGAAGCCGTAGTAGAAGTACTAGCTAAAAAACTAATCAAATCATGAATAAAATACAAAGTTCAAACGTTAGGCATAGCATGATGAGTCTCATGTAACGATAGATTACGAGAATATTTAAATAGTGAACTTAAAAATATTAAATATCCACATATCCAAACACTCAAACCTACAAACAAGATCTATTCTACTGATAATGCAGCTATGATCTGAGTAGCTTGAATTTTGAAAAAACTAGAAACTAATTAAATTCAATTTTCTAAAACCTCATAGCAATTTAAACAAATTGTGAAGGCATTTAAAAACCTCATAACGATTGTTACGCATATATTATACAGAAAAAGCATAAAGCTGGAAAGTCTGCATAGTAGCAAAATAGAAAAATCACACGCAGACTGATTTTTCTAGAGTTTTTGCTGACTTTTGGGGCAATGCCAAAAGTCAGTCAAGCGAAGTGTTATATTCGTCCTGGGGTTCTGGGTTGGAAAAGCCCCGGAAAAAAATTTTATATAAATAACTTATTAGTCCATATATAAACTAAATACTATAGTTCAGTTATATGTTCCTGCAGTTGTATTTGCTGGCACAATGACCTTCAAAGTTGGTGTATCCTGATATTTATTTGCTTTTCATATATTTGCACTATTTGTAGGTTTATAGATATAAACCAATGGATTATATATAGATTTATAAGCAGTTAGATCATTAGATATAAGTACATTTCATGTATTTCACAATACTTTTATAGGACTAGCATTTCAAGCTTGAAGATAGATTCATGTTATAACAGATCAATTACCATCATTCAATCCATTACATTGTATAGTAGTATAATGTCATGTAATCAATCCCATAAGATCCTCTACCCAAAATCCCGAATTAAACTGTCATGTAATTTCCTGATCCTGAGGAGAATATGATATAACTCATAAATCTAAGTTGCTAGGTGTACCATGTCTTATTCAGATTCATTCTATTTCTAGATTGAGTTGGACGTTAGTTGCTCCAAATACAAAAAACAATCAGCAAAATACTAACGCAAACAAAAGAAATAATCTCTTATAAACATTTATCATAAATCTGAAAAATATTAATAAAAAATATTAATAAAAAATATTTACATAAAAAAACACCAAAATCAATCCGATGTTTTATTTAAGCATTTTATAGTTTTTAATATATTATATAGTCTAGGACATAAATTCTAGACTAAATTACTCATAAGTAATTTTTTTAATTAAACAGTCATAACAGGAACTTGAATAGTTATAGTTGATTGATATGCTCAGATTTCTTGATTAGCAGGTACCAATACTCTTAGATCAACAGTTTGTACTCCAAGTTGACCAACTGTACCAGCTGGAGAAGTTTTTTGGAATAATACTTGACCAACAGCTGTAAGAGCAGTATAAGAAGTAGCGAAATCTCATGCATTACCTAAGAATACTGTATCATCTCCATAATAGTGATGATAAGCAGATGAATTAACTTCAATTTGACCTTTGTCTATTGTATAAACAGTAGCACCACTTGTTGCTAAGTCAGTAGATGAAATATCCATAGACCGAGGAGCTTTTCATGCAGTATCATTACAAAACCAATCAGCACCTGAAGCAGTTACGAAATTACCTGACATTGTAAAAGCATCATAAGATTGTGCGTGAGTCAAAAGATCAAGATCAGCACCATATTGACAGTATCAATCTACGGCTGTAATTTCTAGATCCAAAAGAGCAGGAGCTGCTTTTGTTACATTAGATACTACGAAAAATCCAGCTACTAAAGCTAGAGACAATAATATAATTTTTTTCATTTTAAATTTTTTTTATAAAATATAAATAGTTGTCCTAGACTATATAATATATTATCATTTTAAAGACCGCAATACATACATCACTAAAATTATAATGACATTTTTTTGCCTGTCAAATTTTTGAATACTTTTTTAATAGAATATACATCTATACAATATATGTATATAAATATTATATTGTAAATATAATTACGACATAAAAAGCATAAAACAATATATATATAAACATCTACAATTGATTTTAAAAAACTATTTTATATACGTAAGAGATATTATTTACCCAAACAACAATATATTTTATATTTTTATATAACAAACAAAATGTTCAAGAAAAATCTTTTAAAGCTATTTTTTGTTTCTATATTTTTATTATGATTTGTATCAAGCATATCTAAAGCAGACGTTCAAAACATAAAAATGACCTATTGTGAAAATGTTGGTATAAATACACAAGACGATAGTAAGCTTATAACCATCAATCCATGAGAAGAACAAGAAATTTGTTTAAATTTTAGTTCTACTGAGGAATGAGAAGTAAACGTTATATACTGATTTACAGAATGATCATTAAACAACAAAGGAACTCAAGTTTGTAATCCAAGTATAGAAGAAGCAAATCCATTTTCTAATTTATTTTCCAATGACAATTGAAACATCAGAAGTTTCAATCTAAAATCTGGCGACATAAAGATAATAAAAGAAAAAATTAGTGTGCCTGTATGAATGAGCGGAATGATTTATGGATGTATGCTACACAAGATAAAAGGATTACAATCAAAAAAGATGTTCACTATAGAAGCGCTTATGAAAAGACACTTAAATATATTTATATGATGAGCAGCAGAGATAAAAAAATCAGTAACACTTTTAGGTAATAAATGAGATATATTTTCATCAAACAGCAATATATCAGTAAAGAAAATAGATAATGATAAAATTTCACTTGGTCTATTGATCAAAAATAATTGAAATATCAGTCAAAACATAAACATAGATTGAAGCATAAACAATGCTCTATGATACGAAAAAACATTTACAACTACACCTGTGTTGGTTGGTCCATGAAAAGAAATACAGATAAGCTCTGAAGCTTTGTTGATACCTACTTACAAATGATTCTTCAATACAAGTATAAAAATTACAGCACAACCAGTTTTTGCATTCAACGTAGATAACTTAGACCCAGCATTAAAAGAAACAACAACTATCACAGAAACATGAAAAATATTTATATTTTCTCGAATATGGATCATAGCAGGTATATTAGCATTAGCAGTATTGATGCTTATATTTAGACCTTTGTTCAAAAAACATCAACAATAATATTATTTAAAGCCTTTAAAATAAATCAACAATGAAATCATTTAAATTTATAATGCTTTTACTGTGTTTCTGATTGATATATAATATCTCATTGGGACAGTCATGAACAACACAAGCATCTACAGGTAATGCCTATACATGAGAACTTAAGGAAGCAAAAGAAACCTTAAAGCTACAACAAGATACAATGGAAAAAATAGAGAGAATAGCTTATGCTTTTTGTAATGATTGAATTTTAAAAGAAAAAACAGAGATAACAGCTAGACCATGAGAACGTAAAGAAATATGCGTTACATTTGGAAACAAAAATCCAGAAAGCGTAAACATTATATTTTGATTTCCCAATTGAACAATAGATAAAGAATGAAGGATTTTATGTGATGTTGATCTTACTTGAAACACTTATATAAAAAGCTTACTTAAAGGCGACACTAAATCTGATTTTTATTTTGATTTGATGCCCAAACAACAAATAGTTAAGAAATTCTATATAGCAATACCCAAGACACAAACATGAAATATATATTGATGTTGATCATTTAAAATAAAATGAAATCTACAAAAAGCCGCATCATGAAGTATGTTCAATATTGAAATAGTAAAAAAAGCAACAATCGACATTTCAATCACTTGAAATATATACAATTACTGACTATTAGATGACATAAAATATGCCATAGCAGACAACAAACAAAATATATTAAAATGATTTATAATTGTGGTTGGATTATGGTTGGTGATATCTATCATACAATCTTCTTTCAAAAAAAAGCATAGAAAAAATCAGAAAAAATAATTTAATTTTTAGATACTATATAAGTCAAAATAGATCAATATTTACGTTATAAAAAAACAAGATGTTTAAAAAAGTTTTTATATTATCATTTATTGTTTTTTTTGTATCGATTTTTAATTTTAATATAACAAAAGCTGTACCAAACGTTCAAGATATACGTCTAAACTATTGTGAAGATATGTGAAAAAATATACAAGATGATAGTAGGCTTATAAATATTAAACCATGAGAAGAAAAAGAATTATGTTTGGATTTTTCTAACAGCAGCCAGGAAGACGCAAATGTTTTCTACTGATTTACCGTATGATTTATAGATAATGGGTCTCAACTTTGTCGACCAAATGTTAAAGAAGAAAATGATTTTAGTAAATTTTTCTCAAACGACAATTGAAATATTAGAGTATTCCCATTAAAATCAGGTGAGAATAAAATGATAAAAGAGAAAATAAAGACTCCTCTTTGAATGAGCGGAATGTCTTACTGATGTCTTATGTACTGAATAGCATGATGAGAAGCTAAGACGCAGATGTTTACAATAGTTGCTCTTGTAAAAAGATCTTTAAATCTATTTATCTGATGAGATGCTGATATAAATAGAACAATAGATATTCTCAAAAATAAATGAGATATATTCTCAACAAATTCAAAAATCTGAGCAAAAACAACTAATGACGGCAAAATAACATTAAATTTCAAAATAAAAAATAACTGAAACATAAGTCAAAATATAAAAATAAATTGAAATATGTATAATGTTCTATGATACGAAAAAATATTTGAAGTTGCCTCTGTATTGGTTGGACCATGAAAAGAAATCGAATTAAAATCCAACGAACTATTGTTGCCTGTATACAAATGATTTTTTGATACACAGTTTACGCTGACTGCAGAACCTGTATTTGGGTTCAATACAGATAACTTAGATGCAAAATTCAAGACACCAACAATCATCACAGAGACATGAAAAATATTTATATTTTCTCGAATATGGATTATAGTAGCATTGGTAGCTATAATAGTATTGGTACTTATATTTAGACCTTTATTCAAAAAACATCAACAATAATTTTATTTAAAGTCTCCAAACAACAATGAAATTATTTAAAATTACAGCACTTTTGCTATGTTTTTGATTTATATCAAATGGCATTTCTTTCTGACAATCCCAGAGCTGAGAATACAAACAAGTAACAGAAGCCTTACAGTTAACAGCCAGAACAAGCAACAAAATAAATGAGGTATCTTTCTATTTTTGTAATAGCTGATTGGAATACGAAAAACTGACAACATTTCTTGAAATAAATATTAGACCATGAGAAACACAAGAAATCTGTACAGTATTTGCAAATAAAAGCGATGAAATATTTTGAATAATAGATGGTTTTACAACATGAAAGATATCCAAACCAAGTGATAAAGTGTACGATATACTATGTGAAACAAATATAACATGAAAAAATACTTTCTCAGATCTGATCCAAGGTGGATACGAAAATGAATTTACGCTATTAGGTAAAGAAGTAAAAATCAAAAAATTTTCTATAAAGATACCCAAAAATATGACATGATCAATTTATTCATGTAAAATGTTTAAAATAAAATGAAATCTACAAAAAGCCGCATCATGAAGTATGTTCAATATTGAAGCGGTTAAAAAGATGCCAGTACAGATCAACATCACCTGAAACGTATACCACTACTGACTATTAGAAACCATAACAGATAACAAACAAAGTCTATTAAAGTGATTTATGATCATCATTTGATTGTGGTTGATTGTATCTATAATCCAATCATCTTCCAAAAAAAAACATCAACAATCACATAAAAAATAATTCAAAACATCAAAAAAAAGTCCCGTATAAGTACGGGATTTTTTATTGCTTTTAAAATAATTTTAAATAAATTAACTTAAATCAAACGACATATTTACAATACTTATATCAATCAAATGAAAATAAAAATCTGACTTGCAATTATTTCCATTTCTGTTCTATATATTACATTTTCTAATCTTGTTTTTTGACAGAGTATAAGTGATATAACTACAAATTTTTGTAATGATTGAGTGCTTGTAGAAGATCTAATATTTTCAACAAATTCTGCAAAATTAAATGAGATATGTAGTCAATTTACAAACAATACTAATCAAGACATATCTATAAAAATATGATTCCCTGATGGAGCAATTACAAATGATGAATATAAAAAACAAGCCTGTAAATGAGAATGAAATATAGAAAATTTTTGAAAATATGTCATCCAAAAAAATAAAATATTGACCATACCAGCTAAAGAAAGTATTATAGAAAAAAATTATATCAGATTCCCAGCATGATTTTCTTGAATAGTCCATGGTTGTCAGACAATATTTTTGGATGCAACAAATATTGATACAACAAATTTGGTAAATATAGTGACTCGCAGGACTAGTTATATAGATATCCTAGTTTGATGAAATTTTAAAAGAGAAATCAATACACAATTTTTTAATAAAGTAAATAATCTTGGAACAAACAAAAAAATAAATACATCTTTTAATCTTGATTCTTCATTATCTCTAA
Organism: Candidatus Absconditicoccaceae bacterium; assembly: GCA_049305865.1. Lineage (GTDB taxonomy): Bacteria > Patescibacteriota > Gracilibacteria > Absconditabacterales > Absconditicoccaceae > UBA6263. The sequence continues at coordinate 21,054 of JBAQPP010000026.1, forward strand.
AATTAAACTTTATAAACAGTTGAGATATTGACGAATTTATTGAGTGATCATGAATAATATCCAATAATTTTTGATTTTCAAAAGAGTTTAAGATAGAGCAAGCAAAAATATCGTCAAATTCAACTGAAATTTTAAATATAAATATAGGAAGTCTGCCATTTTATGGATGATTTTATAGAATCCAAATAAACTGAAAGATAGAGCCTAAAATAGATTTTAATAAAAATTCTTTAGATGGTAGATTGAAAGAGCCTATAAATATAGACGAAGAAACAACAATAACTGTAATCCCATGGAATATATTAATTTGAATTATAATAATCATTATAATGATTTTGACTATCAAGCATTTCAAGAGAAGAAAAAACAATCTTAATCAACCAATTCAAATATAATTTTTTTGTAATTGCGAGCAACTCAAAGAATATAATTTTAATTTAAAAAAAATCTCTCGATAGAGAGATAAAATTAATATTATTTTAACTTTTATTATATATCAAAATATATTGTTCAGCTATACATTCATGGTTGTGTATACGCTGGTATGACTATTTTTATCCAAGGCTTATCTCAGTATTTATTTATTTTTCAATAATTTAATGTTTCTCATCTATAAATATATGTCACTGGTGTATTAAATATAGAATAATAATCTCATGAAAATACAGAATTTATCTCTACATTTCAATTTGTTCAAAGTAATAATTCAGGATTTGAATTTCATGCCATTAAATAAATTCAAGTCAGTACTGCTGATCAGTTAGGTCATATCAAACCATCAGAGACTACTGTTGTATTATATCCACTATCAGATCAGACCAAATCACTAACCCAGAAATAATCATCAAATTGTGCTTGTTTATCCTGCTCTATTTCTGAAATATTTATTTGTCACAATCCCAAATAGCTAGGAGCTCAATACGTAATCTGTCATGGATTAATAATCAAAGAAAGAATAACATCTGAAGCGCTTGCAAAAGAAAAAACAACTAAAAAAACAACTAAAATAAAAAACATTTTAGTTCAGTAAAAATATTTAATTTTTATGTTTTTTTTATCTACAAGTTTCATATATAAATCATATATAAATATTTATAAAGACATGCACAATATATAGTCTAGGACTAAAATAAAGATAAGATCTATAAAATAGTCCTATAACACATAATATTAACTAGGATAAGTAACTGTTATTGTTCCAGTATAAGTACCTGGAGCTTGGTTTGCTGGTACAGTAATAACTACAGTAGGAGAAGCCTGAAAAGTACCAATAGTATTAGCTGTTGTTTTTCTATATACATCTTGTGTGCTACTAATAGCTGTTAGTGTTCACAATTGGGAAGTTCATGTTAAGTTTCCAGCAGATGTAGCAAATGTTGTAGACATCTTAACATTACCAGAAGATATAGTGTTTCAAGCTCATGCATTAAGATCTGCTACTAATTTTACTGTCATAGCCTGAGATCATGCTCGAGCAGTTCATCTATTATCAGTACAAGTTCGTCAATTTGCTGTAAATGATCATGTTTGACTCTGAATACTATAACTTGTACTCAAAGCAGTTAAAGTAATTCATGTAGTGTTACTACAAGTTAATGTACCAGCATTAATAGTCAAAGAAAGATCTACGTTAGCGGCCTTTGAGTTATTAAAAAAGATTGTAATTCACAATGCGACTAGTACAAACGACAACAAATAAATTTTTAATGATTTCATTTTTATTAAATAAATAAATAAAATAATTTTTGAGTCCTAGACAACATAATATACATATCTATATAAATGTTAAATACCTCTCTCTGTTAAATTATATATAATATTTTATAATTTGTCAAATTTTTAGATCTTTTTATATTGATAAAATAAACTATAAATATACTTTAGTGATAAAATTCGTTTTTATATTAAATTTATACAGGATGATGCGAAAGATCAGAGTATCTTCAATCTATTTAATTATTCTTCTTTGTGGTATATATAACCTTAATATATCATTATGAAATGACGTTTACAAGGACGCAAATACATGATTTATTGAAAAAAAAATACCATTCCCAACATTGGTATCAGAAAAAACAAAATTGATTAGTAATATAGATACGAGGTTTTGTAATGACTGACTAGAAGAAGATAAATTAACAGATAATCTTTCTATCGTTACCAAACCATGAGAAAAAAAAGAAATATGTGTAATCCATTTCAATAGAAATTCTGAAGATATATATTTATGGTGAGGGTTTTCAAGTAACGAACTAGAACCAAATTGAAATACAAATTGTTCTAGTAATTATGAACGAAACAATCCATTTTCAAAATTTATAAAACCATTCAAAGAAAATTTTATAACAGTTCCTGCTAAATGATATATAATCAGAAAAACAACTATAAAATTTCCAGTATGAATAAATTGAATACAAAAGTGATGTTTTGTTTATTGACCAGACGAATGAACTCTTAAAGAATGAGAAAATTTATTATTTGTTGTACGTAAAATTAATGAAATTAATATTTTAATTAGTAAAGAACCATATACTAAAGCAGAAAAGATTAAACAATATTTAGATAAAAATAAAAATAATATTCTATATATATTATTTATGTTAGTTTTTTTTATCTTAATTATAGAAATAAAGAAACTAAAGAAAAAGAAAAAAAATATATAATTTCTTTATTGCGTATTACAAACTATTGATATGCGGAGTATAAATCATCTTGAATAAGCTGGGAATATATATATTTATACATAAGGTTTTATATTTTTATAAACAAATGAAAAAAAGTTATTTATTGTTAATTTTTATCTTGTGTATAGTCTTTACATTAAACTGACAAACTTTATGACAAACAAGTTGAAATTTACAAAACACACAAATTGGTTTAGTTGATAGTTGATGAGTGCCTGAAGATCCAGCATTACAATGAAACAAATTAAATTATATAGACACAAGATTTTGTAACGACTGACTAGAAGAAGATAAATTAACAGATAATCTTTCTATCGTTACCAAACCATGAGAAGAAAAAGAAATATGTGTAATCCATTTAAATAGAAACTCCGAAGATATATATTTATGGTGAGGATTCCCAGACAATGCAATAGAACCAAATTGAAATATAAATTGTTCTAGTAATTATGAACGAAACAATCCATTTTCAAAATTTATAGAACCATTCAAAGAAAATTTTATAACAGTTCCTGCTAAATGATATGTAATAAGGAAAACTACAATAAAATTTCCAGTATGAATAAATTGAATACAAAAGTGATGTTTTGCTTATTGATTAGATTCATGAAAACTTAAAGAATGAGAAAATTTTTTATTTGTAATACGCAGAATTGCATATATAAACGTTCTTGTACAATGAGATGGAAGCATCAACAGCCAAATAAAAATAAATAAAATTACCAGTGAAATACAAGAAAACAAAACATTATGAATAGAATTTGATATAGAAAATAAATGATCTATAGACGAGACTGTAAGTATTGATTGAGAAATATCGAATATATTTTGATACAAAGAGACTTTCTCCACAACATGAGTGATTATATCAGTAAACAATAAAAAGACACTAAACATAAAAGATTTTTGAGTAAATATTGAATTACCTCGATATAAAGGACCATTTAATTTAAAATTAAATATAAATCACAAACCATATTTTGGATTTGATGTATCAAACTCTTGAATAGATCCCAAAATTTTAGAATGAGGAAACTTTAATCAAAACAAAAGTATATTCATTTTTCCTACCATTGCAGCAATATTGTTGCTAGTGTTTATTGTGTTGGTGTATTTTGCTTTCTTCAAAAAACCAAGAGTGATTATACAACAAGTACAAGCACCCACTCCAACACCGACAGTACCTCAATAATAAACTTTTTTAAAACTCACATATAAAAATACGCCATAAAGAAAGGCGTATTTTTTGTTTGATTTATAAGACAATTTGAATAACTATATCTTACATTTAATTCTTGCTTAACTTTAAATGAAAACAAAAACAAATCAATTTCTAGTATACCTAATATGGATAGTATTATTAACTTTGATTGTATCTCGCTCCAATACTTATGCACAACCACTTCAATTATGAAACATAGACCTAAATTTTTGTAATAGTTGATCAATCACAAACGAGTTAGATCTTATTGCTAAGGCATGACAAGAAGTTTCTCTGTGTATTAATTTTATAAACACGTCTAAAGAAGACGCTACTTTAAATATAGATTTTTTAGATTCTGCCATTACTCAAGACGATGGCAAAAAAAGAGCTTGCAATGCCGCAGATAGACCCAAAGAATATTTTGGTAATTTTATGTTAGACTATGACAAGACAGTAATTATAAAATGAAATTCTACAATTCAAAAAACATATAAAATACAGCTTCCCATATGATATAAGTGATTAAGTCATGGTTGTATAGCATATAACGTAATGAATACACAAAAGCAAGAAGGCCAATCTATGCTAAATATCATAGTTCGTAAAATAAAATTTATAGATATTTTTGTATGAGATACTCCCATCAAATCACAAATAAAAATTTGATCAATAAAAACGATTAAAGACTGAAAAATAACAAATTTTCAAATCCAATTTAAAAATATTTGAAATACGCGCCAAAACGCAATCATTTCATGAACGATATCAAATATCTTTGGATTCAAAAACAATATAAAATTAGAGCAAAACATGGTTAGTCTAGAACCAGATCAAGAAATACAGATCAAAACAAACAATAAAGACCTAATCTTACCAGCCTATAAATGATTTTTTAGAGTCGATTTTGAAGTAAGTAACAAACCTATTTTTAACTTTAATATTTCTCCTTGAAATGAAATACCAAAAGAAGTTATCCTAGGTGGTAATTTTAAAATATCAAAAACCATTTTTATATCCAATCCCTACTTTTTTTGAGTATTAATTGTATTTTTGATTCTCATATATCTATCACTTTTCAGAAAAAGAAAAAAAATCATTATATCTAAAAATTAATACTAATGCTTTAATATTATCTAATATTGCAAATCTACTCCTTTTTTGTAAATTAAAACTGAATATAATTCGTTAGTTTTTTAATCTACTAATCCCAAGATAAATGGACATTGGACTTTATAATCAACAGATGAACAAAGCAATTGCTTTTCTAGAGGGTGAATTTAAAGCCTTACAAGTTTGAAGAGCATCAACATGATTGGTTGAAAATATTAACGTAGAAGCTTCATACTGAATGTTTAAAATACCCCAATTAGCACACGTTACTATCATGGATGGACAGACAATCAAAATAGAACCACGAGATAAAGGTGAAATAAAACACATAGAAAAAGCAATTTATGATGCAAATATATGACTAACACCACAAAATGACTGATGATATCTTATAGTTAGGATACCAGCACTTACTCAAGATAGAAGACAAGAAATTGTTAAACAAGTGAAATCTATGTGAGAAGAATGTAAAACCACAATAAGAAAAATTAGACAGGAAGCCATGAAAGACACTAAACAAATATTTGATAATAAAGAAATCTGAGAGGATCAACATAAAACAAATGAAAAAGAAATAGAAGATTTGGTTAAAAAAGCATGAGTAAAGATAGAAGAACTAACCAAAATCAAATCAGAAGAAATAATGAAGATCTAATAATACTTTAATACGTTAATTTTTTTAATATTTAATTGTTTTGATGAATATTTTTACAATGCTATTTACAGAAATCCTTTATCGTCCTATATTCAATTTATTGGTCGTATTTTTGGATATTTTTTGATGAAATTTATGAATAGCCATCATATTACTTACGCTAACAATAAGATTTCTTCTTATCAAGCAATCTTCAGCATGAAACAACATGCAAAAATGAATGGCGGATCTACAACCGAAATTAAATGAAATACAAGAAAAATACAAAGACAATCCTGAAATGCTATCAAAAGAAACCATGAAAGTTTTTAAACAAGATGGAAAGTGACCTCTAAAAGGATGTCTTATGTTGCTTATACAGATACCTGTATTTCTATGACTATATTATGTAGTAAGGAAAATATCTGCAAATCAGATTCCATGAGAACGATTGTATAGTTTCTTCCGAAATTTTTGAAACTATTACTTAGACCCAGAAAATATCAAAACAACTTTCCTTGGTATGAATCTATTGATAACTCAAAATCGGACATTAACTATCATAGCTGCAGTATTTACATTCTTACAGATGAAACTTACAACGCTAGTTAAGCCAAGCACACCAACAGCACTACCATGATGACAGAAAGCACCAGATATGAACAAAATGATGTGATTTATGAATATATTTATGACAATAATTATGTGATCATTTGTCTATCAGACACAATCTGCTGTCGGTTTATATATAGTTACAACAACACTATTTAGTACTGTACAATATCTCATACAATATAAAGCATTACTATTGGTAAAGCGATCTGAGTTTAAGAATAAATGAAAGGGCATTGTAATAAACAACTAAAATACAAAGAAGTATCGTTACATATTACACAACCTATTATAAAAGAGTAAAGTATTATTTGTCTACAAATAGCTATTTTTTGTCACATTTTGTCTACTCATTCGTATAACCACATATAAAGAAACATTTTTCGTATAAAAATATATTATGAAACTAAAAGAATATTTTAATCAAAGAAGAGAAATTACAGTTTCTGCTTGAGATAAATTGGGAATTTACCAAAATATTATCTCCAAGAGAAATTCAAAATCCTTTTATCCTCAAAGGAAGTTTTTTTTCGTAAAATCTTTTGCATATAGCCTAGTTATGTTGTTTTTGGTATTATGATTGTATTGAACATACATATTTAACTGAAAATTTATTATCAATAAAGACTGATTTTTTATACAAAGATCAAATTGAATAAAGTCAGTTCAGGCAGACTATATAGCCAAAATCATTGAATTTAATTGAAATTTTTATATATGACACAATTGAGAATATTATCAATGAAGTTATATATCCAACTGAGACATAGTAACCCTACAAAATTGAGCAGAAATAATATTTCACATAGATCAATTAACCCAGGCAAAAGTCGTATGACCAGCAAAATTTTTAATAACAAAAAATGATGATAATTACAAACTAAACCTAGTTTATTGAGATTTTATAGAGTTAAAATCTATAGAAACCGACAAGCCTCAAAATATAGAATTTTCTACCCAAAACTTAACAATAAAACAATCAGACAAGACAAAAGCCATAAATTTTCAACTCATAAAACAATGAGAGCAAACACTATTAAAAAACAATTGACCACAATTGATAATTACTCAAAAAACGCAAGACAATAAACAGACCCTAAAAGAATTAAATTCTGATAAGATATTATCTATACAAGACAATGACATCTCTATTATAAACGATGAAAAACTTAGCCAAGCAATTACACAAAAAAACTTTACTCAGACTTTGTCATTCAATACCGAGACAAACACTTGAGACCTAGATGTAATCCTAAACAAAGAATATTTACAAGAAGAAAAATCAAACGAATGAATAATTAATAATATTTGATTACCAAACGACAAATTAATACCAACAGAGCAACAAATGTCAAAATTACTCTCAAATTTATCACAAAAAACTTTATCTAAAGACATTCAAAACATTACGTCGTATTATTCACAATGAGACAATTCAATAGATACAAGCATAATCAGCCTAGAGAGCAAGATAAAGCAGATATATATATCATTTAATATTGATTATACCAAAATAGCTTGATCTACAACACAAGAGAAAATATCACAATTGAACAATAATATAGACAAACTCTCTTCTATTCTACAAGAAAAATATCACATACCGCCTACATACATAAACAATCTAAACGATGTGAAAACACAACTTTCTAACATAGTAAAATAATAAATATTTTACAAAATACTAATTTATTCTTTCAAGGAATTTTTTTTCGTTTTGACTCAAAAACAAATCTCTTACTGCATATATCATAGATGTTGAAGATAGATATAGATAACGATTGATATTTATTAATCAACTCAGTTCAAATTCATCCATTTTTTGAGATAGTAAATCTTTTGAAATACTAGCCAAGAACTTAGCATCGTTGCTTTTGATATATTCTATAGATTCAATAATTTGATCAAATATTTCTTTATTGTCGGCTCAATCTATTATCTGTGAAATTCACTTATAAAGTCATATTAAAGCTCTTCTAAATTCATTATATTTTTTGTGTATAAAATCATTTTCGCTTTCCTGAATATTTTGTACATTAAATCTCACGTCTTTCATATATTTTGCAGAATATACAGCATTTCATACAATATTATATATATCATTTATTGTAAGTTTTTCATTTTGATCAAGCATTTCTTTTATATCCAACCCATATTTAATTATCTTTTCTTCTATAGCCTTTATATTCTTATATTCTTGATCTAAAAACTCATCATCAAATTCTTTTTCAAAATTTAGAACCCTATTTAGCTCAAATTTCTTTTCCAATATGGTTTGTTCATCTATATCAAAAACATTCATATTGTATCTAAAGATTTTCTTAATAAGACGAATTGTATCGTTTTTCATTGCCAAGATACCAACATCAACAACAGTTCATTCTATTTTTTCTATATCCAACCCATATTCTGTTCTTCTGTCAGGAATTATCTTTTTTATAAAATAAGTAAAGTTTTTTATAAATGGCCAAATTAAAAGAGCTCCCAAAAGCTTAAATCACACAGCAAATATAGATAGGCTCATAACCAAATCAGATTTTAATCAGAATATATTATTAAATAAATAGCCGATTATATCAAAAAATATAAATCAAATCACAGCAAGAAATATATTGAAAAACACATGAGAAAAGGCTACTTGTTTTTTTATTTGTTTTCATCATACAGCTCATATAACCGCAGTAAAGGTTGTTCATAAATAAGCTCACATAATAAGAGAAATTCATATATCAAATCCTATAATTCATGTAGAAGCAAGAGCCAACACTATAATAATCATAGCTGAGCTAGATTGCATCAAAAACGTCAAAATAAGTCATATTATAAAATACACAAAACTTCATAAATTTTTATAGGCCTCAAAATCAAATGATGTAGATAATATCATTATATTCTCTTTTATATATCCAAGTCATAAAAATAGTAGCCCCAAACCAAAGGTTAATTTAAATATATTTTTAAGTAGATTTTTTCTTCAAAAAATAATCAAGAAAATTCAAGAAAATCATACAAGAAACATCGAAATTATCTTTGTATCAAATTTTAATCATATTGATCATAAAACAACATCAAATAATGGAGCTCACACATTGGTTCATATAATTACTCATATAGCGTTTTCCAAAGATACAAATCAAGCACCAACAAATGCTAATAATATCAAAGATACAACACCACTACTTTGTAACACAGCAGTAGCAAAAGCTCAAGTAAAAATAGCCTTTAAATTTGTATTTGTATAATTTCTAAGTACTTTTTTAAATTTCTTTGTAGAAATATTTTTTATGGCTTCTTCAAAAATATTCAAACCAAAAAGAAACATTCATAATCATCAAACAAAAAATATAATTAAGTTATAATCCATAAATACTCTTTGAAATAAATATACAATAATTATAAACAAGCTAGTAAATTTGTCAAAATTTAATAAATCTTTATATAAAGCCATGATTAAAATTAATCTACAAAGATTCATATGATCTATAATTATTTTAATCATAGTGGCTGTTTTAATACAGATAACTCCTTTTTATAACTACTCTTTTGATAAAATAATACAGACCAAGCCACAGATAATAATATATTCTCAAAAATCTTTAATGAAGTCTGAATGACTTATAACTATACAATGAAACAATCAACAAACCATAAAAATCAATAATTGATTAAGTTATTTACCATTTACAAACCAAGATTGACTAAAAATAAGTTTTATGGCAAAAGAAGTATACAATAATATATACATCTTTATACAAACCACATGAAATGTCATAAAGATATATCCACAATCAGCAATATACATAAATAAAGACGCTAATATTATAAACATAATAAATTGAAATATATGATATTTAAATATAAATCCCAACAATAAAATAATATTTCAATGAAAAAACAATCCATTTAATTTAGACATAAACGATGAAATATTAAATAATATTTTCGAAAATCAAAAAAACACGAATAGAAAAAACATAATAAAATTATATTGATGAAATATCATATTAAACAAAACATTCGACTATATAATTTACAAATTATTAATAATCTTTACAAAAATAAGCCCCGAAAATTATAATGATAACCTAGAAAATTATAATAAATTTAATAATTATATAAAACAAGATCAGACGACACAAAATCAATTAAATTTTAAAAACAACGAAAAACAAAACATAAATAAAGATATATTTAAACAGTTTAATAAATGATTATCTAAGATAATTAATAATTTTTAACAAAAACTTAACAAATATTATATCACATTTTTTAAAAATATATTTTTTTTTAACAAACCAACATAAATATATATTTTATATTTTATAGACATATATAGACACAAAGCGTCATAATAAATATATAACATTTATTTTATATTCCATCATAATTATTACTATTAATTTTTTTTATTATATATATATTATATTAATAATTAATTAAATTAAAAAATTGTTGGAAAATGATAATGGAATAATTATAATATAAACTAATATTTATCTATAAATAAATTTTAATGAAAGATATTATAAAAAGAAGTATAATTACAATATTAGCTTTAATAATGATGATATATCTAATATATAGCTATATATCTTGAGTTATTATAACAAATTCAGTTTTCTTAGATCAAAATTCTAATTATTATATAATTTTAATTCTAATTTTTTTATATACAGCGATTATACACTGAGTATATCCAATCCATATAAAAATAAATAAACCAGTTTTGTTTTTTATTTGAATAGTCTTGATATTTATTTGAAAAACAGTTTTAAATAATGACTGACAATTATGAATATATTTTTGAGATATATCTATAGTTATATGAGTTATAATAGCACTATTATCTCCTACAAATATTTTAATACCACAGAAAATAATCAATAAGAAAAAATCAAAGAAAGTCGAAGTAATAGAAGTATAAACAATTTGTTTACCAATATTTATTGGTGACTAATTTTTTAGTGCAGGCGTAGCTCAATTGGCTAGAGCGCTTCCTTGCCAAGGAAGAGGTTGCGGGTTCGAGTCCCGTTGCTTGCTCCATCAAAACTATAAATTATAAATTAATATATGATTCCTAAAAACCCTAAAATCAAAAGTAAATTTAATAGAAAATTATTTAAAAAAACCAGAAAAATAATCAAAAATCTGATTATTATTTTTTTTATATCGAGTATTTCTATAACAATATTATATAAACGATTAAATCCACCTATAACAAATTTTATGGTTTATAGACTTACACAGCAAGTATTTTGATTTAATAAAATTATATTAAAAAAAGATTGGTTAAAGATAGAAGAAATACCATCAAATATTATATATTGAGTAATGTGATGAGAAGATCAGAAATTTTTAAGACACTTTTGATTCGATATACAAGCCATACAAAAAGCTTATGAATATAATATCCAAATGAACCAAACTATACTTTGATGAAGTACCATTTCACAACAGACAGCTAAAAATCTATTTTTATGGCCATCTCGTTCTTATATTAGAAAATGATTAGAGATATATTTTACCTTACTTATTGAAACATTACGATCAAAAGAAAGAATATTAGAGGTTTATCTAAATATTATAGAGTTTTGAAATTGAATATATTGAATACAATCTGCTTCACAATATTATTTTAAAAAACCAGCAAATAAACTTACAAATTCTCAAATAGGATTTCTTATAGCAATATTACCAAATCCTAGATATTATCAGGATCATAAAAATTCATTATATCTAAATAATAGAAAAAATATAATAATAAATAGTCTTTATAAAATGAAACGAAATAAAGACAATAAGTCTTTTATAAAGGAAATAAAAGAATAATTATTTTATGAAAATAGATTCACAATAATTCTAACAGCTGCATAAGACAACATACATATAATAATTCATATTATAGCTCAAGAGAGTATAGAATTTGCTTTTTTTGTTTTACTAGCATCTCATTCAGCAGATATTAATTTAAAACCAGCAATAACAAGAACAATAAGACATATTAGTCATATACTAAACCGTAAATATTGATTTATGAGTTGTATTATTTCAAAAATAGTTGATTCGTCGGTATGTATTTGAGATGGTCAAGTCACTATAATATCTTCATTTCATTGACTACTAGGTACTTGTATATCAATAGCAAAAATATTTCAAACATTTATTCACATAAACATAATCAAACCAAATATAATAAATTTCAATCTTCTCATAATCAAAAACCATAAATAATAAATTATTTAACAACAGTTCATCACATATCTTCTAAACATTTTGATTCCATTTCAGAATTAGTAATTGGTTTCCAATCATCATCTCAATCTATAGTATTTCTTATTTTACATACATTAATTATTCTATTGGCATTAAATTCACGGAATTGCATAGTATCTTGTGGATGTCAAAATGTAGAATGTAAACATATCCATTCTTTAAGATCGCTTCATGCAACAATAGTTCATCATGTTTGACATCATATAGTCAATCATCATAGATCTTCACTAGTTTTTAAAGAACTTATGGTTATAGAATTTATCAAATTAATTATTCATAAACTAGCCAAAGACAACAGGATTCAAATTCATATGTTTAGTAAATTTTTTTGTGGGTCTTTTGGGGCTTCTCATTTAGAAGCTTGTATAATATACAATACTCAGTTATAAAGTACCATAGTAACAGCCAATACGATAGTTATTCTAAGTAGTAGTTTAGCTATCCTTACTATCAAAGGAGCTCTCTGTGATGTACTTACGATTGGTCATCAATTCAAATTTATACTTACATTTGTAGACTCTCTCAATACTTCATTACCAACCTGGTCTTTTGTACTACCTAGGTCGATTAATCATTGTTGTTTAATGGCAGTATCAAATGCTTTATCCAATAGATCTCATTGGGCTCATACAAAAGAAACCGAAATTAGAGAAAAAAATAAGGAAAAAAAAACAATTCTCTTACTATTATTTTTTATAGATATTCTAATTTTTAAAATTTTATTAATCATTTAAATTATATATTATAAACCTGACTTTATATAGATTTTGTATAAATTAAATTTGTGTTAATAGTTTTTCTGCTTCTTGTGTATCTTTTTCTTTGTTTTTACTCTCATTTTCTTGTAATTTATCTAAGGTGTTTTCATAAGTAGCTGAATGGAAGGTATTTTCATATTTCTGTTTTATTTCTTCTTTTTTCTCTTCATATTTTTTATCTATTTCTTCTAACTTTTGTTTTTCTCTAACCAAAATATCTCTTAATCTATCTACTTGTTCCTTATTCATTATAGATAAAAGATTGAATCGACTTTGCTTTTCTTCTGGTTTATCTATAGATTTTGATCTAAGTACCAACATTATAAGCTCTGGATCTTGATTTAAAAAAGTTTCAGAAATGACAAATTTGCTTGCTAATTCTCGTAAATCTTGAGGTAGTTTTTGTCTTATAATTTCACTAATTTCCATTAAAAATCTTAAAGAATAAATTATTGATACTATATATTAATTTACTTCGTCGCCATTGTTTGTCCAATTTTTTATTAATTTTATTTTGTGTAATCAAAGTAGATTCTTCTATATTGGTCTTTTCTAGTTCATTGTTTATAAACGATTCTGCTTCATTGTTTTGATTTTTATGATATAATTCAGACCTCTTTTGTATAATCGGAACTTTTTTCATATTTTTTTTCATTTTTTCTATTTCTCTTTTTGAGATATAATACGCTCATCATCACTTCAGTGTTTCTTGCATCAGCATAAAATTTAATATTTAAATTTTATTAGACTTATCTGTAAATAGTCGTTCTACTTGAGATTTATCTATTATATTTTTTTCTATCAATCTTTCTGCGTATTGTTTCATTTTGATCATTCATTGATTGTAAGAGGTCTCTATTATAGCGTCTAGTTGGTCAATTCATTTCTTTTTAAGATTATTTTTTATAGCAAGATTATTTAACATTACTTCGTATATTGCAACTCTATTGTTTCAGTCTTTTGTCTTTACAAGTACTTGTGATTGTATTCACAATAAAGCATCTGAAAATCTTTCACGTATACTATCTTGTATTCCCGGATCAAAGAAAGAAATAAATCTATTTATCGTATGTGAGGCACTACTTGTATGTAATGTGCTAAATACAAGGTGACCAGTTTCTGCAAGACTCAAAACAGACTCAGCTGTCTCTATATCACGAATTTCTCAAACAAATATAATGTCGGGATCTTGACGCATAGATCATCTAAGTGCGTTTTTGAAAGACCAAGTATCGTGGCCTATTTCTCTTTGTGATATTAAACACTTTTTTGGTTGGAATATAAACTCTATGGGATCTTCAATAGTTACAATATTTTCACTTCTGATCTGATTTAAATATTCAAGTATAGCTACCATAGTTGTTGATTTACCAGTTCATGTTGGTCAAGTTATTAAATATAATCAATTTTTTGCTGTTGATATCTGTTTTTTTACATTATCTGCAAGATTTGAAAACATAAGATCTTCAAGCACCCTAGCTTTATTATTTATTTTTCTCATAACTATTCATATTCTACCAGTTTTTAGATATGCATTTACCCTATAAGAGGTTCATTCTTTTGAAAGATATGCAAAATCTGCCTCTTTATCTGCTAGAAATTTATCAAATCTTTGAGGGTTTCATTGAAAAAGTTGTCTAAGCATAATTTCAATATTTTCGTTTGTAAGCTTACCGGCTTGTTCTTGCCTAATAATTTCTCAGTTTAATCTATATGCAATAGATTCATCTCAAGATAAATGCAAATCAGATATGTTTGGATTTTTTTCTATTAAATTCATAATATCCTCTATATCTATCGACAACAAAATATTAGTCATTTTTGATATTTAAATATAAAACAAATTAATTCTAATCAAAAAATATTATTTGTCAAAAAAACAGGCCCTAATTTTGTCTAAAATCTTTATTGCTTGAAGTGTTTTTGTATCTTTATTTTATTTGTTGTCTTTGAGCTTGTTTTATATAATATCTGGACAATATTTTACCATCAACTGGGTCTTTATGAAAAAAAGTATTATTATAGCTATGTTTATAGTTTTATTGACGGTTACTTGATGTTTTTCACAAAAATCAAATATTTTAACTTTTGAACAATCACTAGATATATTAAATATACAAAGTAATAATTTATTGGATAAATATTCATATTTTTTTGATTATACTTGAACTATAAAACAAGACATCAAAATAAATATTTCCTCTTTAGATAAGGAAGAACCAACTAATTTGTCTATAAATTCGATAATTTCAATTGATCCTTTGTTACAAAATTACAATAGTTTAATAGATTACGACGTAAGTTTATTTGACAAAACCAAAAACCAAAAAATAATAAGCTCATGAGCTTTTTTTTATTCAAATATAGAATATGTACCATATTTTAAGCTAAATAAAGTTAGTTTAGATATGTGAACATGAAATGTTGAATCATATTTTCTAAAAGCTCTATTGTGATGAATTATGGATAAGTGGATTATGGTGGATATCCAAGACAAAAAAAATCTAATCCAAAATTACGTAGATATTAATTATATTATTAAAGATTTGTCTTCTCTAAATAAATGTCAGATTTTTTATAAGATCAGAAATACTATATACAAATCCAAACGTGCTTATAAAATTTGACTGAATCAGCAAAATATAGCAACTTGCATAAATAATCCAGATTATACATGAATAGTTTTTGAATGATTTTTGACTCCCACAAAAGATAATCAAGTTTTATTAGAAATAAAAAAATTACAACTACCAGATAATAAAAATTTATTTATCAGTTGAGAGTTTACCTATAAAAACCTTAAAATTATTATATATAATGCGGTTACAAAGCAAACCAAATCTATTGTCGTGGAGTATGGTAAAAAAAATGATAAAATTATATTTGAGTCTCCAAACTATAATCATAAAATAAATATAGATAAGATAAAAGACGTTTTAAATTTTAAATGAAATTTAAGTTTATCGACAAACAATGTCAAGCAAACAAAATTAAATTTTGATATAAGGTGAAATTTAGTCTTGCAAAATACATGATATTTGGATATTAAATCTCCACAAAATTATCTAATAATGAGTCAATTGTTGTGAGATAAATTTTCGTTAAAAAATATATTTTGACAATAACTCTTGGTTGTTATATTAGTTGTTGCTAATCTATATAAACAACGTATTATAATATATCAAAAATCACAATGTTTTAGTGCTTTAATTATTTTATATGTTTTGAAAAAAATCAAGTTTTTCTACTAAAAGAATATGAGAAATAGAAAATTATAGTTCAGAAAAATCAAATTCTTGATTTGGATTTTCTTGATTAATCAGATTTTTATTTATAATTATCTGTATTTTTGGAGTTTTCCGATTATGAAAATATGTAATATGATGGACACAGGCTAGTTTATGAATCATATCAAAATGATCTATAAGCTTCATAAGCAGCAATATATGACAAGATATGAAAAAAGATGAATTCTGAAATATCAATATACTTTTTATATGATATTGATGAAAAAGTCATGCTGGATGATATTTGGCAGATTCTATTATGGTGGCTTCTTGGAATCCTGTCTTATGAGCGATCACTTTTACTTCTATACCTAGAGATTTATTAGTCGCTAATCCAGTTACAAAATGAGTTAGTAGGGTAAACGCATTGTTTACACAGATGTATCATAAAAGGTGAGATTTGCTTTCTTGAGCTTCTTGGTTTGGAGAAAAAATATCAGAAATACTTTGATTACAGATAAATTACTATGCAACAATTGATTTTGATTGATTTGAAAAAGTAATAAATACTCTAGGTTGAATAGATATACTTGTTAAAAACACAATACACGATACAACATATCCAAATTGAGAGTTGTGATATATGACATTCCATTTGGATGCTGGGCAGCAGCATTTAGATTGAAAAACAGCTTTGATGTATGCTAGATCTAGGCATACTACATCAGATTTTGACAGGTCATTGAGACAACAGCAGATAATAGATGCCATCAAAGACAAGTTTCTTTCTTGATGATACGTCAAAAATGTTTCAAAAATAAAACAACTATATTCTGATTATACCAAAATGGTAACCACAAATATAAGTTTTAAAGAAATCATATGAACTGTAAAATATATAGATAGTCTAAATAATATATTCTCTTTTGGGTTAAATACAGAGTGTGTATATACCAACTTTGAGTATATGAAGCCATGATGTTTTCTATCTATTCCCAATAGAGATTTGTTTGATTGAGCATCTGTAATGCTCCCAGAATGAGCTGGTTCTTCCAACATATCTTTTTATGATAATATCCATAAATTTACTTTTTTGGTCTCCCACAACCAGGAATATCTACTCGAAAGAGCAAATATAATAATACAAAATTGAATAGATAAAAACTTTGCAAAGAGTTTATGAAAAAGATTAGATTGACACTGAAATTTATTAGCAGCAAAACTAAAAAAATACTGATTAAAGGTTTCCGACACTCAGAACGCAACCTCTTCTCTGCAAAATACAACAATATTTGTTCCATCTACATGATCTTTTGCATGAACCACCAAAATACTGTCATTATTTTTTAACTCACAAATACAGGTAGATCCCATACTTACAACATGAAATAATGTTGTCATTATATTGTGAAATGACTATATTCAAAACATAAAGGACAACTGATTTAGATATAATCTTTAGAATGAGCTTAGACACATATAGAAGACAAATAGACAAAATAGATCTTCAAATAATTTGACTTTTAAAAAAAAGATTCGATATAGTTAAAAACAAAATTTCACCATATAAACAAAATTTAGAAATACAGGCTATTCAACCTCAAAGATACTCTCAGATTGTAAAAAACCTTTCACAAAATTCAGACAAATTAATATCTAAAAAATTCATCAAAAGCATGCGAGATCTTATACATCAATACTCACTCAAATTACAAAAATAATTTTCCCTTTGAAAAAATCCCCTACTTCATTAACTATATTTTAGTTTTTAGTTGATAATTGATTTAAATGATTCCATCTTTTGTGTATCAAAAAAAAGACGAGATAGTAAATTATATCAAATGACTCTGATTGGCAACTGATAAAATAAAAGATTATGATATGCTTCTACAATCATTTATACACAAATCATTTGCTGCAGATTTCAAAAACATAGCTGATCATAACGAAAGATTAGAATTTCTTTGAGATGGTATACTATGAGCTATCATCAATAAAATACTTTTCCTTAATCATCCGGAGATGGATGAAT
Organism: Candidatus Absconditicoccaceae bacterium; assembly: GCA_049305865.1. Lineage (GTDB taxonomy): Bacteria > Patescibacteriota > Gracilibacteria > Absconditabacterales > Absconditicoccaceae > UBA6263. The sequence goes on from JBAQPP010000026.1 coordinate 39,588, forward strand.
CCGACCTTACTCTTTACAAAATAGCACTAGTAAAAGAAGAAACTTTAGCAGAAGCAGCTAGAGATATATGATTGGATAAGCAAGTTTTTATAAGTAAATGAGAAGAAAAATCTCAAGGTAGATGAAAAGACGTTATCATTGCAGATTGTTTTGAGGCGTTGATATGATACATGTTTATAGATTTATGATTACATGAAACAGAAAAATTTATAACCAAACATCTATATTATAAAATCGATGAAATTGCACTACAGCCCGTTAAATCATATAAAACCATGATACAAGAGATAGTTCAAAAAGATCATAAAATCATACCAGAGTATATAGATACCGAAAACGTAAAGGACGAAAAGGGCAATACATTGGAATATAAATCAGAGATACATGTTTTATGAAAAAAACAATCTCAATGATTTGGACCAAATAAAAAGAAAGCACAAGAATCTGCAGCAAAACAATTCTATGAAAAGTATAATGATCCCCAAAATAAACATTGAAAAAAATAAGTAAATATGTAAAAACAAACATTGAAATCCGTTTTTTTTGTTTTATCAAATTAGTAACATAAATGAAGCATAGATTCCATATTATGAAAAGAGCTCACTACCGAGTATTATGATGAATTATTTTGTTGTTAGCATCACGAATTTTATTTTATCAGAATGCCCAATTTAGTGAAGAATTTACATGATGAGTAAATATTTGAATATCTACAAAAGTAGATACTATAGAGCTTAAAAACTCCATACAGGAATATCTTGTTTCTATAAATTATAAAAATGCAAAAGTATTTGTAGAGCTATGAGACTTAGAAACCAAGATAAAAATAAATGGTAGAGTAGAATCAGATGAAAAAGTCGCTGAACTTTCCAAGAATATCCAAAAATTATTGGTAGATAGACAATATATATCAGATAAATCTCAAATTACATCTCAATCATTGGTATGACCTAGTGTGGGTGATTATATGCAGACTGCAGCCAAAAATGCTGTTATAATATGACTTATCCTTATGGCAATATATATGCTTATATCGTTTGCAGCAATTAGAAAATCTATATCTCCAGCTATATTGGCTACTATAACTATATTGACCATGATATTTGATGTTTCTATACCAGCTTGAGCGTATGGTATATGGATGATGATAGATCCGACTGTTCAGATCAATACGGTCTTCATAATAGCTATCCTTACAACAATGTGATATAGTATAAATGATACCATAATAATATTTGATAGGATAAGAGAAAATATGCAAATCAAGTGATGAACAAAAGATATCGTATATGGTAAAATATTTGAAGACAGTCTACGACAGACTATGAGAAGATCTTTTTGAACTGTAATTTCTACCTTTCTAGTTATATTGGCTATGTATATATTGTGAACATGAGACATAAAATCATTTGCGTTTACAATCTGAATATGAGTCATAGCTGGTTCTTATTCATCTATATTTATATCTGCTCCATTGGCTTATTTGATGATGTGAAGATATAAAAAAGAAAAGTCAAAATTATAAAATACCATCAAATATGTTAAATATTTTTCAGACACAAGACTTCTACTTCTTCCGAAAGCCACACTATGTTGCCTCTGCTTTCTGAAAGGAGAAGTCTTTTTTGGATTATGTTTTTATAGATAATATAGATCTACCAAACAAATCTCCTACTTATGATGATTTAGACGAAACATTGTTAAAATATATAAATCAGCAGATAGTGGATCTACATATAGAATCTATACAAGACACACAACAGCAGCAAACAATTATTAATAATCTAAAAATAATATTTTGAGAGTCCCAAGAATACTGACTTTTAAATAGATTGGATAATGACACTTGATGATTGCTATATTTCGCTAAAAGTATAGAAATTTATGATAATTATAAATATAAACAGACTCAGAATTTGCTTACAAAATTTTATATAGCTCAAGTAGGCGGCAATCCATTTTATAAAACAGATGACAAAGAAATAATTGTTGACTACCCTATCATGCATCATAAATTTTCTGAAGATAGGATGATTTACATCAAAGAACCCTGAGATATTGCCAAATGATCTTGAAAACAACATATTGTATCTACTAACATTTCTTTATTAAACTTTGATAAAGATACCAATATATCAACATTGCTTGTATCTATATCTAAGTGAATCAGACATCAGATCAGAGTCCATTTGTCTAGTTTATGATGTCCAATAATATGAGAAAATATATATTCTAACCATAAAACACAAGATTTTTTACATCTCTGGTCTATAGGATTTAAATAAAAAAGCCCAAATATATTTGACATAAGTTATAAAAAAATTATAATAATTTTGGCATTATTTTATATATTTCTTCAAATGGTAGCGAAAGATTGGTTCTCTGAACGAGAAAAAGAAAAGGAAGATAGAGCAGATCTTGAGTTTGACAACAAACTAAGTATTTTGTTTGATAAATTAAAATCCAAATTAGTTCCGCAAGAAGATAAAATAATAGAATCTATAATTGTAAATGCTCAAAAAGAAACATGAAAACTAAGTTACGACTGACGAACAAAAGCTATAAAGTCATTCGAAAATGATGAATTGATGAAATATGCACAAGAGCTTGATATGGATTGAATTTATTTAAATAGAATCATATCTGAATACTCTTTTTATATTAAAAAAAAGATATTATGAGATTTCCCAGAATACGAAATGAGAAATATCATTCCTCCGTATGATCAGTTTTTGTTACAAGAAGATGAAATAAGAGAAAAATTTAAAAAAGATTTAGAAAAACTACCATCTAATGTTTCAAGTATAGACCTATTTGTTAATTTGATTAACTGTGATAAAAAACGAAAGAAGTGAATAAAAAATTTACTTTCCCTAGATTGTTGAGTAACTTTGAAACAAGAAAAAGAAATTTTAGAAGAGATAACTAGAGAAAGGTTAAAAGAATCATTAAGTGCGCCTAGTCCCAAAGAAAAATTAATAAAAAGTCTCTGAAAAGATATATTAAATGAGTTCAAAGACTCTCTCGAAAAAGAAAAAAAATTATGACAATTTATATCTCTATTTGATCTAATAGAGTATTGTACAAATAAGGTAAATAAAAAATATAACCTAAGATTTTCAGAAGAAGAAAAAGATATATTGATAGAAATTTGACAAAATCACCTTAAAAAGGTAAAATATAAATAGTTGAATATATTATTAATAAATAATATTATTCTAACTTAATTTTTTTAGATAAAAGTTCACTATTTCATAGAACTAGTAAACTAAATATTAATAAGATTGAGGTGGTCTTGGGCTGAAAAAAATTCACTGTTTCAGTGAAATAGTGAATTTTATGTCTATGTTTGTTTTGTCTCCACTTGATCAAAAAAATTCACTAATGTAGTGAAATTCACTATGTCTGTGAACTTAGTTTAGAATATAATTTATATCTCAAAATGCAGTTACATCCAGGTAAAAAAATCCAAATAGAACTAAAAGACAGGGGTTGGACACAGAGACAATTTGCATTTTTGCTATGAAAAAAAGTTTCAGAAGTAAATGAACTAATCAAATGAAAAAGGAATATCACTGTTCAATGGGATATTTTACTTTCACATGTTCTGTGAACTTCTCGCAAATATCGGTTAGATCTACAGAATGAATACGAATATAGTCTAATCGAATCAGATTTTGATATTTCAAAGCTTCCAAATACAGATCAAAAACCATCTTCCCCAAACAAAACAATTCATCAAATATCCGAACAAGAAAAAAAATCTGAAATTAGTTTAGAAAAAATAAAAGAGACACCACAAAATATTACATTACAAGAAAAAAAAGAAGAAAAACAAGCTTCTCAATCTAACGAAGATTTAAATAAAGCACACAAAATAGATAAAGATGTAGATATATCAAAACAGCAAGAAAAACCTCAAAGTTTGGACGACAAAAAAGCACCAAATAATAACAAAAATTATGAAAAAAAACTTCCATCGAATCAAAATTCACCCACTTTGGATTCTGAACACAAAACAACATCACCAGAATGACACCCCAAATTAAATAGCAATAAAGATAAATATGACAGACAAAAAATTTACAATCAAAATGATAAATTTAATTCTTATTTTCCAACCAAAGAAATAAATTTAGATACACCACACAAAAAAATTAAAAAAAATACTCCTGCACTTCCTAGCGCCACTCCTTTAAAAAAAGAGGAGAAAAATTTAGAATTACAAGAAAAAAAAGATGATCATAAAGATCATCACAAACATAAAGAACATATTTTCAGAAATTTCTAATTCATATACATACAGATAATTTTTTTCTTGACAGCAAGTAGACAATGTTTACTATGATGTCTAAGTGTTACATTGTAACATTGTTTCATTGAGACATTTTAACATTGAAACTTTCTTATGAAATCAAAGTTAAATATAGTAATGGCATGATGATGAACAGGATGACATGTTTTTCCTATAAAAAGCTTGATTGAATATATTTCTTCCAAGTCACAATATTCCTGTAAAATAAAAAATCTATATTGGTTATGAGAAAGAAACTCTTTAGAACAAGATGTATTCAACAATATAAAACCCTCTACTTTCAAATCCAAATTTATTTCAATAGTTTCCTGAAAATTTCGTAGAGAAACGATCTGGAAATCTAGACTCAAAAACGTTCGTGATATTTTTATTTTTATTGCGGGTATATTTCAGTCTTTGTTCCGATTGATTTATCTACGCATAGATGTGATATTTTGTAAGTGATGATATGTCGCTTTACCTGTCGTACTAGCATGAGCAATACTACGTAAAAAGATAATAGTACATGAATCTGATACTCACCCATGACTTGTAAATAGGATAGCATCCAAATTTGCATCCAAGACTTTCACAGGTTTTGATTGAGTCTTTAATAGTTGAGAAACAGTTTGACAGATATTGTCTGATGAAATAATAGTCTCAGAAAAAGATATAAAAAACTGATTACAGACTCTTGTTCAAGACCACTTCAAGAATATAATTTCACATGTAGACAAATCTAAAACATTGATTTTAGTCGTTTGATGATCTCAGTGATCAAAAAGATTGTATCAAGCTCTCCATAAAACACTTACTGAAAGCCAAAGTCTCAAAACAGATTTTATATTTTTCTTGGTACTTTGAGTTTTAAATAAAGACATAAAAACTCTATTTAACAATCTAGATAATGTCCATACATTTGATTTTGTCTCACAAAAAGAGATGTGAACTCTGTGCTATTTATCCGATATTGCAATCACTCGCGCTGGTACTACATCTCTTGCAGAGCAAAAATTGTATGATATGAAATTGCTTATGATACCTATTCCATGGACTCATGACCAATATGATAATGCTGATTATTACGTGAAAAAATATTGAGATATTATGATAGATCAAAGAGATGAGCAATTTCTGACTAAACTATGAATGACGATCAGGAAGTTCAAAAGTTTCAAGAAAAAATATATAAGTAAAAACAAGCTAGAAGAAATTTCAATCGCAAAAGAAAAAATAGCCCAAGCAATGTTCCATTAAAAATTTATATTTTCACCAAAACATGTACCAAGAAATTTTATATGTCGTAGCTACTCTGATTGGAATACTTATGAGTATATCACATTTTTCACAAGCTTATAAAATATATAAAACCAAAAGCTCCAAAGATATTAGTCTGACTTTCTTTTCAACCTTTGCATTATGAAACCTCATCTGGCTACTCTATGGTCTGAGTTTAAATCAATTTCCTATTATCATTAGTTTTGCTATAGGGCTCCTAGGTAGTTGCTGTGTTTTGTTATTAAGTATAAAATATAGAAAGTAAATAAATCTTCAGGTTCTCCCCCCTTTTCCTTAATTTTTCAGGATAAGTCCTCATACTTTGCTAAGGACAAGATCAAAGGAGGTCCTAGTTATATTAGTATTAATGACTGGTTATATATCTCTAGAGGAAGGCTTTAGTTTTATCTATATTTATATGAAGAAATTTTGGTATTTCTTTGTAGTATATTTCTTTGTGCTTATTATCTGAACAAGATTCTTCTATGCTTTTTCTTCCGAAGAGATACAAGATTTTATATATAATCTCAGTTGAGAATCAGTTGATTTGGAAATAAATCAAGATTTAATCACCTGACAAAATATTGATCTTGATCAAAATATTCAAACATCTCAAGAGTCTGACTTAGATCAAAGCATTGATTTACAGATCCCACAAATTCAATCTTGAAGTACAATCTTGTTGTCTTGAGAAAATCCAAATTCAGGTCAATCTACAGAAATTATATCATGAGAAAATCTAACTTTACTGCAAACTTTAGATGCGCCACAATATATACCCAACCTGTCTATAACGGAGGTCTTCCGAGACTGAACAGATGAGCGGATAGAAATTACAAATTTCTGATCTCAATCTTTCTCGTGAACAATAGTTATTAGCTGAGCAAAGTCATCGATAATTACGGTGCCAAGTATTATTATACTATCAGATCAATCATTGATTCTATGAGACAACTGCTCTATGATAAGCAATTTATCTTGTGTTTGATCTACTTGATTGTCTATGTCTATATCAGATACAAATCAAATCGATATATCTATTTTCTATTCATGACAGCAACTAGATTCATTTATAGTTGATCAGACTACAGTCAATAACTATAATAATACAGACACATCGTTTGAAAAATTATCAGTAAATTCGACTCTTTTGATTACATGAACATCGATTGATAGGGCTTATAATATAAATTCATGATATCTTGCCAATCCAGGGATAGTACAGGTTATCAGCTCATCTTGATCTGGTTTTACTTGAACTTTGACATGAGACTCAAATTTACCTAACCTGTCTATAACGGAGGTCTTCCGAGATTGAACAGATGAGTGGATAGAAATTACAAATTTTGGAACATGAATATTTATAGGAAATCTAAAAATTTATTGAGCCACATCATCCCCTTTTGATATAAACAACATTTCAATTCCTAAAGACCAGTCTGTAATAATATCAGATGACAATAAATACTTTATAGATAATTCAAATATTATTATCCATGCTTTAAGTATCTCTGATACGTCTACAATTTCGATAAATTTGTTTTATTCGTGACAAATTTTAGATTCTTTTTACGTCCCCCAAGATTTTGTAAATAGTATAAATAATTTAAAGACCTCTTTTGAAAGGGTTATAAACTCATGAAACCTAGTTACAACTATTGCAACCACAGGTAGGATCTACAATTTGAAGCCAGAATATGTTTTATGATGATATGTTGCCAATCCATGAAAAGTATGGGAACTGAGTGGAAATCTTACAGATATTAGTTCAACAGGTAATTGAATAACGCTAGATCTTAGCTGACTTATTATTCCAATAGATTGTAATAATTTTGTTTATAATCCATTCCAGATAACAGAAATATTTTCTGGCAACAGTCAGACTTCGACATTTATAGAGCTAGTATGATTGGGTAATTTTAGTGGGGTAGTGCTATTTTCTGGCCAGTGATTGAGCGCAAACTTCTATATAAATCTGGATATAAACACATGAGAGAGGATTTTGATAACCTATGGTTTGCAGGGTATTTTAGATGAGCAAAAAAACATAGTTAATGCTAGTTTAGAACTAGCTTATAGCTGATGATGGGTGGGTGTATATGGACAGAATGGACAGGTTTTGGACATTGTATATTTTGTAAAGTTTTGAACAGATTTATCTTCTTATTTTGATTGAATATATAGTACATGTGCCAGAATATTATCTAAATATGATAATTATTCTCCATGATTTAATGAGACATTATTGTCTTATTTTCCACAATGAACACCAGTATATCTAGATAAAATAGTTTATGTTGGCTGATGATGAGGCGGATATTCTACTTGTCAGTCAAATACATGATCAAATAACAATACATGATCTTATAACATTACAGGCACAAACTTAGCTACAGGTCAGATTAAAATAATTTCAATAGATTATGATCCAGAGGGCTCAGATACAGATAGAGAATCTATTATCCTACAGTCGTTGGTTTTACAGGACTTGGATCTAAATCATTATCGTTTGCAGGTAGTCGGTAAAGATGCCAAGAAAATGATTAGATGAGAAATCCTTTATTGAAACAACACACAAACTTTTATATGAAATTATCAATTCCCCAATACTCCTTCTTGTATCAATCTACTTCAAGATGATATGATTTTGGATACTTACTGTTATTGAACATGAAATACATTTGGCAATACAAATACTTGAGTAAATTGAACAGGAGTTTTTTCTGGTACACAAAATTTTACATGAGATCGGAGTATCAAAATCGTTACAATAAACTTCAATCCAACCTGAACAGACTCCGACAATGAATCTATAACTTTGGAATTAAGTGGGACTCAAACAATCAACTTATCAAGTTTGAAGCTACTGATATTTAAAGATAACAAAGTAACAAAAAAATCTATATCATGAATACTTAGTCCATGATACACACAAACTTTTATATGAAATTATCAATTCCCCAATACTACAAATGATAGTAAAAATGTAGTAGTATCACTAGTCTATAATGATATTTATATTTTGGATACATATTCTTATAATCCCAATATACCTACAGATTTACCAGCAGCCGGGATTTACAATGTCTATTCTATAATAGATGGAGATACATTCAAAATCAAAAACTGAGCTAAAAATATTAGTATTAGACTATTATGAGCAGATGCTCCAGAAAGCTCTAAAACAAGGTTTGGCTATATAGAGTGTTTCTGATCACAGTCCAAAGAATATCTTAAAAATCTTATTTATAAAAAAGATATTATGCTTCAGTATGATGAGTCTCAGATAGTAGATTCGTATGGTAGAGTATTGTGATATGTTTTCCTTGACTGACAAAATATAAACGAAAAAATAATCAAAGACTGATATGCCCGAGAATATACTCATCAAAATAACGCTTATCAGTATCAGTCTATATTCCGCTCAGCTCAAAACTTTTCTCAACAAAATTCTTTATGACTTTGGTCACAATCTACCTGTAGTTGACTTAGGATACATGTCTGATCTTGAACTTTGATAAATATAAATAGCTGAGTCTATTCTACTGGAAATGGGAATATAAAAATATTATCCATATTGCCCAATCCACAATGATCAGATAAATGAAATGAAAAAATAAGCTTAATCTACAAACCGTCATCTTCCGGTCAAACATTAAACTTAGATCAGAGCATTGATTTATCGCAGTGATATTATCTTCTTATATGAACTAGGAAAAAATATCTTACTTGAATATTGCTAGCATGAGAAGCTAAAATTCTAATATGAGATTTTGCATTTCCCAATAAAGCATCTTGTATAAACATAGCAAAAGATAAAATAATTTTGGATACATTTTGTTATGATAAAGCGGATAACTGAGAGCTATTCAAAATCAATAACGGTGTCCTAACTTCTATTTCCAATATAGATATCTCGATTTTGAATTCATCCAAATTACAGTCATTTGGATCCAATTTATGTCTGACTTATCAATGACAGATATTCCATTGCAAAAAAATACCATCATCTAAAACTAGCACAAAAAACCAAAATAAAATCAAACTTTATGAAAACTATTTGAATCTGATAGATGATTATCTGAGACAAAATCGACAGGTACTATTTTACAATACTGACATAAAAAATTATTTTAACTTGCTAAATGAAGCAAAAAAAAATATAAGCGACTGAATATATTATGTAAATATAAATTGAAAATATATACAGACTACAGATATAGCTCAACGATATGATATTGCTTATAATCAGACTTCTTATGATTTTATATTAAATGGATTTAAAAATTATTTTATAGGTAATGATATAGTGGCTAAGTATAATAAGTTGAAAGAGGAGTACTTTGCTAGGTTAGCGAACAACTAGTCATCCCTTTGTCTACTCTCATTTCTAGAGAGCAAAGCGAACCGAGACTTGTCCTGAAGAATGAAGGGAGCTGCTTGAAAATAAATAAAGGGATTCCTCCACTTCGGTCGGAATGACAGTGACAAACTCAGAATGACAGCGATAAACTCAGAATGACAGTAGCAAAAAATATTTAAAATATTTATCCAATTTATATGGATGCATTCCTAAAATGATTCTATGGTTACAAAAATTTCTGAGATGAAATGCTATTTTTTTGATTGGTAAACTGGATAGAAAACAACTACGATATCTCAAAACTTATAGTAGAGTCTTGAGATCAGATACGACTAGAAGATCGGATTAAAGACAACAAAAACTATCTATGATCTATTTTGGATAAGATAGAAATAGTCCCAATCAATCCATATAAAATCAGATATATTTCGCATGCTCTAAATTTGCTATGACGATGAGAATACAAAAAACTTTTCAAATTCTTTGGTGGATGAGAAGTTTTGGATGACTCTAGAAAATTTCCTCATGATTGATGGAATATGGCATTGTTATATAATAATACGATCCGTAGAAAAAAATTTGTATTGCTATGATGAATATGAACAGTCAAAAATAATTGGACAAAAAAGTTATACAATTTTGTAATGCCTAGAGCAAAAAATATTATATGCAGAGAAAATGTGTCATATCATATAGCAAAAAAATACAATCCAGAATCTGTTTTATACGAAGATTTTTCATTAGATGTTTTAAATACATTTCAAAAATCTGCGACTAGAAAAGACACAATATTGTTTCCATATATATTGATAAATCTAACTCCTAGAAGCCAGGGACATGATAGTATAAATAAAATAAAAAAATTTTGTGATGACTATCCCAAACATAAAAAAATATTTTTTCCATGTGATATAAACGACGACTCACAATATTTTATTGAACTCAAAAATTACATCCCAGATATAGAACTCTACAATCGGACAAAGCATTCCTTATCAGAGGCACTAGATCTATTCTACAATAGTGATGGTGGTATATGAGCTAGGTTACATTTTTTATACCCACTCAAAATTTTCGAAAAAAACTATCAAGCATTGATATACGAAGAAAAGATAGAAAAGATGATTGGCTAGTATATTAGGTATTCAGTATTGAAATAATTTCTTATATTTTGGGGCTTTTCCCGCCCCAAACCCCAGGATCTACTTTTTATCATTGCATAAAAAGTAGACAAAAAGGCTAGTTCTTTACAAGACTCGCAACATATATTCAATTTGCTTTTTTGTATGATCAGAGCTCAAACAATTTGTAAAGAACCAAAGTATTCACTATATTTTGGGGAATATAAAATCAACTAAAATAATGCTCAGGTATTTAGCTTATTATAATAGTTATGTTTTTGTTCCTGGTATCATTTATAGTCTTTACTATCACAAATACATTTTTTGCTGACATCAAAATATCCATATTAAGTTTTATTATCTGTCTTTTGTTTCTTATTATATTTGGATTATTCAATCGTAAATATAATTTTTTTTCAATGCTAAAATATATTATGATTCTGTTTTGATCTTTTGTAATTGCATTATCAGCTATACTCATAAAGGATTATAGATATAGCCCCGAGCTAGTACATAACTTTATGAGTTTTAACTATACTATTGTATCAAAAAATCCTCCTGTGCTTCGCACCACCCCTCCTTTGGAAAAGGAGGACATTGGTTATTTTATCTGAACGTGAACTATTGTAGATACATATTCGTTTGGAAAATATATTTTTGAAAACAATCTTTGAGAGCAATATATTTTAAATACAGATAAAAACTATCAAATCTGAGATAATTTGCGATTGGCTGGATATGCCAAAGATGTAAATCTATTTGCCGATAGGTCATCACTATCATGATTTTGGAATCGAAGTTTTGACTATGATAAACGGCTTATAATGAAGGGATATAGAGGAAATATATATGAGGGTAATTCAATATTATTAAATGATGGATTGCGGTTGCAGACTTTGTCAACAACCCTTTGACTTCGCAAAGGACAAGTACCGGAATGACAAGTAAAACAAAAAGTCTGATTTATCGCAAACATGAAGAGATCTCTACAATCCAAAATAGTTTCTACATATTGAGAAGGTCGTAATGCTTGATTGATTCTATGAATGCTTATATGAGACAAATCTCAAATCCCCAAATCAGATTATCAACAATTTATAGATAGTGGACTTGTACATCTGATAGCGGTGAGTGGATGAAATATCATCATGCTGACAATATTTTTGTCCTTTATATTATTTTTTCTTCCATTTTATTTTAGAAATTTTGTAATACTTTGATCTATTATTTTGTATTCATTGGTCTGCTGAATGGACTCTAGCGTGATGCGTGCGGTGCTGTTTGGGTGACTAGGTATGATGGCGTTGTTTGTAGGTAGGGAAGTGAATCTTTGGAGATCGGTCTATCTAGCTTTTATATTGATGTTGATCATCAATCCTTACTTCCTTTTGTATGATCTATGATTCCTTTTAAGTTTTGGAGCTATTATAGGTATTAGAATATTTACTAGCAATAAGCAAAAATCAGAAAGTAAAAAGCAAATAAAAGATAAAAAATCTCACATTTCAAATCTCACATTCCAGATTTATAATGGCTATATCAAGCCAAGTCTATGAGCAAATATATGAATATTGCCTGTGATTATTTTCTTTATGTGAAAGATCAATTTAGTCTGATTTATCGCCAATTTATTTGTACTACCTATAGTGCCGTTTGTAATGATATATGGCTTTATAAGTATATTTATATATTCATTATTACCACGAAATGGATTTATTTATATTCAGAATATATTGATAAATTATATATATAAAGTATCTCAAATAGGGTCAGATTATTGAATATATTTATTAGTTGATGACTACAAAATAAAATATTTGATATTGATTTTATTTGTCATTTGATTAATCATTTATATAGTCAAAAATAAGATAATCGTTTGTGATAATAGTTACATCAAAAACAGTCCTAATATATCTATAAAACACAATAGAAAAAAGTCAAATTACCTTACAAAAAATTAGGACTATCTAGATATATATATTATATAAACTATATTATAATAAGACCGGTCTAAAATAATATATTGTTTTATAAGGGGGTGGTGTTAGTGGTAGCACGTCGGTCTCCGAAGCCGAAGGGATAGGTTCAATTCCTGTTCCCCTTGAATTTAAATAAACTAGTCATCTCGACCATAGTGGAGAGATCCCTTTAAGAGTTAATAGTATATAATGAAAAATTATTTTATTTATATATTAGCTAGTGATACCTGAACTCTATATATTTGAGTTACAAATGACTTAGAAAGAAGACTCTACGAGCATAAAAACGAATTGATTGAATGATTTACAAAAAAATATTGATGTAAAAAACTAATATATTTTGAAGAATTTAATGAGATAGAAGAGGCAATAAATAGAGAAAAACAATTAAAAAATTGGAATAGGAATAAAAAAGAAAACCTAATAAAAACTCAAAATCCTTGATGGAAAGATCTAAGTGTGGAATTTAATATATAAAGCGATTCCTCCGCTTTGGTCGGAATGACAGTGAGAAAGTAGAAACAACAAAATAATCAATAAACTTGAATCTAAAATTAATATTCTTAATTTCAAAAAATATATATTTAATTATAGGCATACAAACACCATGAAAAATCTAAAAAAATTTTTAAATTCTGTTTTAGTTATTTTTTTGATTTCGACACAATTTAATTTTTTATTTGCACAAGAAAATTTACCATCAAAACAAATACAGTTGTGATCCAAAATAGATGTCGTAGATTCACAAGAAAAAAATTATGTGCAGTGAGAAATTATTGTAAAATTTAAACCTACAAAAATAAATCTCAAATCTTCATCTTCAAATAATTTGTTAAATACATTTGAAATAAATAATAATCTAGAATCTGCATCAACTATCAAAACAGATAATATAGCGGTGATGAAAATCGAAAATAATCAAAACTTTGACCAGAAGCTGGTGGAATTAAATAATGATCCTAGTGTAGAATATGCCCAACCAAACTATATATACAAAACTTTTGCAACCACTTTCAATGATACATATTCATGAAGTCTACGAGCACTATCTAATATACATCGATATGAAGCATATGAAATGTTTAGTGGGAATGTAAATACCACTTGAACTATAGTGGCTGTCATAGATGCGTGAGTAGCTTATAATCATCCAGATTTGGCTGCTAATATGTGGAATGGAACTAGTTGTAAAGATGATGCATGAATCGCATTGAATAACTGTGTCCATGGATATGATTTTGCTGATATAGATAATAATCCGTTTCCAGTACGTAGTGATCATGGTACTCATGTAGCTGGTACAATAGCAGCAGCAGCCAATAATGGATCTTGAATAATATGAATCAATCCCCACGCACAGATCATGGCTATCAGAGTATGAGATGATAGTATGACTACAGAGGCTGTCGTAAGATGAATAAATTTTGCAAAATATAACTGAGCAAAAATCATCAATGCAAGTTTTGGATGATCTAGCTCTGACACTGCTATGTCCGATGCTATCAATCAATTTGGATTGTCATGATGATTGTTTATAGCTGCCGCTGGTAATGGTAATAACTACGGGGATTCCAACTGAGATAATCATGATGCTAGTCAGCACGTATATCCTTGTGATTATACACATGATAATATAATATGTGTGGCTGCTACAGACGATACAGATGGTATTGCTTTTTTCTCAGATTATTGAACAACCTCGGTAGATATCTGAGCGCCATGAGTAAGTATATATAGTTCATTATTTCTAAAAAATACTTTAACCTGATTGCGAGATGATTTCGAATCTTATGCTGGATGATCTGCTCCTGCTGGATGGCCGATATGATGAACTCAAAACAATCGATGAATATCCGATCTAGGATGAAGTCGATGAAAAGTTTATTATTCAGATCTAGCTGCTACATATGCCAACAATACTGATTCATATACTGAGACATGAAAAGATTTGACAATCTATAGCGGAGCTACTATTTCTTTTTGGACGCGATGTGATACAGAATATAGTGGGACTGCTTGGACAGATTATATGTCACTATTGATTACAACATGAAGTACATATAATCCATTGGATTTAGCAGAGTTGTGAGATAATAAATGGGACGAGCCTATGATAGATACTGATGCAGATCCAAACAATAATACAAACAGTTGAGTATCTATGTTTTTATCAGCAGATATTCCATGATCGTATCTTACAAATAATTTTAAAGTAAGATTTAATCGGACAACCAACGCATCAGATAATATATACAATGGATGTTTGATAGATGACATAACTATACAGTGATATACTCCTAGTTCGTCAATAGAAAATTATTGAAACAAAAATGGTACTTCAATGGCGGCTCCTCACGTAGCATGATTGACTAGTCTAGCTTGGAGCGCTAGTCCTTCGCTTAGTTATTCTCAGATAAAAAATATCATCATCAATAGCTGAGATACTTTGCCTGCCCTAGTCTGAAAGACAGTAAGTGGTAAGAGAATCAACGCACAAAATATTTTGTGGGCTCTGTGATATAGCTCAAATTCTTGAGCAAACTATCCACAAATATATGCTGCTATATGACAGATATTATCATGACAATCAATACAAAATAATTTGAACACAGTAACCAATAATAATGTAAATAATTTTTCATGATTGTATTTTGCTAGGATGTCTTGATCAAATGAATTGGGTAGGATAACATTCTATACATGACTAGATCTAACTGATACAGGTACACAGGATTTCCTTTCATGAGATCTACCTACATCTATATGAATGTCGCCCTGACAGATATGGTTTGCTCCATGAACATGATTCATATCAAAAAATGCTAAACTCCAAATGAATCTACCATATAGCTTCTTATCGATATTGTGATCTATAAATTCATGATCTTTTATCGTTAGAGAATGAAGTGGAGGAGCTGTGACTTGAAATAGTATGATATCGTCTGTATATTCGTGAACATGTGTATGAACTTGAAATTATGCCTGTCCACTATATCTAGCTGTATCTCATTTTACACAGTTTGATCTCAAGCCAGTGCTTACAAATGTGAATATCAAATCCAATAATTCTATAAATACCAACTATGCAAAATCCTGACATATCGTGACTTTAAGCTGGACATGAAGCAAATCTTTGACCTCAGTGTCTGCGACTATCAATGGCTTGGCTGGTGTAGTGACTGGCTCTACATTGTGACGATATACTACATTTACTGTGACTGGATGAACAGCTGAGACTTGAATAATATTCTCTATAAATTATCAGGATCTAAGTGGTAACGCGGGCAATGTACAGACTACTACGACAGATTGATCATTTGTCAAAATAGATAATACATCTCCATCTATCACAGTTACATCACCAAGTACAGTATCTACAGGGCTAATAGTTTTACAATGAACTTCGTCTGATACAAATGGAGTAAGTCAGATCTATGTAAATTGATCTTTGGCTACAGGTACATGATCTTGGTCCAAAACAGCATTTACACTTACATGATGAGTCAACACTATCAATATATCTGGTCTGGATCTAGCATGAAATCTAACAACAATAACATCCAATATTACAAGATTACCACTAGTATCAAGCGTTACATCTCAGGTACTAAGCTGAACAGCAGCAACAATCAGTTTTAATTCTGATTTCGTTTCATCTTGATACATTATATATGGTACATCTACATTAAATAATATTTTCACTTGAACATTGTCTACTGGTCATAGTATGATTGTAAATGGATTGGTAAACAACACTACATATTATTATAGAGCATACGCTACTGTAAGTGGAATCACTTGAGATATGTCTAGTACGGGTTCATTTGTATTACCATATATCATACCAATTACATGAACATCCAATATCACTACAACATGAACCATAGACCTATGATGATGAACATCTACAACATTTACAAATAGTGGAACACTGAGATTGTATGGTACATGATCAACTACAAATTATTTCGAAATAGATCTAGAATGATTGTGAGTGTTGTCAGATAGTGGAGCTTGGAATGGTTTGATATATTGACCTATACAAACATGATTCGTATGAACCGTACCATCTTATACAGATTATACACATCAGTCTTCTCTTACATTCAAGATGTGAGCCGATAATGTAGCAATCACATTCAACTGACAATCAGCGATGGTAAAGGTTTGGGTATGAAGTACATATAATGATAAATTACTCAGGGTGTATAGATCGTCCAATGGAACTACATATACTCGAAAAGATGACTGTACTGTATCTGCTGGATATTGTACATTCGTTACAGATACATTTTCATATTTTACTATGATGTCTCCTGCTAGTTCTGGAGGCTGATGATGAGGATGATGAGGCTGAGACACTAGTGTCGATTTGCCTTCTTGTAAAATATCAGATGTCATATGTGTAGACTGAGAATATGAGCTAGATGGTAATGTAGACTGTGACTGATGATACTTATGAGATGCTTGTGATGAAGAAGATGCGGTAGTAGAAGATACCAATACTGATGAATGAGATATATCAGATTCACCATTTGATACTCAGCTAAATGATGCTTATCTATATGCATATCAGATCTGAATCACTACTATGCCTACAGTCCAGAAAGCAAATATGACATGAACATTGCAAAGGTCTCACCTAGCAAAAATGATAGTAAACTATGCTGCAGAAGTCTTGGATAGACAAGCAGATACAAGCAAGACATGTAACTTCTCAGATACTTCAGATCAAACTACAGAGCTCAAATGATACATCAAAACCGCATGTCAGATGTGACTGATGTGAGTAGGTTTAAAAACTTTCTATCCCAAAAATAAAGTAACAAGAGCAGAATTTGGTACTATACTTTCTAGAGCATTGCGATGAAACGGCAACGATCAATCCTGATGAAACTATTATTCAAAACATTTACAAGCGCTCAAATATGCGTGAATCATGACACAGATAAGCGTCCCATGATCTATAGAGATTAGATGATATGTAATGTTGATGTTGATGAGAGCTAAAGACAAACAATAAGAACTAATCCTGTTCGACTACCTTCTCTTGTCATCTCAATCCGCTTATCATCCCGGCATCATTAGCTTGTCATCTCGAGCAAGGTCGAGACTTGTCCTGAAGGATGAAGGAGATCCCTTTAAAAAGCGATTCCTCCATTCCAGTCGGAATGACAGTAGAAAAGTCGGAATGAAAGTAAAAAAGTCCAAATAACAGCACTAAAAACTTATACTATATAATTTTTTTAAAATTATGGTTAGAAAAAGTGAGACAGTAAAATACTGTTCTGATCTGCAATTTCTACCTATTAGACAGATAACTGTCTATACTTTTGTCACACTAATGTCTCTTATTCGTATACCCTAGCATAAAGGATGCGAAGTTGTGAGCTCTTTAACAAAGCGAGATTTCAAGTAAATAGTGGTGGTTTGCTTATATAGCAACTTTTTTGTTCATTCAAAAAAGCTTGGTATATGGCTTGTCCATATCTGTCGTCAGATTTTAGTTGATATTATATCGATTTAATGGCTTGACGACTGACCAAATAGCAAATACTAAAATGTCTTGAATTCTTGTCTAGAATACATAACTTCAAAGCTAAGTTTACTACGTGGAGACGTAGAAGCGAAAAGGACTCATTTATAAAACTGGGTTCTGATAGTCACTTATATAAGGTTTAGACGCCCTATATCCCCCTGTTAATCAACTAGTCATCTCGAGCTTGTCGAGAGATCTCTTAAAAAAACAAAAAAGGGATTCCTCCATTTCAGTCGGAATGACAGTAAAAAAGTCACAATGACAGTATAACAGGATTGATCATTAACATTGTTCTTCCTCCTTATTAAGAAAGTTTGCTAAGTCATCTCGAGCAAGGTCGAGAGATCCCTTTAAGGGATTCCTCCACCATCCCGCCATTGCGGGACAAGCTGGTCGGAATGACAGTAAAAAAATCGAAATGACATGTAGATTCTCTCAATGAGGGGGACGTAAAGGAAATCGTCTATACCGCTATCAGGATTCGCATATATAAATGAAACGGCACATCCTGTCCTATCGTTTAGTTTATTTGAATAAACATTTAGATACAAGACACAGGATACAAGATAAAAAGATATTTAGAGGATTCTAAAATCTCTAGTCTTTGATCGCTGATCTAGGATCTACAATGAAAATGTGGTGTTTTCATATCTTGATGTCTATTATTATCGGATTTGTCGGAAGACGCCCGAGAAACCAGGCTCAGATTATTTTTAATTTATATTTTACTAGAACATGAACTTAAAAAAATTATTTGCAACTACATTAACAGTGTTAATGGTTGCTACAATGTTCCCAGTTAACTCATTGAAAGCTGGTTACAGTACAGAACTTGAAGGTGCGTATGATTATGCATTCTCAAAAGGTTCTACTACAATGGATACAATTGAAACTTCAAATGTATACGGTACTTTGATTAGATCTCATATGGCAAAAATGTTGTCAGCATGGGGAACTGAAGTACTTGGATTAACTCCAGATACATCAAAAACTTGTGAATTCACTGATATTGAAAATCAGACACAAGAAATGAAAGATTACATTCTTGAATCTTGTCAACTAGGTCTTATGTGAGTTTGAATTTCAGAATTCAGACCAAACGACAAAGTGACTAGAGCTGAATTTGGTACAGTTTTGTCTAGAGCATTACGAGGTGACAAATATGATGGAGCTACTCCATACTATGCTGATCACTTAGAAGCTCTACAAGATGCAAACGTTATGAATAACATTTCTACTCCTTCATCATTTGAAGTGAGAGGATATGTACGATTGATGATGCAAAGAGCTGACGAAGAAGGTGTAGCTACACCTGCTACATGTAAAGATCCTATGGTTGCTATAGCTTGTGCTTTGAACCAAGAAGATGACGCATGTCCAGTAGAATGTAGAGATGATGTTGTTGATCCAGACATTATTAAAGCTTGAAACTTAGATGTTTCATTGTGAAATACTGCTGATTCTGCAACTATTCCTGCTCTAGCAGCATGAGTAAATATCGCTTCATTCGACTTCGAAGCTGGTGATGAAGATATCACAGTTAATTCATTGATTATTAAGAGAGTTGGTTTAGGTGACGATAATTCAGTTACAAATATAGCTTTGTTCTCTGATAATGGAAGAATTACAAAAGCTAAGACTTTCAATTCATCTACAGATGAAGCTACTTTGGTTCTTTCTCCTGCATTAGTTATTAAGGCTGGTGGAACAGAAACTGTAAAAGTAGTTGCTACAATATGATCAACAACTTATGCTTGAGATGAATTTGCTATGCAAATCAAAGAAGTAGAAGCAGTTGATTCTACAGCTGAAGACGTTAACGGAAACTTCCCAATCACAGCTAAAACTATGAAGGTTGCTTCAGTTTCAGCTTGAACAGTTGCTATAGCTACTGATTGAACTCCTGCTAATGTTAAACTTTGAGAAAAAGGTGCAGAAATTTTGAAATTCAAATTATCAGAAAATTCTTCTGCTAATGAAGATATAAAAGTTTCTTCAATTACTTTCAAAGAAGTTTGAACAATAGACGAACAAACATCATTAGAAAATTTTGCTTTGTATATGGGTACTGAAAAATTAGACACAGTTGCCTCTATATCTGACAAATACTTAACTTTCAACTTTGATGAAATCACTATCACAGATTGAAACAATAAAAAATTCACAGTTGAAGCAGATATAATCTGATGAGCTAGTGATACTATTGATTTCGAACTTGAAAATGATCTTGATATAACTGCTGTTGGTACTCAATACGGTTATGGAGCTCAAGTAACTTGAAGAACTTCTTTCACTCCTGCAGCTATAACTGTAGATGCTTGAGAAGTAACTATGAGTTATGCTGATCCAACTTCAACAGAAGTTAGAAAAGACAAAGATAATGTAGAACTTGGTAGATTTACTATCGCTTCTGCTGCATGAAAAGATCTTGAAATACAAGAAATAAAGGTTGTTATAGAAGACCAATCTACAGGTCCTGTTAATGTTTCAACTCTTCTTGAAAATGTAGAATTGTATGATGTAAAAGCTGGTACAATATATGACTTAGTTTCAGCTGGTGCAGCTACTTCAGAAACATTCCAAGATACAGATGTTACTATACCTGTATGAACATCTAAAACATTTGCTATTAGAGTAGATACAAAAGATATTGATCTATGAAATGCAAAATTTGTTGCAAAACTTGTAAATTTGTGAGCAACAAACAATACTGAATCATTAGACATCAGAGAAACTTCTGATGACACACAAGTAACAGATATTACTCCTTCTGCTATAACTTTCAAAGCTGTAACAGCACAACAATCTAGTGCTTCAGTTTCAACAATAGTTATGTCAGATACAACTTCTGTTATTGGTTCTAACGGTATAGAAGTTGGTCAATTCCAATTGAGCGCTTCAAGTGCTACATCATTAGACTTTAGTGAGGCTACAGTTCATTTAGCTACAAATACTGCTGCAGATGCTACTAGAGGATCAGCTGTTGTTACTATAGCTGGTGTTCGAGCTGCAGGTGATGTTGCTAGTGTTGTTATAGGTGGTAATACTTATTCATTTACAGTTGTTGCTGGTTCTACAGCTATTGCTGATGTTGTAGCTGGATTAACTTCAGTTATAAATGCTACTTATTCAAGCTTAGCTACTGCTACTTCTCCTACTATTACTATAAATAATCTTAAAAAATGAGCACAAACAGCTATAACTTCATCTGATACTGCGGCTGCTTGAACTGCTACTACTGTTGATACTGCTTGAGTAGGTACTAATGTATCTAATTCACAAATCTCAGCTGTATATCTTATGAAATGAACAACAGAATTGGATAAAGTATCTGGTTCACAAATAGCTAACTGAGTTGCTACATTTAATGGCTTCAATGATACTGTAGCTAAAAATGGTAAAACAACTTATACAGTTAAAGTTGATCTAGTTGATGATATTAATCAAGATACAAAACACATAGCTGCTTCTTTGCAAACTATGGAAATAGAAGATGATGATGGTGACGCTATAGTTGCTACTGGTTTACCAGGACACTCTTCTAGAGATATTACTATTACTACTGCAGGTACTGTTGTTATTGCAGTTGATAATACTGATACTGAAACAGATAAGGTTAAAAACGTTATAGCAAATACAACATCTCCATTTGTTGCTAGTTATGAAATAACTGCATCAAACGAAGATATCTTAATTAGAGATTTAAACGTAGTTGCTGCTGGCGATACTACTAACTTTGTTAATTCTGTTTCAGAAGTAGTTCTTTATGCTAACGATAAAACTACAGAAATAGGTAGAGAACCTGTTACTACTACAACTGTTACTTTTGACAACATAGACTATGTTGCTACAGAATGAAATACTAATTTGTATGCAAAAGTTGTATCTAGAAAAATAGGTAAAGACTCTGCTTGAGTACAAACTGCTGATATTACATTAGCATTACAAGCTACAGACGTAGAATGAGACGAATCAGGTAAGGCAATAACTGCTGGTGCTTGAGTTGCTACTCCTACTTCTGCTTCACTTGCATTTGCTATTCTTCCAGTAAGAGTATCTAATATTGCTTTTGTAAATACTTATGGATGAGAAACAGTTGCTTCTCAACTTAACAATGGTGAAAATGTTGTTGGTATTATTGCTGTTACTACTGATACTTCAACAAACACTAAATTAAATTGAACATCATTAAAGACTGAATTAGAATCTATGAAGTTAGTTGTTGCTACAGACGCTGCTGAATATGATGCTAGTCCAGATGCTGGTGATATATCCGCATTTACAGTTAAAAAGATTAACTGAACTATTGCTGCTACAACTGTAGCTCAAGGTAATGGTACTGCTATGGCAGATGCTGTTGTATTATCAACTGCTTGAATCAATTTATTTAGATGAGTTGCTTTAGGTGCTGATGAAGAATTAGAAAATGGAACCACTACATATTATGTTGTTAAAGCAACATTCTCATGATTAGGTTCAACAGTTAATAAATATCTACAATTAAAATTGGAAAATACAGATGCTTGAAGTGTAGTTGAATATTCATCTACTGAATCTGACGACAATGAAACATATAATGCTACAGATAATGTTACTTCATTGAGAATATGATCTACTTCTGTAAATGGTCCTTCATTATCTTCTAACTACTAGTTCTTTGAATTTATAGTTACATAAGATACAAAACTTATTTAATTAGGTTTAAAACCCCGCAATCTTGCGGGGTTTTTTTATTGAAAAAATTTATCAAAAAGATATAGTCTCCATACTTTTTAAACCTAATATATCATCATGAAAAAAATATTCATCATAAGTATCTTAGCTCTATCTGTTGTCGCTCTATCTGGATGTCGGAAGACTACCAATACAGCTGCGAATATGCCAGAGTATATGTCTGGTAACTATAGTAAACAACAACATTACCTAAGTATCAGATGAAAATGATTGACTCAGATGCCAGATATCTGTGCTGATATCACTACAGGAAATCTACTAGATGACATACGATTTATAGATCTATGAGATAATCAAATAACATCTATAAGCGCTGATTATAGCTGTCTATGAAATCTACAAGAACTAAACTTATCTTACAATAAGCTCTCATCAATAAAAAACTTGGACAAACTTAAATTCCTATCCAAACTAGAACTTCATAAGAATGAGATTACAAGTGCTGACTGATTAGAAAAATTATCTACGCTAAAAACGCTTAACCTAGGATACAATCAAATCTCAGATATATCTGCTCTCAAAAATCTCAAAAATTTAACTACCCTAGAACTTCAGCAGAATCAAATATCAGATATTTCTCCATTATCTGCTCTTACAAATCTAGAAACCTTAAAACTAGAATATAACCAAATATCCGACGAAAGTCAGCTTAAGATCTTTGAATATCTGAATAATTTGAAGTGGATCTCTCTATGAATGAACCAACTACCACAAGATAAAGTAAAGGCCCTACAGGATAAAATCAATCCAGCACAACAATAAAAAATAATTATAGATTTTCGTCCTCCCACTCTGGGAGGATTTTTTTAAATCAAAAAAATAGTCAGACTTGACTTATATTGTAAAATTGTTATAAATCTAAAAACAAAAATAATCAAAACTAAAAACTAAATTATGAATTTATGGACAAATTAACAATCATTATCGTATTGGGATTTATCTGTGTAGCAGGCATATTGTGCTGGCGCCAGGCATATCTGAACAAATCAGAAAAGAAATCTAAAAAGTTGATAGAGGACTTCATTGCTCTGATATCAACTAGCTTCTCAGAGATCGAGTACTTTACTGATGATCCAAGCCTAAACGAAAGAATTGCTTCAGAGGTAAGGAAAGAGCTACATAAGCATACATCTGAAGATTTCAAAAATCTGTTGCTCAATGTCACTACTGTGCCACGACTTGAGTTTAGGTATGTCGATATCGATAGATCTAAACTACTGCCTGTCATCACAGCTACCAATAAATTTACTGTCATGGTATTCCCCTTGATCAAGGAAGTTACTGGTTGGATACTAAAGTACGGTAAAAACAATAGCGCTGAAAATGTGCGGGGCTTGATCAAAGCTTATAGTGATCATTTCTATCATAGCATAGAATTGTTTATTATAACTGAGCTTAGGATTGCTCAAACAAAACAAAAAAATCAAAACTAATACCAAACCATTATGAATTATTTTGTATTATTGCTACTTATTTTTATCGGGTTTATAATTTATTTTGTGTATGCTCGTAAAAACAAAGCAGCTTCTAAAAAAGAGTTGTTAGCCTTTCTACATGTCTTATCACAAAGCTTCCATGAAGCTAAGTGGACACAGGTAGGGAATAAAGATGTACCTCCTCAGGTCTCAGCGCTTAGGATGAATAAGGTTTTGAGGACTAATCTGGAGTATGAGTTTAAATCTCTTCTTCCCAAGCTGTCCTATTTCCCTCGGAAGGGATTTGTCTTCCCGTCTGAGGATCAAGAAACCAATAAATTCATCTCCAAAGTCTTCCCTCTACTGAGAACATCATACGAGAGGTACAAAGCTAAGAAAAGCAATCTGGTTTCGATCACTGATCTATTCTTCAAAGAGACCGAGCAGCTTCTGCTAGTTGATCTTGAGAAAGAATACACACTCTAAACAATTTATTGAAAACTAAAAACCCTCGGATTTTTTCCGGGGATTTTTTTTGTCATTCCGAGTGAGCGTAGCGAATCGAGGAATCGCTTGAAAAACCAAATAAAGAGATTCCTCCATTTCAGTCGGGGGGTGTTTTTTAAAAATTAACTTTTTTTATTATATTATTTTATGGGGCTTTTCCCGCCCCAAACCCCAGAACTCACTTTTTGGCATCACTCCAAAAAGTAAGCAAAAAAATCTAGAAAAATCAGCCTGCGTGTGATTTTTCAATCCTGCTACTATGCGGACTTTGTAGCTTTATGCCTTTTGTGCACAATATATGTGTAAATATTGCTATGAGTATTTCAGAAAAAATAGTCAATGATTTGGCATAGTCCTCCGCGAAGCCGGGGGATTCTTTACAAATTGTTTGAGCTCCTGGTCGTACATCAAAAGTAAACAAAATAGTTGTAGCGAGTCTTGTAAAGAACTAGCTTTTTTGCTCTTGTCCTAAGCGAAGTCTTAGGGGACTTTTGAGTTAAGTCAAAAGTAAGTCATAGCGAAGCGTTATAAAAGTAAATGATAGCGAAGCGTTAATTAGGAAAAAGAGATTCCTCCATTTCAGTCGGAATGACAGTAGAAAAGCCGGAATGACAGATACTATTTTTTTCTCAATTCATCCCATAGTCTCTCCTGCTCTTTACTAAGCTTCTTGGGAATGACTACATGGGGTATCAGGTACATATCTCATTTTTTACCAAATATTCCTCAGCTTCCAAATCCCTTACCACTGACTTTGATCATGTCTCAGATCTGGGTTCATTTGGGGATCTTTACTTTCATCTTTCATTCTGGGTGAGGAACTTGTACTTCTCAACCTAGTACCATATCAAATAGGGTAGCTTCTATCTTGCTATATAAATTTTCTCATCTTCTTTCGTAGCTCTTATTTGGAACTATATGTATCTGGATATAAATATCACCGTTTGGAACGTCGCCTATTCCCGCATTTCCTTTGCCTTGAAATTTGATATAAGCGCCATCTTTGATCCCGGCTGGTATTTTTATGTCTAGTGTCTCTCTGATACGTTCTAGTCATCCGTTATCTAGTTCTCTTCAGGCTTTTGTATAAATTTTTCCAGCTCATCCACATCTATCACAAACTGATTGAGTTTGCATCACTCCAAATGGGGTTCTCATCTGCTTCACTGTCTTTCATCTTCATT
The DNA here is from genome assembly GCA_049305865.1 of Candidatus Absconditicoccaceae bacterium. GTDB lineage: Bacteria > Patescibacteriota > Gracilibacteria > Absconditabacterales > Absconditicoccaceae > UBA6263. The sequence continues at coordinate 66,005 of JBAQPP010000026.1, forward strand.
TACATACATCACATTGTTTGGTTTCTACTCATTGAGCTTGTACGTATCTGTAGTATGCTATCTTTTTTTCTACTCCCAAAAATCATTCTTCAAAACTGATATTTATACTATCTTTGATATCGTCTCATTTGCTAGGTCTAGCCTGACCTCCTCATCCAAATCCTCCTCATCCAAAAAGTCATCACATCAGATCACCTAGATCTACATTACCAAAATCGAATCCTCATCCACCAAATCCTGATGTATCAAATCCTCCTCATCCACCTCATCCAAACCCACCGAATCATCATTTTTTAAATGAATCATATTGTTGTTTTTTGTCTGCATCTCAGATTACTTGGTAAGCTTCATTCATTTTTTGGAATTCTTCTTTACTTCCTCATTTATCAGGATGATGCTTTACAGCTGCTTTTTTAAAAGCTTTCTTGATTTCTTCTGGGCTAGCATCTTCTGATACTCATAATATTTTGTAATAATCTTTATTGGGATCAAAGTCCATTTAATAAATTAATAATTTAAAATTTAGAATTCAGAATTTCTTGTTATTTTAATTTACTAGTTATCTCTAATAAACTAAGAGGTTTCTCCGCTTCTCTTCTTTCCAGTCGAAATGACAGGAGTAAACTTATATGGCACTAGAAGGTTAATAGTGATATAATAATGAAAATAAGACTAAATGCAAATTTTATTTATCAATTTCCCATCATTAAATTTGACAAAAATCAGTATTTAATTTATAATTTGCTATGTTTTATAAAAATTTATTTATACTATGGACGTGCAGAAACAAGTCGAGTTATTCGAGTCTCTACCATATGATACAAGGAGATCCAAGCTAATCGAGATGCTAAAACAGCTCCAATCGACACACAAAACTTTTGAAATGTTTTATCAAACTATTAGTTCCCTACAAAAAGTTTCAGATAGTTCTATGGTTTATATTTATCAATCAATTCTAGAAATAGCTCAAGATATAAAATCATGAAATCATGCTTCTGCTCAAAATAAAATCCAACAATTCTGAGAGATACTAGCAGATATCAAGAGACAAGAAGAATTAGATAAACAACGTGAATGAAATCCCGATGATATGTTAAAAAATATTTAGCAAACTTTAATCCTAATCTATCCACCATGCCACCAAATCTAGAACAAGCCTCTAATGTAGAAAATAAAGAAGTTACTCCAGTAGAGCAACAAGCTATTGATGAGATCAAAAAATCAGATGGTAAGGCTATAGATGCAAAATTTCCTGATCCAAGCAAAACAAATGAAGAATTGAAAAAGCAAGAAAATTTAAATGATATATCCCAAAACATAGATAAAATCATATTGTGAAATATCAACCTGATACAAGACTCTGATAAGCTGGTCGATAATCTAGTCAATACCAATTTCAAAAGTATAGTAGCTTTCCTTGATTATTTTGCTCAATCTAAAACGTGATTTTCTCTAAATATTATCAATAGTCCTGTGCTTGCACAAAATGGTAGAGATAATGTAAGTTTGAGCAGTCTCTCTGATACCAATATTTCTCAAAAACAAGAAATCGTAAAAGCTTTTTTGGCTATCCCAGCAACCATCCTTCAAACCCAAATATCTCAATTTAATCTTGATGGTAACCGCAAGTCCAATTTTATAGATGATGCGGTTCTCTCTTCTTTGATAGCATCATCCAAGACATTTCAAAATATCCAATCTCAGATCACACAAAATGATATAAATATCAAATTGTATTGAGATATTCCTAGAAATACTTCAGAAAATATCGATATTACCAATCAATCCAAAACTCAAATTATTTGAGAATTACATGAGTTGGAATCTTCAGAGCAAATCAAAATTAATAATATTCTAAAAGATATAGATGGTAAATATGATGAATATAAAATATCTTCATTCCAATTGCTATGATATGCTGATGCAACTCGCGTCACTGATTACGGTGAAGAAAAAGTAGCAAATACTTTTGACTATCACTTGAATCTATTGAAAAGTAAAATGCAACAAAGTGGTCTAAATGATTCACGGCTCCCACCTACTGATTATAAAAATTTTGGTCAACGACTAGTCGATACAGGCAAGATCAAAGCAGAGGATCTCAACAAACCCAAAACTATAGCCAACCGAGCTTATGCCACTACTAGAGCTATTATGCAAATCAGTTGGATGGATACACCAGAATTGACAAAATTATTATCTACTGCTACACCAAGTTTTGATATCCAGATAGATAAAGAAAAATGAGATGATAAAACTAACTGATGAATATTACTCAATGGTATATGAACCAACAAATGAGAAGCTCAACCACATGAATTTAATTTGACCAATAAGTCACCTGAAATATTGTTGGATGCTGGTCTCAAAATCGCTATCAAGATATGAGATCAGATTAAGATATTTAGATTCGAACACCAAAATACTAGCAACGCAAGTGGTGCTAGCAATACAGTCAATACTTATGCCCAGATGACAGATGAATGACACTACTGAACTCATGGAAATGAAAAAACCAATCTTGATGGTATGAAGTCCAATACAGACTATTCTAAAGCTGATCTATGATGACCTGTCTTTTATATGAATATCCCAGACCCAAGCAAAGTCAGTCCAGAATATGCAGATTTAATAAACAAAATAAATAATAGTAATTTACAAACTCCAGAAAATATTCCATCAGCTAGTGATTTCCTAGGTCTATATAATAGCTTATGATGAGATCAATCCAAGACAGAGAAATTTAATGCATTATATAATTTATAATATTATTTTTTAGTAGCAAATTCAACAACAATAAATAGCCCACTGATACCGACACCAATTGATGTATATGGTATAGGCTCTCCTGTATATTGAGATATATGTAGACCAAGCATAGTTTTTTTGTGTGACTGAGATTTATTATATCGATCAGCAATTATTTCATAGATACTATCTTGTCCGTATCATACATTTTCTGCTCGAGCACTAAAACCATCCAAATCTACTCACATATCTCGTACTCATTTTCATTCAAATTCATGTCACAATCATTTGTGTTTAGCTCCATAGTCTGCGAATCTCTGTGCGGCTTCATTTAGAGTATCATCCAAAACAAGTGGTGGTCTATCCATAATCCTCCTATAAATATTTATTTCTTGTACAAAATGTTCCCTGATAATTTCCATTCATTTTTCTTTCCCATAAATTTTCAAAATATCTTTAAAGTCCATCTTTACTATTGTATCGTGAGTAAGCTCTTTTCAACCAAGATTAGCCAATGAACTGTTTTTGGTATCGTTCTTTATTTTTTCTGTATTTTGAGAAAAACTAGGACTTCATACCAGTCCTGCTCATAGTATTGCCAATCATATCAATGCTTTCTTTGATTTCTTCATCAGACATAATATACTAAATCAGACAAAATTATAAGCAAAATAATATATTTGTCAAATATATTATTATATTATAAATAATATAGACATATAACAAAAAAGACTTGTAACTTGTTTAATTTTCCTTATATAATACCCACACAAAAGAAGATCATTAACATCCATTATATTCTCCTCACTTTTTTAAAACCGTTTATTGAACAGTCATTGAGTTCTACCTTTAACGGTAAGGATCATCGGGACTCTATAAATCCACACATTCACACAACACACAAACAACTATGAAAAAGATTATTTATTTAATTTTTGTTTTATCTACTGTTTGCTATTCAACTACCTTTGGGCAGATTTCATTTGTAAAATATGATAGTATCTATATGGGTGATTTCCTTACTACTGCTATGATAGCATGCGAGGATATCGATAACGATCAACATCAGGAAATAATTTCCATCTATGGGCTCCCAACCTCTGGTATCCCAAACTATTCTATTAAAATTACAAATGTTAACTCCAACGGAACAATCAATTCCATTGATTATCAGCTTGATTGTAGTTCTTCACAGATCAGAAACTTTATTACATTGGATGCCAATAATGATGATCTGCAAGATATAGCTTACATACACTCTGATAGTGTTACTATCGTTTTTCAGGGCATTGCAGGCAACTTTGATACAGGCACTCAATTAACTATGCGTTCAGGCTATACCACAGATGGAATCGCAAAAGGAGATTTCAATAAAGATGGGAAAGATGATTTTGTCTGTTCCAACTGGAACGACGATAATTTAACTGTTTTTATTCAGTCAGTGGGCGTCTTTTATGCCTATGATAATATTTTTGCAGTACAGGCTGGTTACAATCAGGTGAAAGTATGGGATGTAAATGGAGATACTTACGATGATATTGTTTTCCTTGCCGGACAAGGTCCATCATCTGGTATCTATATTTACTTAAACGAAAATGGTTTCTTCCTTTCGGCACCGCTCTATTTTCCAGTATTAGATATATCAGGCAATACGCTGATTACATCAAATGTATCCTTTGGAAACTTCTTTGGAACGGGACCAGGATTGATGATAAATAGTTCTCTTGGCGGACCAAGCGATACCCGTTTCATCCAATCACAAAATGGAAACTGGGTAAATATGGGTCTTACAAATATGATTTCTTGTTTTCCATCATCTGTTTCAACAGATTTTGATAACAACGGTAGAGATGAAACTGTATATTTAAACGACAGTTACTCAAATCTCAGGGTACTACAATTTTTTACTCTGACATCCAATCAATCTCTGAACTTTACAACCATAGGCGGCAATTATCATGGATACGATCAGATGTTGGCAGTCGGTGATATTATAGGGAATGACGGCAAATCAGACATTGTAATGATATCTGATTGGGGTCAAATATTAATCCTACAAAATACAGCAATAATGACTGGATTATATGATCCCTCATCAGATTATAAAATGAAAATCTATCCCAATCCAGCTAATGATCATATCAATATATCTTTGAATCAGGCAGGAGAATATAATGCGATCGTTACGGACATTACAGGGCGTATCGTCTTGCAAAACAAATATAATGGACAGAATTTTAAGATTGATTTGGATAATATTCCTGCTGGAATTTATTTCTTCCATATCAATGGAAAAGAATCTTTTTCCCAGAAGTTTATTGTCCGATAAATTAAATTATTAATCAAGAAGCTCGGTTTTATACCGGGCTTTTTGCTTTTTTCCCTTTACAGGACAGGTGCCCTTTACAGGACTGCAAAAACATTTAGTTTTTTTGCCCTTAACAGGACCGCAAAAAGCTTTGCTTTTTTTGCCCTTACAGGACTGCAAAAAGCTTTGCTTTTTTTGCACTTACAGCACTGTAAAAAGCTTTGCTTTTTTTGCTTTTTTACAAAAATAGTTTATAATTAAATGTATTTTAATACTAGTTTAGATATGCCATCAGATTGAGAAAAAACCCCAGATACTGAGCTTGATAATCTAAACAAGCAAAAACAAGACCTAGAAAAACAGATCGACGATCTCAAGGGTCAAGTTTTGGACGAACAAGAAAAACAGGTACAACTAAATAAACTAGAAGAAGAAAAGAAAAAAATAGAAGATCAGATTTTACAATCTAGCACGCAAGAGCAAAGTAATTTGAAACAAGATGTAGAACAATCCAATAATGCCAACCCTCAGACACTTGAAATTATAAAAGAAACCTGACTATATACCAAGCTACAAGAGACATTCAAAGATGAATCTATTTACCCAGATCTAAACTGAAATATAGAGGCCAAAATAGATAGATTCTCCAATCAAATAAATACTACAGTACAAAAATATTTAGAATCGATATTTTTATCTATCTGAGAAAAACAGTTTCCACCTGCAGCATTACAATCAATCAATACATGAATCCAGTTTATGTTTATGGATTGATTAAAAAATTCTAGTAACAATGCTAGTTTCTTTTCTTGAATCGGAAATGTAAATTTGAATTGATTCAAATCACTTTTTGAATGACTTACAAAAACATTTGGAAAATCATGAGAGTTTTTATCTACATGAAAAAAAATAACAAAGACGATAGATTTTCTATCTCTACAGCCAACTCTTTGGGATAATGCAGACAAGATACCGCAGCTCATGAATCCATACAAATTTATACAGCTAGCAAATAATCAGAAACTACAATGAGCAACAGATATTACTGCTCTTTCTCTAAGTGACCTCTCCATACAGGAGTGAGACACAAATATGACTCAAGCTGAAAAAGATTCTCTCCAAAAGATTGCTGAGAACTCTGCTATCAAAAATGATCCTAAAACTATAAAAGCAATTATATGAGCGCTAGGGAAAGCTAATCTATTCCTAGAAAAAAGAAAAGATCTAGCCAACTGAGCATTGGATATGATGGATAAAGCCAATTGAATGTTTGCTCCATTTGAAAAATTATTATGAGTAAATATGTTTGATATGCTCAAACCGTTTAAGTGAGTTCTAAATATGATTTTGAGTCTATTATGATTTTCATGATGATTGGATGGCTTACACAGAAAACGACTCGCAAGGAAAATAGATTGACAACTAGATACCCAATCAAAAAAAGATTTTATTTCAGATTCTATGGACTATTTCAAAGATAATATCACCAAATCTTCTGTAAAAGAATCTGACTCTGGCAGCATACTTACTCTATTCTCTACAGAAATATGAACTATATCAGATGATATCAAACCCAAAATTCCTCTTGATTACGACATTATCTGTGATAGTATAAAAAATAATTTAACCGATCCTGAAGTTATCAATCCATCTTTGTTACAATCCATGTGATTGCCTTGGAGTGCTATGCTACTAGAAACACTAGGTAGTAAATGAGAAAAAATATACAAAGTAGATAAAGCGCAATTTGCAGGTAAAGAGACTGAATTTATCAAATCATATACAAACTTGGCTATTCCTAGACTCATCAAAGATGCTGAATTTATGAAAGATATCAAATGACAAGATGAGTTTTGACTCGCTGTAATGGGCTGAATAGTAGTAGATTCCAAAACTATAATAGACTCAGTCAAAACCAAAGCTATTATTCCGTCTCAGTATTTAACTGCAGTCACCGTAGCTGATAAAGCAAAGGTAGAAGCTCCTACAGATCAAGCTGAAGATCAAATATATAAATGAGAAATCAAAAAAGAAACAACAAAATATCAAGATATCGTAGACGTAATCATCGATAAGATAGAGGGTTGATATTATCATCCAGATATGAATATATCCTGAATGGGTAGTTCATGAGAGACCATGATGGGTATAGATAGGAAAAACTGATGAACTTTGAATACTAGTGAAGCCTGAAAAGAATTTTGGGGTCTTATAGATGCAGATAGATCAAAGAATCCAAACTTATGGAAGCATCTATATTTTGGTGGTGATTTACAGCCCAAACTTAGAACACTAGCATGAGCGATTATCCAGCCGCATTATGAGAATCTATCCACAAAATATCTATCAGCTGAATCTATCAAACTTGTAAATACTGATTGAAGATTATTATTTAACTTCATTTATGGTGCTTGGAATGGGGCAGGTTGGTTTGAAGAAATGGCAAATGTTATAAATTCTAAAGTCACATCTTGAATCTCCAATACCGATGATTTGCTCAAAGCTGTTGTACAGTTTAGAACACAAAACGATAATTCACTAATCGCACAGTGAGGTAGGAAAATAGAAGAAATAGTGGGTATTGCATAAAAAATAATACCTTGCTTAATATACCAACAATTATTATACATCTATAAAACACAAACCTAAAAACCCGGAAAGGAGGTATATTATGAGAAAATGTAATGCTCGTAAAAGAGCGCTCCGTTCGATACGGAGTAAAAGGAAAAAAAAGATTAAAAAAAGTCTAAAAAAAAGGTTAAGGCAATGATAACTTTCTATCAATAAAGTCTGGACGTATTTTGTATTCCAGACTTTTTTAATATATTTTTAATTGTTTGAGTATATTGATTATTTTATAATTTATTTCTGGATATTTCATAAAAACTGATACTATAATTATAGCAGAAAAAACAAAAATATTTAATACTATTCAATAATAAATAGTTCTTTTTTTTGTTTCTAAAACATTAGATCGGCCAAACCAAAAAGAATAAAGTTTTTTAGGAAATACACAACCAAGGATTCTCTCCACTATATTTGCACAAATTGTATCTTCATAATGAAATCAAATAATTCTAAGAATTATATAAATCAATCAATTGATAAATATAATTATCAAGCTTAAAACGGTTAATATTATTGGAATAAATATTAAGTATAATCATATTTGAATTAATCAGTCTGGTATAGCATAGTATTCATTAACTATTAATCAAAGTATCAAAAGTATTATACTTCCAAAATACGTTATTCCAATTAAACTTTTGAAATCATATTTCCTCTGGTAGTCTATGTATCGATATTCGTCCTTGTTTTTATCCATCATGTGTATCCGTATATATAAATTATTTTTTGTTTAAATAAAAAAATAACTAATTCAATAGTTATCTTGATAATTTAATTTGGGGTGGCCGGGGATCGAACCCGGGACCACTAGCTTAAAAGGCTATTGCTCTACCGACTGAGCTACCACCCCCCAAAAACACCTAATTCATTAGGCGCCTGTCTGCCTTATGCAGATTTAATCGCTTTTTTAGATAAACCCTTTCAATTTTTTATATATCTTCGAACTAATTTTTATAGTAGCTTTTGTTCAATCTTCAAAAGTAACCTTTTTATTAATAAGATTGGGTTTAAATGTTCTTTTTGTAGCTCTCATACTATGAGACCTATTATTTCATGATGTTGTTCACTTTCATGTGAAATAACAAACTCTGGGCATTGTTATAAAACTAATGATTTAAAATCTATATTATTATTTTTTCTCTCATTCTTTCTTTGCTTCTTTTTTCTCTGCTGTTGGAGCTGCTGTTGCTGGTGTTGCAGCTACTCATGCTGTTCACGCTGCTTCTCATTCTACAGCTGGGACTTCTTCTGTTTCTTCAGTAAACATCATAACTGTAACCATAGCTTGTTCTTGATCTTCAAGTATTTCAACTTTGGATCAAACGTCCAAATCTTTAACAAATATAACATCACTCATTTTTTGTATGTTAGATATATCTATTTTGATTTCATGTGGTAAATCTTGTGGATAAGCTTCTACTTCAACAGTATCTTTTAGCAACTGAACCTTTCATTCTCACAATTTTTCTATACTTGATTCTCATACAAGAATAACATGTATTTCAGCAGTAACCTTTTCATCTCTACTTACAGCCAAGAAATCTATATGACTCAAAAAATCTGTAACTGGATCTACTTGTATATCATGGATAAGAGCCAATTGATCAATTCCTTCTCATGTAATTGTAATAGGAGTAGAGTGTCATGCTTTTTTAAATAACTTCAAAAATTCGTTCTTATTACATGATATTAATATAGCTTCTTTAGTATGTTTACCATATATTACAGCTGGTATGATATCTTGTTTTCTCAATTGTTTAACCTTTTTACCAGTTATTTCACGAGATTGAACATTAAGTTTCATTTATACTATTTTCAAAATTTAAAAACATAACTTTATTCTGATTTCACTTCTTCTATAATTTCTTCTTTTTTTACAACTTTCTTTGTGGTTTTTTTTACAGCTTTTTTTCATCACTTAACCAAATCGATATCTTTATTTTCGTTTGTTAATTTGCTCTTGAATCTTGCATCTTTTCAAACTTTTTCTCTTATGTAATACAATTTTGATCTTCTAGTTTTGTAATCATCAAGCAATAATACCTTATCAAATTTTTTGAATGATAAAGGATATATTTTTTCTATTGTCATACGAGTCACTGGTCATCTTATAGTAAATGTACCATCTGGATGATTTGGTTTTTTAACACTGATCACGAGTCATTTGAATTTCCATATTCTATTTCATTCTCATTCAGTCAATTTTTCGTGTATCTCCAAAAACATTCATGCTTTCACTGGTAATATGTTTTCACCATTTTTATCGTAGATATTTTTTAATCTTGAATAATTCATTTTTACTTTTTTATCATTTAATAAAACTATTTAGCCTTACTATTCATTACCTTCGCTTTCCATTTTTTTTGTTGTTCAAGCGATTTTCTAACATCCATAATTACAACTTTTTCGACTCTTATCAAAGCCTTGTTCAACTTTCTTTTTGCTCTTGTTTTTAATCTAACCATTATACAGATACTTTAGATACTAAATCGTTTAATCATTTTCTTTCCAAAAATTTAACCACTTCAGCGTTCCTTATTCAATATTTTTTTAATCTCGTAAGTGCTTTTTTCTTGGTATCGATAGTCCATTTTGTTTCTCACATTTTCTCTTCTTTCTTTAAAGTATCAATATACCATTCGATAGCCTTATCGTGCTTATCTCATGACTTTTGTTTTGCTATATTGAGTTTGAAGAAGACTCTTGGATATTTTCCTCCATTGGTATTTCCCATTTTATATATTTTAATATTAAATATTATTAATAATGATTAACTAATATATTTTGCCATATAAGCAAATGCTTTGTTTGCTTCAGCCATTCTATGTGTTTCTTCTTTTTTCTTCACAGCAGATCATTGACTAGAATAAGCAGCTAATATTTCTTCTGCTAACTTTTTGTACATTGGTTTTCATTTTTTACTATTAGCAGCATCAAGTATCCATTTTATAGAATAGAATAATCTTTTATTAGCTTTTACTTCTACAGGCACTTGATAAATTGATCATCAAATTCTTTTTGATTTGATCATGACAGTAGGAGACGCATTTTCTATAGCGGTTTCTACAACTATAACAGGGTTCATATGTCAGCTAATTTTAATCTCTCTCAAAGTATTTTCAAAAATCTTTTTAGCTATACTTTTTTTTCAGCTTTCCATAAGATAATTTATTATTTTTTCGATTTTTTCGTTTGATTGAAATCAAACAAAATCTTTGTTAGTCATCGTGGTATATTAGATAAATATTATAAAAGGTTATGCTTTGGGTCTTTTGCAGCCATACAATGACCTTGATTGTTTTCTAGTTCCTACTGGGTTTGCATCGTATTTTCATCTAACGATATGATATTTCACACCTGGTAGATCTTTTACTCTTCATCCTCTTACAAGTACAACACTGTGCTCTTGTAATGTATGAGCTTCGCCCGGTATATAAGCCAATACTTCTGCTCCGTTTGATAATCTTACTTTTGCAAATTTTCTCTGAGCTGAATTTGGTTTTTTTGGACCCATCACAGAAACTTTTAGACAGACTCATCTTTTGAATGGAGCTGGCTTATCTATTTTTTTATTACTTTTCAATTTATTTATTCCAAATTGCAAAACTGGAGCTTTTGATTTAACTCTTCTTTTTGTTCTTCATGTTCTGATGAGTTGATTAATAGTAGGCATAAATATATTTTACAAATAATTTAAAATTACAAAAAAATAACACGTAGAAGAACATATATATAATTACTTTTCAAAATCAAGACAAAATTGGACAAAAGTACTTTAAGTTAACAATTGCTTTGTTTGTCATCTGTATATTAATTATCTATAACTAGCAGCAGATCATGCGGAATATATATTGTCGTTACCTCATTATATAGCCTAAATAAGGGCAATTATAATTTATAAAATATAAAAAAACAGCCCGGTAAAAAACCAGGCTGTTTTCAAAAAGTTGGGAAAGTTTACTTTACAAATTTGACAACTCCCACGTTGCCATTTTCGAATATAAACTTCATAAAATAAATTCCTTTGGATAGATAAGAAACATCCACCCTGAATTTTTCCGAATTCACTTTAATCGTTGATAACATGCTTCCAGTCAAGTTAAATATCTGAACATAGTCGGCTTTTTCTTCCATTTCTATATTCAAATAATCAATCGCCGGATTGGGATAGATTCTGATCTTGGAGGAATTTTGTTCCTCCACCCCAAGTCCGTTTACGACGGTAATTGTTACCATAGCTGAGTTTGTACAACCCATGAAGTCTATGTACGTATATGTGATTGTGTGTATCCCTACACCAGCCATAGATGGATAAAACCATCCATTAACTACTCCGGGACCAGAATATCCTCCACCAAGTGGAATACCAGTATTTAACTGGAATGCTGCGGCATTCAAATCCACTGGATTGGGGAATATTGAATTGAATAGTACAGTTGGCAATGGATTTACTGCCAACAACTTACTAGCTGTTGCCTTGCAACCGTAAATGTTTTCATACTCATAATAAATGTTATAAGTACCCACCCCTACAGTTGAAGGGTAAAACAATCCGTTGTGTATTCCCTCTCCATAGTATGTCCCACCAACTGGATTTCCACCGGTTAATGTAAGTGGATTTGCATCCAGGCAAATTTGTTCCTGTGGCAAATTCAAACTTACTATAACATTAGGATTTACAGTAATGGTTATGTTTGCACTAGCAGTACATCCAGATGTGTTTGTACCAGTTACAGAATAGTTAGTTGTTGAGCTAGGACTGACTGAAATCGAAGGAGTAGTAGCTCCAGTCGACCACAAGTAAGTAGTAGCTCCGCTCGCCGTCAAAATCACGCTTTCTCCATCACATATATTATTGTTAGAAGCAGCAATTGTTATGACAGCGTATGAATTGACAATTACAGTAGCAAAAACAGTTTCTGAACATCCTCCACTTGCTGTTACGACTACACTATAAGTAGTGGTCGTATACGGCGTTACGTTAATCGAAGGAGTAGTAGCTCCAGTCGACCACAGGTAGTTTGTACCACCGCTAGCTGTCAGAGTTGTATTTTCTCCTACACATATATCCAAATCTCCGGATATATTAGCGTTTGGGGAAGCAACAACACTTGCATCTGTATTGGCAGTTGTAGAGCAACTATTTAAACTCACAGTCACTACGTAGTTACCAGAATTTATAATGCTTGCATTTGTAATAACCGGATTTTGCATATTTGAACTGAATCCATTTGGTCCAGTCCAAGCATAGCTCGATCCATTTGTAGCACCAACATATAGGCTTAAATTGGAACCCTCACACACCGGACCATTGTTTCCAATAGTACTGATGGTGGGTATTGCATTCACAATTACTGCCGTGTTTGCACTAGTACTACATCCGCCCAAACTTACAACACAGTTATAGTTTCCTGAGTTAACAGTAGTTGCATTTGGAATGCTTGGATTTTGAACATTAGAACTGAAACCATTAGGTCCCGTCCAATAGTAGGTAGATCCAGCGTTTGCAGTAGCATTCAGATTAATCGAATTGCCTGAACATACGGGTGAATTACTGCCAATAGCTGTAATCACGGGCACAGGATTTACTACAACATTTGTTGTATCAGCAATGGATGTACACCCATTGAGATTAACTACAAGAATGTAGTTACCAGCGTTTGCTGTAGTTGCATTTGGAATGCTTGGATTTTGCAAATTGGAAGTAAAGCCGTTAGGCCCCGTCCAAGCATAGGTCGAACCGGTATTTGCTGTAGCAGTTAAGTTCAATACAAACCCTTCACATACAGGCGAATTACTTCCAATAGAACTAATCACAGGGCTAGGATTTACAACAGCTACTGTCGAAACAGTAGATGAAGAGCATCCATTCAATGTTGCTGTACAATAGTAAGTGCCGGCATTTGCTGTAGTTGCATTTGGAATGCTTGGATTTTGCAAATTGGAAGTGAAGCCATTAGTCCCCGTCCAATAGTAGGTAGATCCTGCATTTGCACTAGCATTTAAATTCAAAGTATTACCAGTACATATAGGCGAATTACTTCCTATACTCGTAAATGTTGGCAAAGGATTTACAGTAACCGTGCTGTTCAAAGTAACCGAACAGCCATTTGCTCCTGTAATCACGACAGAGTAAGTAGTGGTCGCAGATGGCGTTACGTTAATCGAAGGAGTAGTAGCTCCAGTCGACCACAGATAACTTACACCACCAGTCGCAGTCAAAGTGACAGTTATACCAGCACAAATTGTTTGACTAGTCGTGATAGTGCCGACTGGCAGAGCATTAACCGTGATGTTAAAGGTGTCAGCTAGCATCCACGTGACGCCTGCAAATACATTCACAATATAAGTCGTGTTTGTTATAGGACTTACAGTAATTTGTGGCGTGTATTGTGGTGGAACAGTGTTCCACTGGTACAATGTAGCACCAGGATATACAATTCCAATTGTGGTACTTGTTCCAGAACAGATGGTGTCATTGAAGACGCCAGCGTTCACCTGCATCGTTACGATCATAATGACCATAAAAGTCAGGATTTTTGTAAAAAGTTTTTTCATAGTTTTCGTTTTATTTTTGTTTAACAATTTTTTGGACTATATTTTAATGATCAGAATTCATATCACTTATACTTTTTTACTAAGATAAGTCAATGATAAATATATTTATTTATAAAATAAATAAGGTACTAAAAACTGGATAATAAATCATTGTAAATACAATTTTAAAGACATTTTTCATCAATAAATAAAGACGTTGAAAAAATAAAAAAATTCTTTAGTATAAATTACGTCTATTATTGATACTAATACGATTTATTATTTAAAATAAAAAATGACTTATACTGTAAGTAAAAAAGCAATTTTATGAATATCTATTTTCACATTGATTGTGTGATTTACATTTGCAAAAACAAACGACACTATCTGTACTATGGAGTATGCTCCTGTATGTGCTTCAGTACAAGTCCAATGTATCAAAGCTCCATGTCCACCTATCGAGCAAACATTTTGAAATAAATGTCAGATGAATGCAAATTCACTTGCAAAATTTCTCTATGAATGAGAATGTTGAACACCAAAACCTGACCTATCCAATTGCGAAACATATTTTGATTGATGTAACAACTGCTCTGTAGTTGACTGAAAATTGTTGGCATGTACAGAAATGTATTGTGAAATACCAACACAAGCAAAATGCATAAAAGAAAAATCTATCTGAATGGCCAATCCTGCCTCAGTTTATTGTCAAAAAAATTGATGAACTTTGGAAATCAAATCTGACGAAAAACGACAGTATGGAATATGCCAATTTGCTGATGGATCTAATTGTGAAGAGCGAGCTTATTATAGATGAGAATGCAAAAAAGCATCTCCAGTAGAAAAATATTTATCATGATATATAGCAAAAAATTCTGATCAATTCCCTGATATACAATCCAAGATTTCATTCTTACAAAATCTAAAAAATAGATTCACAGTAACATATAGAAACTTAGCATCTAGCATACAAAATTTTATAGAAATGTTATACTATAGTGATTACGAAAAGAAAAAATTTACATTAGATATTGACTGAAGATTTATTTCTTTTAGTTTACATATACCAAAATCACGAAAGAATAAATATAGTGAGCATACTATTATAGAAAAATATTCAAATACATTGGTATTTAAATATAGTCAGCCAAAACTAGATAAAAATATGATATTTAGTATCACTGTTGTTACGACGGCTAATCGAGAAAATTTAGTTAGCCAATGATTATTGAATACAAATAAAATAACGCAGTCAGATTGATATGTTTTCTATTATTCTCAAGCTCTAGATATGCCTTATACTTGAAAATATGCACAGGAATACTGAGATATGATCTGAAGCATAGAAGATATAATCCAAACATTTAAACTCATCCAATAATAAAAAAATAAGCTCAAACTTTAAATATATTATATTCTGCTATATGAAAAGACAGAACAATTCTTGACCAGAAAAAAAAAGAGAAGAATGACATGGCAAACAACCAGAATTTATAAGCTTGGATATGACTAAGTCAGAAATATATAAAGATCTTGTGAATAGTTTCATCACTTGAAAACATCCTTTACAAGATAAGCTAAGTATATTAGACTTACCCAAACTTCATGCTCTTACAGTC
>JBAQPP010000027.1:0-24152 GCA_049305865.1 Candidatus Absconditicoccaceae bacterium
GAAACAGAAGCAACAAGTGTAACAGTATATGCAAGAGCAAAGGATGCAAACTGAGCAGTAAGTACATGTTTGAGTAGTGCATGAACATGGAATAATGTAGCTCCTACAATCACGCCAGTGAGTGCAACTATATCAGAATGTAGTCCTATAAGTTTGGTATGAAATGCAACAGATCCAGGTTGACCAGCAATAGCTACTAGTAGTTATGTATGGTATAATAATAATACATGTACAACTCATCTATATACATGACAGACATATTCTCCTACATCCAATATAGTTTCCACAAATACGTATTATTACAAAGCATTTGACGCTCAAGGATTGTGGTGAGCGTGTACTATATCTACATGAATATGGACAAATATACCATTAACAGCAAATAGTTTTACATATTGAACAGATATCTCATCATGAGCTAAGACATTTAGCTGGAGAGCATTATCAGCTGCAGCAGCATGAAGTTGTGAAACCATAACAGCAACATTACAGACTGACTGACTCAAATGATTTTGTGGAATATCAGCAACTGATATAACATATACTCCAAAGCCAAATCAGACTTGAACTGATTCTTGTACCATCACAATAACTGATTGAGAGTCACCAAGAGATAGAACAGTAACAGTAAATAATATAGAAACTACAGTTCCTGTAATTACAATTACCAATCCAAATACTAGCCGAGCGACTGGTAAAATCATCACAGCTATCACAGATCATTGAACATTATTTATGACCACATGATCAACAGATCCGACATGTAATGCTACTAGAAATTTTATAACGTATTCTTCTACATTATTTACAAGCGAATCTGATAACTGAAAATATGTATGTTACAAAGCAGTAGATAGCGTATGAAATACAAATTATTCTTGATCCAATGCTATAGCATGAATAGATACGACAGCGCCAACTCCCAATATGATAGCAGAGCCAGCATATACATCATGAGTAAGTAATACAATAAGTAGCACGACGGTGACAGATGGTTGAGTATGATGAGTACAATATGAATTCTGTATTAATACAGGTAACAATACAACATCATGTTTGACGACTTGATTGACTATAAATAACCGAATAAACTTTACTTGATTAGTCAATTCGCAGGTCTATTATTATTTTGTAAGATCCAAAGATTGATTATGAAATAATTCTAGTTGGAGTACAAGTACAAGTTCAATTCAAGATAGTGAATCTCCATCTACATCTATGATATCCACAGCAGCATGAAATCGACAAAATGGAGACTTTTCCATAACATTTACAGATACAGATAATTGAGCGTTATCATCATGTTTTTATAAGACATTAGATACCTGAGCAGTATGATGAAATATACAAAGAGTTAGAAGTTGTAATCAAACTTGAACAATAGCTCAATCAACTTTGTGTCCAACAAATGCAGAAGATAGCTGTATAGTACAGTGATATTCTATAGATGCAGCTGGTAATGTATCAAATATGGTTACAAAAAATTTCTTTATAGATACGACGCCTCCTTCAGCTATTTTTACAGGTATGACGCCAAGTAATGTCATATTTACATGAGATACGCTCCAAACAGAAGTTCTTATAACAGAAAATAATCTTATAAATGCTGATTGGATATGGAGTGGGACAACATATAATATCTTAGATACAGGACTGCTTTCATTATATAATTTTGATAATAATGCAGCTTTGTGAGAAAATTCTAGCATCGTAAAAGATGCTTCAATGTATAAAAATACATGAACAGTAGTATGAGCAACAATAACATCAAATTGAAAATATGGAACTGCTTATAATTTTGATGGTATAAACGATTATATACAAACAAATAATAATTTATTTATATCCTGAGATCAAACGTATGCTGTTCGGGTAAAGCCAGCTATAATAGACTGATGATTAAAGTGAATATTAACTACACATAATTATTCTATAACCTCCAATTTGGGTATAAATATGGTTTGAGATAAAGCAACTATTTCCATAGGTTATACAGACTGAACAAGAGAATATAGTACAAAACAAAGCAATTATTCTATCCCTGCTAATATTTGGACTAATATTGTTCTTTCATATGTAAATCAAACAAATTCAATAAATTTATATATAAATTGAAATTTAGATAGTAGTTGGAATTTAAATAAAACAGTAAAATTTACTCCAGAAAAAGTTTTAGTTGGACAACGATCTAATAGTTACATAGGTAACTATGTGTTTAGTGGTATTATAGATGAATTCCGTATTTATAACCGTGCTCTATCTACTTGAGAAGTAGCTATGCTTTATCAAACCAATCTTACAAAAATATTACCACATAAACGAATATTTACAAATACTGTTAATCAGCTAGAAGAATGACCTAAAACATTTTGATTTAATCTTGGTGATGTAGTAAATTATACAAATACATGAAGTAGATATATTGAAAAATGGACATATGTTTATGGTGATTGAACTGGTCAAGTCGCGCCCACGCCAGTTAGTGATGGATGATTGTTAGATACGACATATAAAAAAGCTTGGATATCTGGTGATACAAGTTGAGAAATTCTTATAATGTCTGGTATGACTACCATCCAATCTTCATGAGCATCATGGGATGGATCATTACTAGGACCATCATTGATACCTGCTGAAAGCCCACAAGCTGCACAAATTTGAACTGGTGGTATTTCACAATTTACAACAGTCTATAAAACAGTCGAAGTATGATCTACTTGAACAAGTCTGATTGCTAGTTGATGAAACTTTAACCTTTCAGTAAAAGTTGCAGATGTAAATTCAGGTACAGAGATTGCAGTATATAGATCTTCTGATAATTGAGCTAGTTGGGATTTAAATAGCCCACAAACTACTTGTATCATAGACGCTGATCTCTTGTGTAATTTTGAGTCAGATCATCTAAGTTCATTTACGTTCCTTTGATCTCTATCTACATTCTATATAGAAAATGATGCAATATATATAAATACAGGTAGAGTAACTCTAAATAACTATGCTCCCAAAGCAAAACAAATGAGATTTTCAAATAATTGATCTACTCGATCATGATTAGTTACTTATGCTACTACATATCAACGGAATATGTTTACTTTAGCTACCAATTCTTGATATCAACCAAGGACAGTATATGCAAGATTTTATAGTTGACTAATATATTCTGGTACTAGTGATACGATTATCTGAGATACAATATCACCAACAGTAACTACTCCAGTTCTGGTTGGTTGAACATATAGTGGCATATATTATAGTTCATCACATGGCAATATATGGGCTGCGAGTAGGATAGCAGATACTACAGCTATAAATACTTGATCTTGTGGTCTTTATTACCAGAGTGCAGGATATAATACAATCAATTATGTTTATACTGGAGGTCTACATTATTGTTATACTACTGGTGCTGGTCCAGTTACATTCAATAGTTTATATTCTTTTGCTATAAATATTCAGGCAGTAGATAAGGCTGGTAGTGCAACTATTTCGTCCACTGGAACTTTTTATAGAGATGATACTTGACCAGTCTGTACTATATTTGTCAATAGCTGAGCAACTTATACATCTACTGGTCTAGTTGATTTATATGTATATTGTACAGATTATTATACTACTCAATTTTTAGATCAGATTTGATGAGTATGATCTTTTAGAATATGATATTGAGAAGATAGTTGAAAACTCAGTTATACTGACGATTATTATCCTGTATGAGAATGACATCTTTATCTAGTTACATGATTTCAACTGAGTGATGGAATATGACTCAAGACTGTATATATACAATGAGATGATTATTTATGAAATGATTGAGCTATTTCTTCAGATGATATTACAGTTGTAGACCCTACTGTAGTTTATACTTGATATATAAGCTCATGAACTACATGAAATAATTGATTAACATTATATTACAAATGAACAATAGATATTAGAGCAAACGTAGATCATATAGGTACCGGTACACGGACATGTGAATATAAAACATGATGATCTTCATGGGCAGTAGCAACTTATTCATGAACAAGTTCATCATGATATTGTTACAAGACATGATTAAGTTATACATCAGATATTAATATAATATTTAGAGCCTGACTCATATCCCAGATACCCACTGTTTGAATCACATGAGCATATATCTATGATGCAACTCCACCAACTGGTTGATCATTCTATATAAACAGCAATGCTACATATACAAATAGCACATGAGTTACCCTGACAAGTATTGATTGTGGATCAGATTGATGAGTATGATGAATCCAAATGGCATTTGGAAATAGTACTAATCCATGATCAAATCGACAATCATGTAGTTCTTCCATATCACATACATTGTCAGTATGAGATGCGACAAAGACCGTATATATGAGATTTCGCGATGCTTTATGAAATATAACAACAAGTGATGTAACAGATAATATTATCTTAGACACCACACCAGCACAAGTCTTTACAGCAGTTATATATGCTTGAATTACTTGAAATAACTGATCGACATTGTACTATAGATGAACATGAAATATCTGGTCTCCAGTCAGTGATACTGTAGGTGTATCTTGATCTACATGTGAATATACTACATGAAGTCTACGAGCACCGGCTATTTATTCTGGTAGTGCGACTGTTTGATATTGTCTCAAGACATGACTGAGCTATACGTCCAATATTACTATAAACTTCCGTGTGCGTGATGTTGCAAACAATCTTTCGACATGAATATCCTCAACATATATTTATGATGTAACGGCTCCTACGATTATATTTACATGAACGACACCATCACATAATACAACGGGTACTGTAAATAATTTCAAATCACAATTACAGATCACAGAAAATGGAATCTGATTGAATCAATTTAGATATACTTGGAATGGTCAGACTTATTGAGTTTATGATTCTGGCTTAGTATTGATGTACAATTTTGACAATGTATCAGCTTTATGAGAAAATTCTACTACAGTAAAAGATGCTTCTCAATACGCAAATAACTGAACAGTATATAATGGGGCTACATGGACTTGAAACGGTAAATATATCTGAGCATATGTATTTAATGGTAGTACAAATTATATTAGAACATTATCCTGATTAACAACAATAAATTGAATAACAGTCGGAGCTTGGATTAACCCTAAAAATCCTGCCTATAGAACTTTATTGAGAATATGAGATCAAGTATGAACAACATGATTCCATTGGTTATATTTACAAAACAATATAACATGGCAATATACAAATGGTACAAATGCCATTTCAAAAAGTGCTTCGTATACATTTACTCCCGATGTTCGATACCATATATTAGTTAGTCATGATTATACAAGTAAAGAAATAAAATATTATGTAAATGGTATTTTGGCAGGGACTCAAACACATGTAGATACTGCATTGCCAATCGCAAATAAACAAACTACTATATGAGCTTATGTTTCAGGCGACTGACCTTTTTCTTGATTAATAGATGAGGTTCGTATTTACAATCGTGTACTTACAACTTGAGAAATAGATCTGCTTTATAGATCAAACTTAAATAAGTTTTCTACATCACAACGGTTGTTTACAGATGATAGGATGTGTATGGTCAACTGATCTTATAACTATACATGATATGCATCAGATTGATTGAGTAATAATTATTCTACAGGTAGAAAATACAACATAGCAATACCTACTTATGCATGATGAACTCCATGGTGAATCAATTTATGAACCGTCGGTGCATGATGAAGTGCATATACTCTTTCATGACAATTTACATGATACTTCCAAGTACAAGATGATAGGTGAACAACTTGATGGTATACTACTATACAATTACCATGATCTCTCCCTTGAACCACTCTAAGTTGAACAAGCAATCCAAGTTTTTCTATAGCTACATCTAATATAGAATTTAGATCCAATACATGAGTAGCCAATCTGATCGCTTGAACCTCAACTACTTGAGTGTATATCAGTGGAGGTATCATAAATTACAGTACATTCCCATGATCAAAACAATATATAATGAGAGACAAATCAAGTAATCCATATAGTTGTCCTACGGGTACATATGGTAATATGCCTTGGATAAAAGTAAATATACCAGCTCGACAAAATCCCAATACTTATAGTGGTACACTGACATTTGATATAGTACAGTAGAAATAATATAATATTTAATTTGCTGATCCTAACCTGATCATAACGGGTAATAGAAGACCCACAAAACCTCATGCCAATCGGTGTGAGGTTTTTCGTTTTAAATAATTATGGTTATACTCTTTGTTGTACTCAGAGTGACAGTTATATTCTTCACTGTACTATACGTTACATTCAGAATTACAGTTAGAACTATGTCATCTCGACCGCAGTGGAGAGATCTCTTCGCTATGGTCGTAATCACATTTTTAAATAATAAAAAAATCTCCGGACAAAACGCCGGAGACTTTATATTCCAATTAAGGATTGATTAGCGAGTTATTATTATTTTTTTGACCACATTCATTTTGAATCCTATAATGTGTACAAAATACACACCTGGACACAATTGACTATAGTCAAACTTTGTATTTTCATCAGGCTTCTGACTCCTAGAAATTAATTTTCCCATTTGGTCAAGAAGTATAACTTCCGACAAAGGCTCAGACGACAAGGGCTCAGAGGACTTGATAAAGAATACCCCATTGCTGGGGTTAGGATAGATATTTATTTTACTGTTTTCTATATCATCTACACCGACAGTATTGTCAACATGGATGCTCAATGGTTGAGATAAACTACTCTCTCCGCAAGCATTTACAGCTCGCACGCTCAGACTTGCTTGTCCAAGCGCACCACTCCAAGTAACGATAATGTCTATCCCATTACCAGATATTGTGCCCATACTAGATGGTTCCAATACCCAGATATAGTCGTCAGCATTAGCTACAGTACTTGTGCTGTATTCACTCGTAGTTACATGATACAGATCCACAGTATCTGGCCCTACTGGTATTGTAGGGGTTGATGGTAGAGGATTGACTGTTACTATGACCCAGTCGCTTACAGTGTTGACACCGTCATTTACTACAACAGTATAGGTAGTAGTAATCGTCGGATAAACGACAGGATTATGAATATTTGACGTAAATCCGACTGGATTACTTGTCCATGCATATGTATAAGATCCAGATCCTCCTGATGCGATTGCATCCAGTTGAGAACTATTGCTTTCACATATTTCATCAGGGCTTGCAACGGCTGTTACATCTAATGGTCCACCACTAATAGTAATCCAAACTTGATCGTTTCCGGTACACCCACTCACAGCATCAGTTACTGTTAATGTAAACTGTATTGACGATGTAAGATTGACTGTAGTCGGATTCTGAATATTTGGATTAACCAACATGTTTGCTGGTTCCCAGTGATATGTATAACTTCCACTTCCATTACTAGCACTACCATTTAATATTGTTGAAGTGCCATATGGAATGCTTTGGTCGTTACCAGCATTTGCTGTTACATAATTTATAGTTACAGCGAGTGTTCTAGATGTGCCATTTCCACAAGCATTAGAAGGAGTAACAGAGATGTTACCACTAGTAGCGCCTATGGTGACAGTGATAGAGTTGCTACCTTGTCCATTGCTAATCGTTGATCCAGTAGGTACGGTCCAGGTGTATGTGACACCGGAAACATTCGTAACTGAATAAATTTGAGTAGAGTTTTGACAAGGAGTCGACGACCCCGTAATTGTACTAGGTTGAGCTGGCACATTACAGGCTTCGTAAGCTCCTATATCTATTACTCCATTAAACCTTGGATTACCTCCTAGATCTAGAGCAGGCAATAAATCACCTACTCCAGTACTATCACCGGCATTGATGCACGGTGAAGTAGATTGTAATTGCCAGTTGGCATTTAGCCCATCGTATCCAGTACCAGAACCTCCAGATGGAGATATATAAATAGGATTAAGTTCTATATTGTTGGCGTAATTGCCAACAGTGTAGTTACTTCCAGCACCTGGACCACCAAACCCAGCTATTCCGTTTTGTACGTCACAGTGGTTAAATATAGGATCACAATCCGTCGTTTCCAACGAAATCTGACTTCCATTTGGAGCTGTATTACCATATAAAATGGTATTTTTAAATACAGGGTTAGAACCATACATTATCCTTACACCTCCACCATAATCTGGTTCAGAGTTGTTTGATATAGTATTATTTAGGAGCGTGGGATTAGAGTTTGTGGTGATATATATTGCGCTTCTCGTATTGTTTGCAAACAAATTATCTACTATGTTCGCAGAACAACTTGCAATATATAATCCACCACCCTTGCCACCAGAGCCTATAGTAGCATTATTACAAAATTTGTTGCCAGTTATTGTAGGACTACCAAACATAAGAGCTCCGCCAGCACCATTAATTGCTTGATTATTATGGATTATATTTTCTGTAAATAGAATATTATTTACATCATTAAAATAAAATCCACCACCGTCGATATTTGATACATTCCCATGTATGTCGTTTTTGCTTATTATGGATGATAAAGTATAAATAAACCCTACATAACCTGCCGCTCCCTTAATTTCAGCATGATTATTGTAGATTTCCGTATTAGTGATATTAATAGGTTGATTCCATACAGAAACACCACCACCATAACCATTTGTTTGTCCTGTAGAACTATTATAACTGCCAGCATCGTTATTATTTATCTTACAATGATCTATAACAACCTTGCCATAGGCTTGACAAAATATCCCATGCTGATCACTATACTCTACTTGAGTATAGATTAGTTTGGAACTATCATTGTCTGACATCACTTCACCGTTCATGTGAGTATTATCCCACTTGATACCAAGCCATCCATCAGTTGTATCTACAGCTGTAAATTTAACATAGCTGTTAGTTGTGCCTGTAGACGTAAGCTTCCCCCAGATTTGCAACTTACAGTTTTCTGCAAAATTGATTGTAGCTCCAGCATTTACTGTCAATGATATGGCGTCCGGAACGGCAACATTAGTTGATTTAGTTACGTTGCCTGACCATGTGGTATTGGTAATCAATGTAGAACCATCATTGGGTTTAATCCCTACGATGGCGTGTTGATTACTCGTGAAGTTGAAGCCTCCCGGTGTGATTGCTGTTAAAGCAAAATATCCATTATATGAACCTCCCCAACCCCAGTTGAAGTGGTACATATTAGAAGCGTCAACTCCATCACACACCCAGGCGTGGGATCCAACTCCATCACCCCGGTAATAAACCGGGCGATTGTTAGTTAGTTCTCCTTGGATAAGTGAATTCCATTGCGTAGTTGTGTAATATTGACTCTCTACATATTGTATTGTAGAGTAGGCCGCTTTAAAGTAATTGACCAGCGCCCTTGTCATCGGGTCGCTGTCGCTCGAGTAGCCTACACCGGTACTACCGGGGCCCCACATACTCCGACAAGATACAGCAGTCTGGTACATTATATTCGATATATCTGTGTTCGATGTAGAGATACTATTGGGCATATTGGCCCAATTATAAGTAGTAGTACCAAAATTAGCCCCAGTGTATGGGTAAGATCCCCATTGGTAACCATAGCTCCCCAAGCCTTGACTTGGATAGTTATGATACTTTAGGATTTGAGACATGGCTGTCGCTACACAGCCTGCCCATACGTGGCCGCCAGGGCCAGCTGCATCAGTTGGGCACATTTCATTATATGGCCATCCCTGGTCCCATAGAGTTGTTAGTAACGGCGGCACAACAGTTGTTGTCCCTCTCATACCTTTGTCATCAATTAGGCTTTGCCATTGAGAAGAGATCCCATCTGTAGCAGGGATGTTATTTTCTGCTACAAATTTAACCTGATTTTCATAGGACTTCATCTGTCCCCAAAAGTTATTACCTCTGGTTGTGTCAGCTTCATCTTGAGGAAATGCCCCTTCAGTACTATAGCCTAGAATCGGTATCACCCGATCGTCGTTAGCTACGATTACCCATCCGGATTGATATCCGAATATATAATATGCATTTCCTCTGGTATATACCAAAGATATATCAGAAGAACTTACGCGGCTATCAATATTTTTTACAAAATTGAAAGCTACGGTTTGAGCTTTCTCTACGCTCACAGGAGCGGAAATAGCTACATTGCTAATAGCAAAAGCTAAAAGCAACATTAGAATTGTCATGAACTTTTTCATAGGATTTTTTTTAAATTTTTTGTTTAACATTTATTAATTTATTATTTTTCAATTTAGAAAAAAAAATCAAATTTTTATCCTACATTTATTGTAGAGATGACTGTTAAAGACCAGTTCATATTTGATTTTTTTGTTATATATTTTGTTTGTGTAGTTATACTATATATATATGTTACAAAAAATCAATACATTATTTACAAAATGTCAATATATATTAATATTTTGTACTTATATATAATGGACAATAATATATTTGCAAAAGATCAGGTTTTAATTATAAAAAAATTGTTCATATAGACGATTGGACATCAAAAAAATTCATTTTCGAAAAGATTTTTATGTGCCAAAAATATTTTTGGACCCAAAAATATTAGAAATACCGCAAGCTATCTGATAAAAAAAAATCGTTAAAAAGTCTTGCAATGGGTGACTAAATTGTTATAAGCAACCTACGCAAAACTTTCATGAAAAGTTTTTTTGTTTTGAAACGTTTTGTGTTGATGTAGATAATTAACAGTTGTATAATATATTTCGTTTTTTTTGAGAAAAACAAATTTTTTATGAGCAATGAATGGATGCCTTGAGTAGAAAAGAGTATGAAGGACGTAATTGGCTGCGAAAAGCTTCGGTGAGGTGCCAGTAACCGCTTGGAACCGAAGATCTCCGAATGGGGCAACCTGTCGGGTATAACCTGACGTCAACAAGACCAAAACCCAGTGAAATGAAATATCTAAGTAACTGGAGGAATATAAATCGTAAGAGATTCCCTTAGTAGTGACGAGCGAACAGGGACTAGCCCAAACCACAATAGTTTCGACTTTTGTGGGGTTGTAGGACTGACTATACCTTAAGGTAGAGGCAGATTATTTATTTAGAGGAATCTTCTGAAAAGTAGAACCATAGAAGGTTAAAGTCCTGTAGTCGAAAAATAAATAACCCCTTGTCAGTTCCTGAGTAGTATCGGACACGAGAAATCCGGTATGAAGCTAGGCCGACCACGGTCTAAGGCTAAATACTTTTCTACATCGATAGCGTATAGTACCGTGAGGGAAAGGTGAAAAGAACCCCAGGAAGGGGAGTGAAATAGATTCTGAAATTCATTGCTTACAATTGAGTGGGAGCCCGCAAGGGTGACCGCGTACCTATTGACGAATGGGTCAGCGAGTTATTGGTACTAGCGAGGTTAAGATATTTCAATCGGAGCCGTAGCGAAAGCAAGTCTGAATAGGGCGACTAGTTAGTATCAATAGACCCGAAGCGTTATGAGCTAGTCATGGGCAGGTTGAAGTGCCGCGAAAGCGGTATGGAGGACCGAACGGTTAGGAGCTGCAAATCCTTCCGATGACCCGTGTCTAGGAGTGAAAAGCTCATCGAATAACGTGATAGCTGGTTCTCTCCGAAATGCATTTAGGTGCAGCCTATAATTCAAGATCTCATAGAGGTAGAGCTCTTATACGGCTAGGGGTGTCGAAAGGCATTACCAAACCTTGTTAAACTTCGAATGCTATGAGGAATATTATAGAGTGAGACTGTGGGGGCAAGCTTCATAGTCAAAAGGATAACAGTCCAGATTCCTGATTAAGGTCCCAAAAGTATGGCTAAGTGGTAAAAGAAGTGTTTTTACATAAACATCCAGGAGGTTTGCTTAGAAGCAGCAATCCTTTAAAGAAAGCGTAACAGCTCACTGGACAAGTGAAGATGCGCTGAAAATGTAACGGGGCTCAAGCCATATACCGAAATCGGAAGTCAGTCAATTTATTTGGCTGGCGGTAGGAGAGTGTTCTGTAAGTGCTGAAGATTAACCGTGAGGTTGGTTGGAATTTACAGAAGTAAACATGCTGACATAAGTAACGCCTGTCGATGAAAATTCGACATGTCGAAACCCTAAGGATTCCTACGCAATGTTCATCATCGTAGGGTTAGGCGAGACCTAACTCCGCAGCGAAAGCTACCGGAGGATGGATAGCTGGTTAATATTCCAGCCCCTATTTATATAGTGATGTGGTAACATATTGGGATTCATAAGAGCTTGCCAAGGATATGGTGAGTTGAAAAGACAAGATTATCTCTGATTTATCAGAGTGGCAAAAGTAGGCAAATCCGCTTTTGTCTTATATCGAGTCTAATCGAAAAGGATTCTCTCGGGATGAATTATTCTTATTATTCTGGTATCAAGAAAACCCACTAAACTTATATATAAATAGCTCGTACCCAGATCAAACACTTGTAGGGTGGTAGAGAATACTAAGACAATCGAGATAACTAATGGATAAGGAACTTGGCAAATTAGCGGACGTACTTTCGAAATAAGTCCTGCCTCGAGCAATCGGGGTCGCAGCGAATGACGTGGGGGGAACTGTTTATCAAAAACACAGCTCTCTGCTAACTCCTTAAGAGGATGTATAGAGGGTGATGCCTGTCCAATGCCAGAATGTTATGCTCTCTTGTGCAAGCTCGAGAGTTAAGCACTGGTGAATGACGGCCGTAACTATGACGGTCCTAAGGTAGCGAAATTCCTTGTCGGGTAAGTTCCGACGCGCATGAATGGCATAATCATCCCCACACTGTCTTGTCCTTAGACTCGGTGAAATTACATTCCCGGTAAAAATGCCGGGTAGTTGCAGTTAGACGGAAAGACCCTGTGAAGCTTTACTGTAAATTGATATTGGTTTGTAGCATGAATTGCTCAGCATAAGTGGGAGACTTTGAAGGTTCGCTTTCGGGCGGGTTGGAGTCAAAAATGAGATACCACTCAATATATGTAGCAAATCTAATCCCAAGTATTTGGGAAACAGTGTCAGTTGGACAGTTTACCTGGGGCGGGTGCCTCCTAAAAAGTAACGGAGGCGTACAAAGGTTTGCTTGTCACGGATGGAAACCGTGATTAATGTATATTCGCATAAGCAAGCTTGACTGTGAGACTGACAGGTCGAACAGGTAGGAAACTAGGTGAAAGTGATCCGGATCTTCCATGTGGAAGGGGATCCGCTCAACGGATAAAAGTTACTCCGGGGATAACAGGCTAATGGAATCTAAGCGTTCATAGCGACGATTCCGTTTGGCACCTCGATGTCGGCTCGTCGCATCCTGGGGCTGTAGAAGGTCCCAAGGGTTGGGTTGTTCACCCATTAAAGCGGGACGCGAGCTGGGTTCAGAACGTCGTGAGACAGTTCGGTCCCTATCTACTGTAACCGCAGGTAATTTGAGAGAATCTGTCCCTAGTACGAGAGGACCGGGATGGACAAGCCTCTAGTAGTACCAGTTGTTCCGCCAGGAGCACTGCTGGATAGCTACGCTTGGAAAAGGTAACCACTGAAAGCATCTAAGTGGGAAACTTGCCTCAAGATTAGATTACCCTCCAGAAATGGTTAAGATCTCCCGTAGACTACGGGTTTGATAGGCATCATGTGTAAGCCCTGTAAGGGGTTAAGCAAAGATGTACTAATAGATCGAGCGAATTTGTTTTTCTCAAAAAACGTGATATATTATACAATTGTTAGTTATGAAATCCAAAATCAGAAAGAAGTCTGATTTGAAAAAGTTTTCATATCCGATAACGGTGGTGCTGACGCAGCTGGGGGAAATACCTGTTCCCATTCCGAATACAGAAGTCAAGCCCCATTTGGTCGATGATACTGGCATGATTAGTGCTGGGAAAGTAGATTAGTGCCACCATTATTGGATATGGAAGAGATCATTATCAGTTATAACCAACCTATTCGAGTAATAGTCAATAAATCAAGTAAGAGATAAAGTATGGAATTTTTTTTGAAGAGTTTGACCCTGGCTCAGGATGAACGCTAGCGGAACGCCTAACACATGCAAGTCGAACGAGAGTTATTTTGTAGCAATACAGAGTAATAAAAGTGGCAAACGAGCGAGTAACGCGTACCTAACTTGCCCCCAAGCGAGGAACAACTATAGAGATATAGCTAATTCCTCATATGCTCACGAAGGTGAAATTCCTACGTGAGGAAAGGTTTACCACTTGGGGAGAGGGGTGCGTCCTATCAGGTAGTTGGTGGGGTAATAGCCTACCAAGCCTATGACGGGTAGCCGGTCTGAGATGATGTCCGGCCGCGATGGGACTGAGATACGGCCCATACTCCTACGGGAGGCAGCAGTGGGGAATCTTGCACAATGGACGAAAGTCTGATGCAGCGATTCCGCGTGGAGGATGACGCATCATGGTGTGTAAACTCCTTTTCTGGTGGAAGACGAATGACGGTACACCAGGAATAAGAGACGGCTAACTACGTGCCAGCAGCCGCGGTAATACGTAGGTCTCAAGCGTTATCCGGATTTACTGGGCGTAAAGTGTCCGTAGACTGATATACAAGTCCGTTTTCAAATACTCCGACTCAATCAGAGAAAGGGGATGGATACTGTATATCTAGAAGTTATTAGGGGTTAGTGGAATTTCCGGTGGAGCGGTGAAATGCGTTGATATCGGAAAGAACGCCGAAAGCGAAAGCAGCTAACTATAATAAACTTGACGTTGAGGGACGACAGCGTGGGGAGCAAACAGGATTAGATACCCTGGTAGTCCACGCCGTAAATTATGTCTGCTAGGTGTTTTCTCCAGTTCACTGGGGGGAGTGCCGTAATCTAACGAGTTAAGCAGATCGCCTGGGTAGTATACTCGCAAGAGTGAAACTCAAAGGGATAGGCGGGGGAACACACAAGCAGTGGATTATCTAGATTAATTGGATAACAAGCCAAGAATCTTACCTAGATTTGACATGCATCGTGTCTTCTATGAAAGTAGAATATTTTGTAGCAATACAAAAGCTTTGCACAGGTGGTGCATGGTCGTCGTCAGCTCGTGCCGCAAGGTGTCTAGTTAAGTCTGGAAACGAGCGCAACCCTCATACTTAGTTAGAATGTCTAAGTAGACTGCCCGGGTAACCGGGAGGAAGGAGAGGATGACGTCAGATCCTCATGCCCCTTACATCTAGGGCTTCATAGATAATACAATGGGTAGTACAGCGAGAAGCAATATCGCAAGATGGAGCAAATCTTTAAAGCTACCCCTAGTTCGGATTGTAGTCTGGAATTCGACTACATGAAGTTGGAATTGCTAGTAATGGCGAATCAGCCATGTCGCCGTGAATATGTCCCTGTTCCTTGCACTCACCGCCCGTCAAACCATGGGAGCTGAGGTTCTTTGAAGATTCACCATGTGGATTAAGGAGAAAATCAGTGACTGGGGTTAAGTCGTAACAAGGTATCCCTACGGGAACGTGGGGATAGACCACCATCCTAACTTAACCAATAAAAAAAAATTACAAGTTATATTCCATCGCTTTATCTCTTACTTGAAGTATTGATCATAAAAACAACAAAAAAACTGTACTTAACTGTACAGGTTTTTTTTGTTATTGTAAAATTTATTTTATTCTCAATATTAGCTTATTAACTATATATTTTTTATATATATTTTATCGCTTTTGAACATCAAAAAACTTAAAATAAAGTATCATATAATTATAAGAGGTATAGTTATAAAGTTTCGGTTATAAAATAGACTCAAATTATAAATTAAATGTACACCAAATCATAAAATAATTCCAATAAAAACAAATAATATAAATCAGACTTGTCCTCCAATAAGGGGGATTTTTAGTTTTTTATTTAATCATTTCATAGCAAGATATGCTACTATTCAGGTTGTAACTACATGTATCATAGAAGATATTATTCATCTACCTAGACTCAATCATATCAAATTTATTTCTTGGTTTAAAATATTTGATCCCAAATAAAATATATTTTCTACAATTGCAAATGCCAATCCTATCAATATACAAAAAAATATTAAATCAGAATTATTTCTTCATTCTTTTAAAAAAATATTTTCACCTGCCGTAAATTTTATTATCTCTTCTGCATATGCCGCAAGAAAATAATACATCAAAACTACTGTTAATCATGTTAAATATCATCCATATCCTATTCATAAAAATAATATAATTCATAAAGCAATAGATTGTAAAATACTTTTTCTATTAATATTCTTATAAAATAACGAATTTATAATTAAGAAAAAACCACAATAAATAATAAATATTGCCATGCTTTTAAGGTTCAAAATTTCTGCAAAATACATATTGTTTAATCATAGATATCCAAGTACATATTTGTAAATAAAAAGGAATCCAACCATAAAAAAACCAGTCAAAAATATTTTCCAAGTTAGGTTTATTTTTATTTTTTTATCAATAAAAATACTGTTTATAAGCCATATCCGGATATAAACTATGATTAATAAAATCAATATTGCTCATAAAATATTCATTTAAATGTTCTATTTATAAACACTATAATTGTAAACAAACCTTTTTAAAACACAAATCTACCTATCTTTAATATTTTTTCAAGAAATCCATAAGTTGTTCTTTATTTGCCTCATTACAAACTACAAAAAGTTCTTGAGCAGTTGCTCATTTACTCATTATACATTTGATTCAACTATCAGTTCAATAAGAAACTTTAAATCTCAATTCTGACGATCATTTTTGTTGTCTAGATATCCTACCAGGAATTATTCTTATTATTGCTGGATTTTTTTCTATTTCCAACAAAATCTTATGAAATTCTTCCATTATTGTATGCTCAGTTTTTACTTTTTGGAATTTGATTTTAGCCATGGAATAGTTATCTTATATAAGATCTTTTATATAAAAATTATCTATTACTTTATGACTATTCAAGACCTAATAGCAAATCCAGATTATCCCCAAAAAATAATATTACAAAAGCTCATCTGTCATTTTTGTAATATTTCAAGAGAAGATATGCGGGTTAAGTCCGATCAAGAAATTAAGAATTCCGACTTAGAAAAGATTATATCTTGATACAACGCATATGTAAAAGATTCCAAGCCTTTGGATTATATATTATGACATGTGGAATTTTTTGGTATCAAGTTTTTAGTAAACCAGCATACTATTATACCTCGTCCAGAGACAGAATATATGATAAGTGCAGTTACAGAATATTGCCACAAAATCTTAATAAATAAATCTGATAATATACTTATGGATATTGGAACTTGATGTTGAGTTCTCTGAATATCTGTATTGTTACAAAATCCTGATGTTTTCCAAACTGTATTCTTGACTGATTATTCTCAAGATGCTATTTTAGTAGCAAAACAGAATTATGATAATCTTATTAAATCAGATAAATTTGATACCAAATTTATACGATCAGATTTAGTAAATTTTACTGATAGTTATTCATCACTTATTTGAAACAAAGATATTGTCTTGTTGGGTAACCTTCCATATATACCCGAAAAAACTCATGATGAAAATAATCCTGATAGCGTAAAAAAACGAGAACCTAGAATGGCTTTTGTAGGAGGCGAGGACTGATTGATATACTATTACAAAATGTTTGATCAGATTATAGATTTTAAGCTACATAAAATTGTAATGTTTCTAGAAATGATGACACGACAAGTAGATATTTTACGTTCCAAATATTCAGATTACTTCACTTTCGAAGAGGTTAAAACTTTTCATTTTAACATTAGAATTGTCAAAGTCAGGTTTAGCTAATTATGCCAATCCTAAAATATAATCTCATTCTTCTTCCATTTCATTATTTATATTTTCTTCAACAAGTACTTCTAACAAACATAACTTAGTTTCATCATTATTTTGTTTACATATATCTTCCTGCTTATTTTCTATATTATTTATTTCCTTCATTTGATAAATTAAATTTAAAAAAGCTCTCTATTTTTCTAGAGAGCATAAAATTTATTATTCTAGAAAAATTTAGTTTTGATGGAATAAGTGATGTAGATGGTTAGTTTTATATATCATAATTTATTTTAAAACTTAATTAAATATGGGGTGACTGACGGGGATCGAACCCGCGACAAACGGAGTCACAGTCCGCTACTCTACCAACTGAGCTACAGTCACCAATACTTTACTATAGTAAAGTAGATAATGATTTTAAAACCAAAATCAATACTTTATTGTAATAAAGTATAAAATAATTATATACATGTATTTAAATTATGAAATTATTCATGACCAATACTCAACTTCAAAAAGTTTCTTCCAACCTACAAAAAGCTTTCCTAAAACTCAAAACATCAAAACAGGTATTTAACTTTCTTAGAGATTTACTTACTGAAGATGAAATTATAGAATTTTCACTTAGACTAGAAATAGCTACAAGACTATATAAATGACAAAATTACAAAGAAATAGAAAAATCTACTTGAGCCTCTTCAACTACAATAGCTAGAGTTGCCAAATTTTTAAAAGGAGAATTTGGTGGGTATAAAAATATATTAAAAGACTAAAAATATCTAATATTGACTTTATTATAAAAATATATAAATTATTTTCGCAAACAAAAATAATGAAACGGAGTTATGAAGAAATTTTATTTCACAGAAAAAAACATCATAAATGTTATTAAACAATTGATGTTCAAGATTACTACACAGGAAATGCCCTCACTTGAAATTACCACTTTAAGTGGCAATATTCAGTTACCTGGTGGTGCTTATATCGGTTGTAGGAAATCTACTGTACTCTTACTCTCTCATACGATATCAGATTTTAAACTGGTTATAAGAAGAGACGACAGAAAGGGAGAATCGTATGAATATCCATTAGATGATATAACTATCCAATGGATCAAAGAGCACAAAATACCCATTCACAACAGAATCTAAACTTTCTTTTGGAATCCAAAATACACCCACGTTTTCGCGGGTGTATTTTTTTATAATAAATTTGTTTTAAACTATGCTAATTTCCTAGCAAAATAACTTTCTTTATTTTCAAACTTTATATCTATTCTGATTTTGGATCACAATACATTTGCAAATGCTGTTTCAATCAGCTTTTTGTTTTCATCACCGTCCAATAATATTTTTGTCATTTTATTTATTATTATAGCATTTACTGTATTATCCTTGATATCTTCTATTATAAAATTTCATCTTAAATTTTGTTGTAGTGATATTTTATTTATTTTACTCAAAACGTTGTTCCATATATCATCTCGATTTTGATTATCTTGTTTTTCTTGAGCTGTTGTTACAACATCAGATCTAGTTGAAGGTGCTTCTACTTTGATTACATCTACAATCATACTTTCATTTACTACACTAGAAGATTCTTTTTCAATCACTATTGCTGTATCAATTTTCTTATCTGTAATCTTAGTTTTACTAGTTTTATCGATATTGTTATTCCCCAAATACTTATTAAATGCGATTTTGTATACTATCACTGGATACGGATAATATCTTATAGTTGAAATAATTTCAGAGAATCATTCACTTACGCTCAATAAAAAA
The DNA here is from genome assembly GCA_049305865.1 of Candidatus Absconditicoccaceae bacterium. Classification (GTDB taxonomy): domain Bacteria; phylum Patescibacteriota; class Gracilibacteria; order Absconditabacterales; family Absconditicoccaceae; genus UBA6263. The sequence continues at coordinate 19,521 of JBAQPP010000027.1, forward strand.
TCCATATCGTTTGTTAGATTATGATCTATATAAATCAGTGCTTGTTTTGCAAATTGATGTAAATCTATTCAGGTCTGATATATTTTATCAACTTCTTGAAATACAATATTTCTATCTCATCATCTTATAGTTTCCAAAAAATCCTTTATCATTTTTTCAGAAGCAACTCATAGAAATTTAGTTACATGTTCTTGAGTAATATCTCATAAAATGCTTATCTGATCTATATATTTCACAGCATCACGCACACATCATTCAGAAATCTTTGAAATAATATTTAAAGCATCTTGATCATAGTTCAGATTTTCTTTTTGAGATATCCATTCCAGATGTTTTACCATATCATTTTCCAAAACTTTTTTGAAATTGAAAACCTGACAACGAGAAATGATTGTATCTGGAACCTTGTGCATTTCTGTTGTGGCGAGTACAAAACATACATTATCTCTAGGTTCTTCAATGGTTTTTAGCAATGCATTAAAAGCTCATTTACTCAACATATGTACCTCATCTATAACATATATTTTTTTCTTTAATTGTGTTGGTGGGTAGGGTACCTTATCCAAAATTTCTTCTCTTATATTATCTATTCAGGTATGAGAGGCCGCATCTATTTCTATATAATCAAGTGTCGTTCATCTATTGATAGTCTGGCAATTATCGCATTCATTACATGGGCTACCATCTTTGAGATCCAAACAATTCAATGCTTTTGCAAGTATCCTAGCAGCGGTAGTTTTACCTGTTCCTCTAGGTCAAAATAGCAAAAAATTATGATGTATTTTTTGGTCAGATTTCATCTGAGCTTTGAGTATATCAGTAATATGATTTTGTCATATTATGGCATCAAACGTTTGAGGACGGTATTTATTTGCTAGAGACACTTTGATAAATTAATAATTAAAAGTTAATAATTTATAATTTTACATTCCAAATTTATCATTTCCTTGTATGTATTTATTTCTATTTTTTTTGCAATCCTAATAAAATATTTTTATCCCCAATACAATATTTTGTTGTTAATAAACTATAACAAAAATCGATAACTAGTATTGACTTTTATATTAAAATATTTATAACATAATCTCACTAATTAAACAAAAATTAATAACAAACAAAATCTTTTTTTATGAATGAATTAAAAGTTTTTATTGCCGATACAAAAGGCAAGACATTATCATTCCTACTTGAATTGATAGGTTTGATACTTGAAGTGTTCAACGCTCAGAATTTCACTGATTCGGAAAAGCAAATCAAAGACGGCGAAACGGTGCTACGTGAAATGAGCAGATCAGAAAAAGCAATCTTTTCGCTCTCAAATACGCTGATCGAAATTCTAAAGAGTAAAGAATCTGAACAGGAAGTTCTCCTAAGCGGTGATAATATCATCATAGAGGAGAATTGTGATTGTCCTATATGTACAATGATGCCATTGTTGATGGGGATCAAACCGGAAAGAGAAAAAACCTGTTATCCCAAAGATTCAATGCATCCCGACTGGTTGAAAATGCTTGAACTTGACAAAGACATCAAACACCTTAATGCTCAGATCCAAGCGTTAGATAGATTCTTCTGGGATTCTATAAAAGCAGATCTGCCGGAAGAAACACAGGATTATGATGACCTTGCTGTCAGGACTGGCTTCCAAATCGTTGCATATAACGAACAAGCAGAACCTGAAACACAGGAATAATCAATCCTGGCTTATTTACAAAGCTGTCGTCATTTTTATGGCGGCAGTTTTTTTATTAAAATATTATAAAAACAGAATTATTTCAAAGTATACATAAATCTATAAAGCTAAACAATAATTGTATTTGCTTGTACTGCACAGCAGTATTAATAGTTGACTTTTTTAATCTTTTATTTATATAATAAAACAAGAAACAAAATAACAAACAAATAAAAAAATATTATGAGCGCAAAATTATGGTTTCTCCAAAATATCGAGGATATAATGGAGCAAAATAATGAAAAGTTTGGCATTGGCAAAAATAGTTGGTACAACAAACTTTTCATGTCCGTACACTTATTCATTGCAGGCAAATATTTTCAGAGAGAGGGTATATTGCAGGAAATGGAACTAATCTACAAATCAGATACACCACCAGAAATTCATGAATCTAAGCCTATCGGCTTCATCTTACCTTCAAAGAAAAAAAAAGAAGGCAAACTGGAATTTGGGTTGACCAATCCTGAGAATGTTGAAAAACTACGTCCTATCAGGAGCAGAAACGACAAACTCAACGAAGAGTTATTTATCCTACAGGATTTCCTGATGTTTTTGTATAGTATCGATCCACGTTCGCAAATCTTTGAGGAACAGTATCTTTCACAATTGGAATCAATGTTTGAACAGTGGTGGGAAGAGCAGATGACACTGCGTACCAAAGCATTGGAAGATTTGAAAACACAGGATAGTCAAGCGAACTCTGATCAAAACGGGAAGCCTATCTCTAGCAATACCTAATATTAAGATCTTTTTTACAAAGACTGTTGTCATTTTTATGGCGGCAGTTTTTTTATAAACTTGACTTTACTTGGTAAATATATATAAAATACAGAAACAAAAAACAAAAAAATATGCTTATGTCTAAAGAAATTAAAATTGAAGAGTACAAAGAACAACTAGGGAAAGACTATTTTTTGGTAAAAATTATTTGGGACGAAATTTGTAAAACAGATTTTTGTTTGGAATGTTCAGATCCCTTGAAAAAAAATGAACAACCAGTAGATGAATGTACTGAACTTGAAAAGATTCTTCTTGCATGTATAGTTTACCTGGAAGATGCAGAAGAAAAAGCTCTACTTACAAGAATCTTTTTGTTGACTGCATACCAGCAACACCAGATTACTTTTGGAGCTGTCATTAGAGTCAGAAAATCATTTCTTATCGTAGTAGAATAAAATCTACTACAAGAATCCTTCCCTTTTTCGGGGGAGGATTTTTTTGTCAACTATATTTTTGACATATAGATTATATTAAATAAGTATTGATTCTATATAAAAAATATATATTTTAAATCAGATTTATTATACAGATTATTTGATATGAACAATCAATCATTGCTATATTCTTACGACAAAAAAATCACGATATGAGAACTCAAAAACAAAATTGATTTTGATTGATATGATTTTTCTGATATTACATCCCAGATACAAAGCAACAATATCCATGCTATAGTCGATTGAGAATCCGATTTTCATTACAAATTTAATATCATAAAATCTCAGCCCTATATCATTTACTATATAGGAGATTTATCTCTTCTGGATAAAGATATTTTATGAATCGTATGACCTAGGAAAAAGACATCTTACTCTGATAAAGTTCTTGATAGGCTTTTACAATCAGCATCAAAATATGATTTAGTAACCATATCTGGTATGGCAGAGTGAGTAGATCAATTATGTCATAGTTTTTCTATCAAAAACAATGTCCCTACAATAGCAGTTCTAGGCTGATGAATAATGCGATATTTAAATAGAGCAGAACGTAATATTATATCTTCAATAGTTGATCATTGATGACTTATAATCAGTGAATTTAAACTTAGTTTTGAACCGACTAATTATTCTTTTCCTCAAAGAAACCGCCTGATAGCAGGACTTTGTAATACATTATTTCTTCCTCAGGCATGATCTCGTTCTGGTAGTTTGATTACAGTAGATTTTGCTATAGATATGTCCAAGCCTATTTATGGAGTCGCTGATAATATTTTTTCTCTAGAAAGTTTGTGACTCCATCAATATATTGCAGATAAAAAAATAAATTTAGTTTCAGATTTTGATAAATTTCTTTCATCTCATTTTCATTACAAGTGATCAGATAAAAATATTTCTACACCAGATATTATTTTATCAGAAAACGAAAAAAAAATCCTAACTACAATCGCTGCTTCTTGATCCATATCTGTGGATGAACTTTATTCTCTATCCCATATTACATATCAAGAATTATTTTGATTACTTACAATACTAGAAATGAATAATCTTATTTATCAGCCTTCGCCTAGTATTTATAAGATATTATAAATTATATATATTTTATTTTTTTTATAAAAAAAATCTCCCCAAAAAATTGAGAAGACTTTTAAAAAAATTTTATAATTTAATCTTTTGTATCTGACACGATTCCCCACTGAATTTTTTCTTGTGTTAGATCTGCATCCATGTTCTCCAAAAGCAGCTTTTTCATAGTTTGAAATTCTGTTTCAGTTAGCAATTCTTTGCCTTCGCATGAGAAATTATATTTTTCTTTTGCTTGTTTATCCATTTGTCTATCCAAGAGATCTTGCAGATAATCTCTTTTATTGACCATACAATGGATATTTTTTTCTCCATTTTCTGCTCCGAGTTGGTATGTATTACCAATCTCAAAGATATTAATCTTCCAGATGCCAGACTCCAGATTCATTGTAGTTTTGATTTCCTTCATGGTTTTAATATTTTTTGTTTGCTGATGATATTTACTCATTTGACATTTAATTACAATATCAAACTTACATGTAAAAAAAAAGCAATAAAAAAATAAATGTTTCTTAAAATAGTTTATATACACAAAATTGCTCTTGCAAAACTATCTTAAATGTATATTTTAAAATCATAATTTTATATTATAAAAAATAA
>JBAQPP010000028.1:0-1558 GCA_049305865.1 Candidatus Absconditicoccaceae bacterium
TGAGCCGAAACGCAGGTCGGCGGTTCGTGAGAAGACCTGGGCGAGGTCAGATGCATAGTCTACGAGGGTGCGAACCTCAGCGGCGGCACCACCGGCAGAGCCACCAACATTATCCATGGCTGTGGCAAAGTTATTCGCCGCAGTAGTGGCGGGGGCAAGCCCACCAGTAGTTTTCGGGCCAACACCCCTGGCCTTACCGGCACGAGCGAGTCCACCGTTTAGGAGATTCACGATGAATTCGAGCGGCCCCACCATGCCAAGAATTGCCTGCCCAACGCCAAACGCGGAGTCGCCTATGCGAATCATCCCATTCTCGACGCCAACGGTCAGTCCATTGATTTCATATAGGGCGCTGCCAGAGTCCTTCAGTGTGTCCGTTAATCCGGTCGCCCCGTTTACTGCATTGGTTATTCCATCACCAATTGAATCAAAATTGGTAAACACCTCAACGGCTGCACCAATGGCTGCAAGGATAACCGTTGCTTTCCCCAGCGCCACCAGTGCACCACGAAGGCCAAGGGTTGACGCCGTTGCGGCGTCGGTTGCGGACTTGAATCCGAGGACTTGACCTATTAGACCAAAGAACCCAGACCCGGCACCGAGTTTCGCAAGCCCCGACTGGGCAACAATGAGCGCATAGGTCGATGCAGTAGCCAATGCAGCAGCGGCACGGTAGGCGAAGAACGCGCCGACAAGCCCGGTGACGACCAACGCTATCTTTGAGATTTCCTGGCCGAACGGTGTCTCAACGAATCCTCGGGCAGCATTCGTGATGTCAATGAACACCTGGAGCAGGCCCGCAAGACCGGCAACGTTGCCGCCAGTCGCCGCTTCAATGAGCGCGTTCACGGAGTTCACGAGTTCAAGGAACTTCGTGTTCAGGTCGTCTGCGATGAGGGCGAATTGGCGTTGAAGTTCCGCCGCCTCTTTGTACGCTTGCGCGGAACCCTCAATGCTCTCCCGCAGTTTTCCGACGTTATTGCCAAGGCGGGGCAGAACCTCGTTCACGCGCAGTCCGGTCAGGCCCAACGATTCAAGCGCCTGCGTGGTGGCAACCGTGTTCGGTCCGCCGAGTTTGGTGAGAATGTCCAGCAGCAGTTCAAGTCCCTGCCCACCGGTAACCAGGTTAGTTACCTCGTCAGTAGACTTGCCCGCTAGGGTCGCAAAGTTCTGTAGTGACTGCCCACCTTCAGCGACCGCAGAGTTGAGGGTGTTGAAATACTTTTCAAACACGCCCTGTGCGCGCTCAGGGGCCACCGCAAGGGAAGCAATGGCACCGGACAGGCCAATAACCTCAGCGGCCGTCAGACCGGCACGTGTGGCCGTAGAACCCAGCCTTTCGGCCAGGGATATGATCTGCGGTTCGGTCGCAGCGCTCGTGCGCGCAACGTAGGTGATCGCAGAGCCAAGGCTCTCAAACTGGTCGGCACCGATACCAAGAATGTTGCCCAGCCGTCCGAACGCCTGTGCGGTGGCCTCAACCGTGATTCCCGTGAGCGCAGAGAATTGTGCGACAACGCGGGTGAACGTTTCGATGTCGTCTGCCGCGATACCAAGC
>JBAQPP010000029.1:0-23688 GCA_049305865.1 Candidatus Absconditicoccaceae bacterium
GGTCCGTGCTTCGTCTTTTCTTTCCTGTCGTTCACCCCCAAAATAGGGACATACAAATGTAATACTTTTTGCCGAAGCCCGCATCGCTGCGTCTTCAATGAGCATAACTTCAGTAAGGTTACGATCAGGAGAATTCGTCGAATTGATGATATACACATCTGCTTTTCTTACATTAGTTTTGATTACTGGTTTGTATTCTCCGTCAGAGAATTCTCGCCATTTAATATCACCAAGTTCGTATCCGCAGATTTCAGAAATCCGTTTTGCGAGGTGTCCACTATTGTTACCTGGCAATATAACAATTCTTTGTTTCATACTACTAATATTTTTGGTTTACAATTTTGTTAATTAAAACAATTAATACATATTTAGTATAAAAAGTCAATGTATAAAAAAATATCCAAATTATCATTATAAAAATCAATTTATCTTGCATCTCAAATTTATTTCTATATTCCTGATAGTATATTTATAAACAAATAAAAATCTGAATATGAAAATTTCAATTTTATTTACAGTTAGCCTATTATCTATTTTACTATTAGCTTGATGTTCAAGTAAAGATTCTCATTATTCCAATATTTTATCATGATCATTTAAAAAGGATTCCATCCATGCTGTAGCAGAAGCCCCAAGAACTTTAAATGGTTCAATAAAAAAAATAGCAAATACTCAACCACAAGAAACCGCCACCAAAATTACTCAACAGATAACAAAACAGACAATCCTTACAAAATTAGTAGAAATATGAGCATGAGTAGTGAGTGAGTGTGAGCATAAATCAGATTTATATTTTTCAGTCGATTTTAATAATCTCAATATGTCTACCAAAATAATTGATCAACGATGAAATATATTTGCTACCTGCGATTATCAAGATGAATCCAAAAAAAAACTTGCTCCCATATGTGATGATTTACAAAGATGCAAACTAGTTTATGTTTCAGAAAATAATGTACGATGATACAATTATGTAGATAAATACTGAATCAATCCAACCATTACAGATTAAAATGATTCTTTATACATATTTTGATTTATAATTAATTAATATAAAATGTCACTTATGGAAAATTTCAAAAAATATTATTCTGGCAAAAATATGATACGAAGATATATTTTGATATCTTTTATATTACTCATCATTATTCTTCAGTTTGTCAGACCACGTGGAGTCGATAACAAAACAAACTTTATATGATCGAATCAAGTGCCCAATCAGAATTTTTCAAGTCTAAATTTTGCATGAGAACAAGTCCCTATGGATTGAAAATATATTTTTAATCAGGAGAGATTTGATAGAGAATTTTTGCTTACAAGATTAAATGATGCTCAGTTTATACTTACACACAAAAGACAGTGATTGTATTGAGATTATATTTCTTCAAAATTTAAAAAATATAATATACCGCAAGATCTTCAATATCTACCTATGATAGAGTCATATCTTAAGGAAACGGTAGTTAGTAGTGTCTGAGCAGCTGGTATACGACAATTCATGCCAGGTACAGCTATTAAATATTGATTGACCGTAAACGAATTTGTAGACCAGAGATTTGATCCATTTTTATCGACTGATGCAGTTATTTTATATCTAAAAGATTTATATGCGATATTTAATAATCGGACTTTAGTCCTAGCTGCTTATAATAGATGAGAATACGGTTTACAGTCAGATATGCAAAATCAATTTCAATCATGATATTATGATTTATACCTAAACAACGAAACATATAGATTTGTTTTTAGAGTATTAGCTATGAAATATTTGATGGAAAATAAATATTCATATTTTGATTCGTCTCTCCTTGGCAATCAATATGTATTACCTTCAACAAAATTAATCTCAGTATGAACTATAGAAGATCTCAAAATCTGGTGTAAAGATAATTGATATTCATACTTAGAAATCAAACAACTCAATCCTTGGATTAGAAAAAATTCTTTACCAGAATGAAATCGGAAAATAAAAGTTTTCAAAAATTAATTTTTTAATTTACTCAAATAATGCTTCTAATTACCTGTCCTTTTGGTCTTTCTTCTATACTCTGAAAAGAACTTAAAATTTTATGATACAATTCACAAGATACTTTCCCGACATGAACATTTGTCGATTGAAATCAATCTGCAATCTACGATATCAATTTACGTTCTAGGATAGCAAACAAAGTTTATTTACTTCTTTGAAAATCAGAAACCAAAACTTTTGATCAGCTTTTTGATTTTGTTTCTTCACTAGATTTCTGACCATATATCCAATCTTGACAGAAAATTTCAATTTCAGCACATTCTCAAAATTCGCTTCTTACAAGTATTCCCTCTATTCAATCTATTTCACAAAAAGCAATTATCAAAAAAATATCTCCATCAGATCCATCTTTTTTTCAAATAGATCCAGATAAACCTGACTTTGAAATATTTATATTTCTACAAAATGATTCCTGCAAAATATTTATCAATACATCTTGAATTTCTCTACACAATAGAGGATATCGTCAACAAGCATTAGATGCTCCTATCAAAGAAAATGTAGCTGCATGACTTATATTACTCAGCTGACGAAAATTCTGACAAGCATTTTATGATCCATTTTGTTGATCATGAACTATCTGTATAGAGGCTGCTATGATAGCCAAAAATATGCCAGTGTGAATCAATAGATCTTTTGCATTTCAAGATTTTCCAGACTTTGATTCCAAACTTTTACAGACTATCAAGGAGCAGGCATTATCCAAAGTCTTTACAGAAAAAACATATAAAATATTTGGCTCTGATATAGACCCACTAGCGACCAAAGTCTCTACACAAAATGCTATCAATGCATGAGTAGATGATACTATCTCTTTTTCCAAGCAGGACTTTCTTTCTATGCAAGATTTATCATGACATATGGTTTCCAATCCACCCTATGGTAAGAGGTTGCAAGATTTTGATTTAGCTCAAATTTATTCTCACATAAATAAATTATTTTCTAATCCAGATTTATCATGATGAATCATTACTTCTTACGAATGATTTCAAACTATTATAGATAAGACCAAATATTCATCTAAAACCATTTTCAACTGAGCTGATAAGTGCAACTTTTGGAAAAAGGCATAAATAAATTTCATTTAAATAACACTTGACATTTTATAGTAAATATATATAAGATATATAACAAAATAAAAATAACAATAACAAACAAAACTCTAAATCAAATTTATATGAAAACTTTATTTGTAATTATTGCATTGGTAGTGGTAGCTTTATTCACAAGCTGCACAAAAAAACAAACTGTTGCTAATCGTTTCGTTACAGTAGGTGACTATTCATTTGAAATGCTTTCCGGTCCGGATGAATACGGTGAAATTGAAATCAGGGTTAAAAACATCAAAGGAATTCCTTTCGCCTGCGATGAATACGCCAATGAAATTGAAGGCGTAGGAAGTATTATTTCAACTGAATGGGTAGAATTTGCTTCTATCGTAGGTAGGTCAGAAAGAACGATGAAAATACATCATACAAGCGGATTACTTGTTGATACACAACTAAAGGGCATTGTAAGCGATGAGAAAAATCACAAGCTTGTCGACTATGATGTGACTGCAGTAGCTTGTGGATACAATTCCCCTGATCCTAACAACCTTGTATTTGAATCAGCCAGCAACTTCTTTGGCATCAACTAACACAAACAATTCAAACACACACAAAATAAGAGTCTGGCTTTCCAGCTCTTATTTTTTTATTCAAAAAATATAAATAAAAAATTTCAAACTACTATTGACATTTATATTAAAATATATATAAACTAAAAAACAAAAACCCACGAAAACAAAACCTATATGAAAAAAGTATTTTTTTATATCTGTAGCTCTGTATTATTTATTTTAACGGTGATCGTTGCAATATATTTAATCAAAGGAAATGATCCTGTTGCTCTCCTGGAAATTCTCATTACTTCTTACCTTGTTTTTGTATTAATATTTGTTCGCTGGATAATGCGGACACGTTATTTATACAACAAGATGAGGTGGCATATTGAGTTTATGCTGTCGCTATTAGAAGAAAAGCGGATATTACAAAACGCTCTTAAAAATGAGATCATAGAAAAGACTTCAATATTTAATGGATCAAGATGTTTCGATAATTTAATGAAACTTGAATTGCTCGATGAGAAATCGAAAAAAGAGTATCTTTCAGAACTCAGGCAATTGAGGATGAAAATTGTTCTACTATTGATCAAACTTGAAAGGTCTGAAATGATTGAACTTCCATTATGGTTCGATTGGGCTTTCTATAAGTCATACGACATCTATCAAAAAATGGATCTTCTTTATCATTATAAAGTACCCGAAATCCAAAAGCAAAAATTAAATTTATAAAGAACAACACACAAAGTAAGAGTCTGGTTTCCAGCTCTTATTTTTTTTCTTCAAAAAAAATTATGTCTTTTTATATCCTTCTTGCAAAATGTCTACCATTTCCTATAATACGCCTATGGAATACATTATCTCCTATAAAAAAATAAGACACGGATATGTAAGACTTTCAACAGATGGTAAGCTCAGTATTACCATACCGACTTTTCTCAAAAATGATGAAAATTTCAAAAAAAGTCTGATCGATAAATGATCCAAATTACTTGCTAGACATCACAAAAGAACTCATATCCAATCACAGACTTCAGACCATATTATTTTGTTCTGAGAAGAAGCCTCACTATCAGACATTGAGTTTAAAAATAAAAAGCAATTAGATAAATATCTCAAAGATACATTGTACGAATACATCAAACCTATAATAGATAAATATTCAAATTTAATATGAGCTTATAAAGAAATCAAAATTAGAAAATTAAAATCTAAGCGATGAAGTTGTTCACACGACAATACATTACTATTCAATCTAGATCTAGTCCATCTATCTACAAGATATATAAGATATGTCGCAATACACGAAGTATGTCATATAAAACAAAAAAATCATTCTTCAAAATTCCGAGATTTAGTTGCACAATATTGTCCAGAGTATAAGCCACTTCGTAAAGAATTAAAAAACTTTATCATCAAGTAATTAAACCTATGTTTAAATACCAAGATCATTATTTCAAAAAAGCACAAGAGCAATGATATAAGGCTAGAAGCGCGTTTAAACTTGAAGAGATTCAGGCTAAGTTTCATATATTTGATAAAACTACTCGTAATATATTGGACATATGATGTGCTCCATGAAGTTGGATGCAATATGCCGTAGCTCAATCAGAATCCAATAAAATCAAAAGTTATAAAATAATCTGATTTGATATACTTGATATCAAAGTCAAACTTCCAAATGTGTTTACATACAAGCAAGATATTACTGATCAATCCAAAGTAAATGAAATCATCAAACAAAACTGAATCGAAAAATTTGATTTGATTCAATCAGATATGGCTCCCTTTACGATATGAGTAAAAGACGTTGATGCGATTAGATCATTTGGTCTTATAGAGCAGACATTACGGATCTACGATCAATATTTAAAACCCGATAGTAAGTTTGTAATCAAACTTTTTATGTGACCATGATTTGATAGTTTTGTCCTAGATATGAAAAAAAAATATGGATGAACCAAAATAAAATTATTTAAACCGCAAAGTTCTAGAAAAGAAAGTAAAGAAATATTTATAATCAAAATTTAATTTTATATATTTATATCCATGGAATCTACACCTTCTGATGCTTCAAAATTTCTTAGATGATGAATCTATGATACCCAGGAAGAAGCATTGCTATGAGTTTTAAAAACTCCAATTAAAAAATCTAAACCTGAAGAACAATCATGATCAGATATCCAAGCCGCAAATAATTTTATTAAATGATTTTTCCCAGGCATTGAAAAGCCTCTATAATATCAAATCTTTGCTAATTTTTAAAATTTTGTTATAATTTTTCTATAATATAATTTATCGTTTACTATTTATTATTATATATATTATGTCATCTGATCCTCAGCCGCAACCCTCACATTATTCTACAAGATCACATTGATTTTGGTCAGTATTATTTGCTCTTATAGGTAATTGAATCATAACAATCATCAAATTTATATGATTCCTGATGTCTTGATCGTGAGCTTTATTTTCAGAGTCAATACATTCATTTGCTGATACTCTCAATCAGTCACTACTTATGGTTGGTATCAAGCGCTCATCCAAATCTGCTAATTCAGATTTTTCTTATGGATTTGGTAAAGAAAGATTTTTACGAGCTCTTATATCGGCATGTTGAATCTTTTTTATATGAGCATGAATTACATTATATCATTGAGTTTTATCGTTTTTTCATGGTCAAGAGATTATTTTAAATAATTTTATATTTATTATACTTGCAATATCTTTCGTTGTAGAATGATTTACTTTTTGAGCAGCGCGAAGAGAACTCAAGCATAGAAACCCACATATGAAAATCCGTAATTTATTGATTCACTGAGATCCGGTTACCCTAGCTGTTGTGTATGAAGATGGTATAGCATTGATATGAGTTTTGATAGCTGCAACCAGTTTATTACTTTATTCTATAACTGGCAATCCATTACGAGATTCTGTATGATCGGTTTTGATATGAGTTTTATTGGGTATTATGGCATTATTTTTGATACACAAAAATAGACAATTCTTAATATGAAAGTCTATACCAGAACATATCAAGGATGACATAATCGAGTTACTTGAACAAGAGGATGTCATAGAAAAAGTCATTGATTTTAAATCAGGTATACTAGATATAGATGCATATCGTATAAAATGTGAAATAGAATGTAATGAAATATGACTTCTCAAAGAGATTAGTAAACATAATTTTCTTAAAAAAGAATACGAAAGAGTAAAAGACGACTATCAGGATTTTTTAGAATTTTGTATAGATCTTACTAGTAGAGTACCTAGAATACTTTGAACCAAAATTGATGAGATAGAAAAAAAAATTAAAACTAGATTCCCACAGATCAAACACATAGATATAGAAATAAATTAATTATATTTTTGGCAATACTTTTTCTGAAACTAGAAAAAATGTAAATCCTAATACGTAAATTGCTATTGTATTTTTTCATCAATTTCTTATTCAATACCGGAAAATTTTTTTCTATTTTTTATATTCCAAAAAAATTTATGATATGAAAAAAAATCAAATCAGATGAGGGCTAGCCCCCATGTCGCCATGAGGAATGATTTTATGAAATCGTATTCCAAGAGATTATTTTATCACCAAATGAACAGGTGAAAGTGATATCACTATCCACGCTGGTTCTTATCACCTAGCTCTCAAAACTGCATGAATCGAAAGAGCAAACATCATGACTTATTCTTCTATTCTACCCTGAATTGCAAAAGAAATTTCTAAGCCCTCTATTTACAATCATGGTGAGGTAATGGAATCAATCATGGCGGTTGTTCACTGAACAAAATGACAAAAAATTGCAGCATGAATTATTTTCTGACGATTATATGACAAAAAAACTTGAAAAAAATTCTGATGACTTGTCTGCGAACATAATTGAGAATATAATTTATCTCAAATAAAAAATCTACTCCGTGCAAGTTTAAATGAATTGTACATCAATTGATTTGATAAAAAATATGATTTAAAACAAATCAAATTAATTACTGAAACATTCGTTGTAAATAAGAAGCACGGTACGGCATTGGTTGCACTATGCTTTACAAATTACGTATTCCCGATTATCAAGTAAGCATTATTACTTGTAGGGCATCGCCAACTAATCCTGATGGTATTCAGGATTTTTTTCAATCAAAAATATTTTTCTGTTTGCATTTTTTTAAACTTTTACTAAAAACATTTCAACGCTGAAACTTTTAAACACTGAAACATATTTAATATGAAAATCTGAATAGTCTGACTCCCCAATGTAGGTAAATCCACACTTTTCAATGCTCTTACCAAATCATATTCTGCACCTGCAGAAAATTTTCCATTTTGTACTATCGATCCCAACGTTTGAATCGTAGAAGTCAAAGATCCTAGAGTAGATAAACTTGCCGAGATGTCAGCCTCCAAAAAAATAGTCCATGCACATATAGAATTTGTAGATATTGCTTGACTTGTAAAGTGAGCAAGTAAAGGGGAGTGACTGTGAAACAAATTTCTTTCACATATCCGTGAAGTAGATGCCATAGTGCAAGTTATCAGATATTTCCAAGATCCTGATGTTGTACACGTAGAATGAAATATAGATCCGCTTAGAGATGTAGAGATTATAAATACTGAACTTATTTTTGCTGATCTTGAACAGATCGAAAGACATCTACCAGCTATAGCTAAAAGATGACAACTCACAGCTAACAAAGACGACCATAAATTAGCAGAAACATTAGAAAAAATCCAAAAGGTTCTCCAACAATGAAAAATAGCATATAGTCTCAGACAAGACCTAAGTGATGAAGAGATGAAACTGATTAAGCCATATAACTTCCTTACTCTAAAACCATTTATATATGCTATCAATGTTTCCCAGGAGGATCTTGCAATGGCACACCATATAACAGATGAATTTATTCTCAAACTTCAATCTCCGGTTTCAGTAGTTAGTGCAAAACTTGAATCAGAAATGATGGATATGAGTAATCAAGAGAAACAAGAATTTATCACAGAGCTCTTGGAAATTGACAAAATTACACACATTCCTACTTTAGATGATCTGATTTCTATAGCCTTCAACAAAGTATGATTGATGTATTATTTTACCACATGAGAAAAAGAGACCAAAGCCTGGACAATACCATTGGATTCTACAGCTCCACAAGCAGCTTGAGCGATACATTCAGATTTTGAAAGATGATTTATCAAAGCGGATGTTGTCAAGTACTCAGATTTACTCACAGTTTGATCGCGATCCAAGGCTAGAGAGTCATGACTACTCAAAATGCAATGAAAAGATTATATAGTTCAAGACTGAGATGTTATGATCTTTAAATTCAATGTTTAGACCATAAGCATATATATTTTTAATAAAAAATCTCTTGACATTGATACGTGAATTCTTATACATCAGACAATTTAGTACTACCCTTTACCTAGTAAATAAAAATCTAATGAACTTCAACGTAAAAATGGATGACAAAAAGATAAAAGTCGACATTGAAGGCACAAACCTAAAGGACGTGTTAATTTATTGTAAACCAAAAGAAAGATTAGTCCTTATGAAAAAATTCTGACTTACATGAGATAAAGAAATACCTCTTCAAAGAATCTGAAAAGAATATAATCTTACAAGAGAAAGAATCAGACAAATTGAGACTCAAGCTCTTATGAGATTCAGAAGACTTATCGTAGGTAACGAAACTTATATGTCAGTTTTGCAAGAAGCAAAAAAAGTTCTAGATACTCATGGAGGTATATTATGAGAAGATATTTTAATAGCAAAATTGGTTAATAAAAATATTTTCAAATTTTCAAAACAAGAACTTAAACTGATTCTAGTTTCAGATTTTGATGTTACATATCTTAAAAGAAATAAATATCTAAATAAAGCTTTCTACCTAGAACCATTATATGAAGATATGCTTACAAAGTTGGTACTGGTTATTGCTGATTATTTTGAAAAGAGAAAAAAGAGCCAAGATATTTATGAATTTATTTGAAATTTAAAAGATAATTTTGCAAAAGATTATAAAGATGTTCACTATCTTAAAAACGATTTATTTTTCATTCATTTCTTTGACACTATTAGAGAAATAAGTGTATTTGACGGTAAAATATGATTACCTGTATTTGCAGACGTTAATCCAAAGACAATCAAACTTAAAATACTTTACACTATGAGAAGGATCAATAAACCTATCCATTATCAGGAATTACCTGCAAAAATTATTGAACGATTCCCAGCTAAGAGTGTAAAAGTAAATACAATACACAACGAACTAGTAAAGAACAACGATATATTTGTTAATCTATGATTGGGTATCTATGGATTGAAAGAACGATGATATGAATGAGGAATGGTAAAAGATATATTGGTAAGGATATTTGATAGAAATGGCAGACCTATGAATGTAAAAGAACTTTGCAAAGAAATGTTGAAAGAAAAAATGGTAAGTCCAAATACAGTTATGTTGAACTTACAAAAATATAAAGATCTTTTCAAGAGAGTAGAGAAAGGAGTTTATGAATTGGTTACCAAAAAATCTAAATAATGATATTTTGTAGTTAGAATATAAGATTAAATCTTCGGAAACGAAGATTTTTTCTTTAAGTTAATATTTTTTTAAACTTGATAATAATTAGCTAATTTTTAAAATGAAAAAATGCTCAGGTGATGGAATTGGTATATTTATCCCGCAATGGCGGGGCATGTACGTCGGCTGAAAGCCGAGATTAATATTATAAGAAAATGCTCAGGTGATGGAATTGGTATACATGTACGATTGAGGTTCGTATGCCGTAAGGCTTGGGGGTTCGAGTCCCCTCTTGAGCAAATAAACTTGTCATCTCGAGCTTGTCGAGAGATCTCTAATATATTAAGAGATTTCTCACTACATTCGAAATGATAGATAGAAAGTGATTTATCATTAACCAACAATAACATGTCTCTATTAGATCAGATCATGGCTGATTACAAACAAGCAATGTTCTCAAAAGAGGAACCCAAAAAAACAGTTCTAAATACCATTATAGCAAGAGCAAAAAATAAAAAAATCGAGCTCCAAAAAGATTTAGAAGATTCTGAAATAGTTCAGCTCATCAAAAAAGAGATTAAAGAAATAGCAGAGACTATGTGATTTCTTGAAAAAGCAAATAGAATAGAGGAATTGGCTGTTGAGAAACAGAAGAAACTTTTATTAGAATTTTATCTGCCTTCTACTATGTCAGCAGAACAGACAAAAGATCTTATAGATTCACTCATCGTAGAGTTACAGATAACAGATATTGCTAAACAAAGATGAATCCTTATGAAAGAACTAATGGCAAAATATAAATCACAGATAGATTGATCTTTGGTAAATGAAATTATAAATAGTATGCTGACTGCATAAATTTTAGTACTATCCATAAATATGTTCAATCACAGGATTATATTCAGATTTTTTTCTCTGGTATTTATTGCTTGAATATTTTTTGGATTAAATAATGTATTGGGAGCTTGTACACTATGAACAGAATCTCCACGAATTTGATATGGTGTTGCTTGAAATTCAACAAATCCTACAACATGTGCAAGTATAACAGGATCTTGACCACAACGATTTAATAATAATTCAGTTAACGATACTCAACTACAAACATTTTTAAAATCTTATTGATTTACTTATCAAACAATAACGTGTGGCACGCCTTCAACTGCGGCGGGTTTAGTAAGAAATTTACAATCAAATCTAGTTAGTAAATGATGTACAACATGTATTGATGGGAAATATTGAGGACACACACAGGCCATGTTATCTCAATGTGTACCTGTTTGTAATACTACACAATGAAAAAAACCAGTTAATCTTCAATGACCAATATGTGATCCTTGATATACACACAATCCAAATATTTGATGTTGTATCGCAGATTGTTCAGATCCTAAAATGCCCATAGTAAATTCATGATGTGCGACTCCTTGATGGACATGAGATTGAGCATGATGTTGTATCAATCCTTGTCCTGATCCCAAAACCTTACCTACAAATTGATCTTGTAGCGTCGCCAATTGATTGACGTGAGATTGAGCATGATGTTGTATAGTAGAACCAAAACTTTGTAATAATACATTTACTCAATCAAACCGAAATTATTGGGTTTCAACAACATTTCCATCGATAGCTAGTCAATTTGATAAAAGTAATTGTTGTTGGAAAGAAGCTAATGTATACAGTAAACCACCTCTTCTAAGTGGTATTACAACGTTTTGTGATGGACTTACTTGATGTTTGGATCCCTTAAAATCTTTATCTTGATGATCTTGTACTCTACATTGAACCACACGAAATCCAAACTGAGCATGATGTTGTAAAGAATGTTCTAACCCCCCAATATCTTGAGCTTGTTCATGACCAAATAAAGTAGAAAATAATTGTTGTGTAGCTGTACCAAATCAATGTACATGATCCAAAGCCCAGTATTGAGTATTTTCATGAAATTCTTATTCTTGTCAGACTTGTTGATCTTGAACCACATCAAATGCTGATCATACAAAATGTATCTGTGATTCAACTCAAAAATGTTGCGGAATACAATTAAATACAGTAGTCCCATTCATATGAGATTGTATAGAGATGAGCAACGATGAATCGGCTGGCAATACTACAAGAGTGAATGCTCTAAATGCCTTTCCTATACTTATGTGATCACTTAGTAAAATGTTGGTAACTGCTATACTTATATTCTCCTTTGTGATGGTAGTAATATGATGAGTACTGATCACAGCATGATGAATAGATCCGGGGAATGCTAAAAAATGAAAAGATATAATAGGAAAGGTGATTGTATGACTAGCCTTATTATGAGCATCATGAATCATATTACGCCTTATCAACCCTAATTTCTTTTGATAAAAATATTTTAATATTTTAACAATATAGCTATGATAAATTTTAAAATTGATCCTGATGGATACATCATTGAGTCTAAGTTTTTATATTCATTTACTCAGCCAAATAAAAAATATATCAATCTGGCACTAAATATTTGAGAAGATATGGTTTATACCAAATCAGAGTATAATATAATCAACTATCCTTGAGAGTATGATATAGGAGGTAAGATCATTACTTGTTTGATATGAAAAGATCAAAAACTTAATTATCTAATATTTGTAAATTGAAAAAAATTCTGAATCATACAGTCTCCAGATATACTTGAAAGTGATGATGTATGAGATATGGAATATCGGTTATATACCAACGATTCTGTAGAAAAGAAAATTGATCAATTGGAACTAGAATGAGAAAGAGTAAAACTAGAAGAAAAGATCATATCTGAAGAACCATCAGAAATGGTTTCTTAATCTTTTATGATCATTATACCATCTCCAGGCTCAGTTTTGACTATTTTGTAATCAATTTGCTTTTTTTGTAGATATCCGTATAATAAAGACAATTTGTTATGATACTTGATCACATCATCTAAAACAATGATTCCATTACTTCTTAATATATTTTGTATTTTCATTAAGTAGCTTGCATACTGGTTTTTCTGTCAATCAATAAATGCAAAATCTATCTCTTTGGATATAAGTTTCCTTAAATCAACTTTGTTTACATCAAAGGGATACAAAACAATATTGGTTAATCAACTTTGTTTGATGTTATTGATTCAAGCTGTGTATGCTGTGTAAGATATTTCAGATGAATATACGATTCAGTCTCGTTCTTTTACAATATTAGCTATATAAATTGTGCTATATGCCACAGCGCTTCATATTTCCAGACATATCTTTGGTTTATGTTTACGCAAAATTCATTCCAAATAATCTTGAGTCTCTTCACTTATAATAGGTATATCTATTTTTTTACACCTTATCCTCAAATCTTTCAATAAATCCTGAATCATTTGATTATTTAATCAACTAAACATTTATCCCGATTAGTCGGGATCCGTCCCAATGAGGACTAAAAAATTTTAACAATTTAATTATTAATTTATGAACACAGCAGTATGAAACACAAACGTTTCTATCGATTTTAAACCACAAAACAATGCCAAAAGTAGAGGCAGACAAAACTACAATCCAAGTTCTAAACAACCAAAACTTACGTCTGAAGCATTTATTCGTCAAAAAAAAGTTGAACCATCGACTCAGATTACAGATCTACGTAAACTTATAAAAAAAGACGAAGTGCCAGTCAGAGTAATTAGTTTACTATGATTTGAACAGGTATGACAATGTCTACTTATAGAATATAAAAATGATATTATAGTCGTAGATGCTGGTATGGAATTTGCAGCAAACGAAGAATTATGAGCTGATTATATCATTCCTGATATATCATATCTCAAAAAAAATAGATCCAAACTTAGGTGAATTATCATTACTCATGGACATTTGGATCATATATGAGCACTTAGAGATATCTTACCAGAACTAGATTATCCTATGCTTTATACCACTCCATTAGCTATAGGTATTATCAAAAAGACTTTTGATGATTCCAAAAAAGCGAATCTTATAAAATATAAAATAGTCGACCCAGACTATGATTTCATCAAACTTTGAGTTTTTTGAATAGAGTTTGCTAGAGTAAATCACAATATTCCTGAAACAATGGCTGTTTCTATCCAGACGCCAAAATGAATTATTTTTGATTCAGCCGATTTCAAAATAGATCATACTCCTTCTATAGATAGGCCTACAGACTTAGCTAAAATAGCTAGAATATGAACAGAATGAGTAAGGCTTTATATCTGAGATTCATTGTGATCACAAAATCCTTGACGATCCAAATCAGAAAAAGTGATCTGAGAAACTATAGAACAACAGATAAGAGATGTAAAATGAAGAATGTTAATCGCTACATTTGCGACTAATATCGGTAGGGTAATACAGATTATCAATAGTGGAATCAAATATAACAAAGTTATCTTTCTTACAGGTAGATCTATGATCAACAATATAGATATCTGTCAGGAATTATGATATATCAATGCGCCCAAGTGAATGATCCGTAAATTGGATAATGATGTAAATAATATGCCTGACGAGAGAGTGTTGATACTTTCTACTGGTGCTCAGTGAGAAGAATTTGCAGCTCTTACTAGGATGTCCAGATGAGAACATGCTCAGATACAACTCAAAAAATGAGATACAATCCTGATGTCTTCATCTACTATACCTTGAAATGAATTGGCAATCAACAAAATGATTAACGATCTATTAGCTCAATGAGTAGAGCTAGTAACCAATAGTGAAATGGATGTACATACCAGTTGACATGGTTTTGCAGAAGATCACAAATTGTTTTTGAGTCTTACTAAACCAGAATATTTTCTACCGTTCTTTGATGAGATGAGCCATAGATATGCTCACAAAAAATTAGCTCTTGATCTATGAATGTCAGAAGAAAATATTCTAATGCCACTCAAAAACTGAACAGTAATCGAAATGTATGATGATGTGGTTCTATTCTGAGATAAGCCTATCAAGCTAGATACTGTAATGATAGATGGTAAATGACAATGACATATGTCATGAGAATATGTAATCAAGGCTCGTCATATCATGGCTCAGAGCGGTATAGTTGCACTTATATTTAAAGTAGATACAAAGTCACAAGAGTTGGTTTGAAATATCCAGATTGAATCCAGATGATTTGTCTATTCTTCAGAAGTAAAAACTATCCATACTCAGATAGTAGAATATGCAAGATCCAAATATAATGATAATCGCAAAAAAAATATGGATATCAAAGATAGTCTCAAAAATATAAAAGAAATATTATGAGAATATATCACCAAAATTATAGGTAGAGTACCTATGATTATGCCTATGTTTGTTTACATCAATAGAGATCCTCAAGTACAAAATTGAGATTTACCAGCAGAAGAAGCAATAGTAGGTATGACTCTAGATGAGCAATGATACGATGATTAAGTATTAATTATAAATAATAAAAATTAAACCTGGCTAAGCACCAGGTTTTTTTGTATATTCTATTTTTTCAATGCTTCTAATATTATTTCCTTATGATCAGGGAAAGCAAAAATTACATTATCCAAATCTTTTGGATCTATTTTTATTATTGCTTTTGCATCATCTGCGGCCTTCAATTCTCATCATAAAATTTTACCTTTAAATGCACGAGAGACATTGTGAGCACGAGGATCTCTATTGGGTTCATCCCATACTCATAAATCTCTTTCTATTTCTACTATAAGTCATGTTTCCTCTTTTGTCTCTCTTATAGCTGCATCCCTTCATCTTTCTCCATAGTCGTTGAATCATCCTGGCAATGCAATTCATTGAGGAAAATTTTTTCTATCAATCAAAATTAATTTTCAATCCTGATCTATCAATACCATATCTACAACCAAGCTTGGAGTCTTTCTCTCTGCGTTAAATATTTCTCTAAGTCTTTGGAATGCTCTTATTTCTGACAGATATTCTATTACTGATTTTGGCAAAACTTTTTCTAGCTCTTCAATGTTTCTAGTAGCCAACTGTCATCTAATAGTCGATCATTTTACGAATTGTCTTATTTCCAGTGGTATTATTTTTTTATCAGTATCTTTAAATACTTCTTGTACCCGAGCATTACCAGTCACTATATATTGAAATTCTGGTGCATTATTAAAAATATAATTTCTCCATTTTTCATTGTCTCATAGATCTGGGACTGGTAATATTTCTACCTGTATATCTTGCAAAAGTTCCTTGGCACTTAGTTCAATCATTCTTTTCCTCTCTTCATAAGTGAATGGGTTTTCACTGGTAAATTCTTTATTAGCTGATCATACTCATATGATTATTTTTGTTATTCATTGCTCAATAGCCTGTCTAATGCCATCATATTGACCAGAATGTATTCATGGTTGAGCACGAGTAATAAATAATCATGTTTTTTCTTGTTTCATTTTTGCATTGGTTAATAGTTAAAGTTCTTTTTTACTATGTCATCTCGACCTCACTGGAGACTTGTCCTGGAGAATGAAGGAGATCCCTTTTAATTATTTCCAAGAGATTTTTCAATTCGCATTGCTCACTCGAAATGACAAGCTTAGTCATTATGATATCTAAATGCATCCAAAATCATTTTCTTATGATCAGGGAAAGCAAAATCTATTTCATCTATCTTTTCCAAATCTACTTTCAAAACTTTTTTATTTCAGCTACTTCGGTCTGTTTCATTTCACACCAGTTTTCATAAATATACTGCACTTATATTATGATCGCGAGGATCTCTAGACAGATTATCATATATTCAGACTAATCTTATTATTTTTATATCAGCTCATGTTTCTTCTTTTGCTTTTCTTATACAGGCTTCTTCTGTACTTTCTCAATAATTCACAAATCATCATGGTAAAGCTATTCATTGTGGATGATTCTTTCTTTGTATCAAAACTAATCTTCATTCTTTATCGCAAAAGACAGAATCTGTAACTATATTCGGTGTGACTCTTTCATCTTTGAAAATATCTCTTAGTCTTTCAAAAGCTTTTATATTTTTCAAATATTCAACAACTTTTTTTGATAATACTTGGTAAAGATATTGATAATCTCACATAGATATTTTATTTCTTATTACAGATGCTCTAGTATTTGTGGTTATACTAGTCTGAAAAAAAAGTTTATTTGCATCTTTAAATCATTCCCGAACCATAGGATTTGAACTGATGATATAATCAAATTTTGGTAAATTTTTGAGAATATAATTTTTCCGTTGTTCACCATCATTTGAGTGTGGTATAGGATAAATTGCTATTCCCAAATTTGGGATAAATTCTTTCAATGACAATTCAATCATTTTTTTTCTTTCATCATAGGTGAAAGGATTATCTTTTGTAAATTCCTTATCGGCAGATCATACTCAGATAATGATTCTATCCATTCAAGCGTTTATAGCTTCGTTGATACTATCTATATGTCAGTCATGAAATCCTGGTTGACAACGAGTAATAAATAATCCTATTTTTCCTTCCATTCTAATTTATTTAAAATTAAAAATTAAACATTTCATATTTCTAAAAATCTTCTCTCAATAATTTTTCTTCAGCCAACAACATCCTTTTGGTGTCAAATGATGTTCATTTGCTAAAAACAATCTTTGCATAGTGATCAGTAGGACTTATAGTCAATTCTTTTACCTCTTCTACCTTTCCACCATAGCCATCTACTCATACCATTACAGGACTTCTTCATTTGATTTTTATATTCACATCCTCTGGTCTGATTATTTTATATCCAAATGGTAATGATGCTAATCCACTTACTCACCATACTTTACTTTCAGCTGGCATCATTGGTCATCCATTATTTAATCGATAAGCGCTACTTCACATAGCAGTAGAAACCATTATTCCAGTGCCATGGAATCTAGTTTTTATTTGCTGAGAATTTATATCAAATTTAAAATAATCCAATATATTTCATCATATTACTACGTCATTGATTGCATGTTTTATTTCTACACTTAAATCATTTTTTATTATTTCTACTTTCATGAGATGTGCTTTTACTATTTCCAACCCTTCAGTAGTACTAGGTATATCATCTAGCTGTATATTATTCAAAAGGAATCATAATGTCCCACAATTCACTCCAAAAAATAATTTATTTTCTTCAGGAGATTTATTAAAATCATAATATTTTTTCACGGTATCTAGCATAAATCCATCTCATCATCATACAAGATATGCGTTGGCTTCTTGTTCATTAGATGTTATATTGAGATTTTTATATAGTCAGTTTTTTATCTGTTTTTCTATTTCCAATGCCTTTTCTCTATATCCATCCAAAATGGGGTAGTAAATCAATTCTTTGTTTTCCATGATTGTATTGGTTAATAAATAAATCTTCTTCCTCCCTGTCATCTCGACCGGAGCAGAGACTTGTCCTGAAGAATGAAGGAGATCCCTTTTAATTATTTCTAAGAGATTTCTCGATTCTTCGCTTAAACGAATCACTCGAAATGACGAGTTGAAATATCTTTACTCCACTATGGGGTATAATCTTCATATTCAAACTGATCTTTCTTTCAACTTAATTACTGGAGGAGCTTGTCTGATTTTAAATTCATTTATTTTTATTCTTTTTCTAAATGCTTTTACTTCTTCGATATCCAATTTATATTTTTCAGCTACATCTTGAATACTTACTCCAAATTGTAGTTCTTCTATAGCATCTGAAACTTTCATATAATCAAATGGATCTACTTGTCCTTCAGCTAACTCTGCTGATGCTTTTCTATTTATTATTCATTCTGGTATAATCGGTTTAGCATTATGTGAATTTATATATTTAGCCATTTCATATATTTCTCTCTTGTTTAAGTCGCCTATCAATGATAGTCATCATATAAGATCACCGTATAGAGTACCATATCACATAGCTAGTTCTGTTTTATTAGAGTTATTGATTACCATTCATTTTACATCGTTTGCTATATTCATCAGTATCATTCATCTGATACGTGCTTGTATATTTTCATGAGTGATTCATTCAGGTTTTTTTCATAATTTTTCTTCTCCAAATATTTCAAAGCTTTTTACAAGATCTTGAATCTCTCATATCTTCAATTCAATACCCAAATTTTGTGCCAATTGATTAGCAAGCTCTCGAGACTCATTACTATTATATTTTGTTGGCATATAGATGGCATGTATATTTTCACTAGGCAATATTTGTTTTAAAATATATAAACTCAAAGCTGAATCTATACCACCAGATACTCCTATTACTACATTTTTTATTCCAGTCTTTTCTAGATAGTCTTTTAATCCTAGTTTCATTGCTTCTATCATATTGTTATATTTATATTGATCTTCATTGATTGCATCATAGCTATAATCATGACAAACTTTGTCAGTATCTACTATACTTATATCTTCTTGGAATCTTTTACTTATATGTTGTAAACATCAATCTGGAGTCATTACCATACTAGCTCCATCAAATACAAGTTCATCCTGTCATCATACTTGATTAACATAAACCATGTGAGCTCATAGATTTTCTGCATGTTTTCTAAGTAGTTTTAGTCTTTTTTTCATCTTCCCTTCTCCATATGGAGAGCTAGAGATATTAAATATTACGTTTACGTCCTTATTTGCATATTCTTGTATAGGTTTGGTTTCATAATTATCATCCCATATATCTTCACAGATAGTCATCGCTCATTTTATATCTTTTGCTATTTTGAATGTTAATCATTCAGTGCCTGGAGCAAAATATCTTTGTTCAAAAAACACATCATAGTTTGGCAATAATCTCTTGTGATAAATTTGTACATCTTTTCATATCACGGCTGCGGCATTATATTTTTTCATTTCTCCAGAAGGCAGTACTTCTGATTCATTATAATCTATAAATCCTAGTATAACCTTTAGATTTTCGTTTGTTTCACTTACTAGATCTCTAATTCTATAGATTACTTCTTTCTGTTTTCTTACAAGTTCTTCATCATCTAATAGGTCATTGAGTGGATATCCAGATATTGTCATCTCAGGAAATACTATTACATCAGATTCATTTCAGATTTTTCTGATAGTATCTTCAATCTTGAGAGTATTTTTTTCTATATCTCAGAGCTTTGTATTGATTTGTGCTATTCAGATTTTCATGGTTATAGTGGTTAGATTATAAATAATTGTATATTATACAATAAGTTGGATGCAAAAAAATAAACTGTGTTTTGTTTTTACGTTTTCATCTTCGCAATCATATATAATGATTTTTTTCTTAATTGCAAGAGAAAATGTACAAAAAACAATAACTAATATTTACTAGTTTACAAGTATACTTTATAATATAAAAAAAAAGATACTCTGATAAAAACCAGAGTATCCTTGAAGTTATTTTTTGGTAGCTAATTAGAAACTTTCATCTGCTCCGCCGCCACCACCTTTACCACCGCCATAATTTGTAGTATTATCTTCCCTTTCTCTCTCTCTCTCCCTTTCTCTCTCTTTCTCTTTTTCTCTTTCCTGTTCGAGAATCAATGCTGCTGCGGCTGCAGCAATTCTTTCTCTTTCGTTTTCAGCTTGTTTGATATCATTTTCAGCCATTTTATATCCTTCTGCAGCAAGAGATCTTGATTTATTCAAAAGCTCAATCACAAGCAGCCAGTTTATAATTGGATTTGATGATTCATTTTTTGCCTCTTTCATTTCCCTTTCTGCATCCATTACTTTGTTTTTTGCTCCCGATTTCACATCAGAATCTGATGTTTTATTTTTTGCATCAGTGATGTTTTTCTCGGTCGTTTTTAGTAATGAATCAAAATTTGATTTAGCATTGATGATTTCATCTTTGCGTTTTTGGATGTCATGGAATATATCCAGAATTTTTTGCATCTTTTCATTGGCTTCATCAGCCAATGATTTTGCAGTATTAAAATCCTGTACGTCCATTCCGTTTTTCTTCTCCGCTTCATCTTTTTTTGATTGACACAGACCGAGTAGGGCAGTTACAGATCCAAAAGCTTTATCCAGATCTTCCCAGTTATCTTTTGGATTTTCAGATTTGAGATGCTCAAGTACTTTTTGTGCAGCTTCTTTCTGAGTGGGTAAGGATTCAATCTTTGTATTGAGACTTGCAATGATTTTTGAAGTAGTATCTCTGTTGTACAGATATATATTCATCAGTTGCATTGTCCCTTGAATGCCTTCGTAGATCCCAATACTTTCCAGAAAAACGTTTTTACTTTCATCTTCTTTAGCATTTATTTTCTCCTTGGTCTTAGCAAGCGATACTTTGAAATCTCCAAGTTCATTTTCAAAAAGAACAAGTTTAAATCCTTTATCCTTGAGTGTTTGGATACTCGTAGCAAATTCCTGAAATTGTTTTTCAGCTGTACTTAGTTTAGCTGGAGCTTCCTCTTTGTATTTTTTAATTTCATTTGGAATTGCTTCCAGTTCTGCGATAGATTTTTTCAGTCCTGATACGCAACCTGTAAGTATACTCAAAATTTGAGATGCCCTTACCATATTGGTTTCAATGATTGTAGGAAATTCATCTATCACAGATTTGGCTGGTTGTTTGATTGCGCGTTCGATATTGTTAATAATCTTGTTATACAATTCCACAGCCCAAGCAGGATAAGAAGAAATATCATTTGGTATCATTACCAAATACTTTTCAAACTCAGATTTCGCATCAGAAAAACTTTTTTTGAGAGATTCCTTGCGTTGTTTTAATGCTTGTGCTTTTAATCTGTCTTTTCTGATTCTGATAAAAAGCCAAATAACCAATCCAATGACAATTGCGATTAAGAGAACCATAAGTAAGTTATGACCAAAGTCACGCATTGCTTGTTCACTTTCAGCTTTTTTGTTCGCTTCAAATTCCTTTCTTTGTTGCCAGCCAATATCTCCCAATTCTTTAATCATTTCATCAATTGAAGAACTGATTCCTTCATAATATTGATCGTTCTTGGCCAACGGTACAAAAATTTCATGCAGAATTCTTTTTGATAGAGCATCTGTGATATATGGTTCTAAACCATATCCCGTTTTGATACTACAATCGCAGCGTTTTTTTTTGCTGAGTTTGCTAATTGCATTTTCATTGTACTTTACAACCAGAAACACAAGTCCATTGTTGATTTTTTCTTGTCCCACTCCCCATTGATTTAAAATTTCAAGAGCGACATCACCTGCAATTTGTCCATCAATATCATCCATGATCACAACCTGCAGTTGAATGCTGGTTTTTTTGTCAAATGCTACCAGTTTTTGTTTCAATGCTTGTATTTGTTCCGGCTGTAATATCCCAGGATAATCCATGATTAATTGCGCAGGATTTGGCTTAGTGGGGATTGCTACTTCTGCAAATACTGAGAGGTTAATAAAAACCATCATCAGCATAATAATTGTTTTCTTCATAAATTTCTATTTTTGTTTTAGTAGTTAATGATCATTCTATCTATTATCTTATAAATATTTAATATAAAATGTCAATACTAATAAAAAAAACATTCCAAGTAAAACCTGAAATGCTTTCAAAACTTTTTAAGATGTTTGGATTCTAATAAAGTAATTGTGGGCTGACTTCTTCATAGTTTTTATTTTTATGCTGGACAAGATATTTCAATGTATAATTGAACTTGTCCCCGCCGGCGATGATGTCAATCACCAAAACTTTTGAAGAATCTACTTTCATGATAGCGAAGTCACCAGGTTGGTACTTCATACTACTACGTACCTTATCTCTTTGGATCATCTCTGAAGTTAGAGGTTGGTAAGAAGCAAGTTGCTTCATTGCTTTCATGGCCGAATCCAATCTTATCTCAATCTGGAGATTGGATAATGTTTCTGTTTTATAAAGCTGTTTGTACTTCTCAGCTTCGGCTTCATTGTTCAAGCTGTTGTTAAAGAACAGAACACAAACAAAGCCACTAATTACAGCCAAAACAAGCACCCACCAGAACATTTTTTTCCAGTTGAAAAGTTGATTATCATCTTTCTTTTCAATTTCACTTACTGAATTTTCTTCCATTTTGTTTAGATTTTACAAAAAGTATATAATTATTTAACATAAAAAGTCAATAAAGATTTGATTTTGTATGTAAAATGGCTATATATTCGACATTTATGTATATATTATAAATCGATGAATAATAGCATAGAACTTATAAATAATTTAGATGTGTTGATCCAGAGTAAATGAATCAAAGATCAACAGATTCAACAAATATTACTACAACTAAAAGAAATACTTGAAGTAGAAGAGCCATCTCTAAATCAAGATGATCTGATTTATGTACCTATGAATCAATTGGTTAAAGAAGCAAAAGACCTATGATGAGCTGAAGCAATGGCATTTGGTTATAATGTATTGGGTACTCTTGCCGTCAATTCATTTACTCAAAATACTTTAACTCTTGCTGTTGCTTGACCAGTCATAGAAAAGATTTGATTCTTTTTCCGAGAATACATCAAGGCAGTCAAAGAACATAAAAGAACTTGAAAGCCTATCCCACAATGATTCAAAGAAAATCTCTCCAATTGATTAAAAAATCTATTAGTAGATATATGAATCCACGATACAATATATACATGACTCATGGC